>SUXK01000015.1:0-10136 GCA_015061035.1 Bacteroidales bacterium
CCAAGAATTTGATTTTTTCATCAAATTTCAAGCGGTAGGGTTTCTTTGCCATTCCCCATGTTGAGTTTCCTCGTCCTTTTATCTCAGTGAGTACCTCAGTGATATTATCCTCTTCATTCTCTGCTCCGCGTACTGTTACGTATGCGTTCACATAATCTTCTTTGCTTGTTACCGCTACTCCATTCTCTGTATTGATATAGATTGTGGGAACGGTTGTGAGTTGTGAGTACATATCGGTAAAAGTTGCTACATACTCAGCGTTACCTCTTGCTGTTATAGTGTAGGGATTTTCGGTTGATACTACCTCGCCATTTAGTGACCAACTCTCAAATTGAAAACCTGCATTGGCTGTTGCGGTAAGTGTTACTTCCGTTCCTTCAAGAGGATTTGGATTAGAAACTTCAACACTTCCTCCTTTAGCAACTGTTGCTGATACGGTTACGGTCTCTGCTTGACGGAAACATACCTCAATCTCTGTGTTGGCAGATATAGTTGCTACGTAAGGGTTATCTGTTGATATTTGCAATCCGTTTATTTTCCAACACTCAAATACATATCCTGCATTTGCTGTTGCCAACAAGGTTGCTTTGTCAACGTTTTCATCTACAACTGATGCTGTTCCTGCCAATTGAGGTGTTGATTTAAATGTTACATCGTATAATAAATCGGTTGCTCCAACCCGAAGCGTTAAATCACATACAACTCCACCATTGTTTTGTATTGAGTTTTTAAAGTCGGTTGAGCCACAAGGATCGAGCGATTCCCAGTCAATTTTGAAACGCATACGATATTCGCCCGATTCAAGATTTTCAGGTAATGTCCACGATGGAATATTGTTTGCATATACTCCACATGAGTTTGAAACAACATTTCCTTTACTGTCAGTACCAACACTACTATCATCTGAAGAATAGAAGTTATAACTTACCAACTCTCCATCGTTGTTTCCGTAAGGGTTTGATGTAGTATTAAAAACTCCATCTCTGTTATAGTCAATATATACAAAAGCATGCATCCATGCTCCTGTCCAATCCATTTCCGAGAAGTTTAGTGTCTCGCCCTGTTGGGTATGTAGATAAAATTCTGTTTTATCTTTATATACTGCATCGCGAGTTGAAGACTGGATATTTGAGAGTGATAAACTATTTGTTCCATCAGTAAGAGTAAATGAGTTCAACTGACGACTACTTAACATAGTACCTTCTGGAGTACAATATTGCAACTGATTCTCTTCAAAATTTGCAACGTATGTTACCGCTCCGTTTACCACTACTGAGCAACTATTGTTTGTTGAAACAACACTTCCATTGAGAGTCCAGTTTACAAATTGGTATCCACTGTTTGCTACCGCTTTCAGAGTAATTGACTCTCCCTCTTTAAAGAGGTCTGATGTTGTATTATCATTGATTAAGACATATCCTGCTTCAGAGTTGTTTGCAGTTACTCCAACTTGGTAAAGTGCAACCTTATCGAATTTTATACTATCTACTTCAGAGATAAGATAACTATTTAATATCTCTCCATCTTTATAAATTTTTACAACTCGTTCATATTGCTGAGCAAGTATAACAGTTGCAAATGTTGCCAAAGCAACAATTAATGTGATAAATTTTGTTTTCATATTTTTTTGAGTTGTTTGTTGTTAGAGTCTTTATTTGCTAAAAACAAAGGTACTAAGTATCGTACAACTAAAAACTAACAAATCTGCGATTAAGCAAGAGCAGAACCAAACTTGTTTGAGTTATGCCGAGCGGTAAGCAGATTCAACAAACGAATGTTTGTTAACTTATTTTAAAATCTTCTCTGTCGCTATTTGTCCGTTTGCTTGTACTACTACAACATATATACCTCTTGGATATGCACTTATATTGTACGATACACTATTTTCATTGGGTATTTGTGTCATCATTTGCACTCCTTGCATATTATATACCTGCACCATTGATAATGGCTCTGGGCTTACAATATGCAGTTCTTCTACTCCTAACAAATATTTTATCTCTATCCCTGCACTCTCAACTTCGTTCTCCTCTATTGAAGTTATATCAGTATCCCCAAAGGTTATAACATCAATATCATCAATTAACATTGGGGTTGCAATACCATTCACAGTTAATAGAACTTCATCTTCTGAAGGAAAGGTAATTTTATCTATATTATCAATGGATATTGAGGTTGCCTTGCCTGTTGAGTTTAGATAGATATTCATATAACTATCCTCCGATGCTATTACTGATAAAGTAATTGTCATCATCATTGTTGTTATTAAAATTTTTAATCTCTCCATAATATATAGAATTTATCAATTTACTAAAACATTACCGATATTGATACTCCTGTAAAAAGTTCGTGTTGCATCTGTTGTGGTACAAGTCGTGATGAAGATAGAAGATTATAATCGCAGTCTAATGAGAATCGCATATTATCTGTTGCAAGATATGAAAGCGAAACTCCTGTTACAAAGCCAAAACTTCCGTCATTTTTCTCAATACCTCTCTCCTGCCACGATGCACAACCCGAATAAAAATTATAACCAAATAGAGTTTTGGAGCCAACTGCCCAACGCGATGAGAGTTGTGTTTCGTAATATGCTCCTGCATATAGCGACAACTCTCCCATCCAATCTTCCATTATCTCTTCATTAACGGCAAACATATTATTACTTACCGTTACTCTGCCTCCTACTCCTATGTTTTTATGAGGGAAATATACCCCCTCAAATCCTACACGATTACCAACCTTAATATCAATCGGCTCTCCATTTGCAGTTGCATAATTACCAAATATGGTTGACACCCCTATCATTGAAGTGAATCGTGATGGTTTTCTGCCATACTCCCATTTTGGGGGTGCTGCTTTATATAGCAACCCCTTATCTTTGAATATAAGATCGGCAAAATAGTATCCGAGTTCGGCTGATACTATTCCTATCCCTGCTCCTACAAAAAGGTCGCTTACCCAATGTTCTGAATTAAATTGACGGCCCATTGCAGTGAGCGATGCTACCGTATATGATGCAACTGGTATCCATGGAGTAAGATGCCCATACTCTTTATTTAAAAGTCTTGCCGCCATAAATGCTGTTGCTGTGTGTCCTGATGGGAATGAGTGATTATCCTCTTGGTTTGGACGTGGAGAGTCTATTGTATGTTTTAATACCTCAACCGAGCCTACCATAAGAGCAACTGAGAGCAGATCAGATGTTATCATTCTGCCCCACGATGAACGTCCTTTTACTCCTGACACCTTCATTATATATTTAGTTGCAATGGGAAGGTACTGGATATAGTCATCAAAATATGATTTTACGCCTCGTGTTGTAGCAGATTTATAGGTGGAAAAACGATTATCTTCAGGCTTGGTGGCTACTCCTGCCACTACCATTGGGAGCGCTAATGCTGTTATCTCAAATGCTTTTGAAGATGAAAAGCAATCAAATTTTGTCTCTTCATAGAGTTTCAAACTCTCTTTCTTCTCTCCTTCTTTTGTAAGGGATATTTGTTGTTGAGGAGTTGAGTAGATTGTGATTCTGTTTAATGCACACAAGGGGGTTGCTTTAATAAAAAGCAATAGAATAAATATTAATATAGATACCCCTCTCATTAAACCTCATATTTTGACTCTCAAATATAATTATTTATATTTGACCAACAAATAAATCATATATAGTTTATTATCCTTTAATAGAAAATAGAACTATTTTTTAACAGGAGTAACTATTTACTCTCTTTTCTTAACGGAAATAGTTGTTGTTCGTTGGGTGTATATACCTTTTTTGTTTTCTTACGGGGTGAACGTTTCTTCTCTTTAACTGTATCGGTTAAAACAACTCTATTTTTGAACTCCTCTATCTCAGTTCTGTAATCTTTTGTGGGAACATTATCTCTTTTTTTATTGTATAAAGACACTGCCAATAGCAATACTATGATAATTGTTAATGCTATTGCCGCTATACGCTCTGCCTTTGAGAAGTTCCAGAATTTATCAGACATACCTATATTTTAAACACACCTGTTAATGAAAGAAATATAAATATTATTGCAACTGGTGCTATAAATTTAATACTGAAGAGTATTAGTTTATATAGTATAGATGAATATTTTACTCCACCTAATTCAGCAAGAAAATCTCTCTTTTTCATTACCCAACCTACATATATTGCCAACAAAAATCCTCCTATTGGAAGCAATATGTTTGCAGAGAAGTAATCGGATAGTTCAAAGAAATTCATATCAAAAAGTTTTACTTCACTTAGTAAACTAAACGATAGTGATGATAGTACACTCAACACAGCAACAATAAGCAATATTACCATTGACGCTTTTTTACGACCTACTTTAAACTCCTCAGATATGTATGCTATTGCCACCTCAAGCAGTGATATAGTTGATGTTAGCGCTGCCACCGCAGCAAAGATAAAGAACAATACAGCCCATAGGTTTGGCATAAACATCTGTTTAAACACATTGGGCAGGGTTACAAATATTAAATCAGGGCCTTGAGTTGGACTTATTCCAAACGATGCCATAATAGGGAATATCATAACTCCAGCAAGTATTGCAACCAACATATCCAACAGGGCAACTGTTAATCCAGTTTTTGGCAATGTGACATTTCTTTTGAAATATGAGCCGTATGTTATTAGTATTCCAAGACCTATGCTTAACGAGAAGAATGCTTGCCCCATTGCTGCTAATATCACACCTCCGTTTATTTTAGAGAAATCGGGATTGAATAGATAGTTTAACCCCTTTGCCGCTCCTGGCAATGTAATTGCATATCCACAAAATACGAGCAATATCAAAAAGAGTAGCGGCATCATTATGTTTGATGCTTTCTCTATCCCCTTTGCTACGCCTCGTGATATAATCATATAGTTTATAACAAGCAATGCTCCCACCCAAACAAGTGGTCGCCATACATCGGTTTTAAAAGTATTAAAGTTATCGGCTATCGCAGTTGCTGATTGAGTAAACAGATCACCTCTGAATGCTTGATATACATACTCTACTACCCACCCAGCAATAACCATATAGTAACCAAGTATAAGAGTTGATGCAAGAATTCCTATATATCCTATTATGTGCCATTGCGACTTTGGAGCCAATACTTTTAATGCTCCTGCTGCATTGGTGCGGGATTTACGTCCAATTGCAAACTCGGCACACATTAGTGGTATTCCTAATATCAAAACACAGCATATATACACAATAAGAAATGCCCCTCCTCCATTCTCGGCCGTCATATAGGGGAAACGCCATATATTACCTAACCCAACAGCAGAGCCTACTGTTGTTGCTATAACTCCTAATTTTGTAGCAAATTGCGCTCTTTCACTCATATATTTTTATTTTAAGAACGGCAAAGTTAATTATTTTAAGTTATAAACACAATTGTATTACATATATTTAATAGTAGGATAAAACAGAAGAAAGAGTTTCAGATAGTTGGTACCTGATTCTGCTACTACAAGATTTTCAAACTTTTTGCAGTACAACACGCCTGCAATGAATTTTTTGCTTGTAGTTTCTCCAAAATATTTTGACGGTGGCGGCTAACTGTAAAGATACTTATATTTAAATTTGCTGAGATTTCCTTGCTTGAGAATCCAAGATCTATCATTTTAAGGATCTCTTTCTCTCTGTCAGACAATATATTATTTGAGTCAATATCATCAATATAAATAGTCTTGGAGGTAACAGGATTTACTATAACTGAACGTTCACTTCCAATTGCAGGAGTATATAGACACATAGCATAACGTATAGCATTACTCTCTTTAAAATAAAAAATTCGATGTATTACCTCTACTAACACTCCAACTCGGTTTCTCATCCTGATTATATTCTGCATAAAGCAATCACTCTCCTTACAATTACGCTTTATATAATCAAAAAACTTTAACTCTTCAAGATGTTTTCGATCCAAATCATTTGGCACTATTCTACGGAATACCTCGTTTTCCCATATAGAGTTTATAGTTTTAAATTCCCCTTTTTTGCCTAAACCTAAATATTCAGCATAGCCACCATAAAAGATATGACTCTCAACTCTTTTTAAATCGCTCAATACTACAAGCGCATTCTCTGCGACAGAATATGCTTTTGCTATTGCAAGGTAACTTGAAATCTCACAATTACTACTTTTCTCAAATTCTTGAAATAATAATTTTTTATCTAAAGTCTCATTCATTATGGTTATTTTTTACCATTGCATCGTATTAAACAGATATATACATTTGCAAATGTAATAATTTTAATGGTTATTTTATGAAAAGCAAAATTTTAATTCTTCTATTATTTTGTATTAGTTTTGGTGTGTCGGCTCAAAGCCTTGAAAAGATGCAGTGGTTTAACGAGCCCGAAAATTGGAGTATAAACAGTGAAACAATTACAATGGATGTTACTCCTCATAGTTATTACTGGAGAATATCACACTACGGGTTTACTGTTGATGATGCTCCTTTTTTATACACAACGAGAGGCGGTGAGTTTGAGGTTAAGGTGAGAATATCGGGCGACTACAAAGTTAGATTTGATCAAGCGGGGTTAATGCTTAGAATTGATCACGAAAACTATATTAAAACTGGTATTGAGTTTGTTGATGGCAAATACAACATTAGCACAGTTGTTACTCACAATACAAGCGACTGGAGTGTTATTGAATTGGATAAACCTATTGAGTTTATTTGGATTAAGGCCGTTAGAAGATTAGATGCAGTTGAGATATTCTACTCTTTTGATGACAAAAATTACACCATGATGCGTAATTGCTGGCTACAAGACAACACTCCCGTTATGGTTGGCGTTATGGCTGCAAGTCCCGATGGAGAAGGATTTAAAGCCTCATTTGATAATTTTAAAATTAAACACCTACCCGACCAAAGACGTATGGAGTGGTTAGAGAAGAACTAATTTTATATAGATTAAAACTAAATTCAAAATTATGAGAGTGACGCAGATATTATGCGTCACTTTTTATATAGTAGATTGCCAATATGGAGAGGGTATAAGAACAAAAAAAATAAGGGTTACCAATTGGTAACCCTTATTACTTTATTGATGTTTAATCAATTAACAGCACTCACATTTACCTGCACTACCAAGAACGTTCTCAATTTTGTGCATGTATTGTTTTTTCATATTCTCGCGAGCAGGTCCAAGATATTTTCTTGGGTCAAACTCAGCTGGTTTGTTAGCGAATACCTCGCGGATTGCTGCTGTCATTGCAAGACGGCTGTCAGAGTCGATATTGATTTTACATACTGCTGACTCAGCTGCTTTACGCAACCACTCTTCTGGAATACCGATTGCATCTTTCAATGCACCGCCGTATTTGTTAATAGTTGCAACCTCTTCTTGAGGAACTGATGATGATCCGTGAAGTACGATGGGGAATCCAGGAAGTTCTTTTTCAACACCCTCTAATACGTCAAAACGTAGTGGAGGAGGTACTAAACGTCCGTTCTCATCTTTTGTACATTGCTCGGGTTTGAATTTGTTTGCTCCGTGAGAAGTACCGATTGAAATTGCCAAACTATCGCAACCTGTTTTAGTTACGAAGTCAACAACTTCCTCAGGACGAGTGTAAGTGTGGTGTTCTGCACATACCTCATCTTCAACTCCTGCCAATACTCCAAGTTCTCCCTCAACTGTTACATCAAATTGGTGAGCGTACTCAACTACTTTTTTAGTTAGAGCAACGTTCTCTTCGTATGGAAGGTGTGATCCGTCAATCATTACAGAAGAGAATCCCATATCGATACATGATTTACATGTCTCAAATGAATCTCCGTGGTCAAGGTGAAGAACTATTTGAGGTTTCTCACATCCTAACTCTTTTGCATACTCAACTGCACCCTCTGCCATATAACGCAAAAGTGTTTGGTTTGCGTATTGACGTGCTCCTTTTGATACTTGTAGGATAACTGGAGATTTTGTTTCAACTGCTGCTTGAATAATTGCTTGTAGTTGCTCCATGTTATTGAAGTTGAATGCGGGGATTGCATATCCGCCTTTGATGGCTTTTGCAAACATCTCTTTGGTGTTTACCAAACCAAGGTCTTTGTAGCTAATCATTTTGTTTAATTTTTATAATGTTAGTAAAAAAATTGATCTAATTGGTGTACTATTTTCAAATACTTTACAAAGTTACTATTTTTTTATGAATTATAGCCTATGTGAAGTTTAAAAATATATACTATTTTTGGAATAATCTCATAATCCGCTAAGAATAAAAAGTTTATGCGGAAAGTTCAAGAACGAGGTAATGAGTTGGCAACTGTTCTGATTTCTACATACTTGCGTGATTTGCATTGATATACAACTCATCTTGGAACAAAGGTACAACTTTTTTATGAACGAGCAAAAGGACGGTGCATTTTTCATTATTGCAGGGTAGTATTTGAATTTGGTCTATCATAAATCTGCGATATTATGAGTTTTCCGATTCCGTCATTTGCCCCTTTCCTTTGCTCGTCTGCGAAGGTAGTACATCAGCCCTTGAAAGTTGAAAGGTCAGGCGGCAAGCCGTTTCGGTCTGAATCTTCCTCCTACGAGAGTATTCAGCCCGAAAACCTTTCCCCTTTCAATGTCTGTACTCGGAAATGCAGACGGCAACGGAAATGAACGACTGACGAAAATGTAGAAGAAGATAAGCAGACAGCATACAAACGGGTTCTTACATTGATAACCCATTTGTATGCTGATCTTGTTTCTATCCATAGGGGTACTATTATTTTGCTGTAGATGAATATAGGGCAAGCGGTAAATTTCACTCCCTCCAAAAATATAGAGAGGTTTATCCGCTGCTATTAAGTAGGTGCCTGCCATTATACTCTCGTTTCAATGCTTGCTCAATCTCACTACGCTTGTACAGAACTTTACCACCAAGTACATAGTATGGTAATGTGCCATTGCCTCGGTATTCGCTCAATGTCCTTCGGCTCACTTTAAGCATATACGCAACTTCTTTGTCGCATAAATACTCATCATCGTTTTGTAAGGCTGCACCATCTTTTGGCATACTATCAATAATCTCCGATAGTTGGTCGATACTCTCGTGAATGGACTGCATCCACGCATCATCTTTTGTTCGCATTTCTTGATACATAGTTCAAATAAGTTTTAGTGTTATACATTGGTTAGATTTCTCGTCCTCGCCACCTGGCTTCTTTTCGTCTATCCTCAACCTTAGTGATGATGCTATCCACATCTTCGGGTAGGTAGTATGTGCGGTTGCCAATTTTGGTGTAGGCAAGCGTTCCGTTATCACGCAAGGTCTGCAATGTACGCTTGCTAATCTTTAACCTCTGACAAACATCCTGATGGTCGAGCCAATTGTTTGTCTTTTTCTTCCCGCTCTTGACAACGGGTGAGTTTGATACTCGCAGAATGAACTGCTCAATCTTCGTGGCAAATTCCTCGAATGCCTTTCGCTCAAAAATGATTAAATCCATACTCTTTATTTTAATTTATTACACTTATTTTCTTGTTTCGCACTGCTAAATAAGGAAGAGATTTTCATACTTCAATGGCACTAACAATAGGTGTCATCCCTTGTCATATCGTTTCATCATAGACACGATAATCAGCCATTGAAATAGCCTCTATTCTCATACGCAGTTCCGTTTTCTGAGGGCAAAGAAAGAGATAAGTTATCACACTTCAATCATACGGTGAGCCTGTTGCAGTATGTGGCATAGTTCGTGGCACTTTTAGATGTTTACAACGATATATTTCTAAGCATACATCACATTGTAATCTGTATTATATAAGAATATCCCTAAGTGATTACCCGTCTCGGATCTTGTCCGGCACATTGTCGTTTGTCAGACTGATGCCTATTCGTCTGTCAAACTTCTGCTCCGAACAGCCGAAACGGACAGCCACTAATCAGCCATAACAGGATAGCGGATAGAACAACTCCCGATGTTTCGGCAGTCCGTCTATCCGCTATCGTATTTAAGCCCTTAATTTCCTCAATTAAGCATTTCGTCCTAATCCATAATTACCCGTTCAACTTGGGAAGAATTATGCAATCAGCACCGCTTATAAATCACCCCGAAAAGCAATACAATTCATAATTGCCTACATAGACCTAATTAGTTGTGGTAGAATTGTATGCACATTTTCTTT
>SUXK01000015.1:10146-10551 GCA_015061035.1 Bacteroidales bacterium
ACCAAATGACTACAAGGTCTTTTTACAGGAGTGATAAGGGTAATAGCTCAGATATGGAGAATTTGCAAACAATGGAATCCGTAGGATCATCCATTGACGACATTCTGCCAGAGCCTCTACCGTCAGCTGTGAAACATATTCAGACGGATACTGTATCTCCTATTTCAGAGGAAACTGATGAAGTTCTTCCCACCAATGTTGTCGAGCAACAGCCACCTACACCACCCATTCAGCGCAGAGTGAGTAGCAAGCAACGCAAGCTCTCTTTGGAGGAGTACCGCAACACCTTTATGCGACCTTACAAGATTGAAGACCGCAAGCCGGTATTCATCAGTGGAAAGTTGCGTAAGATGCTCGATAAGTTCGCCTGCAAAATTGGTGAGGATAGAATGAGTATGTCTGGAT
>SUXK01000010.1 GCA_015061035.1 Bacteroidales bacterium
ATAACAGGCGGATACCTAATTGAAGTTGACGGATTTGCCGATAGCGAAATTTCATGGTTCCAAACTTCACAAGGCATGAAGGTGACAATCAAATACCCCAAAGATGATGAGATAAACGCAGACCAATCAGCCTACATTGCTAACTATACACAAAATATGGAGAATGCAATGTTCAGCACCAACTTTACCGATGCAGAGTTAGGATGGCGAAAATACATAGATGAAGTCTCAATGGTAGATTGGTATATAGCATGTGAGTTATTCGGAAACTCTGACTCATGGTGGAGTACCTATATGTACAAGGAGCGTAACGATGTATTCAAATTTGGACCACTATGGGACTTTGATATAGCCTTCAACAACGATAACCGTTTGGGTGATGCAACAAATCTTATGATGCGTACATACGCTCACGAACCCAAAACGTGGATTTCTCGTTGGTGGCAAGATGCAGGCTTTGTATCGGCAGTAAAAACACGTTGGACAGAGTTGAGAGCCGCAGGATTAGAGGCATTTATGACAAACTATATCACAACTACTGCTACCTATCTTGATGCTTCTCAGAAGAATAACTTTGAGGTTTGGAATATATTAAATACAATAGTTTACAACGAACTTGCAGCACGTGGCTCATACGAGGCAGAGGTTGAATTCCTAAAAGAGTATGTACGAAATCGTATAGCATATCTTGACACTCAATTTGAGATGGCAGAGACAATCTGTTCAGTATTAGTCACATCTTCAAACAACTCATGGGGAACAGTCTCGGTTTCAGAAACAACAGTAAATGCAAATGATACAGTAACATTAACAGCAACTCCAGCGGAGGGTTGCAAATTTGTAAACTGGACTATTGACGGAGTAGATGCAGGGAACGAAAATCCTATGGAGTTGGTTGTAACTTCAACAACAGAAGTAAAAGCCAACTTTAAAGAGATTAAAAAGACTCTGCCAAAAGTATATGTTGAAACGCCTAATGGTGTAGCAATTACAAGTAAAGAGGTGTGGACAGAGGAGTGCATAATACGCATTGAAGATGAACTTGGCGAGGAGGTTATGAATACCACAACTAATTTCCGTGGACGTGGAAACTCAACATGGAGTTACCCTAAAAAGCCATACGCCATTAAACTCGATAGTAAAGCAGAGGTTTTAGGTATGCCAAAACATAAACGTTGGGTATTGTTGGCAAACTGGATGGACCGCACCCTAATGCGTAATGCAGTAGCATTTGAGATGGCACGTCAAATAATGGATTGGGCACCAAGAGGGGAGTTTGTGGAGTTCTATCTAAATGGCTCTCATCAAGGAAACTACTATCTGTGTGAGCAGATAAAGATTGACAAAAACAGAGTAAATATCACCGAGTTTGAGGATGGCTCTGCAACAGGCGAAGATGGAGGTTATCTATTAGAATTTGACACCAACTATCAAGCAGAGATAAACTATTTTATGTCGCAAGTCTATGGCTACCCTGTAACTATAAAAGATCCTGATGAAGAGATAATAACAGAGTGGACACATCCATATTTTACATACATTGACAACTATATAGGAGATGTTGAGAATGCTCTTGTAGATAATGATTTTGAGACCGTATTCAGCAAAATTGATTACTCAACCTATATCGATTATTTGTTGATACATGAGGTTACTTCAAACGAAGAACCCAAGCATCCCAAAAGTTGCTATATGTATAAGGATGCAGGAGGTAAGTTGTGTGCAGGACCTATCTGGGATTTTGACTGGGGAACATTTGAACCAAACAAAACAGGATTGTTGCTAACAAACTCTCTATGGTATGGACAGTTAATGAACTCTGCTGAGTTCCGAACAGCCATAAAAGCACGTTGGGCAGAGATAAAACCCATATTTGAAAATATTGATACATTCATTGATGAACAAGCCGATTTAATTCGTGAGTCGGAGGCAGTAAACCATGAAATGTGGCCAATAGATTCTCGCCACAACTATCCTAATGGCGATGAGTTAATGGATTTTGATTCAGCAGTTGAGAGAATGAAACAGGCAATAGATGATCGTATAATAGCACTGGATAGTGCAATAAACGCTTTGTAGAATTTTTCTATAAAACTAACAATCAATAAGCGATGTCAAAAAAACTTGACATCGCTTATTTTCTATATAAATAAGTTAAATAAGAGGATATCAGGAGCATTTATAAAACTCTTTTATAATGCGAAGTGTTTATAAGAGGTAAACAATAAAAACTTTAATTATGAAAGAAAATAACAGTTGCCACACCGACAGTTGTGGATGCACTACTCCAATTTTTGGATCGGAGCGAATGTTGCAATCAGCACCATGTGAAACAATCCCATGTCATCCAACCTCTCCCGAGATTGCCTACCAGATGGTAAAAGATGAGACCTTTGCACAAACCCAGCCACGTCTAAATCTTGCCACCTTTGTAACAACCTATATGGATAAGTATGCAACCCGACTTATGAACGAGGCAATAGCGGTTAACTACATTGATGAAACAGAATATCCTCGTGTAGCGGTGATGAATGCCAAATGTATTAACATTATGGCAAACCTTTGGAACTCTCCTGAACAGAACAAATGGAAAACAGGAGCAATAGCAATAGGTTCATCAGAGGCGTGTATGTTAGGAGGAGTAGCAGCGTGGTTACGCTGGAAAGCACGCCGAAAAGCAGCAGGGAAACCATGCGACAAACCAAACTTTGTAATATCATCGGGCTATCAGGTAGTGTGGGAAAAGTTTGCACAGTTGTGGCAAATTGAGATGCGTACTGTGCCCCTTACACACGAACATATCACACTCGATATTGAGAAAGCCATATCAATGTGTGATGAAAATACAATATGCGTTGTGCCAATTCAAGGAGTAACGTGGACAGGACTAAATGATGATGTTGAGGCACTCAATAGAGCACTCGAAAAGTATAATGCTTCAACAGGTCATAACGTGCCAATTCACGTAGATGCAGCATCGGGCGGATTTATATTGCCCTTCCTTCAACCCGAAAAGTGTTGGGATTTCCGTTTGAAGTGGGTACTCTCAATAAGCACCTCAGGTCACAAATATGGTCTTGTATATCCCGGTTTGGGTTGGGTGGTATGGAAAGATAAATCGTATCTGCCTGAAGAGATGTCGTTCAGTGTAAATTATCTTGGAGCAAACATAACGCAAGTAGGATTAAACTTCTCTCGCCCTGCGGCACAAATCTTAGGACAATACTACCAATTCATCCGATTGGGATTTGAAGGATATAAAGCCATACAACAGAGCAGTATGGCTGTGGCAGAGTATCTACACGCTGAGATTGCCAAGATGCCACAATTCCACGCATATAGTACAACACTTGAAAATCCGTTGTTCATTTGGTCTCTCAAAGATGATTATGCCAAAAAGGCAAAATGGACACTATTTGACCTGCAAGACCGACTAAAACAGAGTGGTTGGATGGTACCTGCCTATACAATGCCAAAGGATATTGAGGATATGACCGTAATGCGAATAGTTGTGCGTCAAGGCTTCTCTCGCGATATGGCAGATATGCTACTTGCCGATATTAAAAACTACATTGCCGATTTAGAGAAGTTAGAGTACCCAACCGAGTCGCGTATAGCAACCGATAAAAAAGATTGTCATAAACGAAAATGGCACTTCTTCTCACATACGGGAAGGTAAATGTCGGTTATCAGTTGTCGGTTTCGTAAACTCAACCGCCCTTCGGGTAGTTTTTAGTTGTTAGACATATTAGTCAAATTAGTGTTATAAGAGTGAGGCTGTGCCAAAATTTTCATTTTGACTCAGCCTCTTTTCGTATGCTTTATTTATCAAAGAGAAGTGAGAAGTTATATATATGCGGGAATAACTTATGTTTCAATTGTAAAATATACACTTGCCCAACTGGTTATAAATCCTATAAGTCCAGAGGTGAAAGCAAAAATTGGAATAACTGACCAACTTCCCCATAATACAATAACTAAGAGTGCCGCTGTTATAAGAGTAGTTTTAAATCCTACAACAATGGCATTTTTAAAAGGTCTATTATCATCATGTGATGCACATCCAAAGATTGAGACTACGATTAATGCAATTAACCAAAATATATAGGCATAGCCTATGTAAACAAATACCTTTTGTAGTGGGACCCCATTGTACTCTATTGAATCAATAATCTCTTCAAATACTTCTAATTCTTCATCTGTTTTATATCCAAAAATTATATTATATGGTTTTGATGTATATGAGGTGTAGGTTACATATTTATATTCATCTCTATCTAATTTATAATAATTCATCTTGTAATCTTTATTCCATTGAAAAAAATACTCTCTTTCACTATCAATGAGTTCATATTTTTTTAATTCTGGATTACATATTGTATCTGCTGAATTGAGGACTTTAGTTGAGTTGAATCCTGTGATGTCTAATACATTGCATATGAAGAAATTCTTATATGAAGAGTCTGCTGTGAAAACATAAGAACTATTATTATTTCTCTGCTCTATATGGCTATCAGGTAACTCAAAAGAGATGTCTCCCTTCATCTCAAATATCTTGGAATTAGATGATAAGGGTGTAATAATAAATAGAAGCAGTAAAAATAATTTTAAATAGTCTTTCATATTATCAATGATTTTTAGGAACTAAATAAACTCCTTATACTCTCCCAATATTCTAAAAGATTTAGTGAGCGGGGTGATAGCGGTTAGTGATTGGCGGTAACGAACATAGTTGTCAAATGTAACATCTACATAAAAACGATACTCCCATTCGCAACCGATAATTGGCATTGACTCAATCTTTGTTAGGTTTATGTCGTAGAACGAGAAGATTGTCAATATCTTTGATAAACTTCCGTGTGCGTGAGGAAGACTGAACACTAACGATGCTTTGTTGATGCCGGGAATGTTGGCACTGTTCTCTGTTTTGTTGGCATTTGCCAATATTAGGAAGCGGGTAAAGTTACGTTTGTTAGTCTCAATCCCTCTCTCAAGTATATTTAGTCCATAATACTCGGCTGCAATATCGGCACAAATGGCAGCATGTCCTGTGAGATTTTTCTCTGCAATCTCCTTTGCCGAGCCTGCGGTATCATCTTTTTCAACAATTTTCAAACGTGGGTGAGCATCCAAGAAGTTGTCGCATTGAGCAAGAGCAATGGGGTGTGAGTTTACCTCAGTAATATCTTCAATAGTTTGACCTTTAAGAGCCGCTAAAACGTGCGATATGCGGAGTTTATACTCTCCTATGATTTGCAACTCACTTGCTCGTAATAGTTCATAGTTCTGCAACAACGAGCCTGCAATGGTATTCTCTATTGCAACAATACCATAGTAGTCGCTCTCACAAGCCATTGTATTGAACAACTCCTTAAATGTTTGACAGGGTACGGTCTCAATCTCCTCTCCTGCAAAATAGTTTCTTGCTGCTGCTTCGTGGAAACAGCCTGTAACTCCTTGTATAGTAACTTTTTTCATTCTCTATTTTTGTGTTTTAGCGGACGTAGCATACTACCTCCTTACTTTAACTAACAACTCCTTCCGGGTATCCCACATCAACCAAAAACAGTGCATTGCCCGGCATTGATGTTCCTGCTTTGCAACGGTCTTTAGCCTCAATAATTTTACAAAACTCCTCTATTGTAAGTTTGCCCCTGCCAACTTCAATAAGAGTGCCAACAATTGAACGCACCATATTGCGTAAAAAACGGTCGGCTGTGATAACAAATCGGTGCCCCCCCTCGCACTCCTCCCAAT
The DNA here is from genome assembly GCA_015061035.1 of Bacteroidales bacterium. GTDB lineage: Bacteria > Bacteroidota > Bacteroidia > Bacteroidales > G3-4614 > Caccoplasma_A. The sequence goes on from SUXK01000010.1 coordinate 5,758, forward strand.
GAGCATCCATTACACAGCAGTTGTTGGTAACTGTATCGGTGTGCAGTTTGCTGAAACTTGTAAAGTCGGTAAAACTCTTCAACCTCTCTGCTGCTTGGTTCATAGCATCAAAATCGAGAGAGCCAAAGTATCTGTGAAAATAGTGCCTTGTGAAAGGACTCTTTACATTTGTTATGTAGTAGTTGTAGGTGCGGTAAGTTGCGTCAAAACGTGCGTGAGCATCATCCTTGACTCGGTGTATGGCATATACCGATATGTCTTGTGGTAGAATAGAGTTTAATCTACGCACAAAATCATCTGAGCATATCTCTTTCTCAGTGTCAAAGTGCAGGAACATTCTTTTGGCGTGAACACTAGCATCTGTTCTTCCAGCACCAACAACGGGGGTAGGGGTACCCAAAAGTTTATGCAATATCTCCTCAATAACCTGTTGTACGCTTATGGCATTTGGTTGCACCTGCCAACCATGGTAGGCACTGCCGTCATAAGCAATCTCAAGGAAATATCGCATACTCTTTTATATAGTTTAATCTCTTTCGAGATATGTGTATCCATAAAGTCCCGAACGGTAGTTCGATAAGAACTCGCGTCCCTCTTCGGGAGTTATTATACCTGCTTTCATTGAAGATGTAACCCATGTCTCTAACGAACGCACCATCTTTTTGGGATTATATTGAACGTAATCCAATACTTCGGCAACAGTCTCTCCGTCAATGATCTGGTCAATCTCATAGTGGTCGTCATACACGCTAACGTGAACTGCATTGGTGTCGCCAAACAGGTTATGTAAGTCTCCTAAAATCTCTTGATATGCACCCACAAGGAATACGCCTATATAATATGACTCCTTCTTGTTCTTGATTGAGTGAACAGGTAAACTGTTACTCAAACTTTGGTATGATATAAAGTTTGTTATCTTACCGTCAGAGTCGCAAGTAATATCTTGTAGAGTTGCATTGCAATCGGGTTTCTCATCCAAACGAGCGATAGGCATAATTGGGAATACTTGGTCAATAGCCCAAAGGTCTGGAAGAGATTGGAATAATGAGAAGTTACAGAAATATTTATCTGGTAACATTCTGGAGATTTTCTTCAACTCTTCTGGGACGTGTTTAAGTGAAGCCGATTCGGCATAAACATCTCTTGCCACACTCCAGAACAGACGCTCAACCAATGCTCGGTTTGGAAGGTCTAAAAGTCCCATACTGAATAGGTCAAGAGCCTCTTCTCTGATTTGAAGTGCATCGTGCCAAGTTTCAATAAGTTGCGAAGATGATATTTTGTCGCGTAGGTGGTATAACTCTTTAACCAACTCGTGAGCATCATCAGGCATCTCATCATCGCGTTCCCATTTGGGAAGGCAAGCAGTCTCCAATACCTCAAAAACTAATACCGAGTGGTGGGCTGTAAGTGAACGTCCCGATTCGGTAATGATATTTGGATGTGGTACATTGTTCTTGTTAGAGGCATCAACCAATGACCAGATAGAGTCATTTACATACTCTTGAATAGAGTAGTTCATACTGCTCTCGCTTGCCGATGAGCGTGTACCATCGTAATCAACGCCAAGACCTCCGCCAATATCAACAAAGTCAACATTGAATCCTAACTTACGTAATTGAACGTAAAATTGAGAAGCCTCTTTAAGTGCATTTTTAATGCGGCGTATTTTTGTAACTTGGCTGCCTATATGGAAGTGAATTAGGCGTACGCAGTCGCGAAGTTGCTTCTTGTCTATAAAATCGAGGGCATCTAAAAGTTCGCTCGAGTTTAATCCGAACTTACTTACATCGCCTCCCGACTCTTCCCATTTGCCACTACCGCTGCTTGCAAGTTTAATGCGGATTCCGATATTTGGACGTATGTTCAAACGTTTGGCAATGTCAGCAATAAGAACAAGTTCGTTCATCTTCTCAACAACAAGGAAAATTCTGCGTCCCATCTTTTGAGCAAGAAGAGCCAACTCAATATAGTTCTCATCTTTATAACCGTTACAGATAATCAATGAATCCTTACCTGCATTTGTAGCCAACACAGCATGTAGTTCGGGCTTAGAGCCTGCCTCCAAACCTATGTTGAACTTTTTACCATGGCTTACTATCTCCTCAACCACTTGTCGCATTTGGTTTACCTTTATAGGATAAATCACAAAGTTTTGAGCAGTGTAACCATATTCATCTGCTGCTCTCTTAAAGCAATTCGATATTTTTTCGATACGATTATCAAGAATATCAGGGAAACGAACCAATACAGGAGCAGTAACGTCACGCACCTGAAGTTCATCCATCAATTCTTTTAAATCGACACTCGCACCGCCCTCTTTGGGTGTGACTGCTACATGCCCTTTGTCGTTAATAGTGAAATATTTAAGGCCCCAGCCGTTGATATTATACAACTCCATAGAGTCTTCAATACGCCATCTTCTCATCTATATTTTAGTTTTTATGGTTGATTATTATTTTATAGTTTTGTTCTTAAACCTGACTGCTGATAACTGTTAGTTATTATCCAACAATAGCATTAATAATAGCCTCTACTGCTTGGCTTATACCCTCTTTGTTCTTTCCTCCTGCTTGAGCAAAGTGAGGTTGTCCGCCACCGCCTCCTTGAATAAGTTTTGCTCCTTCGCGAACAAGAGCCGAAGCATTTAATCCCTTGTTAACCAAATCCTCGCTTAACATAACTGTAAGTAAAGGTTTGTCTTCGCCAGATATTGTACCTGCAACAAATGCAAAATTCTCTGTGAACTCGCCTCTTAATTGGAATGCTATATCTTTAATGGTTTCAGGTGCAACAACGTTAATAATTGATGCTACTTTTATGCCTGAACGCTCATCAATATTTTTGATAATATCCTCCTTCAAACGTTTTCCACGCTCTTTGGCAAACTCTTGAGCCTGTTGACGTAGAGAGGTGTTATCTTCCATCATCTTTTTAATTGAGGTCTTAATATCGGGAGCGTTGTTCATCATCTCTCTTAGTCCGCTCAATAGGTCCTCAAGGTCGTAAAGCGATTTCTCACAAACCTCAGCAGTGATAGCCTCAATACGGCGGATACCTGCTGCAACTGAACTCTCAGAGATAATTCTTATTTGACCAATCATACCTGTGTTGGCAACGTGAGTACCTCCACAAAGTTCAACTGATGTGCCATATTTGATAACACGAACGGCATCGCCATACTTCTCGCCGAACAATGCCATTGCACCCATTGCTTTAGCCTCTGCAATAGGCATATTTCTACGCTCATCAAGAGCGATACATTGGCGAACTTTTTTGTTTGCAAGTTTCTCAGCCTCACGCAACTCCTCTTGAGTAACTTTTTGGAAGTGAGAGAAGTCGAAACGTAAAGTTTTTGGGTTTACATACGAACCTTTTTGTTCAACGTGAGAACCTAATACCTCGCGTAGTGCCTCGTGAAGTAGGTGTGTTGCAGTGTGGTTACATGCAGTAGCCAAACGTTTCTCTACATCAATTTTTGCAACGTAACCGCAAGTAAGGTCTTCGGGAAGTTTCTCGGTAATTTGCATACCCAAGTTGTTTTCCGATACAGTGTTTATGATTTTTACCACCTCGCCATTGTCGGCAGTAAGAGTACCAGTATCTCCAACTTGACCTCCCATTTCGGCATAGAAAGGAGTTTTGTCTAATATGATTTGATAAAACTCTTTATCTTTTTGTTTCATTTTACGGTAGCGTAAAATCTCAACATCGCACTCTGTAAAGTCGTAACCAACAAACTCTTGGTCTCCCTCTTTAACAATAACCCAGTCGCCAGTCTCAGTAGCGGCAGCGTTACGAGCGCGCTCTTTTTGAGCCTGCATATTTTTGTTGAACTCCTCAATGTCAACTCCTAAATTGTTCTCTTTAAGAATAAGTTCGGTTAAGTCTAATGGGAATCCGTATGTGTCGTAAAGAGTAAATGCCTCTTTACCTCCAATTTTATCTTTACCAGCCTCTTTAGCATCTGCCATAACCTTATCTAAAAGTTTAATACCAGTAGCAAGAGTACGAAGGAATGCCTCCTCTTCCTCTTTAACCACCTTCATAATAAGTTCCTTTTGAGAAACAAGTTCGGGATAAGCATCTCCCATAAGGTCGGCAAGAGTAGGAATAAGTGAGTATATAAATGCCGATTGACGTCCTAAGAAGGTGTATCCGTAACGTACAGCACGGCGTAAGATACGGCGTATTACATAACCTGCTTTTGCATTTGAAGGTAATTGACCATCGGTAATAGCAAATGAGATTGTACGAACGTGGTCGGCAATAACACGCATTGCAATATCTGCTTGAGCATCTTCGCCATATTTTTTACCGCAAAGTTGACCAATTGCAAGAATGATAGGTTGGAAAACATCAGTGTCGTAGTTCGAAGTCTTGCCTTGTATAGCCATACACAAACGCTCAAATCCCATACCAGTATCAATAACCTTTGCAGGAAGTCCCTCTAATGAACCATCTGCTTTGCGGTTGTATTGCATAAATACCAAGTTCCAGATTTCAATAACCTGAGGGTGGCTTTCGTTAACAAGTTCACGTCCATCTTTCTCTGCACGTTCAGCATCTGAACGAAGGTCAATGTGAATTTCAGAGCAAGGTCCGCAAGGTCCTGTATCGCCCATCTCCCAAAAGTTATCTTTACGATTTCCGTTTATGATGTGCGAAGCAGGAAGGTGTTTCTCCCAATAACCAGCAGCCTCATCATCACGCTCCAGACCTTCGGGGGCATAACCCTCAAAAACGGTAGCATACAAACGGCTTTTGTCAAGTTTAAGAACCTCAGTAAGGTATTCCCAAGCCCAGTCGATAGCCTCTTTTTTGAAGTAATCGCCAAACGACCAGTTGCCTAACATCTCAAACATAGTGTGGTGGTAAGTATCCAAACCAACCTCTTCAAGGTCGTTGTGTTTACCACTAACACGCAAACACTTTTGAGAGTCAGCAACACGTGGGTATTTGATAGGGGCATTACCAAGAATAATATCTTTAAATTGGTTCATACCCGCATTTGTAAACATAAGAGTGGGATCTCCCTTTATAACCATAGGAGCCGAAGGAACAATCTCATGTCCCTTTGATTTGAAAAACTCTTTAAACGATTCTCGAATTTCTTTTGATGTAAGCATATTTGTTTAGTTTATTTTATTCAAAAAAATTAAAGTTTATAAGACAACTTATATGTTACATATAAAAAGTCCTCAAACAATTTGCAAAAATAATTCAAAATATTAATTTTGCGTAAATTATGAACAAATAAGTTGATAATATCTATCAAAAAACGGCAGTTTTATATATAAAAACTCAAAATATGGCAGGCGAACGTTCAGAATACCCCAAAAAACAGTTTTACTCAATAAGTGAGGTTGCCGAAATTGTAGGCACAAATGAATCAACACTTCGTTTCTGGGAACGAGAATTTAAAGAGATAAAACCACGTAGAGCATCACGCGGAGTTCGCCTTTATAGTAACTCTGATTTGGAAGTTGTAAAACTAATATATCATCTTGTAAAAGAGAAGGGCTTAACTCTTGATGGTGCAAAAAAACGCCTTAAAGATAATCCCGATTTAGAGAACACAACAATAGAGGTTGTAAATCGCCTTAAAGATGTTAGAGCAGAACTTATGGCAATACGCAACTATATAGAATTTCTTGAGGCAGAGGAGAATGAGAAACTATCAAGGAAAAGTTCAAAGATGATAGAAAAAGAGCAACCTCAAACATATAGTGCGGTTGAAGAGGAGTCTGTTATGGTAGAGGAACCAAAAACAGAAGACTTTATAGATGAAGATGTTGAAATTGAGGATGTAAAAAGTAAGGAAGAGGGAGACTCATCTCCTGCATTTTTATCACTCTTCTAAAGAAAACAATGGATAAGATTAGTTGTATCTCAGAGACTCAAGTTCAAAAAGAGAATACTGCCGAGTTTGTAGGCTCGGGAACGCTTCCTGTATTTGCTACCCCATCAATGGCTGCTCTTATGGAGAATGCTGCAATGAAAGCCGCAGAGAAACTACTATCAGAGGGAGAGACCACCGTTGGCTCGGAGTTAAATATTAAACATCTTTCGCCCTCACCAATAGGAGCAAACATAAAAGCAACCGCCACACTTTTGCAGCAAGAGGGCAGAAAACTGACATTCTCTGTTCTGGCAACAGAAGATGATAAAACAATAGGCGAGGGAATACATGTCCGCTATATTGTTAATATCCAAAAGTTTATGCAGAAACTTGGATTGTCAATTTAGTTTAGCAATATGATGGGTAAAATATTATTTTTTGTGTTCATAGTTCTTCCGTTATCGCTATTCTTTGTCCATTTAGTCTCTTTATATAAAAACTTATAAAGGAATGGATTGAGAATCCATTGGATTTTTCAGTACTAAAAAATCTTTGCTTGCATAATATATCCTATATTATTTTTATTTCTGTTATTCATAATTGGAATACTACTTTATACGTTTACTCTCTAAATTTTAAGAAATTAAACATAGGTAGTAAAACAAAAAAAAATGCTAATTGGTTCCAATTAGCATTTTTCTTTTGTCGGGATGACTGGATTCGAACCAGCGACAACACGCCCCCCAGACGTGTACTCTAACCGGGCTGAGCTACATCCCGAATCTTGTCTGAATCGGGTGCAAAGGTAATCAAATATTTTTATTCTACAAAACTGAATCTGTAAAAACATATTATCAAATCTATAAATCCCTGAGATTAGGACTATTTGCTAATTGCATAAAATTAAATTGTTACTTATAAATTATAATAATATAGGTGTTAAATTCATATAAATTGTTTGAAAATTATAATTTCATACTCAAAATTTCAAAAATTATTAATTAAAGATACATTTATATTCAAAAATATTATATATTTGTACTATTAAATTGTAATTAAAAAACAGATAATATGGCAAGACAACAATTAGACTCGTTGGATTATAAAATCTTACGATTAATTTCAGCAAATGCCCGAGTTCCATTTCTTGAAGTGGCTCGAGAATGTGGAGTATCAGGTGCAGCAATTCATCAAAGAGTACAAAGATTGGTGAATTTGGGTATAATTAAAGGAACTGATTATTTTGTTGATCCTGCAAAGGTGGGTTTTGGAACATGTGCCTATATGGGCTTGTATCTTCAAACTCCTGATCAATTTGAAGATGTGGTTGCAAAACTAAGAGAGATACCCGAGGTGGTTGAGTGTCACTATACAACAGGACAATACGATATGTTTATTAAACTATATGCACGTGATAATGCTCACCTGTTGGATATAATCCACGACAAATTACAACCATTGGGGTTGGCTCGTACCGAGTCAATAATCTCGTTTAAGGAGGCGTTCCGTCAACCACTCCCAATTGAAGATTTGTCAATATAAAATAACAACATATATAAAAGAGGAACGATGCAAGTCGTTCCTCATTAATTAAAAAAAGAGTAGAGAGAATTATGAGAGATATAGTTGTGAGCGGTATTCGCTCAACAGGAAACCTCCATTTGGGAAACTACTATGGAGCATTGCGTAACTTTGTGAAGATGCAGGAAAAGAACGATTGTTTCTTTTTTATTGCAGACCTTCACGCATTAACAACACATCCCGACCCAGCACAATTGCACGATAATGTAAAGAGTATATTGGCTCAATATCTTGCTGCGGGACTTGATCCTGAGAAATCAACAATATTCATCCAAAGCGATGTTCCCGAGATTTCGGAAATGTACCTATTGATGAATATGCACGTATATATTGGAGAGTTGGAGCGTACTGCATCCTTTAAAGATAAAGTTCGCAAACAACCCGAAAACGTAAATGCTGGACTATTAACCTATCCATCACTAATGGCTGTGGATATACTTATTCACAAAGCGACAAAAGTGCCTGTGGGTAAAGATCAGGAGCAACACTTGGAGTTGACTCGCCGTTTTGCACGCCGTTTCAATAATATATATGGAGTAGAGTTCTTCCCAGAGCCTGAGAGTTATAACTTTGGTTCAGAATCAATAAAAGTTCCAGGTCTTGACGGTAGCGGTAAGATGGGTAAGTCAGAGGGTAACTGCATATACTTGATAGATGAAGATAAACCACTACGTAAAAAGGTGATGAAAGCGGTAACGGATGAAGGTCCGCAAGTGCCAAACTCTCCACTTTCTCAACCAATAGAAAACCTGTTTACCGTAATGAGTCTTGTGTCAGAGCCAGAGGTAGTTGAGCAATTTAAAGCGGCGTATGCCGATTGCTCAATCCGTTACGGAGATTTAAAGAAACAGATAGCAGAGGATATATTAAAAGTAACAACTCCTATGCGTGAACGCTACAACGAGATTATCAAAGACGAAGAGTATATGCGTAAGGTTGTGAAGATGGGAGCAGAGAAGGCTCGTGAAAGTGCTGCTAAAACACTTGCAGAAGTTCGTAAGATTATGGGATTTAGAAATTTCTAAGAGTTTAAATATTAACTAACGTCAAATGGCAAATCTCTGAAGGTTTGCCATTTTTTATATAGAATTATGATACTTGAGAATGAAAAAGATTATATAAGTAACGGCTTTTCTGAAAAAGCCAAGCAACGTATTAAGAACTTTGATAAGATAAGAAAGTTCTTTAAAGATGGAGATGTAAATTTTCATGATAGCAATATAATCTCTTAAGCAATGGGAGAGAATATTATCATGAGAATCAATGTTGTAGGACCATTACCAGATAATTCCACTGTTGAGGATTGGCAAAATAGTAAATGGTATCAATTAGTTATTGTCTTTGAAGATATTTGGGAGGTGGATATTAAAGCCCAATGGCTATTGATAGGTGGAATTACATTTAATGGAGAGGCCTCGTTCTTTGAGCACGATAGTAAAAATGGTTTATTCTTTTGTTCTGATAACTTAGGGTATATACTATGCAGTGATATTGAGATAAAAGAGGTTAAAGAGTGTTAACACTTTTATTTAGTAGATAGTTAACTACAAAATAAAAACGGCAGTCAATGACTGCCGTTTTCTTGTATATAAAATTTGCTAAATATCTTCTATTAGATAGCGCCTGTATCTGTAAGGATTTGGTTAACCTTGCGAACAGCGTCAGCAGAAGCAACAAATTTTGCTTTTTCGTCTTCTGTAAGTTCAATCTCAACGATTTTCTCAATACCATTGCGACCGATAACAACAGGAACACCAATCATAATATCCTCTTGTCCGTACTCTCCTTCAAGGTAGCATCCGCAAGGAATGATACGTTTTTGGTCGCCCAAGATAGCCTCAACAACTGATGCTGCAGCCGCACCGGGAGCGTACCAAGCAGAAGTTCCAAGAAGACCAGTTAATGTTGCACCACCAACCATTGTATCAGCAGCAACTTTCTCAAGTTCTTCTTTAGAAAGGAATTGTGAAGCAGGAACACCTTTGATAGTTGCTTTTGAAGTCAAAGGAATCATAGTTGTATCTCCGTGTCCACCAATAACCATACCATCAACATCGTGAATGTTTGCGTCAGCCGCTTTTGCTAAGTAGCAACGGAAACGAGAAGAGTCTAATGCTCCACCCATACCAATTACACGATTTTTAGGAAGTCCTGTTGATTTTAAAGTTAAGTAAGCCATAGTATCCATTGGGTTAGATACGATGATGAAGATAGCGTTAGGAGATTGTGCTAATGCTTGAGAAACAACGCTTTTTACAATGTTTGCGTTAGTTCCAATTAACTCTTCGCGAGTCATACCCGGTTTACGTGGAATACCTGAAGTTACAACAATAACATCTGAGTTAGCAGTTTTCTCATAGTCGTTTGTACAACCAGTAAGTTTAGTTTTAAAATCAGTAGTAACTGATGCTTGGTACATATCAAGCATTTTACCCTCTGAAAGACCCTCTTTGATATCGATTAATACAACTTCGCTTGCTACTTCGCGAGAAGCCAATACGTTTGCACAAGTTGCGCCCACCATTCCGGCGCCGATAACTGTTACTTTTGACATAATAATTATTTATTTTTAGTGTTAAAACTTTTTGCTGTTAAACTTTTACAAAGTTACAAGATTAAACCAAATAAACGTCAATCGTTGTGATAAATTTTTTAGAAAAAATGTAAACTTTTTTAATTCCTCTCAATAATCATATTACATTGGATCTGCATCATAATACAAGATAAGACTTTTGTATCCGTTTTGTGCATAGAAATTATCCTCTGCTGCCGAAATAATATCTCTCACCTTTTTCGGTGATGCATTGTTCTCGAGTTTCAGAACAATTTTTCTGATATACATTGATTGCACTCTGCCAATCACGGGTTTGTCTGGTCCTAAAACTCTTCCTCCAAACACTTGTCTAAGAAGGTCGGCATACCATCGCGATGCTCGTTGAACGCTATCCTCGTTACGTCCTTTAATATATATATAGATAAGTCTTGAAAAGGGTGGATAACTAAAATCTCTTCTCTCTCTAAGTTGCTCATTGAACATTCCAACATAGTCGTGCGTGAGCAGTTGCTTTATTATGGGGTGGTCGGCTTGTGATGTTTGAACAATAACCCTTCCCTGTTTGCCTTTCCTGCCTGCTCTGCCAGCAACCTGCTCCATCATCTGAAAGGCTCTCTCGTATGCTCTAAAGTCGGGCATATTTAAAAGTGAGTCTGCTCCTAAAATACCAACAACTCCCACACGCTCAAAGTCCAAACCTTTAGTTATCATTTGTGTGCCAATCAAAACGCGAGTTTTGCCTGACTCAAAGTCTGATATAATCTCCTCGTAAGCCTTTCTGCTGCGAGTTGTATCCAAATCCATACGGGCTACTGGATAACCCTTGAATTGATTAGCAGATTCCTCCTCAATATGCTCTGTGCCAAATCCTTTTGTTTCAATGGTGTGGTATCCACAGGCGGGGCATTTCTTGGGTATCTCGTATGTGTATCCGCAGTAGTGACAAGTTAATTGATTAAGGTGTTTATGATAGGTCATTGTAACGTCACAGTGCTTACATTTAGGAGTCCAACCGCAGGTGTCGCACTCTACAATAGGAGCAAATCCTCTACGATTGCGGAATATGATAACCTGTCCGCCCATATCCAATACGCTCTTTGATGCCTCTGCAAGTTGTGGCGATATATCTCCACTTGTCATAATTTTTTTGCGGCGTAGTTCGCGAGTGTCGGCAATCTCAATTTTTGGGAGCATAATATCTCCGTGTCGTGTAAGAAGTTCCACCAAACCATATTTGCCGATTTTTGCATTATAGTAACTCTCTATCGAGGGGGTTGCACTGCCTAAAAGAGTTTTTGCCCTAAACGATGATGCTAATATCATTGCCGCATTACGGGCATTGTATCGGGGTGCGGGGTCTTGTTGTTTGTAACTTGTTTCATGCTCCTCATCCACAATAATCAATCCTAAATTCTTAAATGGCAGGAATAGTGAAGACCTGACACCTAAAACAACTTGAATACCATTGTCTTGTAGTAGGGAGTTCCATATGTCAACCCTTTCATTATCATTAAATTTAGAGTGATAAACGCCAAGTTTGTTGCCAAATACTCTTGCAAGTCTGTTTGCAAGTTGAGTGGTAAGAGCAATTTCAGGGACAAGAAACAAAACCTGTTTCCCCTCCTCAATGGCGTGTTTTATGAGATGAATGTATATCTCAGTCTTTCCGCTTGATGTTACACCTCGTAGCAAAGTAATATCTTTGTTGCAGAAACAGTCTATTATTTCATTATAGGCTTTGTTTTGTGCAGGATTAAGTTCGTGGGCCTTTTCAACTTTGCTCATACGCCCGTCAAAGCGATTAATCTCTTGTTTATATTGAACAAAGATACCTCTGTTTATCATTGCCAGTAATACCGAACTATTTACATCAGCTCGTTCCAGCAGAGAGTTTCTGCTAACAATTGTCTCTTGACCTCCTCTGCTTACAGCCGACATCTCTAAGAATGTGACAAATAGTTTAAGTTGTTTCTTTGCACCTTTCAGTAGTTCAAAGCACTCTCTTATTTTCTCCTGTTCGTTTCCTTCAAAAGCGAGTTTAATACATAGTTGAGTTTTGGGTTGGTATTTGCGGCGTAGTTCTTCCTTAACGGCAATAATATTGCGTTCAAGGAGCAATTTGATTGAACTCATCACGCCCTTTATCCCGCTCTTTTCAATAGTGGCAATTGAAGCCTCTTTCTCTTTTGAAAGAAACTCAACAATTAACCTCTCTTTTGGGGTAAGGTGGTTGCTCTCATCAAAGCAACACTCTTCGTTGAGTTGGAGGGTGGTTTCGCTTTCGGGTTTTAATCCTGAGGGAAGGGCTGCCTTGTAAACATCGCCCACACTACACATATAGTAGTTGGCAATCCACTCCCAGAACTCTAATTGTCGGGGGCGAATAATAGGTTTTGCATCTAAAACCTCCAAAATATCTTTAGTCTCATATTCGGGTTTGTTGCCATGAATATCCCTAACAATAGCAGTGTAAAATTTCTTTGCTCCAAACTGCACAATAACTCTACTCCCCACCTTTATAGATGGAAATATCTCATTGGGTATGGCATATGTAAAATATTTACCCAAAGGCAGAGGGAGTATTACATCGGCGAAGTATGTCATAAAAAGAAATTTTGTATTCAACTCCAAAAATACGAAGTATTTTCGAGGTTTTTATCTTAAAGGTAAGAAAAGTTTACTAATTTTGTAGTTAATAGTTGTGAGTTATGGATATTTTAAGTGCAATAAAAGCATATAACCAGCGCAATGGGCTCTCTCTTGAGTTCAAGGCACTCCTTTCGGATATGGATGGGGTTCTCTATAACTCCATGCCTTACCATGCGAAAGCGTGGGCAGAGACTCTTCAAGCAGAGGGTATTGAGTGTGACACAAGAGAGTTTTATGCGCATGAAGGTCGTACAGGAAAAGGAACAATAAATATCTATTTTAACAAATTTAAAAACAGAGAAGCAACCGAAGAGGAGGTGCAACGAATTTATGCAGGTAAAGCTCAACGTTTTGTTGAGTGTGGCGAAGCTCTCCCTATGCAAGGGGCACAATCTGCAATGCAAATGATAAAGGCTTCAGGTAAAAGAGTTGTGCTGGTAACAGGTTCAGGACAAAAATCACTATTGCAAAAACTCTCGCACCACTATCCTGACATATTTACACCTGAAACAATGGTTACAGCCTTTGATGTTACAAAGGGAAAACCTCACCCAGAACCATATCTTATGGGGCTTAAAAAAGCAGGTGTTGAACCTCATGAGGCAGTAGTGTTAGAGAATGCCCCATTGGGAGTTGAGGCAGCATCGGCAGCGGGCATTTTTACAATAGCCGTAAATACAGGGCCTTTAAGCGAGGAGGAGTTATACAATGCAGGAGCAGATATAGTATATCCTAATATTGAGGCTTTTGCTAATGACATAAAAAAGATACTTTAACAAGATGATAAACAATATAATATATACAACAAAGATATCGGAGAGTATTGATAAATTATTATCAGAAAAGGAGTATGATAAATTGTTTATATTAACCGATGAAAACACGCATTGTTATGCAATGCCTCTGCTTGCTGATAGTGTGGCGTGTGCTACTGCAAAAGAGATAATAATTCTTGCAGACGATACAAACAAAAACCTTCAAAATCTCTCAACCATTTGGAGTGCATTAGTAGAGGCGGGGGCAACTCGTAAATCTCTGCTTGTAAATCTTGGAGGGGGGATGATAACCGATATGGGAGGTTTTGCTGCCGCAACCTTTAAACGAGGTATAGAGCATATAAATGTGCCAACAACTCTACTTGGAGCAGTAGATGCAGCAGTGGGAGGTAAAACAGGAATAAACTTTGAGGGATTGAAAAATGAGATTGGGGCATTTAAACAACCTTCGGCAGTACTAATTGATACTCAATTTTTCAGAACACTCTCAAAGGAGCATCTTCTTTCGGGATTTGCCGAGATGTTAAAACATGGGTTGATAAGCAACACAGAGAATTATAATAAACTACTCTCATTTGATATTTGCAATCCAGATTTTGAAGAGTTATTGCACTTGGTTGAGGACTCTGTATCTATAAAAGAGAATATCGTTGAGCAAGATCCCCTTGAAAAAGGAGTTAGAAAATATCTCAATTTAGGGCATACAAGTGGGCATGCAATAGAGAGTCTTGCCATGAAGCGTAACACTCCTGTTCAACACGGATATGCGGTGGCATGGGGATTGGTATGCGAAGTAATATTGTCGTATATGAAATTTGGTTTTTCTCAAAGAGAGATACATCGTTTAGCAGATTACGTGAAATCAAATTACGGTACATTCCCTATTGGTTGTAACGACTATCCTTTCCTTTACGAGAAGATAACACACGACAAGAAGAATGAGTCGGGAAGAATAAACTACACTCTGTTGAAGTCGGTGGGAGAGGTAGAGATAAACGTATCGGTAACTAAAGAGGAGATAGAGTCTTCGTTTGACCTCTATCGCGATCTATTTGGATTATAGCCCTTATGATAGAGAAGAGTAACGCAATTATACTTCATGTAACAAAGCATAACGATACCACACTGATAGTAAATGCCTATACTGAAAAGTATGGAAGGGTGGCCTATCTCTTTGTTGTAGGGGCAAGTAAAGCCTCTCGGCAGAAGCGAATGTTACTCTCTCCGCTATCTATTGTAACCATAGAGAGTGATTATAGAGCAAAAGAGAGTTTGCAGAAGATTAGGAATGTTGAACCACTCGTGCTACAACAGTTGCAGTTTGATGCTGTAAAAGGGTCGGTAGCACTCTTTCTTTCGGAGTTTTTGATGAAGGTAATACGGGAGTTTGAACCATCACCAAAGTTTTTTAAGTTCCTAACAGATACCATATCGTTATATAATGTAATGGAAGAGGGTAAGGCAAACTTTCATCTGTGCTTCTTGTTTAATCTATCTTCGTTTTTAGGATTTTATCCTGATACAGGGAGTTATCATGAAGGCAGGTTCTTTGATATGCTAAATGGAGAATTTGTTGCCTCTCGCCCTGCGCATAACCATATACTTATGCCTTATGATGCTGAGAAGTTTATGTTGCTGTCACGAATGAATTTTAGTAATCTTCATCTCTTTAAGTTTTCTCGTGATGAGCGTAGGGAGGCACTTGAGAGAGTGATTGAGTATTACAGAATACATCAGGGATTTAACGAACTAAAATCAATTGAAATACTTAAAACCCTTTTTGATTAGAGAAAAATATATGAAACCAATATTCCGAACAGATTTAGCACTTTTAATATTGTTTGTTTTATCGCTCTTTTCAGGTATTCAAATACATTATGCCTCGCATTTTCAATCTCACGAGGTATGGCATAATTGGTCGATTGTGCATACCGTAGTAAACATATTATTGTTGGGAGTAGCAATAGTACATATAAAACAACATTGGGTATGGTTTAAGACAATGTCCTCATCACTCTCTCGCAAGAGCAAAGTAACAATAGCATTAAGTATAATATTTGTTTTGGTGTCTGTTACAGGAATAGTTATGCTAACTTGTGCCAATGGAGGTAAAGGTTGTTGCGGATATTCAAGGATAGGTATTATTCACTATTGGTTAGGAATTGTGTTTGGAGTATTTGCTTTACTACATTTTATTGGTAGATGGAAAATATTTAAGAAGGGAGTAAAGAGAAGATAGGAGTTCAAAATCTGCTATTTGCAGAAACAAAAAAATAGAGTACCTTTGTGTCGAGTAAAAAATGTCTCTGTAGTTCAACGGATAGAACGAAAGTTTCCTAAACTTTAGATTCGGGTTCGATTCCCGGCGGAGATACAAAAGGTGTGTCAAAAATATTTGGCACACCTTCTTTTATACTACGAATAAGCGAATACAATGATAAATATGTTTAATTATTGTTTATGAGGAGCAGATTAAACAAACGAATGTTTGTTAACTAACCCCTACCCTCGTAGGGGTGGCTTTATCCGACAACAAACAACTAAGAGTGACAACTATTTCCTGAACTTACTCTTAACGTCATTGAATATTTGTCGTAGTCTGTTTTCGTCCCCCTTTTTGCATATTAAAAGAACGTCATCAGAGTCGGCAATAATAAAGTTATCTAACCCCTCAATAACCGCCAACTTGCCAGTCTTAACCGATATAATATTGTCTGAACTATCATATATCAAAGTATTACCAAGATCGGCATTACCTCTGTGGTCTTTTCTTGAGATATCGTAAAGCGAATCCCAAGTACCAATGTCACTCCATCCAAACTCGGCACAAAGAACATAAACATTCTGAGCCTTTTCCATAAGAGCAAAATCAATAGAGATATTTTGCAGGGTAGGGAAAATGGCCTCTATACTTTCAGCCTCTTTTGGTGTTGCAAGAAACTCTTTAACCTCTTCAAAGCGAGATGTAATTTCTGGAATATAACGTTTAAGAGCATTTTTTATAACACTATTACGCCAAATAAATATACCAGAGTTCCAGAAAAATTCTCCACTCTCAACAAAAATCTCGGCCAACTCTCTGTTGGGTTTTTCGGTAAAGGTTTTAACCTTGTTCACACCATCCTCAATATGGTCAGATATTTGTATGTAACCATACCCTGTTTCAGGTCTTGTTGGTTTAATGCCTATTGTAAGCAAAGCATCGTGAGTCTCAGCAAATGAAATAGCCTTCTCTACTGCTGAACAGAAAGCCTCTTTGCGTAAAATAAGGTGGTCGCAGGGAGCAAATACTAAAACAGATTCTGGTGATAAATTGCCTATATGGTATGTTGCGTATGCAATACACGATGCTGTATTCTTTCGAGCAGGCTCACATAAAATATTCTTGTCATTTATATCAATCTGCTCCTTAACAATCTCTCTGTATTGTTGGTTGGTGGCAACAAAAATATTCTCTTTAGGGAAAAGTGAAGAGTATCTCTCAAATGTTGTTTGTAAAAGAGTTCTTCCTGTTCCTAAAAAATCAAGAAACTGTTTAGGCATCTCGGGGCGAGATACGGGCCAGAATCTGCTACCAATACCGCCCGCCATTATAATGCAATATCTATCCATAGAATATCATTCGTTTATCGCAAATATAAAACTATTAGTTGGTACAAGCAAATTAATAAGGTAAAAGAAATATAAAATAAGTTGTTTAAATTAGAAGTAGTATTTATTAAGTGTATGTGTAAAAAAAGAGGCTATCGCAACTTTTGTTGGATAGCCTCTTTGAATAGACCTATAATAGATTCTTATTTAACTAAGAATTTTTGTGTTTCGTTAATTCCTTTACCATTAACTTTAACAACGTAACTTCCGCTGTTTACGTTGCAGTTGAAAGGAACATCAATTGAATCTGACTCTTTGTTGATTGTAGTGTTTTCTATTTGTTGCCCCAAAGTTGAGAAAACGACAAGATTAATTTCTCCTCTTGCAGCACCGTTTATCTGCACGGTGAATGTTCCCTCGTTGGGGTTTGGAAAAACCTTTACCTTTCCCCCTTTCGCACTCTCACTAATTGAGGGTCTTATACCTGTTATCTCAGATTTAAGTTCTCCATTCTCCATTGTTATACGATATTGTTCGCCTTTAATAGTTGGGAATACCATTTTTTTGCCATTGTAGCGGATACGGCACTCTTCGCCCATATTTGAAGTTACTAAAGCATAATCTAATTGATTGTTTGCGTAGTAAATATCAACGGTGAAGTTACCGCGAGCAAGAAGTCCTGTTATAGAACCCTCAGTCCAGTCCGATGGTAATGCAGGAAGAATATACAAAGTATCCAATTGACTTTGTAGGAACAGTTCAGAAATACCCGCAGTTCCTCCAAAGTTACCATCAATTTGGAATGGTGGGTGAGTATCCCACATATTATCCAAAGTACCCTCTTTTAATAGGTTTTTGAACAATGTGTAAGCGTGGTCGCCATCTTGAAGACGAGCCCAATGGTTAAGTTTCCAACCCATACTCCATCCAGTTGCAGCATCACCACGTTGACGAAGTGTCTCTTTACAAGCCTCAGCCAATTCGGGAGTTGTTATTGGGTTTACTGTGCTACCGGGGTGCAAACCAAACAAGTGGTTTGTGTGGCGGTGTTGGTCTCCGTATGGGTCAATATCTTCGTACCACTCTTGAAGTTGTCCGTAACGTCCAATTTGATAGGGGTACATATTGTTTAGTTTATTTTTCCATTCAGCAACAAGGTCTGCATCTTTTCCAAGAATCTCTGCTGCTTTAATAGCCTCAATCAAAACCTCGCGGGTAACGGCATTTGCGTATGTAGCACCAAGGTCGCAAGTTCCATGCTCGGGAGAGTATGAAGGTGCAGAAGTATATGAGCCATTTGCATAGTATAATAGGTCAGATACAAAGTTTGCACTCGATTTGATGATGTCGTATCCAACCTCCTCTAACCACTCTTTATCGCGAGTATAATCGTAATACTCCCAGATTTGAGTAGTCAACCATGGTCCAGCAGTTGGGTTGTAGTTCCAACTCATATCAGAATCAATCAATGGAGCAGTAAATCCAAAGATGTTGGTTGAAACCTCTGCTGTCCAGCCTCTTGCTCCGTAGTATGCTTGAGCAGTACGCTCTCCGGGTTTAACCAAACCTTTAACATAATCAATAAATGGCTGGTAGCACTCTAACATGTTGGTACATGTAGCGGGCCAATAGTTCATTTGAAGGTTAATGTTGTTGTGATAGTCAACACGCCAAGGGCCATCAATATTGTTATTCCACATACCTTGAAGGTTGGCGGGCATATTTCCTGCACGAGAACAAGCAATTAATAAGTAACGGCCATATTGGAAATAAAGAGCCTCTAACTCGTGGTCTAAAGTTCCGCTACGATAGTTTGCTAAACGAGTAGGTGTTGGCAAGTTCTCAAAAGTCTTATTGGGGTTAATTGACAACTTAACTCTATCGAATATTTTGCAGTAATCTTCTCTGTGATTATTAAATAGTTCGTTATACGATTTCTCTTTTGCTTCGTTGATAACATTGTTAACACTTGCAATTGGATCAACGCCAACGAATGCTTTACTGTCAGTAAATGAAGGATTGAAGTTCATCTTATAGTCAGTGTCGGCAGCAATAATGAAATCAACATCGGTAGAACCAGTTACAGTAATATTGCGAGTTGAAGCATTTGATGAAACAGTACCTCCGCCATTTGTGCGAACATAAACACGCATTGCCCATTTCATTCCGTTGTTGTCTATCTTGCAGTCGTACAATAGACCTCCATCAACCTCTGTAACGCTTTGAACGTTTTGAGGACAGTTGAATGAGAATGTTAGGTTTTGAGTACCGCCTTTTGATTGGAATTTCCATACCATAACGCTATCAGGGTATGAACAGAAATATTTACGAGTATAGCCTACGCCATCAGCATCAAATTTAACAACAACCATCGAAGAGTCCATATTCATAATTCTCTTATAGTTGGTAACGTTGCTCTCGTTAATACCAGTCTCAACGTATGCCTCGCCCATCATTGTAAATGTACCAAATACATTTTTGTTGTAACTTACAGTTCCGTTGTAGTTGTTTTGAACCAATGAGTGAGCCGCAGAGTTGTTTCCTGCAACCAAGTAGTTGCGAACTTGTTGAAGAGTAGAAGATGAAACAGTTTTGTTCATATTCCAGTAGTTGGTAACACCAGTACCAGGTCCTCCCTTCCAAAGAGTCTTCTCGTTCATAACAACACGCTCTTTGTTTACAGCACCCATAATGGTAGCACCTAACGAACCATTACCAATTGGGAAAGATTTTTTCTCCCAGTTTTGATCGGGGTTGGTAGTAGTGGCACTAAAATCGTTAGTGTTCCAAATAGCAAGACCAGCAGTTGACGAGTTTGGAGTGTCAAACCAGATAGCATTGCCTTTTTGTATAATCAACAACGTTAGAGACAATATATTCACCATCCTCGCTATTGGTTAAACTCTCTTTTGTACCATTAACTGTTATGTTATTGATATTTACTTTGATAGAATTTCCTATGGTTGCAGTAGTGGCAACATCAGCAATAAGTATGAAATAGTTATTGCCGTGAGCTAAAGTTTTGTTTGCGGTAAATGAAGCAATATTGCGAGCGAAAGACTCCTTCTCAGCAATAACCTCAGTAGTTACGTTTCCTGAAGTAGAGTATATCCAACGAAGATTGCTTATATCTGTTGATTCAGTTCCTGTAAACTTAACAGAGAAACCTGTAACATTAAAAGGATTTAAGCCACCATCAGTCTTAACGTTAACTGATGCAAGGATGATTTTCTTCTCGCCACAATTAACTTCTCCTGATCGTTTGTCAACAGAGATAGATGCTAACTCCATATCTTTTGGTTCGTTAATTTTAATAGTAAAATCAACAACACAACCACCATTTGAAGTGATATAATTTCCTGGTGTGCTATTACCACAAGGGTCTAAACTGTTCCAGTCAACTTTAAAACGAGCAGTGTAAGTACCACCAGCCAAATTAGAAGGAATAGTAAACGCTGGCATTGCTGAAGCATTTGGTAGCCCAGCACCATTGCTAACGTATGTTCCTGCACTATTAGGAGCATTTGAAGCACCAGTTGAACTATAATAAGAGTAACTTACTATCTCTCCACCAGTTGTTCCATTAGCATTGACAGTTTGATTGAACTCTCCATCTTGATTGTAGTCAATATAGAGATAACCGTGCATCCATGCTCCGTTCCAAGTCAAATCAGAGAACGTAATCTCCTCTCCTGGGTTAGTCTCAAAAATTGTAGATTTACGATCGTAATAAATCGAACCAGAAGTCGTTTGATTTACCGAAACTACTTGAGATGTTGTTCCGTCTGTAACACCAAACGAAACCAAGTTCCTTCCGCTACTTGCATTATATGAACCAAAAGAGCAATCGGCATAAACATTGCCAAAAGCCATTGATACAATTAATACAAGCGTACTAACTAAAAATTTTTTCATAATAAAATAGTATATTGTTTGTTTTTTAATTTGCACAAATTCCCATTTTCGATACAAATATATAATAAATTACCTATTTTATACATTATTGTATAAATAAAAATAATTAGCGGGCTATTATTTATAACCTCACGTATAGCCCTGCATTTGGTATAAATGTAAGAGAGAAAATACCTAAATTGCGGATAAAAGCAATAAA
This sequence comes from Bacteroidales bacterium, assembly GCA_015061035.1. Taxonomy (GTDB): domain Bacteria; phylum Bacteroidota; class Bacteroidia; order Bacteroidales; family G3-4614; genus Caccoplasma_A. The sequence continues at coordinate 26,865 of SUXK01000010.1, forward strand.
ATGATTATTTTGATAAAAGTTTTTGTTTAAAAATTTGTCCAATTAAAAAAAAGTATATACCTTTGCAGTCGCAAATCGAGAAATATGTATTTATACGCAACTCGATATGGCCCTTTCGTCTATCGGTTAGGACGGGAGATTCTCATTCTCCAAAGAGGGGTTCGATTCCCCTAGGGGCTACTAATAATAAAAAAATAAAGAAATGGCAAACCATAAATCTTCAATCAAAAGAATCCGCGAGACAGAAACTCGCCGTTTGCATAATAGATATTATGCAAAAACAATGCGTAATGCAGTTCGCAAATTACGCGCTACAACAGAGAAAGAGGAGGCTGCAACTCTTCTAGTGAAAGTAACTTCAATGCTTGATAAATTAGCAAAGAAAAACATTATTCACAAAAACAAAGCAGCTAACTTAAAATCAAAATTAGCTCTTAAAGTTAATAAACTATAAGAAAGCGGGTGTCGGGAATCCCACACCAAAGGATGGTCCATTCGTCTATCGGTTAGGACGCAAGATTTTCATTCTTGAAAGAGGGGTTCGATTCCCCTATGGACTACGAAAGGTTGAACAAGAGTTCAATCTTTTTTTGTTTTAAGAGACACGAATATAAAATTCCCCTTGTTATAATGTTGCAATTATAAAAGATAAGGAGTTGTAAAACAAAAAAAATCGCTAAGTACTCTTAGCGATTTCTTATTTGTGGTCCCACTTGGGCTTGAACCAAGGACCCCCTGATTATGAGTCAGATGCTCTAACCAACTGAGCTATGGGACCTCTTATATGGTGTTACCCTCAAAAGCGATGCAAATATACGTACTTTTTTTTATTCTACAAAATAAATAACTATGATTTTGATAAATTTGTTTTATTTGACATAGATAGATAAATGGTGTTTCTAAAATTTTACTATCTTTGTCGTAAACCGCGAATATAGACTGCACTTGCTGTGAAATATCAAAGCAAGTTTTGATAATCTCGCTTGTTTGTTACTATTTTTGTGGTTTATAGTAGATTTGAAATGATGAAACCTAAATATACTACAATAATTTTTGATCTGGGAGGGGTGCTGATTAATCTCAACAGACAAAATTGTTTGAAGGCTTTTAGAGAGTTGAGTTACGACTCTATTGATTTGATGCTTGGGGAGTACCGACAAAAGGGTGTGCTTTTGGCATTGGAGGAGGGGCGTATCTCTCCTGAGGAGTGGAGGGACTCTATTAGGCGTTGTATTTCTGTTTCGGTAACTGATAAGCAGATTGATGATGCTTTTAATGCCTTTCTTGTAGATATTCCTGTTGAAAAGTTAAGGATGCTCCGCCGTTTAAAGGAGAAGTATCGTGTAGTTATGTTGAGCAATACCAATAAGGTGATGTTCGAAAGTAAAATACCTGAACTCTTTAAAATTGACGGATTGAAGATGGAAGATTACTTTGATAAATTCTTCCTCTCTTACGAAATGGGTATGAGTAAGCCATCTTCAGAGATATTTAAAAGAGTTGCTGAGGAGTTAGAGATTGCTCCACAAGAGGCACTCTTTATTGATGACTCATTGGCGAACATTGAAGCAGCATCTAAATTAGGATTTCAGACTATGCATGTAGAACCCTATACCGATTTTTCGGATAAATTATTATAGTTAATGATGAAAATTATAACAACCGCATCGCTCGATTTGCCCAAGATAATTGCTGGGATAGGTTTTTTTGATGGAGTTCATTTGGGACATCAATCTCTAATTGATGAGATAAAGGCAACATCTGCCGAAAAGGGAGTCTCATCTGCCATTGTAACTTTTCGCCGTCATCCACGCTCTGTTTTAAATAGTGATTATCGTCCACAACTATTAAATTCGTTTAACGAAAAGATGCAACACCTCTCTAATACGGGAGTAGATTATGCAATAGCATTGGATTTTGATATTGCAATGTCAAAGATGAGCGGTTATGATTTTATAAAATACCTTCGCGATAAATACAACTTAGTTGGGTTGTATATTGGTTATGATCACAAGTTTGGTCATAACCGAAGTGATAATTTTGAGGATTATCAACGTTACGGTGCAGAGTTGGGAGTTGAAATATATAGGGCAGGGGTTGCTCTTGCTGGAACAACACCAATAAGTTCTTCTGCGATACGTCGCTTCTTGAAGGAGGGTGGCGTTGATGTAGCAAATAGTATGCTTTCGTATCCCTATACTTTATGTGGTAAGGTGGTGTCGGGCTATGGCGTAGGACGCACAATAGGTTTTAAAACAGCCAATATTGAGATTGAGGATTTAGATAAACTAATACCCTCAAATGGTGTCTATGCCGTTTATGTCAAGACTTCTGATGGGGTGATACGAAAAGGTATGATGAATATTGGCAATCGTCCAACAGTTCACGATAATACCGAGAGAACAATAGAGGTACATATCTTTGATTTTGAGGGAGACATTTACGAAACAGATATAGAAATTGTTTTAGAAAAGTTTATGCGTCCTGAGCGTAAAATGAGTGGATTAGATGAGTTGAAGCGCCAACTTGAGGAGGATGCTCAACGAGCAAAAGAGATTTTAAAATAGAGATAAAACAAATAGCAAATGGAGTCGATAGCATTTATACAGTGGTGTTTAGATAACTTAAATTATTGGACGATAACTCTTTTAATGGCAATTGAGAGTTCATTTATACCTTTTCCCTCTGAGGTTGTTGTTCCACCAGCAGCGTGGTTGGCAGCAACTGGGGGTAACGATTTGAACATCTATTTAGTAGTGGCATTTGCAACATTAGGTGCATGTTTGGGCGCATTGGTCAACTACTATTTGGCTTTGTGGTTAGGGCGTCCTATTATATATAAATTTGCAAATAGCAAGATAGGACATTTGTGTCTTTTAAATGAGGCAAAAATTAAGCATGCCGAAGAGTATTTTGATAAACATGGAGCAGTATCAACCCTTGTTGGTCGCCTAATCCCTGCGGTGCGTCAGTTAATATCAATACCTGCGGGATTGGCAAGAATGAGAATAGATAAGTTTCTGCTTTTTACAACCATAGGAGCAGGAGCGTGGAATGTTGTTTTGGGGCTTATTGGTTGGGTATTAGCAAAAGTACCAGGTATTCAAACTAAAGAGCAGTTGCTTGAGCGAGTTACAGAGTATAGTCACATTATCGGATACTCAATTCTTGCAATAGTAGTAATTGTTTTAGCAATAATTATCTTTAAATCACTTCGTACGAGAAAATAAAACTAAAGTCTTGCACTCAAAGGGTTGCTTTTATTGATTAAAAAAGTGTACCTTTGTATTAAGAAAATGAATATATATTCTTTTATATTGAATTTAAGATTTTGATATAAAGGTTTTTGTCAAACATATAAGATTATTCTTTAGTCTAAAACCGCCAATTTTAAGCACAAAGGATAAGCTGAAGATGTTTGCGTCATATAGGCGCGAACTGTTTGTGCTTATTTTTGTGCGAGGCTACTTGGCGGTGCCCAGACTAAGGATAAGATACAAATGGTTCCGCTTTTATGGTTCATATAGGTTTAAGAATTAAGGAAGAACTTAAGAATCAACGCCGTTCTGTTAAATGGCTGGCTGATAATTTGTACTGCGACAGAACCAATATTTATAAAATATTTCAAAAGGATAGTATAGATACTCTTCTCCTTTACAGAATCTCAAAAATATTATCTTACGACTTCTTCAAAGAGTATTCTCAAGATTTGTAAAAAGCGTTAATATTGTTGCCGATTTGGCAACATAGTGTCGCTAATATCGCAACTTGTATCTAATGTCTGTTTGTGTTCATATACATAATTTTGCATTCACTAACATTTAACAAATTTAATTATGAAGAAAAAACTTTTATTTTTAGGGTGGATGCTTATGTTTTTAGTGACATCTGTATCTTTTAGTAGTTGTAGTGATAAAGACGGAGATGAAATCATGGCTCCAACAGGAATGGATGCCGGAAGTGCGGTTTCTGGAACATATGCAGGAGAGTTGCAAGTTATGGGATACACATCATCTTTTAGAGTTTTTATTACACTTGAAAGAATGGCATCTGATGCTGTTAATTTAAAAATCAGATGTGAGGATTTAGATATGTATATGGAAGATGTGATTATGGATGTTTATTCTACTGGATCATCATATTCATTATCATCAAATTCAAAATCAGTAACAGGAACTTGCATCTCTAATAGTTTAAGCCTTACCTTCTCAACTGGATCATATACCTATACATTCTTTGGCTCAAAATAAATGCTTAGGTTTGTAATAATATTAATTACATTTTTTATAGGAGTTATATCTCAGGCATCACCTGCATACCCCTTTAAAACGTCCATTATTTTACAGGACGGAGATACAATGCTTGTCTCTATAAAAGGAGATGAGCATTGTAAATATGCAATAACTGAAGATTCAATAACCATAATTCAACAAAATAATGTTTGGTATTATGCGGAGGTAGATAGTGTGGGAAATGCTATTCCCTCTATGTATGCTGTGCAGAGTAAAAAGAAAGAGTCTAAAGATTTGATTTCTTTTCTCTCAAAGCAGCCAAAGGGAATCACTCCTTCTATAAATACAAGATTAGATAAGAATGATATTCAAAAGAGCTCTTCTGAAGGAACTACTGCAGTTGTAGGTGAGAGAAGAGTATTAGTTGTATTAATGGCATTTCAAGATAGGGATTTCTATTTTGATAAAGATTATTTTGAAGACTTATTTAATAAAGAGGGCTACTCTTATGATGGTGCTCAAGGTAGTGTTTATGACTATTTTAATGAGGCATCGTATGGTAAATTATCTCTAAAAGGTTCTATCTTTGGGCCATATACAAGCCGATATTCCATGTCGTATTATGGCGCAAATTTGAGTAATGGGAATGACAGAAATCCCAAAGCTCTGTTTCTTGAGGCAATTGAAAAAGTTGCAGCAGAAACAAATCTCTCAGTTTTTGATTGTAATAATGATGGTTATCTTGACAATATTCATATAATTTATGCAGGGTATGGCGAGGAGGCAGGAGCTGTTTCAGATGCTATTTGGGCTCACAAAATGGGATTCGCTGACATAAATATTCAAGGTGTAAAGATTAATTGTTATTCGTGTTCTTCTGAATTAAGGGGGAATAGTGGTTATGGAATAACCAGAATAGGGCCTTGTTGTCATGAAATAGGTCATGCTTTAGGATCTTTAGATTTTTACGATACAGATTATAGTTCTGGAGGAAATTTTGAAGGTACAGGAAAGTGGGATATTATGGCTTCGGGAAGTTGGAATAATGGAGGGATAACTCCGCCTCATTTTAATCCATATACAAAAGTTTTTGATTTTGGATGGTGCGATATTCAAGATTTAGAAGATGGTTGTGAGTACAGTATTGCGCCAAGCAACAGAGAAGATAATCAGATATATAGAATATCTACTACGTCTGAAGGTGATTTTTATTTAGTTGAGAATCGTAGTAAAGAGGGTTTTGACTCTTATATTTATGATTCGGGATTGATGATTTATCATGTTCATCCAAATATAGATAAAACCTCTAAAACAAATACAATAAATGCATCATATCCACAAATGATGTATCCTGTATGTGCATCGAGTGATTACTCTGTTCCAAATTCTAATCCAATAAGTTATGGCAACGTAAATTCTGACGGATGTCCATTCCCTGGGAGTAGTAATAATCGTTCATTTGGATATAGTACAACCCCCGCATTTTTCTCATGGGCAGGTGAAGAACAAGATATTTATATCTCAGATATAGAATATAGTGAAAATATTGCATCGTTTAAGGTTTCAAATAAGGCAACTTCTGATGATTACGATGAAGAGGATATTTGGAAAGAGAGTTTTGAGAAACGTAATTGGTCAGAAAATTGGAGTGTCTTGTCAAATAGTACAATCTTATATGGCTGGAATCGTGATAGTATAACATCAGGAAGCGACTTTGCTATTATTGGAAAACCTAAAACAGTACCAGACGGAAACTATTTCTTGTCACTTAAAAAACAGAGTTTATTGTTAAAGGGAGTTATTTCTACAAATAGTTATTACGCTTCCGAAATAATGGCAACAAATAGTGTAGATATAAATGGTATTCCGCATAACCTCTCTTTTAAATATCAGATAGTATCTCAAAGCAGTTCAAGTAGATTGGTAGTAAATGTATATGATGAAACTGATAATATAATATTAACTAAAGAGTTTTCAGGCACGGGTTATGATTGGGAAAGTGCCTCATTCTCTCTTCCTGTTATAAGTGGAACTCTACGTATATCTTTGCTTGGAGATTTAAAGTATAATGGTTCTATTTATGTTGATGATATAGTTGTTAGTAAACTTGTATATGCTGGAGTAGAGAATATTCAGAACGATATAGAAGATTATAGTTATAATGTTCAGGGAAATGTTCTAAACGTCTCTTTGTCTCAACCCAAAATGGTTATGTTATATTCTTTAGATGGAAGTATGATTTATACAAATTGTGCTAAATATCATCATGTAACACTATCTTCAGGCATATATCTATTGAGAATCGAGAATAACGTTCATAAGTTTATCATCCCTTAAAGTAGATTCCTTATTCCACTGTGAGATTATTCTCCAAAACAACGGAATATACAAAAAATAGTAACTAAAAAATCATATAATTATGAAACATTTGAAATATTTGACAGGCATATTAATAATGGCGTTATCATTAATCTCATTTACTTCATGTAGTGAAGATGATGAAATCTGTGTGGTTAGTGTAATAAGTGGCTTTGGAGGAACCGCAACTACATCAGAAGTCTATGTGATGTCAGGTAGTGAGGTAACCTTGGTAGCTACACCTAAAGAGGGCTACCGTTTTGTCAATTGGACCGTTAATGGCTATATAGTTTCAAAAAATAATCCATATACCTTAACTATAACCGCTTCAACTCAATTTAAAGCAACTTTTCAGAGAGTAATATCATCAGAAGATGAAGATATGTGTGAGGTGAGTGTAATAAGTAGCGAGGGAGGAACAGCAACTGCATCAGAAACCCGAGTAATGTCAGGTAGTGAAGTAACCTTGGTAGCTACACCTAAAGAGGGCTACCGTTTTGTCAATTGGACCGTTAATGGCTATATAGTTTCAAAAAATAATCCATATACCTTAACTATAACCGCTTCAACTCAATTTAAAGCAACTTTTCAGAGAGTAATATCATCAGAAGATGAAGATATGTGTGAGGTGAGTGTAATAAGTAGCGAGGGAGGAACAGCAACTGCATCAGAATCCCGAGTAATGTCAGGTAGTGAAGTAACCTTAACAGCCTCTCCTAAAAAGGGTTACCATTTTGTCAATTGGACCGTTAATGGAGAGAAGGTATCAACTAAAAATCCCTACACAGTAACAATAACATCCTCAACGCAGTTTAAGGCTAATTTTAAGAAAGAAATTTCAACAGGGGTAGAAAATGGACATAATTGGGTTGATCTTGGCTTATCAGTAAAATGGGCAACCTGCAACGTAGGAGCAACAACGCCAGAAGGGTATGGCAACTATTATGCGTGGGGAGAAACCAAACCAAAAAGTACATACGGTTGGAGTACCTATAAATATTGTAATGGAGATAGGTATTCAATGACCAAATACTGTACAAATTCAGAATATGGTATAGTAGATAATAAAACTGTGCTTGAATTATCAGACGATGCAGCTCATGTAAATTGGGGTGGCAGTTGGCGTATGCCAAAAAAAGCAGAGCAAGAAGAATTAATGGACACCGATAACTGTACTTGGGAGTGGACTACACAGAATGAAGTAAACGGATATAAAGTAACAAGTAAGAAAAATGGCAACAGTATTTTTCTTCCTGCGGCTGGCTATCGCAACAATAGCAATCTTTACTATGCGGGCAGTAACGGTTACTACTGGTCGAGGTCGCTTGATGCGAGCAGTAGTAGCGACGCTTGCTACTTGGACTTCGGTTCGAGCGTTGTGGGTTGGAGCAACGGCAGCCGTTGCTACGGGCTATCTGTCCGTGCGGTTTGCGAGTAGTGTGCAAAGAATTTACCTGCCCCAAAACGCAAAAAAAACAGGCATAACTCCGCCCCGTGAGCGTAAGCTCGTAAAAGTGGAGTTATGCTTTTGTTGATTTATATTATCCTTATACACGAATAGAGGGTGTTAGATTAATCCTAATTCCCTCTATTTGTTTATCTATATATGCTTTTCGTAATTTACTCCTCTTTAAAACTATTTTCGTTGTCGATGATTGCTTTTTGTTCAACAGGGATTTCCCTTGAAAAACTCTCTTCTAACGAGATAAGTGTCTCGGTCTCTGCTACTCCGGGAATATCCTGAATTTTTCCGTTTACAAGTTCCATTAGGTGTTCGTTATCACGAGCATATAGTTTACACATCATAGTGTATGGACCTGTTGTAAAGTGGCACTCTATAACTTCGGGTATTCTTAATAGTTCAGGAACAACCAATTTGTACATTGAGCCTTTCTCAAGTTTTAGTCCTATGTAGGTACAGGTGCGATAACCTAAAATTTTAGGATTTACTCTATATCCTGACCCAACTATTACGTTCATATCAATTAATCGTTGAATGCGTTGGTGTACGGCTGCTCTTGAAACTCCACACTCTGTTGCAACGTCTTTCGAGGGGATACGTGCGTTACGCATTATTATCGAAAGAATCTTTCTGTCAAGTTTGTCTATTTTTTCCATATTTGTATGTTTGTATTACAAATGTATATAAAAAATAGAAATATGCCTATTAAAAAAGAAAAAATGTGACGTTTTGCCACATTTTTTCTTTAAGTATGTAAAAATATCTATTATTTGGTTACTTCTAACAATTCAACCTCAAAAATAAGGGGACTTGCAGGTGGAATTGGTCCTGTACCTTGCTCTCCGTATCCTAATTGATAGGGGATGTAGAAGGTGAATTTAGAGCCTACGGGCATTAGACAAATTCCCTCTTTCCATCCTTGAATTAGGTTTTGAAGTGAGAAGTCGGCTGGTTTTCCTCGTTTGTATGAACTGTCAAACTCAGTTCCGTCAATTAGTTTACCCGAGTAGTGTACTTGAACCAAACTTGTAACTAATGGTTTCTCTCCCTCTCCAAGTCTCTCTATTTTGTAAAGGAGTCCGCTCTCAGTTTTCATGACGCCTGGTTCTTTCTCCATTTTTGCAAGGAACTCAGCACCTGCAATTTTGTTTTTCTCCAACTCCTCATTCTTCTTCTTTTGTATTGCCTCACGAAGGATGTTGTTTGTTTGGGCATAAACTGCTGCTAATTGCTCCTCAGTGTATAGCATATTGGCAGAGTCGTTAGCAAGTTGTGCAATTAATGAACCAACAATTATATCTTTTGATAACTCAAAGTTTACATCGTTTTTCATTTGCTCCAACATGCCTATGGTTTGTTTGCCCATAGCCATACCGTATGCGTATGCAATACTGTCTTGTAACGAGTTTAGAGTAATAGTCTTGCAACATTTGTTATCGGGAGTACACTCTTTTTGCTCCCCTTTAACTTTTGTATCTTTGCTATCTTTTGTTTTTGCTTTTTTCTCTTTCTTTGTTACTACCTGCTCGGTTTTTACACTCTCTTTTTTGTTGCCTTTCTCTTTTTTTGCAAAGGCAGAAGGTACGATAAGAGCAAAACAAAGAACTAAAATTGCTAACTTTTTCATATCGCTTATTCAATATCGGTTAGTTCCAATTCAAATATTAGAGTAGAGTTTGAAGGTATGCCACCTTGAACAAGAGCGCCATAACCTAAGTTAGCAGGAATATAAACCTCATATTTAGCACCCTCATCCATAAGAAGTAGAGCCTCAGTAAATCCGGGAATAAATCCGCTAACTACGCCTTTAGCTCCCTCGCTTTTATCAAACTCAGTACCATCAATCAATGTTCCGCGATAGTTCATTGTAATTTTAGAGTCTCTTGTTGGGAACTCGCCATTACCTTTGTTGATTACTTTATAAAGCAATCCGCTCTCTGTTTTTATTACTCCCTCCTCTTGTGCTTTACTTGCTAACCAAGCCTCGCCTTTTGCTAAGTTCTCTTGAGCCTCAGGGGTTGCCGCAAAACGTGCCTCCTCTTCGCTTCTCTTTTGAGCAAGGAGTTTCTCCAATATAGTATTAGCAATTATGTTTGCATCAGTTTGGGTAAATTTAAGAGAATCTCCGTTAATTGCATCGGCAAATGCTTTAAGGAAAACGTCTTTGTTCATCATAACACCAATAACATTAACATCGCGCTCCATATTCATAGCAATGCCAGAGCCTATGTTTTGTCCAATTCTATAAGAGTATTCAGTTGAATCAGACATTAACCCTGATTTAAAACCTTTAATGAACTCGTCAACATTTATTTTGTTGTCGTATGCTAATTGAGGAGCAATATTGCTTCCTACCAACATTCCTTGAGCATAACTTATACTATCAATGTCGTTAGTTAGTTTTGCTTCTGTAAAGTTCCCGCAAGATGTGAAAGTAATTGTTGTAATAGCAGCAAAAAGTACTGCTACTAAATAGAAACACTTTTTCATAATTATAAAACTTTTAATAATTCAACTTCAAAAATTAGAGTAGAGTTAGGCTCAATTGATTGACCTGCTCCACGCTCTCCGTATGCTAGATTTGCAGGGATAAATAGTTTCCATTTAGCACCCTCGCTCATAAGTTGAAGAGCCTCAACCCATCCTTTGATAACTCCATTTACAGGAAATTCAGCGGGTTGATTACGCATAACTGAACTATCAAATACAGTACCGTCAATTAGAGTTCCATGGTAGTGGCAACTTACAGTATCTGTTGCAGATGGTTTTTTACCGGTACCTTCGGTAATTATCTCATATTGTAATCCGCTTGGAAGTGTAACAACTCCCTCGCGTTTTCCGTTTTCAGCAAGGAATTTATTACCCTCTTCTAAGTTTTTGGTTAATTTCTCTTTTTCTACTTTTTCAAAATAGTCTTGTATAACAGTTCTTGCCTCTGCATCTGTCATTTTGGCACTCTCTCCGTTATAAACTGTTTTTACAGCCTCTGCAAAATCCTCAACTGAAAGGTTTGCAAATCCTGATGATTTAAGGTTGTTTGCTATGTTCAATCCAATAGCATAACTTAGTTTATCCATATCTTTATTTTTTCTTTGTGCGGAACATTCCGCGTTAATAATTATTATGATTCTTCAAACAATTGGCGAAGATAAAAAATTTTTTACAACTCCATTTAAACTTTTGAGTGAAAAATATATAAATTTACACATCAAAGTACAAATATTAATAAGCAAAGATTGTACCAAACATAATAACGTAAATAATCTTAAGTAAGTTTACCTATAAAAATGAAAAAAGTAGTAATATTGACAGGTGCTGGAATTTCGGCAGAGAGTGGGTTGGCTGTGTTTAGAGGAAGTAATGGTTTGTGGGGAAAATATAGGGTAGAAGACGTTGCAACTATTGAGGGATGGTATCGTAACCCTGAGTTGGTATTGCAGTTCTACAATGAACGCCGTAAAGAACTTCTAAAATGCTCGCCCAATTATGGTCATATAGGCTTGGCAGAGTTGGAGAAATATTTTGATGTGAGGGTTGTTACTCAAAACGTTGATGATCTTCACGAGAAGGCAGGAAGTAGTAACGTTATTCATCTTCATGGGCGTTTAATGTGGGTGCGTTCTGAGAAGAATGAGAATTTACGTTTTGAACTCCCTATTGATAATTACGAAACTCATATAGAAGATAAAGCCCCAGATGGTTCACAACTTCGCCCTGATATTGTTTGGTTTGGCGAGGCAGTGCCAATGCTCGATGCAGCAATTGATTGGGTAGAGGAAGCCGATATATTTGTAGTCATAGGAACATCACTTAATGTATATCCTGCGGCAGGGTTGCTTCACTATGTACCAAACGGAGTTCCAGTATATTTAATTGACCCAAACCCCGTTAATGATCCATACGGAAAGGTTACAACATATATAAATAGAGTGGCAAGTGAGGGGGTGAAACAGTTAAAAGAGATATTGCTTAGTGATAGAAAAGAGTAGAAGAATATAAATCCTTTATCTAAATATGTAAAACAAGAAGAGGGTGTGCCAAAAATATGAAACACTCTCTTCTTCTGTTATATAAATCTTTATGAACTTACTCTTTTGTTGTAATTTTCTTAACAAGATTATCAAAAATTGCACCAATTGTATTCTCTGAAGATAGAACTACGGGTTTTCCTTCATCGCCTCCCTCTCTGATACTTTGAATAAGAGGTATCTGAGCAAGAAGAGGAACATTTGCACTCTTTGCCAGATTCTCTCCACCTCCTTTACCAAAAATGTAGTATTTGTTCTCAGGAAGTTCGGCAGGAGTAAACCACGACATATTCTCAACAATACCAACAATAGGAACGTTAATTTGTGGGTTTTGGAACATATCCACCCCCTTTCGTGCATCGGCAAGAGCCACCTCTTGAGGTGTGGTAACAATTATTGCTCCTGTAAGCGGTATAAGCTGAACAATAGTCAAATGAATATCACTTGTTCCCGGAGGTAGGTCAATTAAGAGATAATCCAACTCTCCCCATGCAGCCTCTGTTATAAGTTGCTTAATTGCATTACTTGCCATACCTCCACGCCAAACAGTTGCGCTGCCTTTGTTTACAAAAAATCCTATTGATAAAAGTTTAATGCCATATTGCTCAATGGGTTTGATAAAATCCTTTCCGTCAACCTCTTCTGCAACAGGTCGGGCATCCTCGCAATTAAACATTGTAGGGACAGAGGGTCCAAATATATCGGCATCTAACAATCCAACTTTGAAACCATTACGAGCCAATGCTACTGCAAGATTTGAAGATACGGTTGATTTTCCTACTCCACCTTTGCCCGAAGCAATTGCAATAATGTTTTTTACCTTTGGCAATAGAGGTTCATTCTCTGCTTTAGGTTGTTGCTTAAACTGGGGCGTAATGTTACCTTTAATCTCAACGCCATCTCCAACATAGGTTAAAATAGCAGTCTCTGCTGCACGTATCATCGACTTGATAAATGGGTCGTTAGGGCGGTCAAAGATAAGTGAGAATGAAACTTTGTTGCCTTCAATACGAATGTTGTCTGCAACCATCTCTGCGGTTACAAGATCTTTTCCATTTCCGGGATAGCGCACTGTTGCAAGCGCATCTAATATAAGTTTTGGATATATTGTCATAATTATTTACTCTCCTTTCTTGGGTTGTTGACTTCGTCTGCTTCTGTTAAAACTTCTGTAACTATCATATTCAATCTCAATATCAGGTTCTACGAGAGGCTCGGTAGAAGAGGGTATAAAACTCAAATATTTTATAGTTAAACCACGCTCTAACCATTGTTGCTCATAGAACGTTTTAATATTCAATATCTTATCCTCAATGCCTGAATTATATAAATCATCTGTGTTGGTAATAACTTCAAACTTATTAAGTTTAACCATTTCGGCTGTGTAGGTATATAAGAATGGGCTATCGCTCTTTAGGTGGATAATACCACCGGGTTGTAGAATCTTCTTATATAGTTCAATAAAGTTTGTAGCGGTTAATCGTTTGCGGCACTTCTTCATTTGGGGGTCGGGGAATGTAATCCATATTTCCGAAACCTCATTTTCTGCAAAGAAGTAGGGGATAAGTTCTATGGATGTTCTAAGGAAAGCAACGTTCTTCATTCCTTTCTCTAACGACTCTTTTGCTCCTGACCATATTCTTGCTCCCTTTATATCAATGCCAATAAAGTTTTTCTCAGGATACAACTCAGCCAATCCTACGGTGTATTCTCCTTTTCCGCACCCCAACTCTAAAACAATAGGGTTGGAGTTATTAAAGAATCTCTCTCCCCATTTACCTTTCATGTCAAACCCTTTCTCTTTTAGCACTGAGAATGGGTATTGAAAAACGTGAGGACATTTTTCAACAAATTCAAATTTCTGTAACTTATTTTTCCCCATAATAGGTTATATTGTTTTTTTCTAAATTTATAATCTACTGTCAAATCTGATAATATTCTCTACTACAAAAAGGGCTCGTATGTCACTCTTTTGTATTTCAATGTCATCGTATTCGCTATTTGCACTCTTTAAAATAACGAGATTGGGATCTTCATGTTTTCTTACATATTTAACCATACGATAATCGTCAAGTAAGACAACATAAATCTGTCCCCAAAATATTAGGTTTATGTTTTTTACTTCTCTTATCGAAAGCATATCCCCATTGTTTATTACAGGACTCATACTATCTCCGCTAACCTTTACAATATAGTTCTCGGGATTGATAAAGGGCATATTTATTGAGCCAATAACTTGTTCAGAGGTGAACATTAGACTTCTTCCGCTTGGGCCAGCAGTAACGTCTATATCGTAAACTTTTGCACCAATAGCCTCGTTGCTCTTGATGGCACTTGATGGTAGAGTTATTGTTCTTGAGTGAGAAGGGGTAGTGGTTTTAAATTTCTCTCCTTTACCCTCTAATAGCCACTCTTTTGATACTCCTAATTCAACAATGATTTTGTTTGTTAATACTCGTGTAACTGCTAATTTCCCATTAATCTGTTTTGAGAAATTAGAGCAATCGGTGCCAATGCGTGAGGCAAATTCGTTTTGACTAATACCCATCTCTTTGATGAGTTCTTTAATTCTTAATGCAATCTCGTTCATTCAATGTTATTGTATAAATATAACAGTCGTGCGTTGTAAAATTACCTTACTTTTGTTATTGAGAGGATTTTTGCTATTCTGTTTCTCTCCTCCTACTACAAAGATATGTATTTTTTTTTGGATTTGAGAAAATAAATATGGTAAAAATCTTATGTAATATGGTTAATTAACAATAAAATATATGATGTATAATAGGTTGATAGTAGAATTTATGCAAGTGTCGCTATTGGCGGCATCTTACTTTATTTTAAATTTTGAAGATATGGTTAATACAAACGGTGTATATCTATATGAATTTAAAACTAATGTTAAAGGAGAAGATATTATAATATCTGCAACGTATAAGCCCAAGAGTGATATTTGTTCAAACTCTTCTTTTACTTTTGAGGTGGAAGGAGGTGATGCTGATTTGCGTATTGTGTTTAATGGATGTCGCAAGGTTGCTTCTGAGTGTGCAAAGGATATTATTGAGGAGTATCTTAGTCGTATCTAAATATTAATAAACTTTGAAAGTGTGACGCTTTGGTTGTAGATATGTTGTTTGTATCACTCTCTATCTTGAGGTAAAAAAATAAGGGCTGCAAAGCAACCCTTATTCAATGAATATATTTTCTTATGAAAATTATCCGTTAACTTTTTTCATGTAAGCGATTAACTCAAGAACTTTGTTTGAGTAACCAATCTCGTTGTCATACCAAGATACAACTTTAACGAAAGTATCAGTTAAAGCGATACCTGCTTTAGCATCGAAGATTGAAGTACGAGCATCTCCTAAGAAGTCAGAAGATACAACATCGTCCTCAGTGTAACCAAGTACACCTTTCAACTCGTTCTCTGAAGCAGCTTTCATAGCCTCGCAAATCTCAGCATATGTAGCAGGTTTCTCCAAGTTAACTGTTAGGTCAACAACTGAAACGTCCAAAGTAGGAACGCGGAATGCCATACCAGTTAATTTACCGTTAAGTTCAGGAATAACTTTACCTACTGCTTTAGCAGCACCTGTTGAAGAAGGAATAATGTTTCCTGCTGCTGCACGACCACCTCTCCAGTCTTTCAAAGAAGGACCGTCAACTGTTTTTTGAGTAGCAGTTGTTGAGTGAACTGTAGTCATCAAACCATCTTTGATACCCCATTTGTCGTTCAATACTTTAGCGATAGGAGCAAGACAGTTAGTTGTACAAGAAGCGTTAGAAACAAATTGAGTTCCTTTAACATATTTGTCGAAGTTTACACCACAAACGAACATAGGAGTTGCGTCTTTTGAAGGTGCAGACATTACAACATATTTAGCACCAGCCTCGATGTGAGCTTGAGCTTTCTCTTGAGTCAAGAAAAGACCAGTTGACTCAACTACGTACTCTGCCTCAACCTCGTTCCATTTTAGGTCAGCTGGGTTACGCTCTGCTGTTACGCGGATTTCATTACCGTTAACAATCAATTTGCTGTTTTCAACGTCAGCCTCGATTGTTCCCTCGAATTGACCGTGCATAGTGTCATATTTTAGCATGTATGCCAAATAGTCAACTGGGCAAAGGTCGTTAATACCAACGATTTGGATATCGTTTCTTGTTTGAGCTGCACGGAATACGAAACGTCCGATACGTCCGAATCCATTAATACCTACTTTAATCATTGTTTTTTAAAACTTTAAATGGTTTTATAAATAAAATTTAGTTCAAATCTCTTTTTTAGGACTACAAAGGTAGTTAAATTTTTAATAATTAAGAACAATTGTATCGAAAATATATCCCTTTTTTATCACATTTTTGAAAAAATGAATAAAAAGAGTTTGTGTTCGTGTCAAATTGTAAAGTCGAGTTATCAATTGTTTAAGTTATTGGTTGTAGCAAAGTTGAGTTTAATTATACACAATAAGACTCAATAACTAATAAAACTAACAAATCTGTGGGTAAACGCACATAATACCAAATTTATTTGAGTATTGTTGAGCGAGAACAGATTCGACAAACAAATGTTTGTTAACTAACAACTAAAAACAAACAACTACTCCAACGGGGTGGCAAAGCCAACAACTAACAACTATCTAATATTGTTCACTCTCGTTGGGGAAATCGCACGACTTGACATCCTCAATATAGTGTTTCACTGCATTGGTTATCTCTGAGCTAAGGTCAGCGTATCTTCTAAGAAATCTTGGAGAGAACCCTTTGTTTATGCCCAACATGTCGTGCATAACCAAAACTTGACCATCAACGCCACCACCTGCACCAATACCAATAACAGGAATTGTTAACTCCTCAGCAACTCTTTTTGCAAGAGCGGCAGGAACCTTCTCAATAACAACAGCACAGCATCCCAACTCCTCCAAAAGATGGGCATCTTTTATAAGTTTTTGAGCCTCTGCTTCCTCTTTTGCTCTAACAGCGTAACCTCCAAATTTGTTTATCGATTGAGGAGTCAATCCCAAGTGTCCCATAATAGGAATACCAGCACTTAATATGCGTGATATAGACTCTTGTATCTCTTCTCCTCCTTCAAGTTTAACGCAATCGGCACCAGTCTCTTTCATAATTCTGATGGCAGAGTTAAGAGCCTCTATTGAGTTTCCTTGATAAGTACCAAAAGGCATATCAACCACCACTAACGCTCTTTTAACGGCACGCATAACCGAGCATCCGTGATATATCATTTGGTCTAAAGTCATAGGCAGAGTGGTGATGTTTCCTGCCATTACATTTGAAGCCGAATCGCCCACCAAAATAATATCCATACCAGCCTCGTCAATAAGTTTTGCCATTGAGTAATCGTATGCGGTGAGCATCGAAATTTTTTCGCCCCTTGCCTTCATCTCAGTTAATCTGCGAGTAGTTACTTTGCGAGGAGCAGTTTCGTTATATGTTGACATAATATTATCTCCGTTAATAATTCTTTGCAAAGTTAATGCTAATTTTTTTCTTACACCATTTTTGAACTATAAAAAGTGGATATTTGTTTTATAGAGCAAAGTTTAAACTAATAATTTAAGTAGTATGGCAGATGTAAAGAAGAGTGTAAAATTAGGAGTCTTTACGTTGGCAATTATGAACGTAACAGCAGTAGTGTCGTTACGGGGATTGCCAGCTGAGGCAGAGTATGGTTTAAGTTCGGCGTTTTATTATATCTTCGCCGCAATAGTATTTTTAATTCCAACAGCAATGGTGGCTGCCGAACTGGCTGCAATGTTTCAGGATAAGCAGGGAGGAGTCTTTCGTTGGGTTGGCGAAGCGTTTGGTAAACGGGTTGGATTTCTTGCCATCTGGGTACAGTGGATTCAAAACACTATATGGTATCCAACAGTGCTAACATTCGGAGCGGTTTCTTTGGCATTTATAGGAATGAATCCACAATCCGATATGCTTTTGGCTTCCAATAAAATTTACACATTAGTAGTGGTGTTAATAATATATTGGGTGGCAACCTTTATCTCTCTAAAGGGTTTGGAATGGGTAGGAAAGGTCTCTAAAATTGGAGGTTTGGTAGGTACTGTAATTCCGGCAATAATACTTGTTGTATTAGGAGTTGCCTATCTTATGACAGGAGGAGAGTCGCAGATGGATTTTAGTGGAAACTTCTTCCCTGATCTCTCAAATTTTAACAATCTTGTATTGGCATCGGGGATATTCCTTTTCTATGCAGGAATGGAGATGAGTGGAGTTCACGTAAAGGAGATGGATAACCCCTCAAAGAACTACCCTCGAGCCATATTTATAGGCTCAGCAATAACTGTTCTTATATTTATATTGGGGACATTCTCGTTAGGTGTGATAATTCCGCAAAAGGATATAAACCTAACACAAAGTTTGCTGGTTGGTTTTGATAGATACTTCTCTTATATACACGCATCGTGGTTATCTCCCATTATGGCAATAGCACTGACGTTTGGCGTTTTGGCAGGAGTTCTTACTTGGGTTGCAGGACCATCAAAAGGACTGTTCTCAGTAGGAAGAGCAGGTTATCTTCCTCCATTCTTTCAAAAGACAAACAGTATTGGCGTGCAAAAAAACATCCTCTATCTACAAGGAGTTGCTGTAACATTTCTGTCGTTACTATTTGTGGTAATGCCTTCGGTGCAAAGTTTCTATCAAATTTTGTCACAATTAACCGTCTTGCTATATATAATTATGTATCTGTTAATGTTTGCAGCAGCAATAGCATTGCGTTATAAAATGAAAAATGCTAAACGTCCATTCCGTATAGGTAAGGGTAATATGTTAATGTGGATAGTGGCAGGAGTTGGATTTTTAGGCTCATTATTAGCCTTTGTATTAAGTTTTGTGCCACCAGCACAAATTGAGGTTGGAAGCAGTGCGGTATGGTATTCGGTTTTGATAATCGGATGTATAGTTGTGGTTATTGTGCCATTTATTATATATGCTAACCGCAAACCACATTGGCTTGATAAAAACTCAGAGTTAGAGCCATTTCATTGGGAGGAGAATAGTAAATAGTTGTTTGTTAACAAACGTTTGTTTGTTGAATCTCTTCTCGCTCAACAATACTCAAATAAATTTGGTATTATGTGCGTTTACCCATAGATTTGTTAGTTTTTAGTTGTTACACAAATTGAACTAATAATGGTAATAGTGACAAAATAGAAGTTTTGATCTCTCATATACAGCAAAAGGTTGCAACGTTGCAACCTTTTGCTTGTTATTTATATTTATTGTTATGCTAACAACTATTATAGTTTTTTAAAATAGAAATCTAAAATTTCTCCTGCGGCAACAAAGGGACTTTGTTGAGAGTTTAAAACAAGATTCTCTTTCTCTGCTAACATCTGGGCAATCTCAGGGTTATTAAAGAAGTGCGATTTTAGTTTATCGTTAATAGTCTCGAGCATCCAATATTGAGCCTGCTCGTTACGTTTACGATTGAAATATCCATTCTTCTTTACAAAGTCGATATAACTATAAATCATATCCCATACCTCTTTGATGCCAATGTCGTAGTAACCTGAGTAGGTTAAAACTTGGGGACTCCATCCTGATGCTGTTGGGGGAAACAGATGCAGAGCATTTTTGAAGTGTGCCTGAGCAAGTTTTGCTTTCTCAATATTATCTCCATCGGCTTTGTTTATTACAATGCCGTCTGCCATCTCCATTATACCTCGTTTGATACCTTGAAGTTCATCGCCAGTACCTGCAAGTTGGATAAGAAGAAAGAAGTCAACCATTGAGTGAACGGCAGTCTCCGATTGTCCAACACCTACGGTCTCAACAAATATGGTATCAAATCCTGCTGCCTCGCAAAGGATTATGCTCTCTCTGGTTTTTCTTGCAACTCCACCAAGCGAGCCTGCTGAGGGAGAAGGGCGAATGAACGCCTCTTTTCTTACAGAAAGACGTTCCATGCGAGTCTTATCTCCAAGTATTGAGCCTTTTGTAATCTCGCTACTTGGGTCAATTGCAAGTACTGCAAGTTTATGTCCTCCGTTTACAACGTGAAGTCCAAAAGAGTCAATTGAGGTACTCTTTCCTGAGCCGGGAACACCGGTAATGCCAATTCTAATGGAATTTCCAGAGTAGGGAAGACACAATTTTATAACCTCTTGGGCAATCTCCTGATGAGCAGGAAGGTTGCTTTCAATAAGTGTAACTGCTTGACTTAAAATCGAAATATCTCCTTTTAGAATACCTTCGGCATACTCTTCTGCTGTGAATTTACGGCGAACAATCTTTCTCTTTTTTAGGTAAGGGTTAATAGTTGGCTGTTGCTCTACTCCACTATTTACATTTAATCCTGCAAACTCTTTGCTGTTTTCAAAGTGTTCCATAATATCCTCCTATTTAAGAGTTGCGGTTACTTGAATGTTTATTTCGCTTTTCTCGGAATCGTTTGTTATAATAGTAACTGTTTCATTAACAATTCTGCTTTTGCATTTTGAGGGGTTAAGAGTAATTTTTAATGAGGTAGTGCCATTAGGCTTTATCTCGCTGTTTTTAGTATTAACACTAATAGCGGGAGAGGATGATGATACCTTTCTTATTATAAGAGTTCCGTTTCCGTTGTTCTTAATCTTAATATCGCAGTTTGAGGGAGATAAACTTACTACCTCTCCAAAATTAACTAATACCTTCTCTATCTCTGCCTTAGGGCGTTTATTGCCTTGTTTACTAAAATCTTCAGAGATATTTGATAGGATAGAGATCTTCTTGTTCATAGCACGAGAGTTGGGACGTTCTGATGTGATTAAAAACTCATCAATCTGTTTGCCCCATTCGTTGCTGTTTTCAGAATTATACACAACAGCAATTTTTCCTCTCTCTCCGGGTCTAAGTTTGTTGGGTAGTGCTTTTACACTTATATATTGAGTGTTGTTGGTTATCTTTATTGTCAAAGGGCGGTCGGTTGCATTCCATGTGTCAAATAAAAGTTCTTTCTTCTCTCCCTTAACAATATTACCCATATCGTAGGTTATGGTTTTAAGTTTTAAGCCATTTATAAAGTATTTGAACTCGGCATTATCGGCAGGAGAGTTAACATTACCTTTTATCACTAAACTTTTTTCTGCTGGTTCTCCGTTAGTTATAATCTTTATAGACTTGTTAAAAAATCCGGGACGACCTATTGCCGAATACTTAACATCAATAACTCCTGTTTTTCCGGGAGCAATGGGTGCTTTGGGGTAACTTGGAACAGTGCAACCACAAGTAGCCTTGGCGTTAATGATAATCAGAGGAGCATTTCCAACGTTTTTAAACTTAAATGAGTGGTTTACAAAACCCTCTTCTTCAGAAAAGTTTCCGAAATCATAAAGAGTCTCTTCAAATTCAATCTTTGGTTGGGCGTATGTTGCCAACCAAAACAAGCAAAACATTAAAAATAAAACACCTCTTCTCATAGTATTGATGTTAAAAAACTATTTTATTTCAGGAATAACATTGCCAGAGATGATCAATTTAATCTTCTCGTTGGGAACGTTGGTATATATTGTTATGTTTTTTGAAAAACCACCGGGGCGTCCTTTTGCGTGATAGGTAACACCGATAACACCGCTCTCTCCAGGAGCAATAGGAGATTTAGGGTAAGTAGGTGCAGTGCATCCGCAAGAACTTGTTGCTCGAGTAATTATCAAAGGGGCATTACCTTCGTTGGTAAAGCGGAATTCGCACGAAGCATCACCATCAGCCTCCTTAATATTTCCGTAGTTGTGGCTATCCTTCTCAAAAACAATCTTCGGTGCTGCATCTTGAGCAAACATAGCAACCGAAACAAACAATGCTATCAATAATGAATAAATACGTTTCATAGTTATATGATTTAAATTATACATGTTTATAATTTTATAATATAAGACAAATAATATTCGGTAAGGTTTACACCTCAATTTTCATGATGTAGTCGTTGGCAAAAAAACCGCTACCCAAATCAAAGTCTCCTTCCTCAATAATCTCCCATCCCATCTTTTTGTAAAAATCCAAAGTGGGATTGTTTCGGTTTACATTAAGAGTTATGGTTGCACCATTAGGAGATAGGCTCTTTGCATGTTCATAAACCTTACTTATCATCTCTCTGCCAATATTCTTGCCTCTCATATCAGAACGAAGATATAATTTTTGAAGATGAAAACTATCCTCTCCTTTATCTTCGATAGCAATATAACCCACCGCCTCGCCTTCGCAATATACAATATAAAATGTATTGTTGGTTTGCATCTGTCGGCGAATACTATAAGGCGAATACATCATCTCAAGCATATACTCTATCTGCTCTTCAGAGAGAATATCCTCGTATGTTTCGCTAAAAATCTTGTGTCCTAATCTGCTGATTAAAGCAACATCGCTATCTTGGGCAAGAACAAACTCTGCCATATTACAAAAGTTTTGAAATTATTTCATCAACCGAAAGCAACTCCTGCTCTCCGCTTGTCATATCTTTAAGAGTAATTTTACCCTCTTTAATCTCGTTCTCGCCAACAAGAGCAACAAAAGGTATAGCCTTAGCATTTGCATAACCCATCTGCTTTTTCATCTTTGCACTTTCAGGGAAAATCTCTGTTCTGATACCTGCTTTGCGAAGTTTCATAACATGGTTAAGAGAGGCTATCTCCTCCTTCTCTCCAAAATTCACAAACATAATTTGTGTAGATTGAAGCGATTTTTCAGGATATAGATTTAATTGGTTAAGAACATCATATATTCTGTCGGCACCATAAGAGATACCAACGCCCGAAACTCCATTCAAACCAAATACTCCTGTAAGATTATCGTAACGACCACCACCAGAGATACTTCCAATTTGAACATCTAAGGCCTTAACCTCAAATATAGCACCGGTATAGTAATTTAATCCACGAGCAAGAGTTAAATCAATTTGTAACTCTGAGTGAAGGTTGCAACCCTCAATCCTGTCAAGAATAAATTGAAGTTCCTCAATACCCTTCATTCCAATCTCTGATGATAATAGCGTTTTGCGAAGAGTCTCAAGTTTATCGTTGTTTGAACCCTCAAGTAATATGATTGGGCGAAGTTGCTCAATGCTCTCCTCTGAAATACCTTTGCTTCTAAGTTCTTCGTTTACGTTGTCTAAACCAATCTTATCTAACTTGTCAATAGCAACGGTAATATCGATAATCTTATCCGCCTCACCAATAATCTCGGCAATACCGCTAAGAATTTTGCGGTTATTCATCTTGATGGCAACCCTGATACCTAAACGGTTAAAAACCTCATCAGTCATTTGAATAAGTTCCACCTCATTCAAAAGCGAGTTTGAACCAACAACATCGGCATCGCATTGATAAAATTCGCGATACCTGCCCTTTTGAGGTCTGTCGGCACGCCAAACAGGTTGAATTTGGTATCTCTTGAATGGGAAAGTTATCTCGTTTTGGTGCATAACAACATAACGGGCAAACGGAACGGTTAAGTCATACCTAAGTCCCTTCTCGCATAACGAAGATGCAAGTTTGTTCGACTCTTTCCCTTGCCAAAGTTCATCATTAACTTTTCCGGCAAAGTCGCCAGAATTTAATATCTTGAAAAGAAGTTTATCACCCTCTTCGCCGTATTTACCCATAAGGGTAGAGAGATTTTCCATAGCAGGAGTTTCAATCTCTTGAAATCCGAAAAGTTGAAAAACTTCGTTTATGGTGTTAAAAATATAGTTTCTCTTAGCAGTCTCAATGGTTGAGAAATCGCGAGTACCCTTTGGAATAGAAGGTTTAGTTGCCATATATAATTCTTTTATAGTGTCATTTATATTTTAATGATGCGAAGTTACAAAATATTTTAAAGCAAATATATCTTTGAGTCTATAAAATGTTAATGCTTTGAGTGATTCTAATTGAATATCACTCTGTTTTAGTAAATATTGGGACTTAATAAACAAATAGATCTAATTATATTATTCTCCCATTAATAATAATTTTGCAGTTTTGTTCCTTTCTGCCACCTTGCATATTGAGATGGTTAAGACTATTATAATAATGCAAGTTAAAATTGATAATAAGTCTAATATTAAATATTCGTTTGTATGAATGTTAAAGTGGTTTAGAATTTTTGATAGCAATCCGTTGAAAACAAATGAAGATGTGTAAATTACTAGTGAATATTGCCCGTAGCTTGCTAATGAATTGGGGATTTTTTCATTGAATTTTTTTATTACATATATGATGAATACAGATAAGAATAGCCCTATTGCAAACCTGTATATATAAGAATATAACATTTGTGTATTAAACTCTAAAATATTAAACGGACTCATATATACGCTTTTGCTTGAATCCCAATATATTGATAAAACAACTCCGGATATCAGTGATAAAATACTAATTGTTTTGATTAGTTTAACTTTGTCGCTATCTATCATTTTTCTTAAATAGTACCCCGTCCATAGATAAGGGAACATAAAATTAATTTTTAGGATATTGGTGTGTGGGCATAAAATAACAAATATTGTTGATATCAAAAAACAGAGTGTATCATTCTTTATTAATTTTGCAGATACGATTATAATTCCGAGACATATAAAAAGAGCTTTTAGATACCAATAAAAAGATAGTACGCTGGAGATCGTAGGAATATTTATTGTAAATATGCAATAAATGAAATACCAAGATATTGCGGGGATAATCAATCTCTTGAATTTAGAGAATAGGTAAATAAACGTATTGGTTGATCTTAACTTGTCAAGATTCAGAAACCATCCGCTCATCAACATAAATAATGGCATATTAAATGCGATGTCTATTTCTGTTCCTCCCAAGAAGTTAGTCCATGTTCTTCCTGATATGGCTTGGGCACTATGGCTACATGTTACTATGAATATTGCAATGAATTTGCAAATATCGGGATATGTTAATCTGTTTGCTTGCATAATTGCGCTAGGATATTTGCAAACAAAAGTAATATATTATTTATGTTTGCACAAGATAAACATAGGCAACTATGTTTGAGTGAAATATACTATAAAATAAATCTTCTTATGACAAAGTAGAGGATGGCTAAAAAGGAGAATCCCCAAATTTTAAAATTCCTTCTGTCGGAGCTCTCCTTATTTTATATACAAAGAAAGCCATTTTGACTCTGAGTAAAATGGCTTTCTTTTTTATAGTAATTTAAGTTTATATTTTTCTAAAGAAAAATTAGCATTTTTAGTCAGCCTTGTGTCTGTTTTTATTGAGATTAATCATCAAAGCCCATAAAGGCACCATTCTTGTCGAATCTCAACTCGATGCCATTCAAAAGTTCAACGTTGTATTGAAAATTAAATAACTCTTTGTCAACTTCAATTTTACCTATACAAATGCCGTTGTAATTTTCGGTAACGTAATTCGCAATATTTACAGGAATGGCACTATTTGTAATGCAATTTCTGTTACCCTCAATCTCTTTCCATTCTCCCTTAGATGTGAAATTTATTTTAGTTCCATCTGAGAAGTATACTTTATATTCAGTCTCTAAAAGTTCGCTATCTTTAATGGCAGAAACCAATTTCTTGTCAGCAAAATTTTGTTTGATAAAATTTTGAGCAGTTTCAGGAAGAGTTTTAACGTCAACTACAACCTCGCGAGCAATCGTATTAAAAGCAAAGGCCGATACTAAAACAACGGCGATAATGGTAAATACTCTCTTTTTCATAATTGTTAAAATTAATATTTCAATTGCAAATATAAGCGATAATTTTAACAA
This sequence comes from Bacteroidales bacterium, assembly GCA_015061035.1. Lineage (GTDB taxonomy): Bacteria > Bacteroidota > Bacteroidia > Bacteroidales > G3-4614 > Caccoplasma_A. The sequence goes on from SUXK01000010.1 coordinate 52,667, forward strand.
TCCAACTCTTTTTACAAACTTTATGATTTTAATACAAAATCTAAAACTTATACCTTATATATATAAGAGAGAAGAAATAATCCCTGTAAAGTTGTATATTTGCAATCTGTAAAGAAAATCAATTATGGAAAACACAATTCAATTCAATGAACATAACAAACAAGAGTATCCGCCAATGCACACAGCGGAACATATACTCAATGCAACAATGGTAAAGATGTTTAACTGCGGAAGGGCAGTGTCGGCGCACGTAGAACGCAAAAAGAGTAAGTGCGATTATGCCCTCCCGCAAGAGTTAACTACACAACAAATGGCGGAGGTGGAGAATCAGGTGAACAATGTAATATCAATGGCATTACCCGTAACTGAAGAGATAATAACAATAGCGGAGGCAAAAGAGAAGTTTGATGTATCACGTCTGCCCGAAGGAGTAAGCGACACCATTCGCGTTATTAATATAGGAGATTACGATAGTTGTCCATGTTTAGGTTTGCACGTAAAAAATACTTCTGAGATAGGAAAGTTTAAAATAATAAGTAGTGGAAACTCCCCAACAGGATTTCGTATAAGATTTAAACTTGAGGAGTAACTGTCTCTTGTCTGTTATCAGTTGTCAGCAGCCAGTTATTGGTAAAGTTTCTCATTCTTAATTTTTAATTCAAAAAAAGTATGTTTTTTAGCATAAAAATAATTCGTTGAGAATATGCAAGTTACAGAAAAAGTAAAATTTTTTTGAAAAATTCTCATTAAAAAATTTGGTGGATAAGGATAAAGGTAGTAATTTTGCACTCGCTTTCGGGGAACAACCGAGGGCAAGAAAAAGAGATCATTGAATAATTGAAAAAGACAAAGTAGTACGAGACGAGTAAAAAACGTCAACGTCAATAACTTTTAACGAGTTTAAATTGAGCATCGGATCAGGTTATTTACAGTAAAAAAATAAA
>SUXK01000005.1 GCA_015061035.1 Bacteroidales bacterium
CCTCAGAGAATGATGCAGTAAAAGGAACATTCAATGCAAAGAGCTTTACAACATCGTTAAGCGAAGAGGGAATCTATGACTTGTATTTGACAATGAATGGAGTAACAGAGGTATATCGCGGAAAAATACAAATTTCTCCATCCGAGGTAGGAGCATTACCAATCATTAAGAGTTTTGAAATGAGTGGCAATGAGGTAAAAGGAGAAGAGGCAGAGTTTGTTTATGAAGGACGTGAGAATTCCGATGGATATGTGTCTCGCGGATTGGCATTGCAAGAGAAAGCATTCGGTATCCCTGCTTCTCAACTTGGTTTCAATGACCAAACAGAGTTTTCTTTGACATTCTGGTTATATATAAATCGTTACAATCACGAAGAGGGTGGTACACAATTCTTGAATATTCGTACAGCATCAGATTCATGGCCTGCAAGTGATTGGGGATTTGTATGGAGTTCTATTCAACCAGAAAATAACAATACTGCCGAGATTGAAGAGGGAACATTAGGTTTCTCATATCGTTTAGGAGGAGAGAATGGAGGTGATGTTATTGAGATATCTAAAGAATTCCAATTTAAACCCGAAACATGGTATCATGTTGCTATGGTTTCAGGCTATACATCTAACCGCTCAATGTACTTGTATATCAATGGTAAACTTGTAGGAGGAGAGGTTGCTGAGGAACCATTGTATGCATGGAAGTCATCTAACGTAATAATGTTAGGAGGTCATGCTCATCAACGTGCGGGAATAGACGGAACAATTGATGAAGTTCGTTTATATAAGAAAGCGCTTACAGCTGCAGAGGTTAAGGCTACAATGCAACATCAATCAACTACAATAACTGATAATGACTTTATCGGATATTGGGATTTTGAGACTGATGCAAACAGTAATAACAACTTGATTAGTACAGGATTTAATAAAAATTTGGTTGCTGGTATATATGAAATTACAACAATTTCAGAAGGAAATAACCAATATTTGCCTAAACCAATTGCATTTGCAGCAGGAGCACCATTTATCTCAGGAACAAACTATAAGATTGAAACATTACCTACTTGGAAGTTCAAAGGAGGAGAAATAAAAACAGCATCTGGAGATAATGCAAGTGGTAATGCAGTAGTATCATATCCAGAGACAGGAACATTCCCTGCAACATTGACACTATCTAACGGATGGGGTTCAGATACAAAGACTATTGATGTTGTAGTTGTTGAACCAACAGGCATAGAGGATGTAGCCATAGAGGATATGCAAGCATTCCCTAACCCATTTGAGAATGAGGTTTATGTAAGTTTCGTAGAGGACGGTATCTATACAGTAGAACTTTACGACAATGCAGGACGTATGCTAAATCAATCTTCTGTAGCAGCAACAGCAGGTGAGATTGTAAACATACCTGTTGACGGTGAGGCAGGAATCTACTTCATCAAAGTTAAGGGAGAAGAAGGATTGCTAAAAGTAATGAAAGTAGCAAAAAAGTAGTTGCTGGTTTTTAGTTGTCGGTTTCGTAACCACAACCGCCCAGCGGTAGTTGTCAGAGACCAATGACAAAACAATAAAATAACTTTATGGGGGTGCAGAATTCTGCACCCCTTTTTTGTTAATTAGTCTAACAACTAACAAATCTGCGAGTAAGCGAGGGCAAAATAAGTTTACTTAAACTTTGCCGAGCGTGAGCAGATTCAACAAACGTATGTTTGTTAACTAATAGCTGATAGCAGACAACTCTCCCCCTCATATTAGGGGGAGTACCCGCAGGGGGTAGGGGTAAAAACTCTGTGTTCCTTTTTTGTGGTATTTACAATTAGTTTAATTAGTCAAATAACTCAAAATTGATAACCATTGCAATAATTACAATTATTGACAATGTGGAGGTAAAATAGATTTCTATTTTTATATTTACAAAAGAGTATATAAAATTATATCCATGAGAATTAATAAAGTGTTTTCATACCTTATTAAAAATGGGGCGTATGAAGAGAATAAGTAGCAAAAAAGTAGTTGTTGGTTTTTAGTTGTCGGTTTCGTAACTACAACCACCTAGCGGGTAGTTGTCAGAGACCGATGACAAAACAATAAAATAACTTTACGGGTGACGATGTATCATAGTTGAAAACTGCTATATTGTTTCCAATATTAGAGTTTAGTTATAAGAGAAACCAATTATCTGATTTTATTTGTAACGTTAGAGATAGTATAGAATAGAATATTTTTACGCATTTTTTATAATATAATTTGTAAATTCAAAAATTGCTATTATCTTTGCACACGCAAAAGGTTAAAGCACAAACCAAGGAAGGATGGGTGAGTGGCTGAAACCAACAGTTTGCTAAACTGTCGTACTCGTAAGGGTACCGGGGGTTCGAATCCCCCTCCTTCCGCAACAGATTAAAGAGTTTGAATACGTTCAAACTCTTTTTTTTTGTGTTTTCATTTTATTAAAACTTGTTTTAAGATAAAATGAAATAGCAAAAAAGTAAGGTTATATGTAATATAACACTCTTTAATCAGTTGCAAGGACGCCGCGGCAGCCAAGGGATGCACGAGCGACAGCGAGTGAATTCCCCTGCCGTCAGAGGTTTGTTTTCATTTTATTAAAACTTGTTTTAAGATAAAATGAAATAGCAAAAAAGTAAGGTTATATATATTATCAAAACTTGTATATCCCAATTGAATTTGTTTATGAGATAACTTTTCTGTGAGAGTCAGCAAGGAATAAAAAAAGAGCAACTCTTTAAAGTTGCTCTTTTGTGCGGATGACGGGACTCGACTTTTTTATGTAATAAAAATTGATCGAAATAAACGGAGGAAGTAATCTGACAGAGTCAGATGTTCCGACCGTATTTGTTTATGAGATAACTTTTCTGTGAGAGTCAGCAAGGAATAAAAAAAAGAGCAACTCTTTAAAGTTGCTCTTTTGTGCGGATGACGGGACTCGAACCCACACGTCTCTCGACACTAGATCCTAAGTCTAGCGCGGCTACCAGTTACGCCACATCCGCATTTTGGTGGTCAGTAATTCTGATTTCCGAGTGCAAAGATAGTAAAAAATATTCAAATGCAAATAAATTCTATAAAAATATTTTATTCTTTCGATAGAATAAATAGCAAATGCTCCCTTTTGTTTATACTCTCTACCATATAAAACCATAATACAATGCTAAATTTATTTGAGCATTGTTGATCATGAGTGGGTTGGAGAAATGAATATTTCTCAACTAACAACTAAAAATTAAAATATTATTTTTACCTTTGTAAAATTATATGAAATCCTTTGCTCAAGGCAAGGGGATTTAATAGTTATAAATTATGAATAAGATTGTAGAAAAAGAGTATTTCTCGGAGAATGTAGTAAAGTTGGTTGTTGAGGCACCACTTATTGCAAAGGCGAGAAAAGCAGGTCACTTTGTTATTGTGAGAGCATGTGAAAAAGGAGAGCGAATACCTCTAACCATTGCTCAAGCAGATGAAGAGAAGGGAACTATTACTTTGGTTATTCAAGCAGTTGGTAAGTCAACAAAGAAGATATGTGCACTTAATGTAGGTGACTACCTTTGCGATGTTGTTGGTCCATTAGGACAAGCAACTCACATTGAGAAGGTTGGTACTGTATTATGTTGTGGTGGAGGTGTAGGTGTTGCTCCCCTTTTGCCCATTGTTGAGGCAATGAAGGCGGCAGGCAACCGTGTGGTAGTGATTTTGGCTGCCCGTACCAAAGATTTAATCATTCTTGAGGAGCAGATGCGTGCTGCTGCCGATGAAGTTATCATTATGACCGATGACGGATCGTACGGAAACAAAGGTTTGGTAACTAATGGAGCAGAGGAGGTTATCAATCGAGAGAAGGTTGATATGTGTGTTACCATTGGTCCGGCAATAATGATGAAGTTTGTATCGTTGCTAACAAAAAAATACGAGATACCTACTGTTGTTTCGTTGAACACTATTATGGTTGACGGAACAGGTATGTGTGGAGCATGTCGTATAACTGTTGGCGGACAAACAAAATTTGTTTGTGTTGATGGTCCTGAGTTTGATGCTCATCAGGTTGATTTTGATGAGATGTTAATGAGATTGTCTTCGTATAAAGAGGTTGAATAACTCTAACAGATTGCATTATGAGTAAAGAAGAGATAGCAGCCCAACGTGCCAGTGAGTGGCGTGAGGCATTGCGTAAAGAGAAAAAAAATAAAGATAGAATAGAGATTGAGCGTGTTAAGATGACCGAACTCGATCCCCAATATCGTATAACAAATAACGAGGAGGTAAACTGTGGACTAACAATGGAGCAGGCTCAACGTGAGGCATCACGTTGCTTGGATTGCCCCGATCCTCAATGTATGCAAGGTTGTCCAGTAAACATTTTCATACCCACATTCATTAAAAACATTGAGCGTGGCGAGTTCTTGGAGGCAGCCAAAACTTTAAAGATGACAAGTGCTTTACCCGCTGTTTGTGGTCGTGTGTGTCCGCAAGAGAAACAGTGTGAGTCAAAGTGTTTCTATAAACTTAAATTGGGCAAAGAGCCTGTGGCTATCGGCTATTTGGAGCGTTTCGCTGCCGACTACGAGCGAGAAAGCGGAAAGATGGCATTGCCCGAAACTAAAGAGAAAAACGGTATTAAAATTGCCGTTGTAGGCTCAGGACCTGCAGGATTGTCATTTGCAGGCGAGATGGCTAAATTGGGTTACTCGGTAACAGTATTTGAGGCACTACACGAGATTGGTGGAGTGTTGAAATATGGTATTCCTGAGTTCCGTTTGCCAAACAAAATAGTAGATGTAGAGATAAACAACCTTCGTGCTTTAGGCGTTGAGTTTATTGCCGATTGCATTGTTGGAAAAACTATCTCATACGATGATATGCACCAAATGGGATTTAGAGGTATCTTTGTTGCAAGTGGAGCAGGACTACCACGCTTTATGAACATACCGGGAGAGAACCTTATCGGAGTTATGTCGAGCAACGAATATCTAACACGTGTAAACCTGATGGGTGCTGCGTGTGACGATTGCGATACTCCTGTTGTTAAAGGAAAACGTGTTGCAGTTATTGGAGGAGGTAACACTGCTATGGACTCAGTTCGTACAGCACGCCGCGTAGGAGCAGAGCGAGCAATGATTATATACCGCCGTAGCGAAGATGAGATGCCGGCACGCCGAGAGGAGATTCACCACGCTAAACAGGAGGGTGTTGAGTTCCTTACATTGCATAATCCAATTGAGTATATCGGAAACGAAAAGGGAAGAGTTACAGCAGTTCGTTTACAAAAGATGCAACTTGGAGAGCCTGATGCTTCGGGACGCCGTTCACCAGAACCAATACCGGGAGCAATTGAGACTATCGAGGTTGACGAGGTTATAGTAAGTGTTGGAGTATCGCCCAACCCATTAATCCCCAATGCTATTAAAGGTTTGGAGATAAGTCGTAAAGGAACAATTGTGGTAAACGAAGAGTCAATGCGTTCTCAACTTAACGACCTTTATGCAGGAGGCGATATTGTTCGAGGAGGTGCAACAGTTATTCTTGCAATGGGAGATGGACGCCGTGCAGCAAGAGCAATGGATGAGGCAATCTTGAACAACCAGTTGTAGTGTAATATAGTAACTTTATATATGACGCCTGAGTGGTTATCGCGCAGTGAGTTATTGCTTGGAGAGGAGGGCTTACGGAGTCTGTCCTCTTCGCATCTTTTAGTTGTCGGGCTTGGAGGAGTGGGAGCCTATGCTGCCGAACTTGCTGCCCGAGCAGGAGTTGGCGAGATGACTATTGTTGATGGCGACACCGTTGGAGTAACCAATCTTAACCGACAACTACCAGCAACAACCTCCCTATTGGGGAAGAGCAAAGTTGAGGTTATGGCTCAACGTATTTTGGATATTAACCCCAATATAAAGTTACATGCAGAGCATAGGTTTTTAGAGCCTGAAGAGATAAGAGCCTATATTGAGCAAGGAGGTTTTTCGTTTGTGATTGATGCCATTGATACAATACCCTCAAAAACGGAGTTGATTGTTACCTGTGTTGAGAGTGGAGTTGGTTTGGTATCATCAATGGGAGCAGGAGGCAGATTAGATGTTTCGGCAGTACGATTTGCCGATATTTCTAAAACCGAGAACTGCTCTCTGGCACGAATAATACGTAAGAACTTGCGGGAGCGTGGGATAAAAAGCGGAGTGATGACAGTCTTTTCAAACGAGCCTATTGTTCCAAACTCAGTTATCCCCACAAACGAAAAGGGCAAACGCTTTACAGTTGGAACAGTATCGTATATACCAGCGGTGTTTGGGTGTTATTTGGCATCGTATGCCATAAGAAAATTATCAGGAGTATGTTAAAGGCAGAGAATATACATAAGAGTTTTGACTCGCTACAAGTGCTAAAAGGCGTTGACGTTGAGATTGCCAAAAGCGAAGTAGTTGCCATAGCAGGAAAGAGTGGAGCAGGAAAGACAACACTTTTGCAAATACTTGGAACACTCGACCGTGCCGATGAGGGACGAGTTGAGATAAATGGTGTTGAGGTATCTCTTCTTAAAGGAGATGATTTGGCAACGTTCCGCAACCGCCATATAGGCTTTGTATTTCAGTTTCATCAACTTCTGCCCGAGTTTTCGGCATTAGAAAATGTAATGCTTCCTGCACTAATAGCAAAAACATCGCACAGCGAGGCAGAGAAGAGAGCAAAAGAGTTGCTCGACTTCTTGAACCTGAGCGAGAGGCTTAAACATAAACCCTCGCAACTGTCGGGAGGAGAGAAACAGCGGGTAGCCGTAGCCCGAGCCTTGATAAACAATCCCGATATTATCTTTGCCGATGAACCTTCGGGAAGTTTGGATACAGTACAAAAAGAGGAACTACACTCCCTCTTTCACCGTTTGCGTAACGAAATGGCACAAACATTTGTTATAGTAACTCACGATATGAGTTTAGCAGGCAGTGCCGATAGAGTTATATATATGAAAGACGGAGTAGTAGATACAACATTATAAATAGTAGAAAATAAATAAAAAACATAATAAAATGGAAGATAAAAAGAAAGGATTGGAGATTGAACTATCTCCTGAAGTAGCAGAAGGAGTATATTCAAATCTTGCAATAATTGCACACTCAACATCAGAGTTTATAGTTGATTTTGCTCGTATAATGCCAGGAGTAAACAAGGCAAATGTAAAATCAAGAATAATACTAACACCCGAACATGCAAAACGTCTGTTGTTTGCTTTGCAAGACAACATTGCACGATTCGAGAGTCAGAACGGTAAAATAACATTAAACGGACAAGGCGGTACAGCAACTCCGTTTGCAAACTAATAAATAACCTTAATTTAGTGTAGAATATGGAACAACCATTGGTAATATATAATACAGTATCTCGCAAAAAAGAGATATTCAAATCTATAACCGAAGGTAAAGCAGGAATGTATGTTTGTGGTCCAACCGTATATGGCGATGGACACTTGGGACATGCACGCCCTGCAATAACTTTCGACCTCCTATTTCGTTACCTTCAACACATAGGCTACAAAGTTCGTTATGTTCGTAACATAACAGATGTGGGACACCTTGAACACGATGCCGATGAAGGAGAAGACAAGATAGCAAAAAAGGCACGTCTTGATGCCCTTGAACCCATGGAGGTGGTACAATACTACTTGAACCGCTACCACAAAGCAATGGAGCGTTTGAATGTATTACCACCAAGCATTGAGCCACACGCCTCAGGTCACATTATTGAGCAGATAGAGTATATCAAAAAAATTCTTGAGGCAGGCTTTGCATACGAGAGCGAAGGCTCAGTATATTTCGATGTAGAGAAATATAGCAAGAGTCATCACTACGGAAAACTATCAGGACGTAACATAGATGAACTTCTAAATACAACACGTCAATTAGACGGTCAAAGTGAGAAACGCAACCCAATAGACTTTGCCCTATGGAAAAAGGCTTCGCCCGAACATATAATGCGATGGCCCTCGCCATGGAGCGATGGTTTTCCGGGATGGCATTTGGAGTGTTCGGTTATGGGAACAAAATATCTGGGAGAGGAGTTTGATATTCATGGTGGCGGAATGGACCTGATGTTTCCTCACCACGAGTGCGAAATTGCCCAATCAGTTGCAGCACAAGGAAAAGAGTGTGTTCACTATTGGATGCACAACAATATGATTACCATTAACGGACAGAAGATGGGAAAATCGTTGGGTAACTTTATAACACTTGACCAATTCTTTACAGGCGAACATGAGTTGTTGACACAACCATTCTCGCCAATGACAATACGTTTCTTTATACTACAAGCACACTATCGCAGTACACTCGATTTCAGTAGCGATGCACTTGTAGCAGCCGAGAAGGCATACATCCGTTTGTGTCAAGGTTGGGAGAACCTCTCAAAAATTACCCCAGCCAGTGCAACAACTTGCGATGTAAAAGAGCTGCGAGCAAAATGCTATGAGGCAATGAACGATGACCTCTCTTCGCCAATAGTAATATCGCACCTGTTTGATGCAGTGCGTCAAATAAACACTATATTGGCAGGAGGAGCAACAATTACAGCCGAAGATTTAGAGGAACTAAAAGATACATTCAAAACATTTATGTTTGATGTATTAGGTCTTGTAGTTGAAGGAGGCGACACCTCTTCAGAAGGAAACGAGGCTTACAAAGAGGCAGTTGATTTAATTATGGAGTTACGCAAAGAGGCCAAGACTCGTAAAGATTGGGCAACAGCCGACTTTATCCGTAATCGTTTGGCAGAGATAGGATTTGAGGTAAAAGACACCAAAGATGGAGTTGAGTGGAAATTGAATAAGTAAACCTCTCGTTGCTGAAAAAGGGGAGATACTATTTTAAACTTTAATCCTGTTTATATATCTAAACAAATAAACAGAGAAATTGTTCAACTAAAAATGAAAAAAATTATGAAAAAGTTATTTTTTATTGCAACATTCGCTTTTTTAGCAATAGGATTAGTACCAGCACAAACAAAAACAGAGGCAAGTGTTGATGTTACAGGAAGAGCAAAAGTTAAAGTAGTTCCCGATAGAGCAGAGATTGAGATTACCATCAACGAAAACGATTTAAAAGGCAAATACTCTCTTAATGAGTGGGAGACAAAACTTGCCATTGCTTTGAAGAGTGCAGGAGTTGATGCAAAAAAACAACTATCACTCTACCGTCAATACCTTGCAACAGCGAAACGCAAAAATATAAAGCAATACAAAACATTTAAGTTAGAGGTATATACTGCCGAAGAGGCTCAAAATGTAATGGATGCACTTGTTGAAAACGAAATCTCAGGAGGTCGTTTGACAAAAGTATGGTTAGCAGATCGCAAAGCAGTATCTGATAGTCTGAAAGTTGAGGCTATAAAAAGTGCAAAACACGATGCTTCGGTTTTGGCAGAGGCAATAGGACAAAGCATAGGAAGTGCCATACAGATAAACTTCTATCCATCATCACCCGCAGTAACATATCGCAACGTAATGCTTAAGAGTGTACGTAATGAAGCAATGGCGGTAACAGCCGATGAAGCAATTCCCGAACTGCCCCAAATCAATTTTGATGAGATTGAGATAGAGGAGAATGTATCGGTTAAGTTTATATTAAACCCAGAAAAGCAATAAAAGAAGAATGAAAAACTTTGTAGTAACCCTATTTCTTACAGTGGTAAATGTAACTATTATGTTTGCCATTCCGGCCGAACCTAAAGTAGATAACCATATTCAGCCCGATGGCACACAGTTATCAGTAATCTTATGTGGTGATGAATATATGGGTTACTACACAACCATTGACGGAGTGCCTTTGGCAAAAGACTTCAATAACTCTTTTTATATTGCAGAATGGGATAATACTCAACTTGTCCCAACAAAAATTCTTGCTCACAATCCTCAACTAAGAGAGGAGGAGGAGAGAGATTATATAGAGGCAAATTCCCAAAATACAATAGAGCAGATTTCGTTGTATAGGGCTATGAAACAAGGCTTTGCCAATCAGTTGAGGGCAAAAAAAACAAAGATGCTTCGCGAGAACAGGCAACCCTCAGAAAAGAGTCTGCTCAAATCATCTACCTCCCCAACAAAGGGATTGATAATATTGGTAAACTTCCCTGACAGAAGTTTTCTCTCTTCATCAACAAATGCTGAAATTTCGGCAATGATGAATGAAGAGGGATACAATCGTAATGGACACATAGGAAGTTTGCGTGACTATTTTTATGACCAGTCCTCGGGGCGACTCGATATAACTTTCGATGTTGTGGGCCCCGTAACGGTAAGCAAAAATATGTCGTATTATGGAGCCGATCAAGGCTCTACCCACGACTCGCATGTAGGCGAAATGGTTGCCGAGGCTTGTAATCTGGTAGATGGATATGTAAACTTTGCCGACTATGACTGGTATGATGACGGAGAGGTTGAGCAGGTATATGTTATTTATGCAGGATATTCACAAGCATCAGGAGCGCCGTCATATACAATATGGCCAAAAGAGTGGTATCTCTCATATTCCGATTATGGAAGATATATAACTCTTGACGGAGTGATTATAGATACATTTGCATGTAGTAGCGAACTTGACGGAACATCAGGCTCAACAATCGATGGCATTGGAACAGCCTGTCACGAGTTTTCGCACTGTATGGGATTGCCCGATTTATATGACACATCAGATAACGGAACTTATGGCATGGGAACGTGGAGTGTAATGGATATGGGTTGTTATAACTCAAATGGAAGAATTCCCTGTAACTACACAGCCTTTGAACGTAACTATGCAGGGTGGATGACATCTTCGCAATTACAAGTACTAAAAGAACCTGTATCTATAACCCAGATGCCTTCGCTATCGGACGAAGATGCAATGGCATATCGTATCTACAATGATGGTAGTGTATATAAAGAGTATTTCATTCTTGAAAACCGACAACAAAAGGGGTGGGACGTAGGTTGCTCTGCTCATGGATTGTTGATTACCCACATTGATTACGATGCTGATGCGTGGGGATATAATAATGTAAACATCGATCCTTCGCACAGAAGATATACAATTAAACCTGCAGATAATGATTTAAGTTATTCATCTGAGGCAGGCGACACCTATCCGGGTATATATGGTAAAAGTTCGTTTACCGATACATCTTCACCTGCCGCCCTGTTTTATCAGCCAACAAAGTCGGGCTCGTACTATTTGGGCAAGCCAATAACCAATATAAGCGAGAGTAACGGAAAAATCTCATTCGACTTTATGGGAGGGACATCGGGAGGCGAGGAGAGTGAAGAAGTAGAACTCTCTCGCGATGGCTGGAGTGCAAGAGCCGATGGCTATGCGGCAAGTATGTATGATGGACCACCACGTTATGCCTTTGACGGAGATTTAAACTCTCACTGGCATTCGAGATATGACGATAGCGGAGGAGGTAGCACAAACTATGAGTTACCCCACTATATCCAGTTCGACTTGGGAAGTGTTCAGGAGTTCAGTGCATTTAACTATGTATCGCGTACAGCCAATGGCTCACAAAACGGAGATATTGCAAACTATGAGATATATATATCAAACAGTGATATGACATATTCACTTGGCGCAGGTTATGTTCCCACCACAGGTACAAAAATAAAGAGCGGTACATTTACATATAACAATTCTCGAGAGCATTATGTTCAGTTAGGAGGCAATTTTTCTGCAAGATATTTGTTATTGCTCTGTAAATCAACAGCAAACGGAACAAAATTTTCGGCTTGTTCAGAGTTCTATTTATACAATACCCCAAGCAGTGGCACAGAAGAAGGAGAGTATTGCACTCCTTCGGTAACAACGCAAGGAACATCAAAAATGTATGTTGGGCAGATTGTAACACTCTCAACAACAGGGGCGGCAGTAAATGCTTTGTGGAACAACCCCAAAACCGAGAACTATAATGGAGCAGTCCAACCAATAGAGAATACCTTCACAGCATATCCGGGACAAACAATAACCTTGAATATCAGTGATAAAAATACAGTATGGGGGTTAGTGCGTGTATATGTTGATTTGAATGGAAACTACCTTTTTGATTTGGATGAGCAGATTTTTGCAGATGCTGACAGAAACAGAACAACACAAATATCGCAAACCTTCACACTCTCGCCCGATATACCAGAAGGGAAATACCTTATGAGAGTAATGTATGTTGCAGGAAGCAACGAAAAGAATTTGTGGGCTTGCGATGATTATACCGAAGGGGGTTACTACGATTTTGAGTTTATGGTAGAAACAGATGAAACCGCTATTACCAGCCACCAGACAGCCAAAACAAAAGTATATGTTACTGATGGCACAATAGTAGTTGAAACCTCTGCAAAATTAATAGAGCCAATATCGGTATATAACGTAGCAGGAACACTCCTTGCACAATCATACACTCGTGGCAGTGTTACAAAACTACAAGTATCGCAGAGCGGATTATTTATAGTTAAGGTTGGAGGAGAAGTATATAGAGTAGTTAAGTAGAATATCATATTATGATATATAAAATCATATTTATGAGTTACGATCAATTAATATTAACAGTAAATACATCAAGCATAGTTATTCTACTTTTACTTGCTCTTATCCTATTGCTAGCAACGCGTTTTAAGGGAGAAAATGCCTATGCAGCGGCAATAATAGTTGTACCCAATGTCCCTGTCTATCTGTACAATGCAAGTAGAATGTTGGGGTGGCATAACTTTACGCTTGCAATGCTCCCTTTCAGTTTCTCGCTGAATACTTTGTTAATGCCCCTTTTGTGGTTGTTTGCTCGAAAAAGTTTCGATTCCTCATATAAGTTCTCTGTTAAAGATTTAATCCATATTATACCATGTATCATATTTTTTATTATATATTTCACCATCTCCAGCGATGATAAGATTAGCAGTATAGTGTATGAAATGTCGGGAGATGATACATGGATTGGAGATCTCAATACAGTAGTTGTTTTATTACAACTATTAATATACTTTCCTATGATATTCATCTTTATATATAAAAATAAAAAGAGAGTTAAAGAAAAATTGTCAGATGCTGAATGGCTTCAAAAAGAGTGGGTACCAATATTTATGATATTGTTTGCATCTCTGTTTGTTATAGTAATGGTTTGTTATGCAATATGGCCTCGTACCGATGCCTGGCTAATTCAAATATTAAATGTTGTAGCAATGTCGTATTTAGTGTATAACTCGTTAGTACACCCCTATATTCCCACAGCATTACCCACGCAAGATATTGAAAAGAACTCGAGTACAACACAACAACCCGATTTAGAAGTTATGCAGGAAATATGTGCAAAGGCAACAGATTTTCTCACTAACACCAAGATTTATCTTCGCCACGACCTATCATTGGCCCTATTGGCAAAAGAGATAGGTGTGTCTCAAAGAAAATTATCGACCTCTATCAACACCTGTCTCAAAAAAAATTTTTTTGAATTTATTAATGAGATGCGAATAGAGGAAGCAAAACGTAAAATTATAGAACTTGACGCTTCGGGATATAGCATTGACAGTATATATTATGAATGTGGATTTAGGTCTCGTTCAACATTCTTTCTCGTTTTTAAAAAAGTTACTGGCATAACTCCGTCAGTATGGAGTTTACAATATAAAAAATCCAACCTCTCTGATAAATAGTTATTTATCCTTACTTTTAATCTTTTTATACTCTTCTAAAAATATCTTTATTTAGTCCAAACTTCCGTTTTTTAAACTTATAGACCATTTTAGGATTATTTTTTGCGACAATTTTTATATTCCTTTGCAAAATAGAGCAACAGTCTTAAAAAGAGTTTAAACATTTGGATGTTAAAAAATTTTTTTATTTATTTGTAACATCATCTTAAAGAACAATACAAATTGTTACTATCGATGAATTACATTTGATATTAAAACACAAACAGAAAGTGTTTTTAGCTTTATTCTCTGAAAGCAAATCTGGTAAATTTTATGGACGGGAATAAGTGCTGCTCTTCACGTTTTGTTATGCCTTATGGGTATAGTCAATGCGTGGGCTGTTGCTTATTTTAGTCCGAGGGCTTACCAGAGCCTGCTTTCATAAGATAAGCAAATATGTCCACGCTTTCTTATTTTATGACAGTTGTACTTTGGGCAATACAACAATAAAAAACAAAATGGAGGAGATAAAAACAGACACCATTCACATTAAAAAAATTGTAATAAAAAACATCGCCTATTAAAGCAAAATAGGTGTTGTCATGCCACACTTTTATATCGGCCTTTTAAATTTTGAATTTAACAAATTAAAGACTATTAAAATATGACTGACAGCGTAACCGAAAAGCTTATAGAGTAGGAGATTAATTTAAAACAAGAACATTTATGAAAAATTTATTTGAAAATTTGTGCCGTATCTTATCAATTATGACAATGGCAATGTGTTTAGTGGTGGCTACTTCATCGTGTAGCGATGATAATGATGACAATTTGTATAACAACGGAGGAGGAGAGATAGTGGACTCTGGAGATGATAGTGGAAGTGAAAACCCCTCAGAAGGTGAAGGAAACGAAGATGAAGGGGGAGAAGGAGAAACTCCTCAAGATCCATCTCAACAACTCGATGAATGGATAAATACAGGATCTGTAACAACTCCTGTATGGGAATATACAACAACGCAAATTATCCCTGAAGAATTGAATGCACTTATTGTTTCTTGGAGATTGTCATTTAGGGTTAGATTGGGACTACAAATAGTTGATGAAAATTGTACTGAAGCCATTTATACTGTCAGATTTAGTGACTCTCGTGCTGCGAGAAGTTATGCTCAATTAATTAATACTGTAAGTGGATACTCAGCAACATTATCAGGGTCCAGTGTCGTAGTTGATTGTACAAGCGCTTTTGCACTCTTATCTGTTGCAGAGTCAAAAACAAAAGTAGAAAATTTCAATTTAATTCCAAATTCTATTATAGAAGGGAAACAATTATATTAATATTTAACATTAAAACAAATCAATTATGAAGAAAATGATGAAAAATTTTAGTCGTTTAGTGTTGGTAACATTTGCGGCATTGAGTATCAGTTTTGCATTTACATCTTGCGGTGGCGATGATGATGGAGATAACGATAATATATACGTTAACGGAGGAGGAGATTTTGATCAAGAAATAAGCGGAGGCGAAAATGCAGATGGAACAGTCTCATTGACAGTTAATAATGGGATATATGTAGCAAAATGGACTTTGACTTTTGATGATAATGACTTGTGTACAAGAGCTATTTGTGAGTGTACTTTTTCAAGTAGAGATTTCGCAAACGCTTTTGCTGCAGGTTATGGAGATGACGTCATTTCTCAATCAGGGAATAAAGTAACAATTGATCAAACTGATCTATTTGAAGGAGAAGAGAAAGCAGATGTTCTTGCATCAATCAATGCAATGCAGGGGCAATAAAAAATAGAGAGTTCTGCACTACACTCCCTGAAAAATAACTGACTATTGCAAATTATTTAAATAAAATCTTAATTTTGAGGAGTGTAAAGAGACTCATCAGATGTGGTCTTAATGAGGTCCTAACCACAACTGAAGATAAATACCAGTTTTGCAAATTAACACATTAAAGAGAGATAAAATCTATATAACTGGTTTAAGATTAATTTATAGGACCTCTATTAAATTATTAAAAGAAACTTATATGAAAAAAGTTTTATTGACAATGATTCTTTGCGTATTTGCTTTGGGAAGTTACGCACAAAAAGGAGAGATGGCTGCAAGTGCCCAATTTATGCTTGGAGCAGGACAAGGCATCACTAACCCAGGATTAGGAGCAAAATTCTCTTACAGCATCACCGATCCTTGGCGTTTGGCGGCATCGTTCGATTACGGTTTCAAAAACAAAGGAATGAGTTCATGGGATATTAATGTTGATGCTCACTATCAATTCTTCTTTGGTAAAGGAATGAGAGCATATCCAATGGCAGGTTTCACAGTTTTAGGTTATACCGCTAAATATTTCGGTTACAAAGCCAATACCACTTGTGTGGGACTAAACCTTGGAGGAGGTTTCCAATATGACATTAATGATAATTGGGCTGTTTACACAGAACTTAAAGGTCAATTGGTTCACAACCATGGTTCACGCTTTGCATGGGGAGTAGGAGGATCATATAAATTCTAAAAATCAGAGTTTCAATTTATAGAAACAACTATACTCCATAATTTTTAATAAAATGATTTATAAGTGAAAAATCCTATTAAACAGATGAAAGTCTGTTTAATAGGATTCTTTTGTTATTATAGGGAATAAAAACTGATTCTATTTGTTTTTTGTAGCCCTTAGTATCTCTCTCTTACCGTTCTTAGGGCCAGCAATACGTTCAACCTTAAATCCAATATCTGCCAACATTCTGCGGATAACACCTTTTGAACAGTAGGTAGTTAAAACGGCATCGATGCTGGCTGAGGCATAGAGTCTTTCAAAAGCCTCTCTCGTCCACATCTCAGGCTGTTTCTCGGGGGCAAAAGCATCAAAGTATATAACATCAATAAAAGAGGGGAGATTATCCGTAAGATAATCTCCCTCTATCTTTTCGAGGGTAAAGAAAGGAGTAATCTCCACCTCTCTGTTCCACTCGGCATCTATAATCTTGTCATATAGAGTTTTATCAACAATCTCGCCATATTTAAGTTGCGAGAGAGTATCACAATCAACAGGATATTTTTCAATTGAGATATAGTGAACAGGATGCTCTGCGTTGGCAGCCATTGCTGTTACAACAGCATTCAATCCCGTTCCAAAACCAACTTCAAGAACTCTCACCCTCTCCCCTTTGCTACGGTAAAGAAAGGCACAATCCCTGAAGATATGTTCCGACTCCGTTAAAGCACCCTTTACAGAGTGATAATGTTCATCAAGTTCTTTAACGTAAAGTGTAGCCGAACCGTCATCGGTAATCTCAATCTCTCTCACCGCTCTATTTCTCGTACTCTATAAGAACAGCATTAGTAGCAATAACCTGTCCGGGTTCAATGAAAACACGTTTAATAACACCATTACGCTCAGCAATAATGCTGTTCTCCATCTTCATAGCCTCAAACACAAACAACTCATCACCACGTTTTACAGTGTCGCCGGGTTTAACAGCAACCGTAAGCACTGTACCACCCATAGGAATTGTAACAGTAGGACCAGTGATAGGCTCCTCCTCAACCTCAGGCTCCTCCTTAACAACCTCTTCAACTTTGGGCTTGCTTGCCTCGAACTCCTCTGCACGTCTGTTTTTTAGGAATGTAGCACCAACAGCAGGGAATAGTTGAAGAAGAAGATAGTCGTTATCATCTTTTGCAAGTTTAACACCACCAAACTCCGCTAACTCAGGATTTTCAGGGGCTTTATAAGATGCAATATCGTATGGAACCTCTTCGGCACTACCAGTAATCTTCTCTCTAAACTCGGGAGAGATAGCCACAGGAGTCTTACCATACTCACCCTTTATAAGGTTAACAAATTGGTTAGTAACCATAGTGTAGTCGGGATTACCTTTTTTGCGGTCAAGAGCAAGGTTTACTGCTTGGCTACCCACAATTTGCGATGTAGGAGTAACCAATGGCACAAGACCTGCTGCACGGCGTACCTCAGGGATAAGAGCCATTGCATCGTTAAGAATATCCTCTGCACCAAGACTGCGAAGTTGAGCCACCATATTACTATACATACCACCGGGAACTTCGGCATGTTTAACAATCTCGTTTGGTTTAGGGAAGTTGAAGTATGCCTCAATAGCGTGACAGGCATTTAACAACTCCTCTTCGTTATTTGCTTTTGCAGCCTCAATTGCTTTATCAAATTGAGCATCAATCTCAGCAGGGATAGTATCAGTCAATGGGTCAAAAGTAATAGGGAAACTCTTGACAAGGTCGTAGGCAGCAAGTTCTTTGCGAATACCTTCGAGTTTAGTTCTGATTTTACCAACAGCCTCCATATTGGCCTCAATCTCAACACCCAACTTTTTACAGAAGATATAAATCAACTCCAAAGCGGGAGCCGCTGAGCCACCACCAAAGTACCAGATATTTGTATCCAAAATATCAACACCATGTATAACAGCCATCAACGAAGATGCCAAACCATAGCCGGGAGTACAGTGAGTGTGGAAGTCGATAGGAACATTAACAGCCGCTTTAAGTTTAGGAATAAGAGTAGCAATACGGGCAGGATTAACCAAACCAGCCATATCCTTAAGGGTGATAATCTTAGCACCCATAGCCTCCATACCCTTAGCCTTTTCAACAAAATATTCATCAGTAAAAATCTTCTCCTCAACAACTTGAGCAGGTTTCTTGCCAAACAAACGAGCAAAGAAACCAACCTTCTCAGGCTCTCTGTTTTGAGCAGGTTTAGGATCAACGGTGTAGCATACAGCACCATCGGCAATACCGCCCACCTCGTTTATCTTCTCAATAGAACTCTTAACATTGTTAAGGTCGTTAAGAGCATCAAACACACGCATAATGCCCAACCCTTGTTTAACAGCCTCTTTGTAGAAACCATCAATAATGGTATTGGGGTATGGAGCATAGCCAAAGAGGTTACGTCCGCGAGAAAGAGCAGTAAGGTATGATCTGCCTTCAATAACTTTGCTAATTGAACTCAATCTAACCCAAGGGCTCTCATCAAGGTAACGCATAACAGAGTCGGGAAC
Organism: Bacteroidales bacterium; assembly: GCA_015061035.1. Classification (GTDB taxonomy): domain Bacteria; phylum Bacteroidota; class Bacteroidia; order Bacteroidales; family G3-4614; genus Caccoplasma_A. Next base: position 18,679 of record SUXK01000005.1, read on the forward strand.
TGCACCACCCCAAACCTCCATAGCATAGAAACCAGCCTCTTTGTATATATCAATAACTTGATTAATTTGCTCCCCAGTCATACGGGTAGCGAATAGTGATTGTTGACCGTCGCGAAGAGTTAAATCGCGAATTTTAAGTTTTTTATTCATAGTGTACTCCTTTCTCTTTTTTGTGGGAGTTATTAAATGATTTAAGTTTATATTTTGCAAAAATATATTTGCTTTAGATATAAAACAAATAAATAAGGAAAAATTTCTTTATTAAAATTTCCCACTCCACTTTTATTTGATTAATGATTAGTCCAATTGGTCTAATTAGTTCAATTGGTCCAATTAGTCCAATTAGTCTAATTAGCCTAATTAGTAAAACATAGTTACCTTAGTTATCTTAGTCCTCTTAGTTAAAACCAAAAATGGTTGTCCTTTGAAGACAACCATTTTTATCTAACAACTGATAGTTAAATCAAACCACACCTTGTGCCATCATCGCTCGGGCAACCTTCATAAATCCTGCTATGTTTGCACCCTTTACGTAGTTGATATATCCGTCTGGCTCTGTTCCAAACTTAACGCAGTTTTGATGAATATCTTTCATTATGGTACGCAAGCGGGCATCTACCTCCTCTGCACTCCAAGATATGTGGGCTGAGTTTTGGCTCATCTCCAATCCTGATACTGATACACCTCCTGCATTGGCTGCCTTGCCTGGTGCATATAGTAGTTTGTGTTCTGTGAACAACTCAATGGCTTCGGGAGTACATCCCATATTTGATATTTCGCCTACACACATCACTCCGTTGTTTATGAGGTTTTGTGCATCTTCGCCATCTAACTCGTTTTGTGTTGCACATGGGAGTGCTATATCGCAAGGTACTTCCCATGGGCGTTTACCCTCTACAAATTTAGCATTGGGGAATCGGTCGGCGTAGGGTTGGCATATATCGTTGCCACTTGCACGAAGAGTGAGCATATACTCAATCTTTTCGCCACTTATACCCTCTTCATCAAGTATGTATCCGTCAGGGCCTGATATGGTTATTACCTTTGCACCCATCTCAACAGCCTTTCGGGCTGCTCCCCATGCTACGTTTCCAAATCCGCTTATGGCAACTCGTTTGCCCTCTATGCTCAATCCTTTGTTTGTGAGCATCTCTGATACAAAGTATAATGCTCCATATCCTGTTGCCTCAGGGCGTACAAGTGAGCCTCCATATTCAAGTCCTTTACCTGTGAGTACTCCGTTAAAGGTACGAGTAAGTTTTTTGTATTGTCCAAAGAGATAACCTATCTCTCTTGCTCCAACGCCGATGTCTCCTGCAGGGATGTCGGTTTCGGGGCCAATGTAACGGAACAACTCATTCATAAAGGCTTGGCAGAAACGCATTATCTCGCCATCGCTCTTTCCGCGTGGAGAAAAATCGGAGCCTCCTTTTCCTCCTCCCATAGGCAGGGTTGTGAGTGCATTTTTAAATGTCTGCTCAAATCCTAAGAATTTCAAGATTGAGAGGTTTACCGAAGCATGAAAACGCAATCCGCCTTTGTAGGGACCTATTGCACTGTTAAACTGTACTCGGTATCCTGTATTTACTTGTACCTCGCCTTTGTCATCTACCCAAGGTACTCTGAATATTATAACCCTCTCGGGCTCGACCAACCTCTCTATTAACTTTGCTCGTTCAAACTCGGGATGTTGATTATAAACCTCCTCTATTGAACCTAACACCTCGCGTACCGCTTGAAGGTACTCTCGCTCACCCGGATGCTTGGCTTCGAGTTGAGCCATTAATCTCTCTAAATTCATAGTTTAGTCTATAAGGGTTAATATTTTATTAGACCAATATCGGTCTGATGTGTGATTCTTGTTGGGTTTTATTCCTCTGGAGCAAACATCGGATCCCATGCGGGAAGCATTATTGGCTCTTGTTTCATTAGTTCCATTACGTCAGAGGGTACATATTTTTTCTCTACTACCAAACGGAACATATACTCATTAAACCACTCATCTGTCATAATCAGGTTGCCTTTGTATCCTGAGTTCTCGCCCCAACTATTCTCTACCATCCATTTTTTTGGAGAGCCTTGCTCGTCCAAATCAACAGCAATAAGTGTCATTGCGTGAGTTGAGCCACTTGCAAAGGTTTGAATACGCTCTTTCTTGTTCATTGGGAAAGAGGTGCGGAATAGTGAAGCGTAATCGGTATTATTCAAATCGAGTGTTCCTTTTTCTTTGCTCCAGAATTTGCGAACATCGCAAGAGAAGTACATTGCTGTGTTGTCTTTTATTGAGGCTATTGCCATCTCTTTTATCTTCTCTATGGGTAGGTTTAGATATACCCAGTTCTCTCCGTCATATACGTGGCGGTCAAGGTCTATCTCATATACCTTGTTATACTCGCGTGAGGGATCGTTCATAACCATTATATAGTTATTCTCTAAGTCCTCGCCTATATACTCATCGTAGAAACTCTTTGGAGTGTATGTTTTTGTGCTTACGGCATTACCATCCTTGTCGTAACGAGTCCACTCAAACTCTGTTGGGGGAACTCCTACACACTCTGCCAATATTCTGTAAATCTCGGTTAGCATCTTTGTTTTTGCAGCCATTGCACTCTTCTCGCTCTTCTCGGCACGAAGCGCCAATGCAAACTCTCTTAGTTTAAGTTTTAAGATGTTTCGCATCTGCTCTGTGTTGTTGCTTTGGTAGGTCTCAGCCATTGCACTTTTGGGAACAACACCATATTTCATTATAAGGTTTGATACTCCTGTAAATTGTCCGCCATCGCCAATGGGGCTTTTCATTAACCACTCTACTTGGCGAGAGTCTATTGCCTCGTTTTTAGTGTCGATTATTGCTTGAAGGAATAGGTTTGATTTCTCTAACAGATCATAGAACGACAGATAGTTGTGAGAGAATACCATCTCGGGAAGGTCATATTTGTCTATCATCTTTGCACGTAACACGTTAAGACCTGTAAACAACCAGCAACGTCCCGATGATAGTTGGTTTGTTATGCCTTTTGTTTTTACTCTATGTGAGAAGTGTGTGTCGCACATTGACAAGTTCTCGGAGTTTACACTCAACTCCGATATAGGGTTAATGGCAAGAGCATTACGTACTGCCTTCTGCTCGGCACTTCCTGTATAACCTTTGCTTATCTCTTGAAGCATATCCTGCGATATACCACCTCTCTCATTTTGTGCTGATGCTCCAATTATTGTAGCACCTAAAACCAATGTCAGAATGATTTTTTTCATAGTTATTTGTTTTATATTATTTCTATTACTTGTTTTGCGAAGATAGCAATTTTACTGAACAGATACTATTTTTAATAGTAAAAAAATACTAAAAGGATACAAGTGTGTTAAAAGTGTGCTATTACATTTATTTTATTAACAATTTAATAGATGTTGCCTACCAAAATATCAATTTTTATAACTAATTTTGCACTCGAATTTTTAACTGATTACAAGAACATTATAGAATAATGGATAAAATAACAGAAATTACCGCTTCGGCTCTTAATGCCCTTTACGGTATAGATAAAGAAAATCCAGCAATACAGTTGCAAAAAACTAAAAAAGAGTTTGAGGGAAACTTGACTCTTGTGGTGTTCCCTTTCTTAAAGGCTTCTAAAAAATCGCCAGAGGCTACCGCTACTGAAGTTGGAGAGTGGATGGTTGCCAATTCTGATTTGGTATCAGGGTTTAATGTGGTTAAAGGTTTCTTGAACCTGTCAATTGCTGGAAACTCTTGGATTGAGCAACTAAACGCAATAGCAAAAGAGGACAAATATGGTTTTACTCCTGTTACCGAAGAGTCGCCTTTGGTAATGATTGAGTACTCTTCACCAAATACAAATAAACCTTTGCACTTAGGTCACGTCAGAAATAACCTTTTAGGTTTCAGTCTTTCGCAAATTCTTGCCGCTGACGGAAATCGTGTTGTTAAAACAAATATTGTTAACGACAGAGGTATTCATATCTGTAAGTCGATGTTGGCTTGGCAAAAATGGGGCGAGGGTGTTACTCCCGAAAAGGCAGGCAAGAAAGGCGACCACTTGATTGGCGACTTCTACGTTTTGTTTGACAAACACTACAAAGCAGAGGTCAAAGCGCTTGAGGCCAAAGGTATGACCAAAGAGGAGGCTGAGGCTGCTTCGCCTTTGATGGCTGAGGCTCGCGAGATGCTACGCCGTTGGGAGGCAGGAGATGAAGATGTTCGCTCGGTATGGCGTATGATGAACGAGTGGGTATATGCAGGATTTGATGAGACATACAAACGTATGGGCGTTGACTTTGATAAGATATACTACGAATCAGAGACATACCTTGAGGGTAAAGATAAAGTTCTTGAAGGATTGGAAAAAGGTATTATGTACCGCCGTCCCGATGGCTCGGTTTGGGCTGACCTTACAGGCGAAGGATTGGATGAAAAACTTCTGCTTCGTGCAGATGGCACATCGGTTTATATGACACAGGATATTGGTACTGCCAAACTTCGTTTCATCGACTACCCTATCGACAAGATGATATATGTTGTTGGTAATGAACAAAACTACCACTTCCAGGTGTTGTCAATCCTGTTAGATAAACTTGGCTTCTCTTGGGGTAAAGACCTTGTTCACTTCTCATACGGTATGGTTGAGTTACCAGAGGGTAAGATGAAATCTCGTGAGGGAACAGTTGTTGATGCTGATGACCTTATGGACGAGATGGTTGCTACTGCTCGTGAAACATCGGCAGAACTTGGCAAACTTGAAGGTTGCTCGGCAGAGGAGGCTGCGGCAATATCGGAGATGACAGGTTTGGGTGCTTTGAAATATTTTATCTTGAAGGTTGACCCTCGTAAGAATATGACATTCAATCCCAAAGAGTCAATTGATTTTAACGGAAATACAGGACCTTTCATACAATATACACACGCTCGTATTAGTTCTGTTTTGCGTAAAGCAGCAGAGAGCGGTATTGAAATTCCTGCTCAAATAGATGGTAATGTTGAGATTTCAGAGAAAGAGGTATCTCTAATTCAACGATTGGCAGAGTTCAAGAGTGTACTTAAAGATGCAGCCGCTACTTACAGCCCTGCACTTATTGCTAACTACACCTACGATTTGGTTAAAGAGTATAATCAATTCTATCACGACTTCTCAATCCTTCGCGAAGAGGATGAGAAGAAACGTGCCTTCCGTTTGTTGCTATCGGTTAATACCGCAAAGATTATACGCAACGGTATGAAGTTATTAGGAATTGATGTTCCAGAGAGAATGTAGTTGTTAACTAACAAAGTTGCGAGTAAGCGAACACAATACAAAATTTATTTGTGTATTGTTGAGCGAGAGCAAGTTCAACAAACGAATGTTTGTTAACTAACAAATCTTTAATCCCCAAATAACAGCAAAGGTTTGCATTTTCGTGCAAACCTTTGTTTATATAATAAATTATTTTATAAACTTTTTGACCGCAAAAAGTTACAAAAACTCCCGCCACCCGTATAAAACAGTCATTCGTTTTTTTGTTCGGGAGTAAAACATCCCTCAGTCAAAACTCATTTGCCGTTCTAACCTTTCCAAAGTTTGCGAGGTGTTGCGGAACTCGCTTCGCTCAAACAGTCCTCACACTATATCTCGCAAACTTCGGGGTTTCCACTCTGTTTTATAATGGTGCGGTCTTTTTAAAGTTACTTTCCTCGTCTGAAAGACAGGAACGAGCTACCGCACGCAGTAGGGACGTGACCTGTCACGTCCGTAAGAAAAAAGTATCTCAAGGCAGGAGGGACAGAGTATGCTCTGTCTGTCCAATTAGCCTAATAATAAAACTTAGTCATCCTAGTTATCTTAGTTACCCTACTTCTAAAAACTAACAAATCTGCGGGTAAGCGAGGGCAAAATAAGTTTACTTAAACTTTGCCGAGCGTGAGCAGATTCAACAAATGTATGATTGTTAACTAATAGCTGATAGCAGATAACTCTCCCCCTCATAGTAGGGGGAGTACCCGCAGGGGGTAGGGGTAAAAACTCTGTGTTCCTTTTTTTGTCAATCAGTCTAACAACTCTTTAATCCCCAAATAACAGCAAAGGTTTGCATTTTCGTGCAAACCTTTGCTATATCTTATTAGACCAATTAGCCTAATAATAAAACTTAGTCATCTTAGTTATCTTACCTCTAACAAATCTGCGAGTAAGCGAGGGCAAAATAAGTTTACTTAAACTTTGCCGAGCGTGAGCAGATTCAACAAACGAATGTTTGTTAACTAACAACTTACTTAACTGCAACTTTGCGAGTGTTGTTACCAACCTTAACAAGGTAAATACCTTTGCTCATATCCTCAAGAGATAGTCTTGAAGCAAACGCACTCTCAACCAAAACACCAGCAACGTTATAAACCTCAATTTGAGCCTCTTCGTTTAGTGAAATAGTGTTGTTGAAGAAGAAGATTTTATCTTTACCTGCAACACTCTCCTCTTCAATACCAGCAGGAGCGGTAGGAGTAGTAATTTTTACACCATGGATATATAGTTGACGCCAAGTAGTAGTATTTACAATGAATGCATATATAGGAGCATCTGATTGTAAAGTATAATCTGTCTCATCTTCCATTTTGTTGTGGAATGTTTCAATTCCAGACCAAGTATGTACACCTGCACCACATAATTTCATAAAACCTGTTAGGTATGATTTTATTGTAGTATAGTTTGTAAAAGTGGTGTTTATATCTTTTGAAGCCTTTACAGCCGCTGTCATTTGTCCTTCAGCAGATATGCAAAAACTTATAGTTTTACAAGAAGGCAATTTCAAAGCAATACCACCACCATTCTCTTCCATAGATCCACTTGATACAGGAAGAACGATAGTACCAGTTTTTGCACCATCTGATCCAATCTCTCCATCAGTACCAGCACCTACAAACCATGAGTCTGCATAAGCAGAAGGATAGTCAGGCATTATATCAGCATAAACCAACTGAATAAGTTTGCCATCGGGATCAATTTTATAATCCTCCTCATTACACAAACCAACGTATTTCTCAATCTTCTCGTCGGTATCAAACCATAACCAACCGTCAGCATCAACATCTGCTGCATCAAATAGGTTATACTCTTGTGCTTGTATATTCAAAGTACAAGCCATTGCTAAAAGCATTAAAGTAAAAATTTTTTTCATAAGCATTTTTTATTTAAATTAATTAATTATTCGCTTTGCTCTAATTAGGAATGAGGAATTAACTCCTAATTCCTAATTCCTAATTCCTAATTAAAAAAACTACATCTCTCTCCACTCCGGGTTTTGAGCAACGCCATGATAGCGGATTTCATCCCAAGGGATAGGAAGATAGTATTGTTTCTCTTCAAAATATCTCACACGTTTTGGAAAACGGTTCATATTTGAGATAGTGTATCTTGTTTGACCATTAGCACTATTAACAACAATCTTCATTGCTTTAATAGGGTTAGTCTCACCATTCATCTTCTCAACGGCTACGCCCCAGCGGAACATATCCCAATATGTAGTCTCCTCAAATGCCAACTCAATTCTACGCTCGTTAACAAGTTCTTCCCAAGTAAGTGAGGGAAGAGGGTGCATTTTAACTCTTGAACGCACCTCGTTGACTTTTGCCAGTGCAGTTCCGTTGTCTCCTAAGCGGAACATAACCTCTGCGTAATCCAACAGAGCCTCTGCGTAACGCCATATGATATAGTTTTGCTTACTTGCGTAAGTCTCATCCTTATCAATCTTTTGAGTCTCATCAACAAATTTACCCATATAGTAACCAGTGCGAGAGTAAGCAGCGGTTTCGCTCTCACCATATTGAGTTAAATCCTCACCAGCAACTTCGGTGTTACCTGTACGCACATAGTGAATATCCATTGTATGTCCGTTATAAACCGAGCCATCATACAGAATGTTGGCATAAAAGCGGTAATCTCTACCCTCATATGGGTTGTTGCTGTTATAAACATATCCATCTCTCATACCATACTCATCAACGTGGTTTTGAGTAGGAGTATAAGCCGCAATAGTACCTGTAAAGAAAGGAGAGGCAGCATCGCGGTCAAGTTTATGACCATATCCAGTATCATAGTTACCATCGTTAGAGTGTTGCACCTCTAAAATTGACTCCTGACTATTCTTTGTAAGGAATATATTACGATACTCTTTCTTTATATCCTCAACAGAGGTTCCTGCAATTTGCACCAAACTATATTGGTTAAGTTCAAACAGATCCTCGTAAGCCTTTTTAGCCTTCTCAAGCATTGCTTGAGATTGGTCATCGGTGAAGCCTAAATAGTCGTTACTCTTGTTTTGGTAGTATTCGCTCGAAGCCCACATATAAGTTTTGGCAATAAGCATAAGTGCAGCACCTTTTGTTATACGACCTGCATCTGTTGAAGCATAGTAGGCGGGTAGTCTGTTTGCAGCCTCTTTGGCATCGTTAACAATGGCAGTAACCATTTCAGAGTACGATGCTCTTGCAAATTTAGTATTCTCTTTAAGAGGGTCAAAAGTTTTGTTAATCAACATAACGCCACCCCATTGACGCCATAACATATAGTAGTAATATGCTCTAAAGAAGTGTGCTTCGCCCAAGATACGCTCTTTCTGTTCACCAGCGGCAATCTTTGCTTCGTTCTCAAACAATCGGTTAATTGCCTGTATTTGAGTATAGTAATTAGCCCATTTTACGGTAGCCCAGTTGGTTATCTCTTGATTGTTACCTTTTAAAAGGTCGCCGTAACCAGCATTATAGTAGTCAGTTTTAGAGGGGACAATTTGATCAGCAAACCAAGGCATATAGTATCGCGATGAACTTTTTACAAGAGCAATTGTGGTAGGAACAAATGTTGAGAATCCGTTATTCATATTCCTGTACCAAGGCAAAACATATTCATCTAACAACATAGGAGTCTCCCAGATGTAGTTGTCAGTTATTTTATCAACAGGAGCATCATCAAACAAACAACTCGATGATGTAAATGGTAATATTGCAATAACTCCGTATATAATATATTTTTTAATATTCATAACTTTCAATTTATAGGTTAAGAGTTTAATATCCAATACTTAAAGATACTCCGTATGAGCGTTGAACGGGGTAGCCGCGTAACGATTCGGGGTCCATTCCCAAATCCGAGAGGCTTGACCATGTTACAAGGTTGCTTCCTTGTAATGCAATGCTGAACGAACTCAATTTCATCTTTTTCAATACTTTAGGTTGGAAAGAGTATCCTAACGACAATGATTTAAGACGTAAGAAGTTACAGTCTCTAACCCAGAAAGTTGACTCTTTACGGTTATTGTCATTTGCCGATGCAAACTTAACTCTTGGCAAAGTTCCGTCAGGGTTCTCCTCACTCCAGCACTCCTCCATGTGGTACTCTTGGAAACGTTGCAATGAGCCACTGTTTAGAGTGTACATCTCTTTAATGTTTTGTTGGTAACCGGTTGCTCCCTGGAACAGAGCATTAAAGAACAAACCTTTCCAACTCAATCCCAATTTAAGACCAAAGTTGAATTTGGGATTTGAAGAGTTCTTCACATATTTCAAGTCGTTGGTATCCAAAACGCCATCGTTGTTTTGGTCAACATATTTAATATCGCCGGGAGCCAATGTAACGTTGTTTTGTCCATCTTGATTTAGTTTATGGTTGTCAATCTCCTCCTGCGAAGTGAACAATCCGTCAGCCTCATACATTGTCCATACCATACTGCTTCTTCCAACGCGTCTTAGATTAGGATTAACGCTCGATTCATTACCATAATCTAACCACTTATCCTCTTGTTGCGACATTGTAAATGCAATATCGTATTTAACCTTTCTGATAGTATTGCGGTGGTTAAGAGTCAAATCCCAGCCCCACGCTTTAAGTTTTGCAAAGTTTATACTTGGAACATTACCATTAACACCAGTAGTTGGTGGGTATAGGTACGATGGAGCAGATGTAATTTTGTTAGTCTCAAATCTCCAGTAATACTCAAATGTAACACCAAAGCGGTTATCCCAGAATCCCAAATCGGTAGCAATGTTGTAGTCGTGCGACTTACCCCATGTAAGTTCAGGATTTGGGTAATTACCTGTTGACATCATAATACCGGGTCGGTAGTTACCGCCAATATTATAACCCTCTCTGGTAGATTCAATATAGTTTAGCAGATATGAATATTCGCCAACCATACCGTCATTACCAAGAACTCCGGTAGATGCTCTGAACTTAACGTTTGAGATTACAGGTTGCTCCCAATCTTTAAAGAACTTCTCGTTAGAGAGTACCCACGATGCCGATACCGAAGGGAAGAATCCCCAGCGGTTATCAGGGAAGAAGTATGTAGAGCCATCAACGCGGAAACTTGCCTCCAAGAAGTATCGGTAGTCATAGCCATAACTTACACGACCAATCAACGAAGCACGTTGGTTTTTAGTCTCGCTACCAACTAAACGAGCATCAATAGCAGTACCAATAATCTCGGGATAAACCGCTGCGTTCTGGTTTTCGCCAATCATATATTGGTTGTGCATACGTTGGTAGTTGGCAACTAACAAACCGCTCAAATCGTGTTTGTCGTTGAAAGTTCTGTTATAGTTTAGTCCCACCTCATAAAGTTGATTGTTTGTAAAGCGGTCAATCTGCTCAATAGATACCTTTGCGGTAGGATAAATAGTATTTGGGTCTGTTGAATACTCGCCAGTTGCCTCATCGTATGTGAACAACTCAACAGGTTTGTCGTAACTCTTCTCAATACGAGTGTTATTATCAAAAGTAGCGCGAGCATACAAAGCCAAACCTTTAACCCAAGGCAACTCCCAGCGGAGGTTGGCAGTAATGGTATTCATATTTGCTTTGTCCTGAATATAACCACCCATACCATAAACATTAACAAGAGGATTTGAACCATCAATACTTGCCAACTTATCATTGGTAAAACGCAACACCTGAGTAGGAGCAAAAGCGTATGCTGCATCCAGCGTTGCGTAACTTGAGTTTTTGCTGTTGTTTCTTGAGCCGGTAATATCCAACGAAAGAGTCAAACCTTCGGTAAGGGTAGCATCCAATTTGGTAGAGTAGTTGAAACGGTCTCTGCCCACACCGCTGTACAAACCTTTTGTGTGAGTGTAACCACCCGAAACATAATACTTCACCCATTGGTTACCACCATTAAGCGAAACACTATGAGTAGTAGTATAACCAGTCTTATCCAAGTAGTCTAAAAGATTTTCGTTGCCATACACATTGGGATTTGTACCTCTCTGAATTTGTTGAAGTTGCTCGGCAGTGTAGGGCAATATCAGAGTACCGGGAGTATTGTCAACAGCCTTGTTGAACATCTGAGCAAAGTTGTAGGCATCAAGGAACTTAGGAAGTTGAGTAGCCTGTTGCACGTTCATCTGACCGCGATAGTTAACCGAAACCTTTTGATTTCCCTGTGAGCGTTTAGTCTGTACAAGGATAACACCATTAGCCGCACGAGCACCATAAACCGCTGCCGCAGCCGCATCCTTCAGGATTGAGATACTCTCAATATCATCGGGGTTTAAGTCCGAAAGACGCATCTCTCCGTCACTTGTATTAGTACCAAAACGAGGCACACCATCAATAACCAATAGAGGAGCGCCATTAATACCACGAATATTCAATTCAGCCTCTTTGGCACTACTTGGGTCTCCTGTCGATTGCATAACGTTCAAACCCGAAACCTGACCATATAGAGCCTCATCAATATTGGCAGTTGGAATTTTCAACAACTCCTCGCTCTTGATAGTCTCAACCGAACCGGTTATCGAAGATTTCTTTTGAACGCCATAACCCACAACAACCAACTCATCAAGGTTTTGAGCGTCATCCTCAAGTTTAACCAACACGCTTTTAGTACCATCGGCAACTTTAGTTATTTTAGTTTTGTAACCAAGATACGAAACAGCAAGTTCTTTACCGGTTTTAGGGATAGTAAAGTTACCGTCCATATCGCTAATAGTTGCATTGTTAGCATCTTTCCATTGAACGTGTGCGCCAATTAGAGGTTCACCACTGCGGTCGGTAACTTTACCTTTAAGAATCGCAGTAGAGGTTTGTGCTGTAACAGCCGAAGCCATGCACAAAAGCGACACTATCAATATATATATCCTACTTCTCATTATATAATGTTTTATTTATTTGTCAAATATGCGCTCTATCTTGATAATTTGATAGTTGTAAAAATCTTTGGTAGAACCAGTAGCAGAAGCAACTCTGCTCTTGTATAGAGTAAGAACATCGTTAAGACGTCCTGTCATAATAGCACCCAACTGATTAGCCGATAGAGTAGGCAAACCAAAGTTGATACGGGCAAACTCTTTCATTTCGTTAATGCAGTGAGAGCAAGTGATACCGCTATTCTCAATATTCTCTTCAACCTCAGCAAACGATTTAGCAGAGCCACCTGATGCGTTTAATCCTGAAGTCTTAATCATCAAATCAATAGCAGTTGCCTGAAGATTTTGCTCCACATCCGAAAGTTTGCCACCCTTAGGAGCAATAAATATGGCTTTGGTAACATCCTTTACGTAACCATCCAAAGTATAGTTGTTTTTGCTGTCAACAATACCACCCTCCTGAATACGATATAACACTGCCGAGTTGATAAGAGCAGATATAATTGTAGATTGAAGTTTGTCGTTAGCATTAAGATTTATCTCCAACTTATTAATAATGTCAGGACGAGTAAGCCACTCGCTGTGAGTGCGAGCCTCGTTCAACAACCACTCCATAGCCTCTTTTTGAGTAGCCTTGTCAATGTAGTGTTTCGAGGTTGCTTTGCCATCGCCCTGTCTGATCTCCTCATATCTGATACCGCCAATGTAGGGGATAACGTGGCGAATATAGCGAGTATATTGAGTAACAACCTCTTTGTACATATCCTCCATATTGTCGTATCTCTCACCCTCACGTTTGTTCCACTCCTCTAAGTTCTCAATAAGAAGTTTAAGGTTTTTGATACCATAGTTACCTGCTTTAATATGGTCATCACCCAAATCCTCAGTCTGGTCAGTGGGGTCAACAATACCAAGGAATTGTTGAGCGCCAAACTCAAACATAGCATCACCCTCTTTCTCGGCAATCCATTTGTCAAGAGTTGCTTTTTCATCTTCGGGCGAGTTTGCATCAGGAATCAATCTGTAACCCCAATTGATTGCATAAATATCATAAACGCCCAAAATGGGAGGAGTAAGTTTAACCCCCTTCTCAACATCACCCGGTTGAGCAATAAAGTTGTTTCGGGCATAGTCCATAATACTTGGAGTAGTACCATATTTTTGAGTAAACGAAGCACTACGTAACGAGTCAACAGGATAAGAGTAACTTGCACCCATATTGTGCATCAATCCCAAAGTATGACCAATCTCGTGAGCCGCAGCGTATCTTATTGACTCATTCATAGTCTCATCATCAAAAACGCGGGTGCGAACCTTTTCATCAACTGTTGCAGTTTGAACAAATCTCCAGTTATGAAGCAACGATAAGATATTGTGATACCAAATAACGTCACCGGTCAAAATTTCGCCAGTGCGAGGGTCAACATAACTTGGACCCATAGCATTTGGAGTAGCAGTTGCCGCATACTTAAAGCAACTGTAACGCATATCATCGGGGTCAAAAGTAGAGTCGTTCTCAGGATAGTCAACCGCTTTGATAGCATTTTTAAAACCAGCGGCCTCAAAAGCCACATTCCAATCCTCTATTCCTTGCTTAATAGAGCCTCTCCACTTCTCGGGGAAAGCGTTGTCAACATAAAACACAATAGGTTTCTCAGGCTCAACAATCTCGCCCGCAAAGTAACGCTCCATATCCTCCTCTTTAGGCTCTAAACGCCAACGGTGAATATAGGTCTTAACCTCAACACCATCTTCATCGGTAGTGTAAATGCTCTTGTCAGAGTAGAAGAACCCAACCCTGTTATCTTGCAAACGCATATTCATAGGCTCTTCGGGAAGAGCAAACAGTGAGCGGTGCATAATAACCGAGTATGGTTCGTTCATAAGCGACAAAGTAAACGAAAGACGGCTCTTGATCTCAATATTATTTGGGAAAGCCTTATTGCTGATAATACCTGAAGCGTCAGCAACAAAAGTACCTTTTAGAGAGTTACCTCCACCAAAGAGTTTACTCAATGGGTTATCCTGTTTAATGGGGCTGATACACTTCTCGTTAGTACCAAAGAACTCGGTAACATCAATAACAACATTACCTTTATCCTCAGCCACAATCTTAAAACCTTTTATAACGGGGTCGTAAAAGTTTTTGTCGTACGAAAGTTTCACAGGATCACTATCCGAAACAAGTTCCGAACTCTGAATTTCGTGCATATATACCCTACGCTCATCCTTTGAGAACTTAATCAATAGCGGAGTAGTAGCCATTTGCCCTGCCACAAAATCTCTTGTGTTGCTTGTTGCTGCAATACGGTTAGCAAGAATGTAGGTCTTACTGAACACCGAGTCGGGCATCTCAAAATAAAGTTTGCCCTCTTTGGCATTATATAAAGTTGTAAACAACCCCTCTTGTTTTTGAGAGTCCTTTGTTACTTTTTTGTAGTCAGCACTAACACTATCCTTTACAACAATCTCCAAAGGATTTTTACTCTCCTTACTCTTCCTCTTTGCGTTTGCATTTGGCATACAGACAAATATAGCCAATACAACTGCCAATAGTGATATATGTTTCATAGTATTTAAATTGATAAATAGTCAATAATATTGCTAATATAATCCGCAAATATATAAAAAACGTAATAATTTTGAATGATTATATTCTCTTTTCTTAAAATAGTTATACAATTTTAACTAAAATTTTATATATATCTATATATCTAATTTGTTTATGAATGTAAAAATCCGATAAAAGGAACAAAAAAATTTTATATTACACATATCTTATGTTATCTTCGCAAAATAAAACAGAAAATTAATAAAAAATATATGAAAAAGATTTACACATTGGCACTACTTGTTGTTATGAGTATGACAACAATCCTACCCGTAAGTGCCACAGAGAAGAACAAGGGGGAGTTGGCAAATATAGTATGCTTTGTACGCTTTTTGGGAGAAGATAATTCCGAGTCATTTGAACTCTCAGCATCAACATACAATCAGATGTTTAACGATGATACCGCAGGAACAAACTCGGTATATAACTATTTCTACGAAGCATCATACGGGCAACTGCAATGGCGAAGCACAATGTTTCCAGCACCGCAGGGCGATGTGGTAATGTCGTACGAAACCAAGAACGAGCGTAACTACTACAAAGAGAAAAGCAGTATAGCACCAAACGGATACGAAGATGAGATTGACCGAGCAGCACGAGAACAAGCCTTGGTAAAAGAGATAGCAGCATATCTGTCGGCAAACCTGCCCGATGATGTTGTGCTTGATGCAAACAACGATGGCATAATAGACAATATGTGTATCGTATTAAGCGGACGCAGTGAGATAAGCAACCGCCACCTGTTATGGCCGCACCGCACCGATTTGGCATTGCCCGATGAAAAAGCAGTATATATAAAAGATAAAAAACTTGTAGGATTTCTAATGGTATTTGATGATGCAAACGGATGGGCATCACTTGAACCAATACCATTCAATACAGGAGTAATATGCCACGAGATGTCGCACTCGTTGGGAACATACGACCTATATCACGTAGCAGATAACCTAAACCCGGTAGGCGAGTGGGACTTAATGGCCGACAACCTATTGGTACCACAACAGATGTCGGCATACACAAAATACCGCTATTGTGGTTGGATTGATGAAATACCCGAGATAACCGAGCCGGGAACATACACACTGAACCCCGTAGGAGGAGCCGAAAAAGAGAACATAGCATACAAAATAAAGATGATAGGCTCAGACGAATACTTCGTAGTTGAGTATCGCAAAAAAGAGGGAACATTTGATGCAGGTCTGCCACAATCGGGACTATTGGTATATCGCATCAATCCAGCATACACAGGCGGAAACGTAAGTTATAACGGTACAACACGTTTAGACGAAGTATATATCTTCCGCCCGGGAGGAACAACAACAGCCGATGGATATATTGAGAACGCAGCCTTCTCGGTAGATAATGGACGTGCAACCTTTGGAGGTGTTGGAGCAGAGGTAAAACCATTTTACAGCAATGGCTCAGAGGCACGATTTGCCCTTACCAATATAGGCACATGTGGCCAAACAATATCATTCACCTTTGAAACATTAGGACATCAAATCTCACTCTCAAAAGAGAGCATGACACTAAACGGAAAAGCAGGAGACAAAGGCGAGATAACAATTGAGAGCGATGTACGTTGGCAACTGTCAGCAATGCCCGAGTGGCTAACAGTATCGGCAACAGAGGGAGAGGCAGGAAAAACCACAATAACCTTCACAACCCTATCGGAGAACACCTCAGCACAATCACGCGAGGTAGAGATTGTCATCACTTCGCCCGAAGATAACACACTCTCTGAAACATTGACCATTTCGCAACAATCAAATACCATACTACCCCCATCAGAGTTACAAGCAGTAACCGAAGAGGGAAGCGTAACCCTGTCGTGGACAGCACCCCAAGAGGGAACACCACTCCTTGCAGAAGGATTTGAAGATACAACCAATCCCAACGGATGGACAATAAGCAACTACAACGATCGTGGCTGGTATTGGACCGAGAGCAGCAAATATTACCTCGCATATAGCGGTAACTACTCAATGTATATGAAGAGTGCATGGGTAGATGAGCATCAAGATGAAATACTTATCTCGCCCACCTTTGCCAACGGAAAAATATTAACATTCCAGAGCAAATCAACAGCACCACTTAAAACCCCCGCATACCCCCACCACTATTACGTTGAGGTATCATCTGACGGAGGAGAATCATGGACACCGGTATATAACCTGATGACCGATTGCGATGTAGTAAACCAATACACACAAATAACAATCGACCTATCGGCACACACCTCAGATAATATGAAGATAGCCTTCCACGCATGGGACGATGGCAACATAGGCCTCTCATATTGGTGGCAAATTGATGATATAGTAGTATATCCAACATTAGCAGTAACAACCATAACAGGATACGCAATATATCGCGATGGCGTTAAGATTGGCGAGAGCGAAACAACCGAGTTTGTTGACACCACACCACTTGAAGGCGAACACACCTATACAGTAAGAGCAATGGGAGCGTTTGGCGAAACATCTGATTCAGATGCCATAGCAGTAAACTATCAAGGAACAGGAGTGGAGGAGAGCCAAACCGTAGATGTAAAAGTATATACCTACGCAGGAGAAATAGTAGTCTCAACACCAGAGACTCTAAAAGAGGTGCGAGTACTATCAATGAATGGCACAATGGTAGCATCTAAAACAATGGTATCTTCAGAGACCACAATCCCCACAGCAACACTCGTAAAAGGAGTATATGTAGTAGTTGCAATACCTGAGGAGGGCAACCCTGTAATAACAAAAGTGATCCTATAATGGTAAAGATAGAGTATAGAACAAAAGGCACCTGTTCGCAACTAATCGAGGTAACAGGCGAGCAGGGCAGAGTAGTGGATGTAGCCTTTTATGGAGGGTGCAACGGCAACTTGCAAGGCATAGCATCGTTAGTAAAGGGGATGACCTACCAAGAGGTAATAGAACGCCTCAACGGAATATGTTGCGGATACAAATCAACCTCATGCCCCGACCAACTCTGCCGAGCAATAGAGCAACTAAAAGCAGAAGAGAGCAATGGCTAAAAAAGAGGATTACATAAAACAGAATCGCGAGTTCCTTGCAGCAAAGCGAGAGGAGGAGGGCGTAAAAGAGATTTCGCTCGGCGTGTTGCGTAAAATCATAAAGAGTGGCAAGAGTAATGTGCGCCCACGACAAGGCAATGTAGTAACCGTACACTACAAAGGAACACTAATCAACGGCAAAGAGTTTGACAACAGTTACAAACGCTCTTGCCCTGAGGCTTTCAGAGTGCGTGACCTGATAGTAGGCTTTCAAGTAGCCCTGACACAAATGACCATAGGCGACCACTGGATAGTATATATACCCTGCGAACAAGGCTACGGAATGCGTAGTACAGGCAACATACCCGGAGGCTCAACCCTTGTGTTTGAAATAGAGTTGTTGGGGGTGAATTAGTTGTTCTTAGCCACCTTAAAGGTCTTAAAGGCTTAATAAACAAAGGTTTGCATTTTCGTGCAAACCTTTGTTATCTCTAATTAGTCCAATTAGCCTAATTAGTCCAATAATAAAACTTAATTATCCTATTTATCTTTAAACTCTCCCCCTCATTTTAGGGGGAGTACCCGCAGGGGGGGTAGGGGTAATAAAATAAGAGCATCAAAAGCAAGTAGGGACGTGGCCTGCCACGTCCGCCAACAAAGGTTTCAACCTTTGTTATATCCAATTAATTATTTTACAAACTTTTTGACCGCAAAAAGTTACTTGCCCTCCGTCGTGCAGGGCACTGCACTCCCCATTTTAAGGTACAAATTGACATTTAGTCAATTTTAATTACAATGTAATTACCTAAAAATGCCCGCCACCCGTATAAAACAGTCATTCGTTTTTTTGTTCGGGAGTAAACATCCCTCAGTCAAAACTCATTTGCCGTTCCAACCTTTCCAAAGTTTGCGAGGTGTTGCGGAACTCGCTTCGCTCAAACAGTCCTCACACTATATCCCGCAAACTTCGGGGTTTCCACTCTGTTTTATAATGGTGCGGTCTTATTTTAAAGTAACTCTCCCCCTCATTTTAGGGGGAGTACCCGCAGGGGGTAGGGGTAATAAAATAAGAGCCTCCCCAGTAGTAGGGACGTGGCCTGCCACGTCCGCAAACAACAAAGGTTTCAACCTTTGTTATATCCAATTAATTATTTTACAAACTTTTTGACCGCAAAAAGTTACAAAAACTCCCGCCACCCGTATAAAACAGTCATTCGTTTTTTTGTTCGGGAGTAAACATCCCTCAGTCAAAACTCATTTGCCGTTCCAACCTTTCCAAAGTTTGCGAGGTGTTGCGGAACTCGCTTCGCTCAAACAGTCCTCACACTATATCCCGCAAACTTCGGGGTTTCCACTCTGTTTTATAATGGTGCGGTCTTATTTTAAAGTAACTCTCCCCCTCATTTTAGGGGGAGTACCCGCAGGGGGTAGGGGTAATAAAATAAGAGCCACCCCAGTAGTAGGGACGTGGCAAGCCACGTCCGTAAGAAAAAAGTATCTCAAGGCAGTAGGGACGTGGCCTCCGTCGTGCAGGGCACTGCACTCCCCATTTTAAGGTACAAATTGACATTTAGTCAATTTTAATTACAATGTAATTACCTAAAAATGCCTGCCACGTCCGCTAACAAAGGTCCTTTGCTATATCTAATTAGCCTAATTGGACTAATTAGCCTAATTAGAACAAAAAAATGGATTGCTGAAGCAACCCATTTTAACTAACAAATCTGCGAGTAAGCGAGGGCAAAATAAGTTTACTTAAACTTTGCCGAGCGTGAGCAGATTCAACAAACGTATGTTTGTTAACTAACTTAAACTTGCGTTGCAAGTTTAATTTCTACTCACACACCGCTCTAACAGGATAACCTTCACAGCGATATTCAAAACTTGCACCTAAGTGGGACACAATCCTAAATGTAGTGGCTCTATAATTTCCATAATCATAGTAAGAACTTGACCATGTAGATGCAAAGTTATACTCTTCGTGTTTTAGATTACCATCTTCGTAGTGACCATTAACTGGGACAAAAATTGAGTTTCCATTTATTTCGCTTGTTATAGTCCAACCATTTACTCCATTTAATGTAGTTTTTGTAAATATACAATTCTCTTCCATCTCTTCTATCTCAGCTTCGGTAGGCATACGCCAAGTGCCACCCCAATTTGCTCTTGCAGCATCATCTTCTATGTCAAGAATAGTTTTATTATCCACTGTGCCATATTGAGAATCAGAGCAATATTTAGTCATTGAATCATATGTGCCATTACACCATTTGTAGGTTTCCCAGTTATATATCTCTTTTGTCTCAGTCTCGCCCCATGCAAAGTAATCGCCTTCCTCTTCAGCTTTAGTAGCACCTACATTACAAGTGGCCCATTTAACGCTCAAACCAAGATCCACATAAACATGACCATTCTCGGTAGTCTGTTCAAAATTGGCAACAAAATTGCTATTTGTTGTTACTGTTCCGGTGTAGGTACTTGAGGTGCTTACAACGGTGCCATTTAATGTCCAATTCTTAAAGTTGTAACCGCTCTTTGGAGTTGCTACTAAGGTTATAGACTCGCCCTTAGCAACTATTGAATATCTCGAATTTACTACTCCTCCCTCTGTTGCCGATACAGTTAATGATACTGTTTCTGAATCTAAAACGGCACGTATAGGAAGTCCTTTATATCGAAGAGAAGATTGTACCTCCCTCGTGCCGGTTCCTTTCACATACATAGATTTAGCATATTGATTATCTTCAGAGTCGATTGAACTTGTCCAAATTTGAGTGATATATTGCTTTGGTTGAAGCATAGAACCTTGAGTATAACCTGTAGCAGGAATAAATATTTTTGCTCCATTTATATTACTTGTTACATGGTGTCCGCTCGCTCCTAAATTACTAACGGATACAGTTTGACTCCATGTGCAATAATCTATCAATTCTTGTACCTCTTCTTCTGTTGGCATACGCCAATTACCTCCCATATAAACATTTGCGACATCTGCAGACAGTGGCAAAGTGGCAGGATTATTTACATAGGTATAGTTTTCTGCCGTATAACTATCTTTTGAAGATGTCTCTCCCCAAGCAACATAACCACCTAACTCATCAGACTCTTCTGCTCCTACATTGCAAGTTGCCCATTTTGTACCACTTGGCAATCCTAAATCAACGTATTCAAACCCATTGTGAGCACCAACAATATCTAATTTCTCAAATTTGGCAGTAAATTTACGGTTTTCATAAATGTATAAATTCCAAACCTGATCACTATCATCTCCTACCATTACACCATTTTCTTCCCATCCAATAAACTTATATCCGGGATCAGGAGTTGCCGTTAAGGTTACTTTCCAAGCATAGTCAACTATGGTTGATGAAGTTTGTGCTGTTCCTCCCTCTGTTGAAGATACCGTTACAGTAAATTTTTTAGGTTTGAAGCATGCTTCAAAAGTGGTATTTTGAATTACAGTTGCCACATACGGATTATCTGTTGATAAAACATCATCACCCATTAAATCTTTCCAGTATTTAAACTCATAACCCTCATTTGGAGTAGCAGTTAATATTACAGTACCACCTTGCTCAACACTGGTGGCAGATGCAGTTGCACTTCCGTCAGTTGATGCAGCCCATACTGTAACGGTACATATTATAGGTTCATTATCCTCCCCTGAACTCTCTTCCTCTTCAAAGTTAGCTACAAACTCGCTGTTTTTAGTTACGGTAGTAGTATATGGATTGTCAGTTGAAACAACCTCTCCACCCAATGTCCAGTTTTTAAATACATATCCTTCATCGGGCGTTGCGGTTAAGATTACACTACTACTATAAGCAATACTTTCGGCAGATGCAGTTGCACTACCACCAGTAGTTGAAGATACTGAAACTGTGTAAGTTATCTTCTCAAAGCTGGCAAGGTATTCGCTGCTTTTAGTTACGGTAACAGTGTATGGGTTTTCGGTTGAAACAAGCACTCCATCCAAACTCCAACCTCCAAAGTTGTAACCTTCGTTTGCAGTTGCAGTCAAAGTTACAGTGCTACCGTCCTCAACACTCTCGGCAGATGCTGAGGCTGTTCCTCCTTCTGTTGCTGATACTGATACTGTAAAAGTCTGTTTCTCTCCGAAAACTGCACGGACAGATTGCCCTAACTCACGGCTCTGTTGGAACCATTGTATGCCGCCCGAATTGAAGCTTATATTGTGAGCAGTGTAGTCGCCGTCGTTCGAACTTGACCATAAGTAACCTTTTGTATCGGCATATACGAGTCTGTTCTGGACGATAAGGCCCGCTGCAGGAAGGAAAATGCTGTTGCCATTCTTCTTACTTGTTACTTTATATCCGTTTACTTCATTCTGTGTAGTCCACTCCCAAGTACAGTTATCGGTGTCCATTAATTCTTCTTGCTCTGCTTTTGTGGGCATGCGCCAACTGCCTCCCCAATTTACTCGTGCTGCATCGTCTGAAAGTTCAAGCATGGTTTTATTATCTACTATACCATATTCTGAATTTGTGCAGTATTTCGTCATTGAGTCAGCTGTGCCATTACACCATTTATAGTTACTCTCATCGTAAGTTGCTTTTGTCTCAGTCTCGCCCCAAGCAAAGTAACTGCCATACTCTTCGGGAGTAGTAGCACCCACGTTGCAAGTTGCCCATTTTATGCCAGAGGGCAAACCAAGGTCAACATACTCGTGTCCATTATGTAACTCACCTGATTGGTTCTCTTCCGCTTCAAAGTTAGCCACAAACTCGCTGTTTGCATTTACGGTAGCAGTGTATGGGTTTTCAGTTGAAACAACCTCTCCACCCAATGTCCAATTCTTGAACACGTAACCGCTATTTGCTGTTGCAGTTAAAGTAACACTACCACCTTGCTCAACTTCTAAAGCAGATGCTGAGGCTGTTCCTCCTTCTGTTGCAGATACTGATACTGTAAAAGTCTGTTTCTCTCCGAAAACTGCACGGACAGATTGCCCGTAATTGCGTTGGCTGTAGTCACAGTTCACGCTTACCGAAGTGAACATCAAGCAGTAGGCGTAGGAGGTAGAGCCCGGATAGGCAGAACTCGACCAATAGTAACCGCTATTGGCTGCGCCAGGGAGAAAGATTGAGTTACCATTCTTTTTACTTGTTACTTTATATCCGCTTACTCCGTTTTGGGTGGTCCAAGTCCAAGTACAGTTATCGGTGTCCATTAATTCTTCTTGCTCTGCTTTTGTTGGCATACGCCAATTTCCTCCCCAATTTACATTAGCGGCATCTGCCGATAAGGGTAATACTTCGGGGTTATCATTATATGTGTATTCTGTTGCTAACCAACTCTGTGGAGTGGTTTCACCCCAAGCATAATTATTTCCATACTCTTCGGGAGCAGTGGCTCCAACGTTGCAAGTTGCCCATTTTAATCCACTTGGCAAACCAAGGTCAACATACTCGTGTCCATTATGTAACTCACCTGATTGGTTCTCTTCCGCTTCAAAGTTAGCCACAAACTCGCTGTTTGCTGTAATGGTTGCTATAAATGGGTTAGAGACACTAACCACATTGTTATTCAATGTCCAATTTACAAATCTGTAACCGGTTTCAGGAGTAGCAGTTAAGATAACACTACCACCCTCCTCAACACTCTCGGCAGAAGTTGTAACAGTTCCACCTTGGGTTGCTGATACTGATACTGTGTAAGTTGGTATTGGCTCAGGCTCTTCTCCGCCTACTTGCTCCAATACCCAAGTTGCTCTTAAATCGGCAGGAGCATCGCAGAATGGGTAATATACTCCATTTACATCCTCAACTTTAAAATAGTTTGCTCCATTTTTAATATAGTATGTTCCGTCAGGGTTATCTATAAAGGTTAACTCTGTTCCTGTTGTCAAAGCATCAACATTCCATTGTTGGCAATAGATGTAGTAACCGCTCTTGCTCTTTAAATAGTAGTTTGTACCTGATGCCTCAAATACAAATATCTGGTTATTATTTTCGGCGTATGCTACACAGTTTACTCCTCCGTTTGTTCCTCCTACGTGAGTAAAATTGTTGCTGACATTTAGGTAGTTTCCACTCTCTACGTGCTTAATGCGATACTCTTTAGTTAATGATATACCGCTCTCAGTTGTTCTCTCTTCAAAGTTAGCCACAAACTCAGTATTGGCAGTAATAGTAGCAACAAATATATTTTCGGTGGAAACCTCACTACCATTAACTGTCCAGTTAACAAATCTGTAACCCGACTCAGGAGTAGCAAACAGTGTTGCACTACCACCATGAGCCATACTGTTTACCGAAGTAGATGCTGTTCCGCCCTCTGTTGCCGAAACAGATACGGTATAGGTTGGCAACGGGGTAGCCTCTTCCAATACCCAAGTTGCTTTCTCTCCTTCGGTAGTATTACAGAATGGGTAGTAGTATCCATTTAGCTCATCAACTGCAAAATATGACTCTCCAAACATAATGTCGTATGTCTCATCATCATTCTTTATAAACGACAAATCAACACCCGTAGTTTGAGCATCAACAATCCATTGTTGGCAATAGATGTAGTAACCGCTATTGGTTATAACTTTGAATTTATCACCCGATAACTCAAACTTAAAAATTTGGTCGGCATCCTGAGCGTAAGCAGTACAGTTTACACCACCAAAAGAGCCTGTATAGTGGAAGTCGTAGTTTACAGCATTTAGATAAAGGTTACTCTCAACATTTTTAATTCTGTAATACTTCTCTGTTGAGATACCATTATACTCCCTCTCAAATTTAATACTATCTATCTCAGCAATAGGTCTGCTGTATATTACATCATCCTCTTTAAATATCGAAACCTTTGTTTGAGTATTTCCTCCATCTATATTGCATACAGCACGTACCGATGCTCCTGAACAACGAGTAAGATTTCCTGTTGAAGTTGGGGCATAAGCATTAATGTAGTATAGAGCATTTGCACTATTGTTAATAATACTTCGTATTGAGTTTGTCCAATAATAAGCATACTCTTGGTTGCTTACATACCCATCACCAATAGCGCTTGTAGCAGGAAGAAATATAGAGTTCCCATTTACGGTACTTGTAACTTTATAACCGCTTATTCCGTTTTGAGTTACCCAAGTCCAATTACAATTATTGATAAGTTCAGTCATCTCCTCTTCTGTTGGTATTCGCCAACTTCCGCCCCAATTTATATAAGCAGCATCGTCTGTCATTTCAAGTTCAGTCAATCCATCGGGAGCATTGCTGTACGAATAACCTGTGGCATATTTTGTAATTCTTGAACCACTACCATCGCAATATTTGTATGTAGTCCAATCGTAAATTGTATTTGGCTCTGTCTCACCCCAAGCAAAGTAATCGCCAAACCCTTCAGGGGTTGTAGCACCTACGTTGCAAGTAGCCCACTTTGTACCACTTGGCAAACCAAGATCAACAAACTCATGTCCGTTATGTACAGAGGAAGTAACTTTTGCAAATCCTACACTATCAACATCGGTTAAAGGTACGCTATATATTACCTCACCACCTTTGTGAACTTTTATCTTTGTCTGTGCGTATGCACCGCCAATTACTATGGCTGATATTGCAAATATTAATGTTATTATTCTTGTTTTCATTTCAAAAAATAAATTTTTTAATTAGGATTAAAAAACATTCCTCATTCCTAACTCCTCACTCCTCATTCCTAATTAATTATAATCTTCTTAGTTTCTATCTCTCCATTTGATTGAACTGCAACCACATAAATACCAGAGGGGTAGTTGCTAACATCAAGAGTTGCTACCTCAGTGTTGGGAGTTTGGTACTGCATCAACACACCTTGCATATTGTAAAGTTGCACTTGATTAATTACTTCGGGTGAGGTAACTTTAACCTCTCCTGCCGATGCAATATAGATTATCTCAACCTCTGTCACCTCAACCTCGCTCTCTTCAATAGCGGTGATATCGGTATCTCCAAAGGTGATAACCTCAATGTTCTCTATTGCCATAGGCACAATTACGCCCGACATAGTGATGTTAACCTCATCCTCCGAAGGGAAGGTGATTTTATCAATCTCATCAATGTTGATTGATTGAAACGCACCCTCTGAGGTTAAGAACACATTCATATAGTCCGTTGCCGAAACACCCATAAATGGGATGAATGTGAATAGCAATGCTATAAAACGATTAATAAAATTCTCTCTCATATATCTTAAATTTATATAATTTCTATGCTATAAAGTGCCATTTTGTAGAGTAATAGATATAACTTATGCAAAATACTCTTTAATATTGCAAATATAAATAAAAGGAGCCGTTTTACCCCCCCCATTGGTTAAATAAAGTTAAAAATTATTAATTAGTTTAATGAAAGTATAACTCCAATAAAAACTTAGTTATCCTAATTATCTTCAAACTCTCCCCCTCATTTAGGGGGAGTACCCGCAGGGGGTAGGGGTAATAAAATAAGAGCCTCCCCAGTAGTAGGGACGTGTCCTCCGTCGTGCAGGGCACTGCACTCCCCATTTTAAGGTACAAATTGACATTTAGTCAATTTTAATTACAATGTAATTACCTAAAAATGCCTGCCACGTCCGCAAACAACAAAGGTTTGCACGAAAAATGCAAACCTTTGTTATATGTAATTAATTATTTTATAAACTTTTTGACCGCAAAAAGTTACAAAAACTCCCGCCACCCGTATAAAACAGTCATTCGTTTTTTTGTTCGGGAGTAAACATCCCTCAGTCAAAACTCATTTGCCGTTCCAACCTTTCCAAAGTTTGCGAGGTGTTGCGGAACTCGCTTCGCTCAAACAGTCCTCACACTATATCCCGCAAACTTCGGGGTTTCCACTCTGTTTTATAATGGTGCGGTCTTATTTTAAAGTTACTTTCCCCGTCTGAAAGACAGGAAACGAGCCCCCCCACGCAGTAGGGACGTGACCTGTCACGTCCGCCAACAAAGGTTTGCGAACCTTTGCTATATCCAATTAGTCCAATAAAAACTTAGTTATCCTAATTATCTTCAAACTCTCCCCCTCATTTTAGGGGGAGTACCCGCAGGGGGTAGGGGTAATAAAATAAGAGCCTCCCAAGCAGTAGGGACGTGGCAAGCCACGTCCGCCAACAACAAAGGTTTGCATTCGTGCAAACCTTTGTTATCTCTAATTAGTCCAATTAGCCTAATAATAAATCTTAGTTATCTTAGTTCTAAAAACTAACCTACTCCTCAACAAAAATTGGAGTCAGGCGAGTCATATATTGAGTATATTGTTTCACAACATTGCCATCCTCTTCTGTGATAGTCTGCTCAATAACCAAGTCAGTTTCATCTAATTTCTTAATAACAAACTTACTATCTCCATATTGGTCAATAAGTGTGAAATTGCCATCCTCGTATGTCCAAATACCAAAAAGAAGATTTCTACTATCGGTAATCATTCCGTCAGGATTTACCTCTAATATATTCCATTCGTAAGTACCATCGGCTTTGAATTGGTTAACGAAAGTGTATTGGCTGACGTCTAAAACTTCAGGCTCTCTTGCATCGCCATACTCAGTTACTTGATACTCTGTTTTTTGTATCTTCCAAGTACCTACAAGAAGAATTTTAGTAGCATCATCTTCAGTACAAGACGGGAATACAAATGCACTTAATATAATAGCCAACAGGCTAAAAACTTTAAACTTTTTCATTGTCGTATTCTTTTATTATAAATAGTAAGTTAATGCAATTCTACAACCAAGGTTTTGAGTTCCATAAAGCAAAGCACAACTTCCGGGACTTACAACATCGGTAACTTGTTCAACTTTACCTGTGTTTGCGCTGAAACCTTCGTAAGTTGCGTATGTTTTAGGTTGGAATGTAAGCATAAGGGGAGTGAATGTCATTGATACTCCAAGTGCAATTTTTGGAGCAACAAAGAACTCAAGACCTGCATCTGCCTGAACTCCCAAACCATGTATATAACCTGAGTTGTAACGCTCTACTGGGCGAGCATAGTCAATGCCAAGTTTGCTTTTGAAATCATCGAGAGTACCTTTTGGTGTTGTCATAGGCATTGATGATGGAACATGGTTAAGGTCGGTCATTGCGTTACCGTAGTCAAAAACCATTCTGCCACCGGCTAATGCGTACAAGAGGTCAAATCCGTAAACAAACTTAATTTTTGGTGAGCCAACTTTTCCCTCCCAACCAACTGAGAGCGAAAGGCTGTTAAGTCTTGATGTTATGGCATCGGTAACTTTGTTTTGTGATTCGGGGTTAAGAGCAACGGCAAGGTCGTCTTGAACATACTCGCGGTATTTAACAACGCTACCATTAAATCCAAAGCCAAATCTTAAAGCACTCTTATCGGTTGTGTAGTATTTGAGTCTTAAAGCAGCCAAAGGGTCTTGAGCAAGAATAAACATCTGTTTTGGATTTCCTGCCAAGTCGCTGATATACTCTCCTGCAAAATCGCCGGGGGCTGGTTGGCACGACATACTATATGCAAGAGAGGCGGGGTTAAAGGTAACGCTGATACCCAAATCGCCCTTTTTGCTGTCGTATGAAGTTGTTTGAGCATATACACCATTTACTAAAAGAAACAGTGCTGCCAATAGTGTTAATATATATCTTTTCATAACGAAGTATTTAATCTTTTATACTAATTAGGTTGTTTCATTCCGTCTTCTCCAAAGTTTGCTGCAGGAGTTATGTCAAGTTGGAAGTTGTGAGCTGAACCACATGCAATGTCAGCCTCTTTCTCTCCAAAGAAGTATGTCTCGCACGAAACTTTTTTACCATCCTTATCGGTAGCATAAGACTCGCCATACATCGAAGACTCAACTCTTACGTTAAGAGTTTTTCCAACTGGGCAACCAAGTTCTACTTTAAAGAAAGCATCGTTATCAACGGCAACAGTTTTTAGAGCATATGCTGCAACTTTACCTTTATCATCGGGTACTCCGTAGAAGATATTTACCTTGTGACCGGGAGCAACAAGTTCGGGATCCTCCTGTGCAAGATTTTTGTTAAGGGTGATGTAGCGTACATATCCCATAACTGTAACCTTTGTCTCTAATACGTCTGTGCTTAACTCTGTTTGTTCGGTACATCCTACCAATGCAAATAGTATTGCAGATAGGCATAATAAAGAAAACTTTTTCATATCTGTATAGTTATTAAAATTATTCGCTCCTGAATGTTAAATTACATGTGAATGTTCCAAAATCACTCATTGAAAGATTATTGTATGTTCCTGTGTAGAATAGGAAGTCTCTGTAAAATGGATGCTCGCGGCTACTGTTATCAGAGGTCCAGTTTAGTTCATACCACAGATCTGTGTATATCAACTCCGATGACTTTTCATCGTATGTAGAGCCAACGTTTGCATAGGTATTTATCGATTCGTTGCCATAACGGGTAACAGTTAAACTTCCACCATTTTGCACTGTACCATAGTTTGTTCCGCTGTTATATCCAATAAAGGTAAAACTTCTTATTCCCATTGATACGCCAATTGTTGCTCCTGTGCCATATTTGGCACTAATTGTTATGCTTCCTGTTGTTGGAGCAAGAGCATTAACAATTAGAATTTCAGGCTCTATTGAGTTTGTTGAAATTGATAAATCACTACTGCTGCTTGTTGCTGTATATGTTTGCCCTATTGCATCAAGGAATAATGATCTGGATAACTCGTTATCATTGATGAAAGCCTCATCAACATACTCTCTTGTGAATCTTTTTTGAACAGTTGCAACTGAGGGTGTAGTCTCATTTGTATTGCTATGAACAACTGCCAATTTAAAGGCACTGCTTTTAACTGAACGAACCCTTGTAGTAACTGTTGTGTTGTTTATAGTAGCAGAAATATCGGTATATCCGTGACCTTTTGCAGTTACAACACCATTCTCAACTGTGGCAACCGAAGTGTTTGAAGATTTCCATGTGGCACCACTCAAATCGTTCTCTTCATCGTTAAGATCTATCAGGGTAAACTCTATTGTTTTGTTAAATTTAGAGACACTTCCGTCAGGAGTGATAATGTTCATATATGTTGAAGTCTTATCATTTGCACTCTTCTCAAGAGAGAGATTCATCTGTGCAGGGATAATCTTAAGAGTTGCCTCGCCACTTACCCCATCAACACTTGTTGCGGTAACGGTAACATCGCCCGCTTTCAATCCCTTTATAGTGTTGGTCTCTTCATTAAACTCAACATAACTTGAAGGAGAGAAAGACCAAGAGATCTCTTTAATTGAAGCATTTGAAGGAGTAATAGATGCACTTACTGTTGTAGTTTTCTTTGCCTCAATAGTGCTATTACCCAAATTTACTTTTATTGATTTAACTGGGATATACTCTTTTACAACAATAGAGCAACTCTCTTTGAAGTCGTCAGCAACACCAGTCAGGGTTGTTGTACCATTTTTAAGAGCAGTAACATAAAGAACTCCATCTTCAACCTCAGCCGTAGCAATATCTTCATCAGCAACACGCCACTCAATTGTTGATATTGAACCATTCTCAGGCTCTATGCCGGTAACTTCAACCTTAACACGTTGGTCAATGTAGGCATTTATTGAGTTTGGAAGAGTGAACGATGTTACCTCAACAGGATTTACTCTAACCTCAACCGAAGCCGAAACATTACCTGCGTATGCAGTAATAGTTGCAACACCTTCGCCCTCTGCCGAAACCTTTCCGTTTCTGACTCTTGCAACACTCTTGTCGGTTGTCTCCCAAGTAATGTCGGCAACATCTTGCATATCGGTAGGAGTGATAATATATGTAATTACAAAATCTTCTCCCTCGTCAAGAGTAA
The DNA here is from genome assembly GCA_015061035.1 of Bacteroidales bacterium. Lineage (GTDB taxonomy): Bacteria > Bacteroidota > Bacteroidia > Bacteroidales > G3-4614 > Caccoplasma_A. Next base: position 49,194 of record SUXK01000005.1, read on the forward strand.
TCTTGCCATTACGTACGTTAGTGAATTGAATATCTTCAATCTCTCCACCCTCTTCATCGCTACACGATGTAGTACTTACTGCTACCGAAGTTAAAATAAAAGCAGGTAGCAATAGATACAATAATAGTCTAAAAGTCTTCATATTAGTGTAATTAATTATTAGTTTGTCGTAATAAGTTAATGGTTGTTCAATACATACATAAACTGTATTACGCAAAGTTAAATTAAGTTAACACCTGATGTTTTTGTGAGTTAGTAAATAAAATATACGAAAGGGTAAAAATTTTATACAATCTTTTACTCTTCTCCCTCTTCATATTCCTTTGTGTAGTACAAAAAGAAGTTGTGGTTTAATGCGTGTGAAATACGCAGAAGTAAATCGGTGTTTATTGATTTTTGACGGAAGATGTAATATACGTTGGGACGCTCGCAATTAATCTTTTTTGCAAGCCATGCAGGAGTCCTCTCCTGACGTCTCATTTCCTGTTCGATGAGTTTGCCAATGTGTACCATAAAGAAAGGCGGAACCGTTTGTTACAAACCTAAAACTGAGGTACCGCCAAGCACCCTTGATACAGATAAGCACAAACAATCCACGCCTTGGGGGCATGAACCATTATGAAGTGCTTATTCCCGTATCTAAAAAAATTGGCGGTTTTCAGTTTTGAGAATAATTACTTAAAGTTCAAATTTTAAAGTGTTTAGATTTTATCTATCTCCTTTATCCCTACTATATTTTTCTCGTATCTATCTTTTTAAATTATTACTATAAAATTTGTTTTACCTATTGAGACTCAACAAAATTGTATTTGAGTGCAAAAGTATGAAAAAACAATATAACCACAAACAAAACACCCCAATAATATATTCAAACTACTAAATATCACTCATTTTCAATTTTTTGTTATCTCCTAAACGATTTGCCTGTAAATATTATTACGCTCATCATCTCGTTAAAGCGGTCGGCAATTCTTGTTCCGTACTTCTCTTTTATCTCCTTTGCCGTTAGATTGGTTGATATAACAGTAAACAGTTGCTCATTGTATCGGTGTTCAAGCACCTCTATTACAGGGTTTAGAATATTGCCGTAGTCGAGTTTTGTTGTAGGCTCTTTTCCCATATCCTCTATTGCAAGTAGTGGAACTGTTTTACTCTCCTTCATTCTGTTGGCAACCTCTCTTGCATCCATAATGGGCAACCCGTATTCTGCCAAATTTCTTAACTTCAGGTATATAAGCGAGTTTTGCAATGCTCTTACAAGAGTTGTTTTGCCATTACCGCAAGTACCGCAGAGAACTATACCTGTTTTGTGCGACTTTGTTGTTAGTGCATCTGCCATTTTTTTGATGGCAGAGTTCGTCTCCTCACTCTCTTGATACTTCATATTGCGTGATGCAACCTCTGCCCTATATGCTGCTGTTAGCAATATTCTCACCTCTTCTGTGGGTAAGTTAATCTTGAAGCCAGTCCGAGTAATCCTCTGCTGAAGTAGCACCGACATCAAATCCGATATCTTTTTCGTAGTTACGTTGTTTTGATTTTCCATTAGTTAGTTCCTTTCTATGCTCTTTTTTATGTTGTTGAAGTTGTATTCTTAACCAATCTACGAAATGTGCTTTAATATCAGCATCATTTGCGTGAGTAGTGTTTTTGCATTTTTGTTCAAGTTCAAAATCATCAATATATTTCAGCAACTCATCTTTTGTTGTTTTAAATCGCATCAATATATTCTCTTGCCAATTTTGGTTATCTCTTAAATCTTGCGTTAACTCTACTTCGCTTGTGTGCGATATAGTGTGTGTGATATTATTATTTTCTTTTATTTCTTTTTCTTTTCTTTTATTTGCATCATTTTGCTTTGCATTTGCATTGCGTTTGCATTTATTCTCTGATTTCCAACGAGTTTCACTTGCCTTTCTGCGTTGTTGGCTAACCTCTTTTTGCTTCTCTAATCGGGTATTTACAGCACTGCTCCAAAACTCAACATCGTTGTGTTCAAACAAACCACTGCACTCAATTATATTTTGTATTACATTTGTATCAACGTGTAATACAAATGCAATACTTTTGTATGCCGATATAGGCAACCTTCCACCTTGCTCATATAAATGTTCTATGATACACCAGTAGATGCCAACACCCGCAACGCCATACTCTGCCAACAGCATTTGTATTTTGGGATCGTTTCTTGCTCCGTAATCGTGAGGAAAGTAATATGCTCTCTTTGCCATTCTCTTAATTTATTAACTGCTATTTCTAATATTTTTGTTTGCTCACAAAAATAGATTATAGTTTAGTGCGTGTAGTGGTATAATTATATGAATTAGCAAAGAGTAGAGAGTAGATAAAAGTAGGGAGGTGATGTCACCTCCGCAGTTGTTTGTAATTGGGCTAATGAACTAAATCCATAATAACAACTGAGGAGAAAAGAAAAAGAGAGGTAATCTTTCGATTATCACTCTTTACTAACTATCTCTCTTTTTTAAGGTTATTATCAAAGCCTTTATTCTATCCCAAATATTTTATTAAATACACCATAATTATATATAGCATATACATTTTCATTATATTTCTCAATATTATTGATCTTAATCTTTATATGATTAAAATCTTCAATAAACCCCAAAATTTCTTCATCAGTGATTAAATTATATGCATCTCTATGAAAAAGGATATTAGAAAAATAGACTCTGCGTGAGTGAATATGTACTAAATACGTAATATTATAAATATTACTTTTCCCTTCACTGTCAAATGCTTTACCCTTTCCAAAATGTTTAATAAGAAGATACTCAATTACTGCATTTACATTCTCTTTATCTAAGATGCTTATAGGTATGTCTTCTCTCATTTCTACACCTTTAAATAATTCTTTGTTTTTTTCTGGTAGATGCCATACCCAAAAATCCCTTACATGATGTTTTAATGTATCAGTGTATGCTACCATATATTGCAAATCACCTTTCTTGATAATCTCAATATTTTCATTAGACTCTGCAAATATGTTCTGCGACACAACTATTAATAAAAGAGTTGCAACAAAGAGAAACCTTTTCATAATAAAGTCAATTATAATATGTTTTAAAATATGAGTATAAAAGTATTCTATTTTCCTATGATATGCAATAGGGCTTCCGCTGGTAAGACTCCATATACAAACATAAGAGTGGACTTTGAAAATATTACCAGTAAACGGCATATTGAGTATAACAGGTTTCTCTATTTTTTATATCTGTTTTTTTAGGGAGTTTTATATCTTCATTTATACTCTTTGCAAAAGAGATAATTTCTTCTGTCATAGATTTATTGTCAACAGATTCTTTGAACCATATAAAATTTAATGATACATTTCCGTTATATGGAAATATATATAGCCAAACACCTTTTACTGCATAGTTTGCCGTAGGTAGGCACTTTTTTAGCAAGGTTTTTATTTGGTTGTCTATTTTATAAAAAATAGAATCTTCTTTTGAATATATATCGGAGAATAAGGCTTCATTTAAATTGTTAGAATTAAAAGAGAGATTATTGTATTTTGCAAAGACAGAGTTAATCTTTCCTTCTGTCGAGTCTTTATATGTAGTTATATATTTCACTAACTCTATATCATCAGTATTTGCTATTAAAGAATCTGAGTTATTGTAATTTATAATGTCATAGGTAATTTCTTCTTTGTTAGTTTTAGTACATGAGACCAGCAGAAGAAATATGAATATTATATATTTCATAATTTACAGAATATAGATATTATATTTTAATACAAATATAGTAACTAACAAGCGAGAAATATAAAACTTGTTTTAATATTTTTCACAGCGAGTGAAAGTATATTCGCTGTCACAGCAAATATACTAAATATGGGCTATCCCGTCTTTGCAGACGGATAAAGATTATTCATCAATAACCACGGACTTTGTCCGCGGCTATTAAGTAGTTTCGCTTACACTCAACCCTGTCTTTCAGACAACATTAGTATAATCTTAGTTCTAAAAACTAACAAATCTGCAATAACAACTGAGGAGAAAAAAAGAAAAAGAGTGGTAATCTTTCGATTATCACTCTTTTCTCGGTACCCGGAGCGGGACTTGAACCCGCACAGCCGTGTTATAGCCAAAGGATTTTAAGTCCTTCGTGTCTACCGATTCCACCATCCGGGCGAAACCATTGGAGCGAAAAACGGGACTCGAACCCGCGACCCTAACCTTGGCAAGGTTATGCTCTACCAACTGAGCTATTTTCGCATTTGCGAGTGCAAAGATACTCTTGTTTTTTGGATTTGCAAATAAAATGAGCAAGAATTTAATTAAAAAAATTTAATAGTCTTTTGGCTATTTGCCTATAAATATCAGGATATTAATGGTTTAATATACTTTTGCTCTATTTGTGTTTTTACTGCTTATTGCCGATAAAACTCTAATTTTATATATTTGCATGTGATAAATCATCTATTATGAGAAGAGTTGTTGCCATAATTATACTATTGTTTGTGCTAAACTTTTCGCCTAAAGCAGAGAGTTTGGTTGATTACGTTAACCCTCTTATGGGTACTGAATCTACTTTTAGTTTCTCGCATGGTAATACCTATCCTGCTGTTGCTCTGCCTTGGGGTGTTAACTTTTGGTCGCCACAAACGGGTGAGAATCGCAATGGTTGGATGTATGCTTATACTGATTCTGTTATTAGAGGTTTTAAGCAGACGCACCAGCCAAGTCCATGGATTAACGACTATGCGGTACTCTCTGTTATGCCTTTGAGCGGAGATCTGAAGATTAATCATAAGGAGAGGGGAGTGGGCTTCTCGCACCAGAACGAGGAGGCTCATCCATACCTCTACTCTGTAACAATGGATAATGGTGTTAAGGTTTCTCTTACTCCAACTCGCACCTCTTCTGTTATTGAGGTTGAGTATCCCTCTCTTGAAGGTCAGTATTTTGTAATTGATGCCCAGCATGGTGGCTCAAAGGTTGAGATTGATCAGATGCGGCGCCGTGTTACTGGGTATGTGAAAAACCATAATGGTGGCGTTCCTGCAAACTTTACAAACTACTATGTTATGGAGTTCAGTCACCCGATAGCCGAAAAGGGGGTGATGATAAACGACTCTCTTTTTGCCGGTCGTAGCGTTGGTGAGCATGACAGGGTGTGTGGTTATCTTCGTTTTATAGTTCCCGAGGGCGAAAAACTTACCGTTAAAATATCATCATCGTTTATATCGGCAGATCAGGCTCAACTCAACTTTAACAGAGAGGTAAGGGGGAAAACTTTTGAGGAGGTAAAGGGTGCTGCCATATCTGAATGGAACTCTATGCTTGGCAGAGCGGTTGTTGAGGATGATGATAGGGTGGCAAAGCAAACTTTTTATTCGTGCTTATATAGGGTGTTGCTGTTCCCCAGAGAGTTTTATGAGTATGACAGCGAGGGTAATCCCTACTATTATAGCCCCTACGATGGGGAGATTCACGAAGGGTATATGTACACCGATAACGGATTTTGGGATACTTTCAGGGCGGTTCATCCCTTGTTTACATTGCTATACCCCGAAGTGTCGGAGCGTGTTATGCAGTCGCTTGTGAATGTGTATGATGAGAGTGGTTTCTTGCCCGAATGGGCATCGCCGGGTCATCGTGGTTGTATGATTGGTAATAACTCGTTATCGTTAATTACTGATGCCTATATTAAGGGTATTAGGGGTTTTGATACGCAAAAGGCTCTTGAGGCAATGGTGCATCAGACCGAAGCACAAGGCGAGCCTTTGTCGGTTGGTCGTAACGGATATAAGGAGTACTTTGAGCTGGGATATGTGCCTTATCCTAACTACTACGAGGCAACTGCCAAGACTCTTGAATATGCATACGCTGATTGGTGCCTTTCTATCTTTGCCTCTGCATTGGGAGAGGTAGATATTGCTTCGGACTACAAGGCTATGGCATATAACTATGAGAATGTCTTTGATAAATCAAACGGTTTTATGCGAGGCAGAACTAAAAGTGGCGATTGGGTATTCCCCTTTGCTCCCGAAGAGTGGGGAGGGGCTTTTACCGAAGGCTCTTCGTGGCACTACACATGGAGCGTTATGCACGATGTTGAGGGGTTGTCGCAACTGATGGGAGGTCATGAGAATATGACCTTTATGCTCGACTCTATGTTTTCTGCTCCTCCTGTATATAACTACGGAACATATGGTTTTGTGATACACGAGATAGCCGAAATGGTTGCTCTTAATATGGGACAATATGCTCATGGAAACCAACCTGTGCAACATGCTGCCTATCTCTATGACTACACCCTGTCGCCATGGAAAACCCAATACCATGTGCGTCAAATAATGGATAGACTCTATAAACCCACTCCTGACGGATATTGTGGCGATGAGGATAACGGACAAACCTCAGCGTGGTATGTGTTTAGTACTATGGGATTTTATCCCGTATGTCCGGGTAGAGCCGAGTATGCTGTTGGCTCTCCTCTCTTTGATAAGGTTACGCTAAATCTTCCTATGGGAAAAACATTTGTTATAGAGGCAACAGATAATGCCTCAGCAAACTGTTATATAAAGAGTGCCTCGCTTAACGGAAAGAGATACAGTAAAAACTATATATCGCATTTTGATATTACGGCTGGTGGTGAACTTAAATTTAATATGGCTGATAAACCAAATCTAAAAAGGGGTGTCGAAATAGATGACGCACCTTCATCAATGACGCAAATTAAGAGATAGAACGAGATATGAAAAGATTGACATTTTTTGCAATGCTACTATTGGCAGTAGCAACTCAAACAGTAACGGCTCAACAACTAAAATCAATAACCTCTCCCGGCGGAAGGGTTGAGGTAACAGTGTTTTCTTCTACTTGGGGAATTCCCGGTTACTCAGTCCAGATTGATGGTGATACGCTTATAAACGATTCGCAATTGGGATTGCGTTATAGTGGGTCAGAGATTACAGGTCACTCAATAGAGAGGGTGAACTATAAATGGGAACGCACCGATTCGCTTACTCAAACCAAGTATAACGAGATGACTGTATCTTTTAATCAACCCTATAAAGGTGTGGTTAAAGCGTGTGTAAGAGCATATGATAATGGCTTTGCTATTAGTCAGACATATAGTTTGGAGGGTGCCGAAAAGACTTTCTTGCAAGATGATAATACAACAATCTATTTTGCTCCAAAAGCAGAGATGGTTAGTGGGGAGAGTGTTATACCTGTTGACTCTGTAAAATCGCAACCTCTGCCTATTGATGTAAAACTTGAAGACGGAAGAGTGGTAACTATCTCGGCAGGTAGTTTAAAGGGTTATCCTCAAATGGAGATTAATGCCTACCCTGAAGTGGCCAACATGCTACAAGTTGATTTAAAACCTATGTATGAGGGTAACGATATTATAATGGCAGTTCTGCCCGCAACATTCTCTACCCCATTTATCAGGTTTGAAGTGAAATAAGAGTTGTTGGTTAACTAACAACTAAAATCTAAAATCTACTCTTTAAAATATACTCTCTTAACTCTTGCCGAAACGGAGGTGAGAACTTCGTAGGGGATAGTGTCTAATTTTTGGGCAATATCCTCAACTTTTATATTCTCGCCAAATACCTCAACAGTATCGCCTTCGGCACATTCAATATCGGTAACGTCAATCATAGTGACATCCATACATACGTTGCCTACAATGGGGGCAAGTTTGCCATTAACCCACATTGCTCCACCTCCGTTGCCAAGGTGGCGGTTAAGACCATCGGCATAACCAATGGGTACTGCTGCTATTCGTGACTTTTTGTTTAGCACTCCACGTCTTCCGTAGCCTACTGTCTCTGCCGAAGTGAGTTCTTTAATTTGTAATATTGTAGTTTTTAATGCCGATACACTTTTTAGTCCCTTAACCGAGGGGTGTGGGGCAATGCCATACAACCCTATTCCAAGCCTTACCCCTTCAAATTGATATTGTGTATATCTTGATATTCCTGCTGTGTTGAGTATGTGACGGAATATGGGTTTGCCTATTCCCATTTGAAGCGACTCGGCACAACGGCTGAATGTCTCAATCTGCATTTCGGTATAGTAGTCAAGACTGTCATCATCGCTACCTGCAAGGTGCGAAAAAACTGAACATGGGGTTAACTCCTTATTTATTGTAAGGTTCTTTATCAGTTTGGGCATATCCTGAATGGTGAAACCTAAACGGTGCATGCCACTATCAATTTTTATATGTATTGGAAAATTGGTAATGCCCTGAGAACTTGCAGATTTTGTTAAAGCCTCTAATAACCTGAAATTATATACTTCGGGTTCAAGATTGTATTTGAAAAGGGTGTCAAATGTTCCCATTTCGGGATTCATAACTATAATGGGCATAGTGATTCCAGCCTTGCGTAACTCCGCTCCCTCATCGGCAACAGCCACTGCCACATAACTGCATCCTGCATCTTGTAGCGTTTTTGTGAGTTCATACGATCCTGCTCCATAACCAAATGCCTTTACCATACATATAACTTTTGTGGCGGGTAGTAACTTTTGCTTATAGTAGTTGTAGTTGTGTCGTATGGCATCGAGGTTTACCTCTAATATTGTTTCGTGTTGTTTAAGTGAGAGGTTGTCTGTTATCTCATCAAAGTTGAATTTTCTTGCACCTTTCACAAGTATCAACTCGTTGTTGAAATGGTCTGCCATTCCCGAAGAGATGAACTCTGCCGTACTCCTGTAAAAGGTACTGCCTTCAGGAAACAGTCTCTTGTTTTCTGTTAATCGCTCTCCTATACCAACAAATTTATCAACGCCCTTCTCCTTTAAGAGTTGTGCAATTTTTGTGTATAGTTCAACTTCGTTGGATGAAGATTGAAGTATGTCTGATAGTATTAATCTTCGCTGTCCGCCATCTAAGATGGAACGGCGAGAAAGAAAATCAAGGGCAATCTCCAATGAGTTTATATCGGAGTTGTATGTGTCGTTTATTATTGTGCAGTTGTTTTTTCCCTCTTTAACCTCCAACCGCATTGCAACTGGCTCTATGTTTAACAGACGTTTTGCTGCCTCTTGGGGCGTGATGTTAAAGCAGAAAAGCATTGCGCAAAGAGTGTGAATGGCATTCTCTATTGAGCCATCCTCTATGAAAGGTATCTTAAAACTCTCCTCTTTTCCATTATATATATACGTAACCAATGCTACGTTGTCTGATTTTGAAATCTCTTTTACGTATAGGGGTGCAGATGTGTTGCTGTCTGACCACCCAATTAACTCTCTGTCTGCATATAGGCTCTCAATAGCCTCTTTGATATTGTTTTGTGAGGCATTGTATATTATGGTTTTTGACTCTTTAAAGAGTTTTAGTTTCTCGTTTAACTTCTCGCTGACCGATTTGAATCCCTCTTGGTGAGCATCGCCTATGCAGGTAAAAATTCCAATGGACGGAGAGATTACCTCGCTTAAAGCCTCCATCTCTCCCACTTGAGATATTCCTGCCTCAAATATAGCAAGTGTTGTGCGTTGCTCTAACTCCCATACCGAAAGCGGAACTCCAATTTGCGAGTTGTAACTGCGAGGTGAACGTGTTATAAAAAAGTTGGGCTGGAGTAACTGGTTTAACCACTCTTTAACGATGGTCTTGCCATTACTGCCTGTTATTCCTATTACAGGCATCTTAAATCTCTTTCGGTGAGCAGATGCTATTTTTTGTAGGGCCTTTACGCTATTCTTTACCTTAATTATATTAACTCCTTTAAATGTTGAAAATATAGGTAACTCTTGCTCTACAACAAAGTTGCGAACACCTTTTTTGTAGAGTTCCTCAATAAACTTGTGTCCATCATTGGTCTTGCTCTTAATTGCAAAAAAGAGTGTGTTGGACGGTGACTTGATTGAACGGCTGTCTGTTAGTAGTAACGATATGTTGAGTTCCTCAAAAGGAACATCGTTACAAGCCAGTAAGGCGGTAATATCTTTTATGGAGTATTCCATCTGTTTTTATAGGTTGTTTATTTTATTCTTAATATCTTCAATCTCTTGCTCAATATTAATGTGCTTATATTTGCAGGCAAAAGATGTGGCATTTCTTAAAAGGGTGTTTAAAAAGGTTTTGTACCCTTCGGTGTCGGCACTCATAAGACGGTGGCTGATACCTTGACGTATCTTGCTCCACTCCTTAATAATATTAACAGAGTTGAGGGTAATAACTTCATCCTCAAATTTTTCCCATATATATTCAACCGCCTTTTTAGAGGGGTGTGCCATGTCATCGGCATAGAAACGATAATCACGAAGTTCGTCAAGGAGAACCTCGTAGGTTGGTAAATATGATACCCTCTCCTTGAATATGTTTTGTAACTCTTCACAAGCAAGAAGTAGAGTGCTTTTGCTTAATGAGTTTTCGTGAATACCATCTTTAAGGTGTCTGATGGGGCTTACCGTCACTACTGCTTTAATATTAGGATTAATAGTAAAAAGGTTCTCAAGAGTTGCTGAGATGCACTCAACAATCTCCTCAACAGAGACTCTTCTCCTTAAAAAGTTTTTAGCAGGGAGTTTATGACAATTGGCAACAACCTTGCCACTTTCGGCTGCTTCATATACCCATGCAGTGCCAAAAGTGATGAACAGATAGTTGGCACTCTTTAGGTGTTGGGAACTCTCAGCCAAACTGCTGTTTATTGATTGCAGCATATACTCCTTATTGGTATGGGAAAATGCTGAGTGGTGAGAGAAACTGTGGTAAAGATTGCCGCTTTTAAACAACTCTCCCTCCTGAAAGGGGGTGTTGACTATTGCTCTGTTTATTGCCTCTGCTATTGATAGTGGATTGTAGAGAACACCAAAAGGGTTTACAAGAGTATTAAATTTACTCGCTTTAAACATTGCTCCAATCTCATCGGCAAAACATGAGCCGAAGAAAATTAGAGAATGAGAGTGGTTTAATCTCTCTCCCTGCCAATCAAGAGAAACTTTTGTTCTAAAATCCATATTGCAAAATTATAAAAATAATTTATTAAAAATTACACCATAATAACTTTTTAAAGTAACTTTGCCAACGTAAATAAAAATAAAGATGAAAAACATAATTCTCATATCTTTGTGGTTTACAATGTTGATGCTATCTCTCTCGTGTCAAAGATTAAACGATTCACGTCTTTCGCATCCCGTACAACGTGACTCCTCTTTGATATTTGATTTGGATAGTATGCTTTTGATAGAAGATTTTGAGAAGGGATACGTCACTATGGCAGATATGCCCCCCTTTAATAGTTATTCGATAGTGGGAAGCATGGCGTATGCTAAGGATTATAACATTGATATTTTTATGATACCTGAGAACGACTCGGCATATATAGTAATGTCGGAGATGTTTAATAAGGACAAAGAGGGCAATATGCTTTGGCGATTGGTTGATTCAGTGAAAATATACTACCCCATCGGCTCTTCAATTGGATGGCCGGGCTCAGTTGTAAGGGGTGGTGTCATAGACTATAACCTAATGGCTCTGATGCCCGATGATAAAGATTGGATTGATACCGAGGTGTACGATGCCCTTTTAGGTGTGTGGAGTTTAGATGCCCAAGAAAAAACTATCACACCACTGCCTGTTGAGAATATCTCATGTATTAATGAGTCGTATGGGGTTTATTAGTTTTTTTTGTTTCGCAAACTTAACCGCCCTATGGGTGGTTTTTAGATAAAGAATGGTTGTGGGTAACCATTCTTTGTTTATTATAAGACAATTAGGGTGGCGTAGTCAACAAATAAAAAATCTTTAGCAAATTTCTTCTTGTTTTTTGCTTTTTCTTAAAAAACATGTATCTTGCAAACGAAATTATACTAACCTATAAAAAAGGAGGCTGTTATGAAAAAGATTTTTACTCTATTAGTAATGCTAATATCTCTAATGCTTTCAATGCCATTGGTAAACGCTAATGAGGTTGAACCTCGTGGAATATATTTAGAAGAATCTGCCTTTGGAATCCCTGCCGAGCAATTAAACTTTAATAATCAAACACCATTCACTTTTTCTTTTTGGGTAAATATAAAAGAGTTTAATCATAATACACAGGGAACGCAATTTCTTAATATAAGAAACCCCAACATTAATGATAATATGGATAAAGGAGGGGGTTACCCGCTATGTGATTGGGGGTATCTTTTTTCGACTATTCAAGAATATGGAGTAGATGATTATGGTGGGATTTGGAAAGATAATGAACTATTAGTTTCTGTGAGAGAGCAAACCGCATCTTCTTCATCGCCCTTTGTAAGAGAGAAAACTTTTAAATTTAGTTCAGGTAAGTGGTTTTTTGTTACATTTCAGCAGTACTATACCGATAAACCACAAATGAAACTTTATGTAAACGGAGATGAAATTTTGAAATTTACCTCGGAATCTATTCTGATGGATTGGTATAAAGAATATATAATAATGATAGGAGGTCATGCAAAATATCGTTCTCCATTAAATGCATATATTGATAAAGTACAGTTTTACAATAAAGCGTTATCACAATCCGAGATAGGAGAGAGTATGTATGATCCTTTGTTAATCGATGACTCATTACTTGGTTATTGGGATTTTGAAAATGGTTGTACAACCGATTCTGAGGGGTATATTATAGCAGATAATGGTACGATAAAAGCAACAATGTATAAAATCTTACAACAAAATGACATATCAATTGGTACAGAAATACAACCTTTTACATTTGGAGAAGGAGTAAATCCCGAATCAGTTTTGCAAGGAGTGGAAGAGAGGACCACAGATGAGAGCAACACCAAAGCATACGTTTCAAATAGCGTGTTGTATATAGAGAATGCTGAAGGTATCAACTCAGTAGAGATATATGATACAACAGGCAAAATAATAACCTCAGGAACATACAGTAACGCTTCACTTCAAATTCCATTACCCACAACCCTTAAAGGAGTGGTAATGGTTAAGGTAAACAATGAGGTTGTAAAGGTGATTTGTGAATAGTTAAATAGATATGACAATAGAGGGAGAACAAAAAATAGATATAGAACAAGGAGCAATATTCAATCTAATAAATGGAACAATAAAATAGATTATATAAACTTCAAATATATTAAGATTATGAAACGAATAGCAAGAATAATTAGTAAGTTAGTTTTATTAACACTGCTAATATTAACCTCAAATATCTCTATATATGCCCAAACAGAAGAAAATATAACCCTACCCGAAGTATTTCCTAATGAAGATGCGGTTTGGGTTATATTAGTAACACAAACAGAGAATAATCCAAGGGATGTATTTGAGCCTTATTACAAAGAAACTACTTATAGGACCTCCTATTATTTATTAGGGGATACAATCATAGAAAATAAAAAATATTCAAAATTATATTTTATATATGGAGAATTAGATTCTTTAAAGGTAAAATCTTGCAACTTTTATACCGAAAATCAGTTATATGTAGGAGCAATAAGAGTTGAGGGAGAGCAAGTGTATTTACGACCTCATGAGGTGATATATTGTATAGCAGAAGATTGGATGTGTCCCCATATTGACTGTATTGAAGAGGATGGTTATCCTTGGTATAAAGATGAAAATATAGATTATACTCTATTTGGAGAAGATGTTCTTATGTACGATTTTAGTGTTGAGGAATCAGAACGTTTATATATTGATAATTATCACACAAATTATAACATAGAATGTCACCATTTTCTCGCAACTGGAATAATAAAAGGTTCTAAATATGCACATCCATGGATAAAAGGGATAGGTTCAACAGGAGGGTTATGGTTTAATTTTGATTATACCCCTATGTCAGGATATGGGGTTAGAAGAGGTTTAAAATCTTTCCACTATAAAGGCAAACAATTTTACCCTACTGAAGAATCAGGAATTAACGAGAGTATCGCAGAGGAGAACATCACCAAAGCATACGTATCTGATGGGGTATTGTATATTGAGAGTGCCGAAGATATAAACTCGGTTACGGTTTATGATGCAATGGGAAGAATAATAACTTCAGGAACATACAGTAACGCTTTACTTCAAATTCCATTACCCACAACCCTTAAAGGAGTGGTAATGGTTAAGGTTGACAACTGTGTTGTGAAGGTTATTTGCAATTAGTCATCAATCCACCATATAAAAAATGAGGTAAGGCTTAAAAGGCTTTACCTCTTTTTTGTAAACTGAATTTTGATACATCTAAAAATAAGTTCTTTTATTTTTCATCTTGATTTTACACTTACTCTTTGAAATTGCCTCACTAAAAAACTTCCTGAAAAATTTGTGTAATTGCCAAAAAAATAGTACTTTTGCGAAGTTTTTAGCGCCAAAAAGTATGCGTATCTCATTATATGGTATTGAGTTACAAATGATTAGAACGTATATTTCGAGTAATGAAAACGAGAAGAATTAATTAATATAAGTATAAACAAAACTATTAAAAAAGTTCTAAAAAATGCCTACAATTCAACAATTAGTAAGAAAAGGAAGGGTAGTTTTGGAGGATAAAAGTAAATCTCCCGCATTAGATTCATGTCCTCAAAGACGTGGTGTATGTGTGAGAGTTTATACAACAACTCCTAAAAAACCTAACTCTGCTATGCGTAAAGTGGCTAGGGTTCGTTTAACAAACGGAAAAGAGGTTAACTCTTACATTCCAGGAGAAGGACACAACTTGCAAGAGCACTCTATCGTAATGGTACGTGGTGGTCGTGTAAAAGACCTTCCCGGTGTACGTTATCACATTGTACGCGGTACATTAGATACTGCCGGTGTAGCAAACCGTACCCAACGTCGCTCGAAATACGGAGCAAAACGTCCTAAAGCAGGTAAAAAATAATTAGTTGCACGCCTGTAAAAACATTGATGCAACGCCAGAGAAATTAAAACTTAGTTGTAAAACTATTTTCTAGTTTCTTGGATAGGCTGATTCGGTTGAGTAAACGGTATTAGAGAATACTGTTGAAGATGTGAAAAGCAACCAAGAACAAGAACAAAAAGAATTAAGATGAGAAAAGCAAAACCAAAGAAAAGGGTCGTATTACCAGATCCTATCTTCAGTGATGTAAAGGTTTCAAAATTTGTAAACCACTTGATGTATGACGGAAAGAAGAATACCGCATACACTATTTTCTATTCCGCTCTTGATATGGTTAAATCTAAAATGACCACAGAAGAGACAGCCCTCGAAATATGGAAGAAGGCTTTGGAAAACATTACACCTCAAGTAGAGGTTAAGTCACGTCGCGTGGGAGGAGCAACATTCCAAGTACCTACGGAAATCCGCCCAGACCGCAAAGAGTCAATCTCGATGAAAAATTTAATATTGTACGCACGTAAACGTGGAGGCAAAACTATGGCAGACAAATTGGCTGCTGAGATAATGGATGCTTATAACAACCAAGGTGGTGCGTTTAAACGTAAAGAGGATATGCACAAAATGGCTGAGGCTAACCGTGCGTTTGCTCACTTTAGATTTTAATTGAAAGATGGCAAAAGGAGACGAATTATTAAAATATACCAGAAACTTAGGTATTATGGCGCACATCGATGCTGGTAAAACTACCACATCGGAGCGTATTCTGTTTTACACCGGTTTAACACACAAAATTGGTGAGGTACACGATGGTGCAGCCACAATGGACTGGATGGAGCAAGAGCAAGAGCGTGGTATCACTATCACATCTGCTGCTACTACAACTTGGTGGAACTACAACAACGAGAAGTATAAAATCAATTTGATTGACACTCCGGGACACGTGGATTTCACAGCAGAGGTAGAACGTTCACTTCGTATTTTGGACGGTGCCGTAGCAACATTCTGTGCAGTAGGAGGAGTAGAACCTCAATCTGAGACAGTATGGCGTCAAGCAGACAAATATAACGTTCCCCGTGTAGGTTACGTTAATAAAATGGACCGTTCAGGTGCAAACTTCTTTGAGGTTGTACGTCAACTTAAAGAGGTATTGGGAGCAAATCCTTGTCCAATCCAAATTCCTATCGGTGCAGAGGAGAACTTCAAAGGAGTTATCGACTTGGTTCGTATGAAAGCCCTATACTGGCCAAACGAGTCAATGGGTGCTGATTACACAGTAGAGGAGATACCTGCAGAGTTACAAGCAGAGGCAGATGAGTGGAGAGAGAAACTATTAGAGAGTGTAGCAGACTTTGATGACGCTTTAATGGAGAAATTCTTCGATGATCCCTCAACTATCACCGAGGAGGAGATAAAAGTAGCAATAAGAAAAGGAACTCTTGCAATGAAGATGGTTCCTATGACTTGCGGTTCATCATTCAAAAACAAAGGAGTACAAACATTGCTTGATGCAGTATGTGCATACTTGCCAAGTCCAACAGATACACCATCAGTAGTTGGACACGAGGTTGACAACAAAGAGGTGGAGATTTCTCGTAAACCTTCATCAGGCGAGCCACTATCAGCATTGATATTCAAAATTGCAGTTGACCCATATGTAGGTCGTTTGTGTTTCTTCCGCGTTTATTCAGGTGACCTTGCAGCAGGTTCATACGTATTGAATACTCGTTCAGGTAAAAAAGAGCGTATATCACGTCTATTCCAAATGCACTCAAGCAAACAAAACCCAAAAGAGGTTATCGGATGTGGTGATATAGGTGCAGCAGTAGGTTTGAAAGATGTTCGTACAGGAGATACAATCTGTGCAGAGAACGCTCCAATCGTATTGGAGTCAATGGACTTCCCAGAACCAGTTATCGGAATAGCAGTTGAGCCAAAAACTCAAAAAGACTTGGATAAACTTGGTCTTGGACTACAAAAACTTGCTGAGGAGGATCCAACATTTACAGTTAAATCAGATGAAGATACAGGTCAAACAATCATCAGCGGAATGGGTGAGCTTCACCTTGAGATTATTATCGACCGTCTTCGCCGCGAGTTTAACGTAGAGTGTAACCAAGGACGTCCTCAAGTATCATACAAAGAGGCAATCACACAATCAGTTGAGTTGCGTGAAACTTACAAGAAACAAACAGGAGGTCGCGGTAAATATGCCGACATGATTGTACGCGTAGAGCCAGTTGACGCTGATTTCGAAGGAAGTTTGCAATTCGTTGATGAGGTTAAAGGTGGTAACATTCCAAAAGAGTACATCCCATCAATTCAAAAAGGTTTCACAACTGCTATGAAGAACGGAGTACTTGCAGGATACCAAGTTGACCAATTGAAAGTAACAGTAATAGACGGATCATATCACCCCGTAGACTCGGATCAATTATCATTCGAGGTTTGTGCAATCCAAGCATTCAAAAAGGCTTGTGAGAAAGCAGGACCAACACTTCTTGAGCCAATCATGAAGATCGAGGTGGTAACACCCGAGGAGAGCATGGGAGATGTAATCTCAGACCTTAACAAACGCCGTGGACAAGTAGAGGGAATGGAGTCAAGCCGTAGCGGTGCCCGCATCGTAAAAGCAAAAGCACCCCTTGCAGAGATGTTCGGATATGTAACATCATTGCGTACAATCACTTCAGGACGTGCAACATCAACTATGACATTCTCACACTATGCCGAGGTTAGTTCATCAATTGCTAAGAACGTACTAACAGAGGTTAAGGGAAGAGTAGATTTATTGTAGTATTCAAAAATCATAAACGCGATATGAGTTCAAAAATAAGAATTAAATTAAAATCTTACGATCACACTTTGGTTGATAAATCAGCTGAGAAGATTGTAAAAACAGTAAAAGCAACAGGCGCAGTTGTAAAAGGTCCTATACCTCTACCAACACGCAAACGTATCTTTACTGTAAACCGTTCAACATTCGTAAATAAAAAATCGCGCGAGCAATTCGAACTTTCATTCTACCGTCGTTTGATAGAGATTGAAATTTTAGATGGTTCGTCAAAAGCAGTAGAGGCACTAATGAAATTAGAGTTGCCCAGCGGAGTTGACGTAGAAATAAAATTGTAATAAACCAATTAATAACAAAAAGAAATGCCAGGATTATTAGGAAAAAAAATCGGAATGACATCCGTATTCAGTGCTGAGGGCGTAAACATGCCATGCACTGTTATCGAAGTAGGTCCTTGCGTAGTTACACAAATCAAAACCGTTGAAACAGACGGTTATGCTGCAGTGCAAGTAGGTTTCGAAGACAAAAAAGAGAAACACACTACAAAAGCAGAGATGGGACACTTTAACAAAAGTGGTGTAACACCCAAGAGACACTTGGCCGAGTTCAAAGGTTTTGAAACAGAGTACAACTTAGGAGATGTAATCTCTGTAGATTTCTTCACAGAGGACGATTATGTTGATGTAATCGGAACATCAAAAGGTAAAGGTTACCAAGGTGTAGTAAAACGCCACGGATTTGGTGGAGTTGGACAAACAACACACGGTCAACACAACCGCCTACGTGCTCCCGGATCAATAGGTGCATGTTCATACCCTGCACGTGTATTCAAAGGAACTCGCATGGCCGGACAAACAGGTAACGCAAGAGTAACTGTACAAAACTTGCAAGTGATTAAAGTTATACCCGAGCATAACCTTTTATTAGTAAAAGGATCTATCCCCGGAAGTAAAGGTTCAATCGTAATAATAGAGAAGTAATCATGGAACTTAGTGTATTAAACATCAAAGGCGAGGATACCGGTAAAAAAGTTACGTTGAACGATACAGTATTCGGTATAGAGCCAAACGAGCACGCAATCTATCTTGATGTAAAGCAATTCATGGCAAACAACCGCCAAGGAACACACAAATCAAAAGAGAGAAGCGAAGTATCAGGAAGTACTCGTAAACTAAAAAGACAAAAAGGAACAGGTGGAGCACGTAGTGGAGATATCAACTCACCAGTTATGGTAGGAGGAGGACGCGTATTTGGTCCAGTACCTCGCGATTACAGCTTCAAACTAAACAAAAAAGTTAAAGCATTAGCACGCAAATCTGCGTTAAGTTGCAAATTAACAGAAAATGCTATAGTAGTAGTTGAAGATTTCTCATTTGAGGCACCAAAAACTAAACAATTTATAGAATTTACAAAAAATTTGCAAGTTGCTGATAAAAAGTTACTTTTAGTTTTATCAGATCAAAATAAAAACGTATATTTGTCAGCTAGAAATCTTCCAAAGGCTAAAGTTATAACTGTTTCTGAATTAAACACTTACAAAATTCTCGATTGCGAGACTTTAGTAATGTTTGAGAGTTCAGTAGCATTAATTAATGAATTTTAATAGAAGGAGGCACGAAAATGGCAATAATAATTAAACCGATAGTAACGGAAAAAATGACCAGCATTTCGGAGAAATACAACCGTTTTGGATTTCGTGTAAGTCCCGATGCTAACAAATCACAGATTAAAAAAGCTGTGGAAGAGATGTACAATGTAACAGTTGTTTCGGTAAACACAATGAACTATAAAGGCAAAAACAAAAGCCGTTATACAAAATCAGGACTTATCGAAGGAAAAACTGCTTCATACAAAAAAGCATTAGTTACATTGAAAGAAGGAGATACAATAGATTTTTTTAGCAATATTTAATTAAACAAATGGCAGTACGTAAATTGAAGCCCACAACACCGGGGCAAAGACACAAGATTATTGGTGCGTTTGATAAAATCACTGCTACCGCACCAGAAAAATCACTTGTAGTCGGTAAAAAAAGTACTGGTGGACGCAACAACGAAGGACATCTAACGATGCGTTACATCGGAGGCGGACACAAACGCAAGTACAGACTTATCGATTTCAAGAGAAATAAAGACGGTGTACCAGCAACAGTAAAGACAATCGAGTATGACCCAAACCGTTCATCTCGCATTGCACTTCTTTATTATGTTGATGGCGAGAAGCGCTATATAATTGCGCCCAATGGTCTTGAAGTAGGAATGACAGTAATGTCAGGAGAGAAAGCAGCACCTGAAGTAGGAAACGCACTATTCCTTTCTGATATACCAGTCGGAACAGTAATTCACAACATTGAGTTGCGTCCTGGACAAGGAGCAGCGTTGGTACGTTCGGCAGGAGTATTTGCACAATTAACTTCGAGAGAAGGAAAATATGCAATTATCAAATTGCCTTCAGGAGAGACACGTAAGATTCTTTCAGCATGTAAAGCAACTATCGGAACAGTAGGAAACTCAGACCACGCACTTGAGCAATCAGGAAAAGCAGGTCGTTCACGTTGGTTAGGACGTCGTCCTCGTAACCGTGGTGTTGTTATGAACCCCGTTGATCACCCAATGGGTGGAGGTGAAGGACGTGCATCAGGAGGACATCCTCGTTCACGTAAAGGTCTTTACGCAAAAGGTCTTAAAACAAGAGCTCCTAAAAAGGCTTCTTCACAATATATTATAGAAAGAAGAAAGAAATAATTTGATTTGAATAATTAATAACTATGAGTCGTTCATTAAAAAAAGGACCATTTATCAGTGTGAAACTTCAAAAGAAAGTTGACGCAATGGAGGCTACCGGTAAAAAATCGGTAATCAAAACTTGGTCACGTGCATCTATGATTTCTCCCGATTTCGTAGGACACACTTTCGCCGTTCACAATGGTAATAAGTTTATTCCCGTATATGTAACAGAGAACATGGTAGGACACAAACTTGGAGAATTTGCTCCAACTCGTATCTTCCGTGGACACGGAGGTAACAAAAAATAATTAAACCTCCTTGGGAATTTTAAAAACTAATAAAGTAAAAAAGAAAAATAACATGGGTGCAAGAAAAAGAGAATCAGCCGAAAAAAGAAAAGAGGCCTTGAAAGAGAAGAGCTTCGCTAAGCTGAACAATGTACCAACCTCACCCCGTAAAATGCGTTTAGTAGCAGATATGGTAAGAGGAATGGAAGTGTTCAGAGCACTTGGCGTACTAAAATTCTCTACAAAAGAGGCATCGGCAAGATTAGAAAAATTGTTGCGTTCAGCAATTGCCAACTGGGAACAGAAAAACGAACGCAAAGCCGAGAGCGGCGAACTATACATATCAGAGATCTTTGTAGATGGAGCTGCTATGTTGAAACGCCTACGTCCGGCACCACAAGGTCGCGGATACAGAATCCGTAAACGTTCAAACCACGTAACCTTGTTTGTTGATACAATAACTAAAAACGAAAATCAAGATTAATAAGAGATGGGACAAAAAGTAAATCCGATAAGCAACCGATTAGGAATCATCAGAGGCTGGGATTCTAACTGGTACGGCGGCGATAAGTACGGAGACAAGTTATATGAAGACAGTAAAATCCGTAAATATCTAAATGCCCGTCTTTCAAAAGCAAGTGGAGTATCACGCATCATCATAGAGCGTACTCTAAAACTAATAATTATAACTATTTGCACATCACGTCCTGGTATGGTTATCGGCAAAGGTGGACAAGAGGTTGATAAACTTAAAGAAGAGTTAAAGAAAATCACCGACAAGTCTGACAAAGATATCCAAATCAATATCTACGAGATAAAGAAACCAGAACTTGACGCCGTTATTGTTGCTAATAGCATTGCTCGTCAGCTTGAAGGAAAGATGGCTTACCGTCGTGCAATCAAAACTGCGATATCAAACACAATGCGTGCTGGAGCAGAGGGAATCAAAATCCAAATTTCAGGACGTCTAAACGGAGCAGAGATGGCGCGTTCAGAAATGTATAAAGAAGGACGTACACCTCTACACACATTACGTGCAGACATTGATTACTCTTTAGCAGAGGCACTAACAAAAGTTGGTTTGTTAGGAATCAAAGTATGGATTTGTCGTGGTGAAGTTTATGGTAAGAGAGATCTTGCTCCTTCATTTACAGCACAAAAAGAGACACGTGGCGCAGCCGCAGGTCAAGGAGCTAAAAAAGGCTTCAAGAGAAACAAAAAGTAATTAACACAAAGAACTGACAGAAAATGTTACAACCGAGAAAAACAAAATTCAGAAGGCAGCAAAAGGGTCGCATGAAAGGTGTGGCTCAACGCGGCAACGAGTTGGCATTTGGCTCTTTTGGTATCAAGTGTTTGCAATCAAAGTGGATTACAGGTCGCCAAATTGAGGCTGCCCGTATTGCCGTTACCCGCTATATGCAACGTCAAGGACAAGTTTGGATCAGAATTTTCCCTGACAAACCAATTACTAAAAAGCCTGCCGAAGTACGTATGGGTAAAGGAAAAGGATCACCCGAAGGATTCGTAGCACCTGTAACTCCAGGAAGAATCCTAATAGAGATAGATGGCGTATCTTTAGAGGTGGCAAAAGAAGCATTGCGTTTAGGAGCGCAAAAACTTCCCGTTACCACAAAATTAATAATCCGTCGTGATTACGACGAAACTCAAAACGCATAAGGAGGATAAAAAATGAAGATAGCAGAAATAAAAGAACTTCAAACAAAGGAGTTGGTTGAGAGAATTGAAGCACAAGAAATAGCTCTTAACCGTATGGTTATCAATCATAGTATCTCTCCTCTTGACAATCCTTCGCAAATTAAACAATTGCGTCGTGAGATTGCGCGTATGAAGGGTGAATTAAATCAAAGAGATCTAAACGCATAATCAATAACGCCGAATGGAAACAAGAAACTTTAGAAAAGAGAGAGTAGGGGTTGTTACCAGTAACAAGATGGATAAAACTATCACAGTAACGGTAAAATGGAAAGAGAAACACCCCATATATGGTAAATTCGTAAACAAAACGAAAAAATACCATGCTCACGATGAGAAAAACGAGTGCGGTATTGGTGATACCGTTAGATTGATGGAAACTCGTCCTTTGAGCAAAATGAAAAGATGGAGAGTAGTTGAAATCGTAGAAAAAGCAAAATAATATTATGATACAACAAGAGTCAAGACTAACTGTCGCTGATAATAGCGGCGCAAAAGAGGCACTTTGTATCCGTGTACTTGGTGGAACCGGAAGACGCTATGCAAGCGTAGGCGATATTATCGTTGTTGCTGTAAAAGGCGTGGTTCCTTCAAGTGATATGAAAAAAGGTGCAGTGTCAAAAGCTGTTGTCGTACGCACTAAAAAAGAGATACGTCGTGCAGATGGATCTTACATACGTTTCGACGACAACGCATGTGTATTATTAAACGGAGCAGGTGAAATTAGAGGTAGCCGTATATTCGGTCCTGTTGCTCGTGAGTTACGTGCAACTAACATGAAAATAGTTTCACTAGCACCTGAAGTACTTTAATAAATAAAAAAGTAGATTAATGAGTAAGTTACACATTAAAAAAGGAGATACCGTTTACGTAAACGCCGGAGAGGACAAAGGAAAAACCGGGCGTGTGCTTAAAGTCTTAGTAAAAGACAACAAAGCAATCGTAGAGGGTGTAAATATGGTGTCAAAACACACCAAACCCAATGCAAAAGCACCACAAGGCGGCATTGTAAAAAAAGAGGCTCCAATACATTTATCAAACCTTAACGTGTTAGATCCAAAAACAAAAACTCCAACACGTATTGGTCGTAAAATGAATGAAGAGGGCAAATTAGTACGTTATTCTAAAAAATCAGGAGAGGAGATTAAATAAAATGGCAGCAAATCTCAAAAAAGAATACCAAGAGAGAATCGTCCCCGCTTTGATGAAAGAGTTTGGCTACACTACAGTGATGCAAGTACCAGTTTTGAAAAAAATAGTACTTAATCAAGGTTTAGGAGATGCAACTCAAGATAAAAAAATCATCGACACAGCGTTGGCAGAGCTAACAGCAATTGCAGGACAACAAGCTGTAGCAACACTCTCACGTAAAGACATTTCAAACTTCAAGGTACGTAAAAAAATGCCTATCGGAGTTTCAGTAACTTTGCGTCGTGAGAAAATGTATGAGTTCCTTGAGCGTTTGGTACGCGTAGCATTACCCCGTATCCGTGACTTCAAAGGAATTGAAAGCAAATTAGATGGTAGAGGAAACTACACACTCGGAATTCAAGAGCAAATCATTTTCCCCGAGATCAACATTGACTCTATCAACAAAATCAACGGAATGAATATCACATTCGTTACAAGTGCAAACACTGACGAAGAGGGATATGCATTATTAAAAGAGTTTGGATTACCTTTTAAAAACATCAAAAAGAGCTAAACTATGGCAAAAGAATCAATGAAAGCTCGTGAGGTAAAAAGAGCAAAATTAGTTGCAAAATACGCTGCTAAAAAAGCACAACTTAAAGCAGAAGGCAACTATGAGGCTCTTCAATTAATCCCTCGTAATGCCTCAAGTGTAAGACTACACAACCGTTGCAAATTGACAGGACGTCCAAAAGGATATATGCGTCAATTCGGTATTTCACGTATTCAATTCCGTGAAATGGCATCTCAAGGATTAATCCCAGGAGTAAAAAAAGCAAGTTGGTAGAAACTTGAAAAAAGAAAATAAAGAGAGAGTTAAATATTGTTCGGGTAGTCCGAATCAATTTAAAATTTATTTAATATGACAGATCCAATAGCAGATTATCTTACAAGGTTAAGAAATGCAATCAAAGCTCAACACAATGTAGTTGAGGTTCCTGCATCAAACCTTAAAAAAGAGATCACAAAAATCCTTTTTGACAAAGGTTACATACTTAACTATAAGTTTGTAGAAGAGGGTCCTCAAGGAACAATCAAAATAGCCTTGAAATACGATCCCGTGAATAAAGTAAATGCAATCAAAAAGTTGGAGAGAGTATCTTCACCAGGTTTGCGTAAATACGCTGGACACAAAGAGTTACCACGCGTTCTTAACGGTTTGGGAATAGCAATTATTTCAACTTCAAAAGGAGTTATGACCGACAAAGAGGCACGTAACTTAAATGTTGGCGGAGAAGTGTTGTGTTACGTATATTAAAAAAGAGGAGGTAAATTATGTCAAGAATTGGAAAATTGCCTATCGCTATCCCCGCAGGCGTAACAGTAACAGTTAAAGATAACGAAGTATCGGTAAAAGGACCAAAAGGGGAAATGGTTCAAACCATTACTGGAGGAATAGCAGTAAACGTAGAGGACGGACAATTAACAGTAACACGTCCAGATGATACAAAAGCATCACGTTCATTGCATGGATTATATCGTGCCCTTATCAACAACATGGTAATAGGAGTATCGGCAGGATATAAAAAAGAGTTGGAACTAGTAGGTGTAGGATACCGTGCAGAGAATAATGGTCAAGTACTAAAATTATCACTCGGTTTCTCACACGATATATATGTAAAATTACCCAAAGAGGTAAAACTCGAAACAAAAAGTGAGAGAAATAAAAACCCACTTATCACGTTAGAGTCATGCGACAAAGAGTTACTCGGACTAATATGTGCTAAAATCCGCACATTCCGCAAACCAGAGCCTTACAAAGGAAAAGGTATTAAGTTTGTTGGCGAGTATATTCGTAGAAAATCAGGTAAATCGGCTGGTGCCAAATAATTCACGTTAAAAGGTAAACATCATGAATAAGATAGAAAGAAGAATAAAGATCAAAACCCGCATACGTGGTAAAATTTCAGGAACAGCAGAAGCACCTCGTATGACAGTGTTCCGTAGCAACAAACAAATCTACGTACAAATCATTGATGACTTGGCAGGAAAAACATTAGCAAGTGCATCATCAAAAGGTTTGGCTGACGGAGATAACAAAGCTGCAGCAGCACAAGTAGGAGAATTAATAGCAAAAAAGGCACAAGAGGCAGGAATTACAACAGTAGTATTCGACCGTAACGGTTACCTCTATCATGGCCGAGTAAAAGAGCTTGCAGAAGCAGCTCGTAAGGGTGGACTTAAATTTTAAACGACAATGGCAGTAAAATATAACAGAGTAAAGTCAACTAACGACTTGGAATTAAAAGACAGATTGGTACACATCAATCGTGTAACAAAAGTTACAAAAGGAGGTCGTACATTCAGCTTTTCAGCCATCGTAGTAGTAGGTGACGGCAAAGGAATCGTTGGTTACGGATTAGGAAAAGCCAGCGAGGTAACAGCTGCTATTGCAAAAGGCGTTGAGTCAGCAAAGAAAAACCTTATCAAAGTACCAGTATATAAAGGAACAATTCCTCACGAGCAATTAGCAAAATTCGGAGGAGCGCAAGTACTAATCAAACCAGCATCACACGGTACCGGAGTAAAAGCAGGAGGTGCGATGCGTGCTGTATTAGAGAGCGTTGGAGTAACTGACGTATTGGCAAAATCAAAAGGTTCTTCAAACCCTCACAACTTAGTAAAAGCTACATTTGTAGCGTTAGCAGAGTTGCGTGATGCAGCAATGGTAGCACGTAACCGTGGAGTATCAGTAGAAAAAGTATTTAAAGGTTAATAAAGGAACAGAGAGATGAAAACAATAAAAATAACACAAGTAAAAAGTAAAATCAAATGTCCCGCTGTCCAAAAGAAAACCCTTGAAGCTTTAGGATTGCGTAAACTAAACCAAACAGTTGAGCATGCAGCCACTCCTCAAATCTTAGGAATGGTAGAGAAAGTAAAACACTTGGTAGTAGTTGAATAATTTGTTTTTTGAACAAGAAAAAATTTAAGATATGAATTTAAGTAATTTAAAACCTGCTGCAGGTTCTACAAAAAGCCGTAAAAGAATTGGTCGCGGACCAGGTTCAGGAATGGGTGGAACTTCAACAAGAGGACACAAAGGAGCGAAACAACGTTCTGGATACAGCAGAAAATTAGGATTTGAGGGAGGTCAAATGCCCCTTCAACGTCGTTTGCCTAAATTTGGATTTAAAAATCCTAACCACGTAGAGTACAAAGCAATCAATCTAACAACAATCCAAACATTAGCTGAGGCTAAAGGATTGGATAAAATTGATGTAAATACTTTAGTAGAGGCAGGATTTGTTGCTAAAAACCAAATGGTTAAAATCTTAGGTGGCGGAACAATCACTGCAAAATTAGAGGTAGCAGCAAACGCATTTTCAAAATCAGCGGAAGCAGCAATCACTGCAGTTGGAGGCACAATCGTTAAACTCTAATCAATATGAGAGCGATAGAGACAATTAAAAATATTTGGAAGATAGAGGATCTAAGATATAGAATCATCACTACCCTATTGCTAATAATGGTGTACCGCGTAGGATCATACGTGGTACTACCAGGTATTGATGTTGAAACACTCGCAAACCTACAAGAGCAAACTCGCGGAGGTTTGATGGCGTTGTTAGACATGTTCTCAGGAGGAGCATTCTCAAATGCATCAATATTCGCATTAGGAATCATGCCCTATATCTCAGCATCTATCGTGATTCAACTTTTGGGAATGGCATTGCCATACTTCCAAAAATTGCAACGTGAAGGCGAAAGCGGACGTCGCAAGTTGAATCAATATACTCGCTATCTAACAGTAGCAATCCTATTAATACAAGCACCTTCATATTTGGTTAACCTAAAAACCCAAATTGGAGCAGCAGCATTCCCTCAAGGAGTAATGTTTATGATAACATCAACAATCATCCTTGCAGCAGGAAGTATGTTTGTATTATGGTTAGGAGAGCGCATAACAGATAAAGGTATAGGAAACGGAATCTCATTCATAATCTTGATAGGTATCATAGCACGCCTACCACAAGCATTAGGATTTGAGTTCATTAACCGTGCAACAACAGCAACAGGAGGATTGGTAATGTTCTTAGCAGAGATCGTATTCCTATTGTTTGTAGTAGCAGCATCTATTCTATTAGTACAAGGAACACGTAAAGTACCAGTACAATACGCAAAAAGAATAGTAGGCAACAAACAATACGGAGGTGCAAGACAATACATCCCCTTGAAAGTGAACAGTGCAGGAGTAATGCCAATCATCTTTGCACAAGCGTTGATGTTCATACCTATCACAATAGTAGGATTCTCAACAACATCATCAAGTGCATTTATACAAGCATTCACTGATAACACAGGATTCTGGTATAACTTTGTATATGCAATATTGATCATTGTATTCACATACTTCTATACAGCAATCACTATCCAACCCAATCAAATGGCAGAGGATATGAAACGCAACAATGGATTCATTCCCGGAATCAAACCAGGAAAGAAAACAGCAGAGTACATTGATTCAATAATGTCACGAATCACACTACCAGGTTCAATCTTTTTGGCATTGGTGGCAATCATGCCAGCATTCGCACAAATAGCAGGAATCAGTGCAGAGTTTGCACAATTCTTCGGAGGAACATCACTATTGATTCTTGTAGGAGTAATCCTTGACACACTACAACAAATAGAGAGTCACTTGATGATGCACCACTACGATGGATTGTTAAAATCAGGCAGAATAAAAGGACGTCAAGGTTCTGTTTCAGCATATTAGTCTAAAGTAGATAAAAATGATTTATCTTAAAACAGACGAAGAGATAGAGTTAATCAGGGAAAGTAACCTGTTGTTAGCAAAAACCATGGGTGAAATAGCCAAATGGGTTGCGCCCGGAGTTACTACCCTAAAACTCGACTCAATAGCCGAACAATATATTCGCGACAACGGAGGAGTACCAAGTTGTTTAGGATATAGCGGTTATCCAAATTCGATATGTGCATCCGTAAACGAACAAGTAGTACACGGAATACCATCAAGCAAAGAGTTGCAGGAAGGTGACATAGTATCGATAGACTTTTGCGTATTGAAGAACGGATTTCATTCCGACTCAACCTACACCTTTCCAGTAGGAGAAGTGAGTTACGAAGTACAACGACTATTGAAAACAACCAAAGAGTCGTTATACGTAGGAATCGAAAAAGCAGTAGAAGGCAATCGCGTAGGCGATATAAGCAACGCAATTCAAACCTATTGCGAAAAGAGAGGATACTCACTCGTAAGAGAGATGTGTGGGCACGGAATAGGACGTCAGATGCACGAAGCCCCCGAAGTTCCCAATTACGGACGCAGAGGGTGCGGACCAGTATTACGAAGTGGTATGGTATTAGCCATAGAACCTATGGTAAATATGGGATCACGTAATATAGTAATAGAGAGAGACGGATGGACAGCCCGTACCAAAGACCGCAAACCAGCAGCACACTATGAATTATGTGTAGCAGTACGCGAAGGCAAGGCCGACATACTATCAACATTCAAGTACGTAGAAGAAGTTTTAGGAGATAAATACATTTAAAAAAAAGATAACTTATGGCAAAACAAGCAGCGATAGAACAAGACGGAACAATAGTAGAAGCACTGTCTAATGCTATGTTCAGGGTTGAGTTAGAGAATGGACACGAAATAACAGCCCATATCTCAGGCAAGATGCGCATGCATTATATAAGAATACTACCTGGCGACAAAGTAAGAGTAGAAATGTCACCTTACGATTTGTCAAAAGGACGTATAGCGTTTAGATATAAATAAAAAAACTAAATAAAAATGAAAGTAAGAGCATCATTAAAAAAGCGCACACCGGAGTGTAAAATAGTTAGACGCAACGGAAAGTTGTATGTAATTAACAAGAAAAATCCAAAGTATAAACAACGTC
This sequence comes from Bacteroidales bacterium, assembly GCA_015061035.1. GTDB lineage: Bacteria > Bacteroidota > Bacteroidia > Bacteroidales > G3-4614 > Caccoplasma_A. The sequence goes on from SUXK01000005.1 coordinate 78,554, forward strand.
AAGGATAATTTTATTATCTTTGCAAAATATTTATCAGTAATTAATATATGGCAGTAAGAATTGTCGGTGTTGATCTACCGCAAAATAAAAGAGGTGAAATCGCTTTGACCTACATATTCGGTATCGGTCGAAGTGCGTCAAAAACCATCTTAGAGAAAGCTGGAATTGACAAAAACATTAAAGTAAAAGATTGGACAGACGACCAAGCAGCAAAAGTTCGTGAGATCATTGGATCAGAGTACAAAGTAGAAGGAGATCTTCGTACAGAAGTACAACTAAACATCAAACGATTAATGGATATTGGTTGTTATCGTGGAGTACGTCACCGTAATGGACTTCCCGTTCGTGGACAAAGTACAAAAAACAATGCCCGCACACGTAAGGGTAAAAAGAAAACCGTTGCAAATAAGAAAAAAGCTACTAAATAATAAGTAAGTATGGCAAAAAAAACAGTCGCAGTAAAGAAGAGAAAAGTACATGTAGGCGCTGTGGGTCAAGCTCACATCCACTCTTCATTTAACAACATCATCGTCTCAATCGCCAACGAAGACGGACAAGTTATCTCTTGGTCTTCAGCAGGTAAAATGGGATTTAGAGGATCAAAGAAAAATACTCCTTATGCAGCACAAATGGCAGCTCAAGACTGCGGAAAAGTTGCATTTGATTTAGGTCTACGTAAAGTAAAAGCATACGTTAAAGGCCCGGGTAATGGTCGTGAATCAGCAATCCGTACAATTGCACAATTAGGCATTGACGTAATAGAGATTATAGACGTAACTCCATTGCCTCACAATGGATGTCGTCCTCCAAAAAGAAGGAGAGTATAAGAGTATTATTAACATTAACAGTTTTTTTGAGCCACCATCACAAGATGAAATAAAGATTGCCTTTTATAATCCTCTCGCAATCGCGGCTGCATCTTAATGGACAAGATCAAGAAAACAAAAATTAAACAAGTTAAAAATGGCAAGATATACAGGACCTAAATCAAGAATTGCACGTAAATTCGGAGAGGCAATTTTTGGAGCAGATAAAGTGTTGTCAAAGAAGAACTATCCTCCAGGACAACACGGACTAAACAAAAGAAGAAAAACATCTGAGTACGGAACACAACTTGCAGAGAAGCAAAAAGCAAAATACACTTACGGAGTATTAGAGCGTCAGTTCCGCATACTATTTGAGAAAGCATCACGCACAAAAGGTATTACAGGTGAGGTATTACTACAACTATTGGAGTCACGTCTTGACAACGTAGTATATCGCTTAGGTATAGCACCAACACGTGCAGCTGCTCGTCAATTAGTATCACACCGTCACATTGTTGTTGATGGAAAAGTAGTAAACATTCCTTCATACCAATTGAAACCCGGACAAGTAGTAGGAGTACGTGAGAAATCAAAATCATTAGAGAATATCACAGACTCACTTGCAGGATTCAACCACAGCAAATATCCTTGGATTGAGTGGGATGAAGCAACAAAAAGCGGAAAATATCTACACATTCCAGAAAGAGCAGATATTCCTGAGAATATCAAAGAGCAATTAATCGTTGAGTTGTACTCTAAACAATAATAAGAATTATGGCGATATTAGCATTTCAAAAACCCGAAGAGGTAGTCATGGTAGAGGCTACACAGTTCTTTGGAAAATTCGAATTCCGTCCTTTGGAGCCTGGCTACGGTGTTACAGTAGGCAATGCGTTACGCCGTATTCTCCTCTCTTCATTAGAGGGATTTGCAATTACCTCAATACGCATTGAGGGAGTTGATCATGAGTTTGCAACCATTCCCGGAGTATTGGAAGACGTATCAAACATAATCTTGAACTTAAAGAAAGTACGTCTAAAAAGAATCGTTGAAGATGTAGAGACTGAGAAAGTTTCATTAACATGTTCAGGCTCAGAATTCAAAGCCGGAGATATAAGCAAGGCGCTATCAAGTTTTGAGGTGTTGAACCCTGAGTTGGTAATCTGCCACCTTGATTCAAGTGCAAAATTCAACATTGAGTTGAACATTAACAAAGGACGTGGATATGTACCCGCTGAAGAGAACGCACAACCCACTGATGCAGTTGATGTAATAGCAATAGACTCAATATACACACCAATCGTAAATGTAAAATACTACTACGATCCCTATCGTGTAGAGCAAAAAACAGACTACGAGAAGTTGACAATTGAGGTAACAACCGATGGATCAATTCACCCAAAAGATGCATTAAAAGAGGCAGCAAAAATATTGATGTATCACTTTATGATGTTCTCTGATGAGAAGATAACATTAGAGTCGTCAGATGGTGATGGAAACGAGGAATTTGATGAAGAGGTATTACATATGCGTCAATTGTTGAAGAGCCGTTTAACTGACATGGATCTTTCAGTTCGTGCATTAAACTGCCTAAAATCAGCAGATGTTGAGACATTAGCAGAGTTGGTGGTATTCAACAAAAACGATCTATTGAAATTCCGAAACTTCGGTAAAAAATCACTAAACGAGTTAGATGACCTTTTGGCAGGATTGAACCTATCTTTCGGAATGGACATCTCTAAATATAAATTAGATAAAGAATAACAACGATGAGACATAATAAAAAATTCAACCACTTGAGCAGAACTGCTTCACACAGAGCAGCCATGTTGTCAAACATGACTTGTTCATTGATAATGCACAAGCGTATATTCACAACTTTAGCAAAAGCAAAAGCATTAAGAGTATATGCTGAGCCTATCATCAACAAGGCAAAAGAAGACACAACAGCATCTCGCCGTGTAGTATTTAGTTATTTGCAAGACAAAAAAGCAGTAAAAGAGCTTTTCGGAGATATAGCAACTAAAATTGCAGAGCGTAACGGAGGATACACTCGTATCATCAAAACAGGAACACGTCTTGGAGACGGAGCAAAAACTTGTTTTATTGAGTTAGTAGATTACAACGAGAATATGCTTAAAGAGAAAACAGCTAAAAAAGCAACTCGTACACGTCGCTCAAAAAAAGCAGCAGCACCAGTTGCTGAGGCTCCAGTTGCAGAGGCACCAGTTGCTGAAACTCCAGCAGCAGAGTAATATAGAGCATAAACAATCTATATACAGAAAAAGAGAACGATTTTTATCGTTCTCTTTTTTTTATAGATAAAGTAGAGAGTAATTTATTTATTTTGTAAAGTTTTAGTTGTCGCTACAATTAGAAGCATCAATCCCTGACAATCACCATATATACTATCAAATTATTACCCTCACAACCTTAACTCCAACGTGGTGTTTTTGTTTTGCGAGGTATTCACTTAGAGGAAGGGGATCAATGATCACCTCCTTTTCCCCTGAAGAGGCGTGGAGTAGATGAATTTTGCCGTTAACAAATGAGGCAAACCCAACGTGCGATATATCCAACCCTTTAATATCTGTTACGATAACAATAATATCACCCTCTTTAACGCTCTCTTTTGTCAGTAGAGCAACTTTGTGTTTGGGTATATATGTGAATGGTTGAGCAGATAAAAACGCTTCAGTGGCTTCTATTTTGCTTAGGATAGTGTCCGAAGTGATGCCTTTGTACCAGTCGGCATTAAGGCTCATAAAGTTTATTGAGCGTTGCTCTGTTGTAATAAGGTTGTCAGGTAAAATCTCCTCAACAATACCCATTGTTTGGTTATTATATATCCACTCGCTGAAGTAGTGCAGTCGGCTCTCATAACCATTGCACTTGCCATTGCGGTAGCGAATTATCTCCAACTCTTTTAAGAATGAGTTAAAATCTGTTGTCCCCTTGTTTATGCAACGGGTAAGAGTGGTAACCGTCTCAACAAAGGTGGTGCAGTCGAGCGAGTCAAACCTCACAACAATACCCTCTGTTTGCTCTCTGTCCAAAGTGCCTCCTTGATAAGGTATGCCTAAAAATAGTTTAGCAACATCAGTTGTGCTTACTGGTTTAGAGTCAAACGTGTGGGTTAATATCTCCTCACATTTTACAGAGTCTTTTGCGGTATAATAAACAATATTCTCACTCTCAGCGGACATTCCACAACAAGATAGAGTGAGTAGTAATGAGGATAATATTATATAAAAATAGTGCATGGCTTTATCTATAACAATCTTGTTCCCAATTTAGCCTACTGCTTGGGTTGCTCTTTTCTGCGGACAGAGCGTGCTCTGTCCCTACTTGCTTGAGATGCCCTTTTTTGCGGACGTGGCGGATAGACGTCCCCTATTTGATTAAGATATTTTCATCTAACAAAGTTGCGATAGCAAGTTCAACAAACGAAGTTTGTTAACTAACAACAAACAACTAAGAGCGGTCCTCCTCAATAAACTTCAATAGGCGTTCAACAGCCTCATCTTCGGGGATATTCTTCTCAATACAAACTTTTCCCTTATATAGGCTAATCTTGCCACGAGCAGCACCAACATAGCCATAGTCGGCATCTGCCATTTCGCCCGGTCCATTTACAATGCAACCCATAATGCCAATCTTCAACCCAACAAGATGTGCGGTAGCCTCTTTAATACGGGCAACTGTTTTTTGTAAATCAAATTGAGTTCTGCCACAACCCGGACATGAGATATACTCGGTTTTGGTTGTTCTTAGTCGTGCCGCCTGAAGTGCTGAGAATGCAATAGTTGTTATTGTGTTGTTATCAATGCAACCATTGTTTGCAATCATCACGCCATTGCCAACGCCATCAAGTAGCAAAGCACCCAAATCGGCACCACACTTAATTTGTAGAGCCTCTTTCTCGTTCTCTGCATATTGCAACATCAATACAACAGGGTTATCGCATCCCCTGCGGGTAAGAGTGTGTGCCGTTGCTCTTAACTCGCCCACCATATTTGCGTGGTTGCTGTATGCCATTACAATAACACTTTTATGGTTTGCAATAAAGGTAATAATGCTATCGGTTAGTTGTGGGTATTGTAGTTTTAAAATAAGTGGTTCAGAGCAGTTTTCGTAATGCTCAATATCTTCAACTCCAATAACTTTGATTGAGATATTCTCTCCAACACATAAACTCTCTTTTAAAATGTAGTCGGGTTTAAGTGTGCCGGTAAGCGAACAATCTCCGTTGCAAATAACAATAGGTGCATTATCTCCACCTACGTTGGCAACTGAGAACGATGGTCTGCGTTCCATATTCAGATATGAGTAACCTTCGTAAGGAGTGGCAATAATCTCTTTGTGTCCCTCTCGCTCCTGAACGTAGTTTACCAATTGCAATGCAACAGGAACTTCGTTTTGTGGTGGCTCGCTTAGTGAAACTCTAATGGTATCACCAATACCATCGCAAAGCAATGCTCCAATTCCCACAGCCGATTTAATACGACCGTCTTCTCCATCGCCAGCCTCAGTAACGCCAAGGTGAAGAGGGTAGTTCATATCTTCACGCTCCATAGCGTCAATAAGTAGCCTTACCGATTTTACCATAACAACGGTGTTTGATGCTTTTATTGAGAGAGCCACATTGTTGAACCTCTCACGCTTACAAACGCGAAGGAACTCCATGCACGACTCGGCAATACCTTCGGGAGTGTCGCCGTATCGGCTCATAATTCTATCCGACAATGAGCCATGATTAACACCAATCCTCAAAGCGGTGTTATGCTCTTTGCATATGTTGAGCAGTTGTATAAAACGCTCTTCAAGACGCTTAATCTCCTCTCTGTAACTATCATCGGTATATTCAATAATTTTGAATACCCTTGCACTATCGGTAAAATTACCCGGATTGATTCTTATCTTATCGGTAATCTTAGCGGCAGCATCAGCCACATTGGGGTTAAAATGAATATCCGCAATAAGGGGAGTGGTATTGCCTTTTGCTCTTAATGTTTCACGTATAACGGCAAGTGCATCAACCTCCAATACTCCTTGAGTGGTTAAACGTACATAGTCGGCTCCAGCATCGGCAATTTCCAAAACCTGTTTCACGCTCGCTTCAATGTTGCGAGTAGAGGTGTCGGTCATCGATTGAATTCGTATGGGGTTATCTCCACCCAAAGGAATACCCCCAATGTTTGTTACCGAACTAACCCTTCTGCGGTAGTTAAAAATATCCATTTTCTATTATTAGTTTGTTTTGTATTTATACTCTATTTTAGCAAGTTCTTCGTTAGCCTTTACAATTTTTTGTGCCAACGCTGCTTTATAGGTTTTAAATTTAGATGCAATATTCTCATCACTTAGCGATAGCATCTGTATTGCTAAAATTGCAGCATTCAAAGCCCCGTTTATACCAACGGTTGCAACAGGTATTCCCGGAGGCATCTGCACAATGGCAAGAAGTGCGTCCATACCATCAAGAGTTGAGTTGATGGGAACTCCAATAACGGGTAGAGGTGTACTTGCTGCAATAACACCGGGAAGGTGAGCAGCCATACCTGCGGCAGCAATAATAACTTTAATACCTCGTGCTTCGGCATTTTTTGCAAACTCTTCAACCTCAACGGGAGTGCGGTGAGCCGATAGTGCATTCATCTCAAATGGAATTTCAAACTCATCAAGCAATTTAGCCGCTTTCTCCATAATGGGCAAATCTGATGTACTGCCCATAATAATACTAACAATAGGTTTCATATCTTATAATATAGTTTAAAATAATAATTTCGTAAAAATAGCAATAGTGTAACTCCAACTGAATCCGAGAATTGCACCAGTAATAACCTCTCCCGGAGTATGCTCTTTTAGATATACTCTTGCACTACCTAACATGCCTCCTAATAAAATTATAAGGCAAATAATCTCCAAAGAAACAAAACTTTGGAACTTGGCAATTATAAATGTTGCTCCAATCAATACCCCATACATGGTTGTGTGGAACGATATATTATATTTTTTGTTAAACAGGTGTAGTGTAATTATTGCCAATATTGCACTAATTAAAAAACTAATTCTCCATACAGGAATACCTCTACTTAAAAGATAATATGCCAATGTAAAATTACCAATCCCAAAAGCCATATATAAAGGGCCTCTTTCACTGCTTTTATCGTTAAGATTTACTCTATTTATTCTTGATACAAGAAAGGGTATAAGTGTTGTGAACAGTGCAACAACTCCTAACAATACTCCAAAAGAGTAGAGCGAAACAGTGCTGAAATATGCCGAGAGAAAGATAAGGGCATATAAGTATATGAATATAAAATATGGAGATAATACACCCGAAATAAATTTGGATAATACTCTTAACATAAACTACTAAAACTCCTTTCTTAGTCTTGCTATGGGGATTTCGCACAACTCTCTATATTTGGCAACTGTGCGTCTTGCAATTTTGTATCCCTTTTCGCAAAGGATTTTGCAGATTGCACTATCTGAGAGAGGGCGTTTTTTATCTTCACCTTCAACAATATCTGCTATAATCTTTTTAATCTCTCTTGAAGAGACATCTTCTCCTTCGTTGGTTTGCATGCTCTCCGAGAAGAGATATTTAAGAGGATATATGCCAAAACGAGTTTGCATATATTTGCCGTTGATAACACGCGACACTGTTGATATGTCATAAGAGGTTATCTCTGCAATATCTTTTAAAATCATAGGACGGAGATTGCGCTCATCACCAGTTATAAAGAACTCTTTTTGAATTGCTATTATTGCTGTCATTATTTTTGTCAAAGTAATTTGTCGCTGTTTTACAGCATTTATGAACGAATGAGCAGCATCTAATTTTTGTTTTACAAATATAAGAGCCTCTTTTTTCTCCTTTGTGCGATTGGCCTTATTGCTGTTGTAATCCTTATACATATCAGCATATTTTTGGCTTATGGTCAGTTCGGGAATATTTCCAGAGTCCATTGAGAAGGTGACATCTCCATCGTTCTCCTCAACAATAAAATCTGGAATTATTTGGTTGTTAGTATCGCTATACGTTGAGTTCCATGCATTACCAGGGCGAGGATTTAGTTGGGTAAGAGTTTTTATAGTTCTTTTGAGAAGTTCTTTGTCTAACCCAAGAGCCTTGCCAATTTTGTCGTAATGTTTTTTGCTGAAGGCTTCAAAATGGTTGGTTATAATCTCTTTGGCTATAACAACACTCTCATCGCAGTTCTCAATTCTCTCAAGTTGGAGCATAAGACACTCTTGAAGTGTGGATGCTGCAACACCGGCAGGTTCAAACTCTTTTATCTTTTCAAGAATAGGTGCTATTTTATCAACACTTATATCAAGACCAGCCTGAAAAATTAAATCATCTGAAATTGATTGTAATGATCTTCTCAGATAACCATCGTCATCAATGTTGCCTATAATATATTCTGCAATCTTCTCGTCAAGTTCCGATAGTTCAATCAAACCAAGTTGATCAAACAGATAATCTTGAATAGAACTATCTCCTAAAAAAGGTATATCTCCTTTATATTCCTTGTTATTATCTTTTTCGTATTGAAAAATTTTATAATCAGGGATGTCATCCTCTGAGAAGTAATCTCCCAGCGAAAAGTCCTCGTTACTACCTTCTTCATCATTGTTGTTTATGGCATAATCATCTTTCAATGGAGAATCAATCTCCCCATCGTTTCCAATGCTAACCTCTTCAAGAGCAGGGTTATCAATAATCTCTTGTTTGATTTTCTCCTCAAATTCCAAGCTATTAAGTTCCATCATGCGTATAACTTGAATCTGTTGAGGATTGAGACGCTGTTGGGTTTTTAGTTCTAACTGCTGTGTTAATGCCATATAAAACTACAATAGAATTATTGTGCGAAGTTAATATATAAAACTGCTTCCACCAAGAAACTCCCTTGCCAAAGATGTTGGCGGAATCTCTTTTTCGGGGGTAGGCATAAACATGGTCAAGAAATTTAATAATCGTTTTGCTTCGTTATACTCTTTTTGGTTTTTACCAACCTGTGCAAGAACAGGAATAGCCTCTCGGCATATAACTGAAAGTTCGTAAAGCAGCGATGTGTTAAACATTGCATCTGCATTCTCTTGATATGGGAAAATCCACTTCTCCTCGCCACGTCTGACGCTTGGCCAGCGAGCAATAGTGCTTTGTGCCGAGGTGCCGCGATATTTAGCATCACGAATAATTCTACGCAACAGACGGTTATCGGTAGTGGGTATTCTATTGTGGTCGTCAATTGAAATTGAGGTCAATGCCGAAACATAGACTCTGTATTTCATTCTATCCTCAACCTGTGCAGTAAGTTGAGGATTTAGAGCATGAATACCCTCTAATATCAAAATACTTTGAGGGGTAAGTTTTAATTTTTTACCACCATAACTTCTTGTGCCTGTCTCAAAATTGTAAGTTGGAATATCAACCTCTTTACCATCAAGTAAATCGTTAAGGTCTCTGTTGAATGCTTCAAGGTCAAGTGCATAAAGCGACTCATAATCATAATCGCCACTCTCATCGCGAGGCGTATCCTTTCTGTCAACAAAATAGTCATCTAACGATATGGCAACAGGAAGTAGCAGATTGGTTAAAAGTTGTATCGACAACCTCTTTGAGAAGGTGGTCTTGCCCGATGATGAAGGTCCTGCAATTAGAACAACTCTACCGCTACCGTTAAGTTTAAATCTTTCGGCAATATCATCAGCAATGTGTGCAATCTGTTTCTCATGCAAAGCCTCCATGACCTTTATAAGTGTGGGGGCGTGTCCCGAAGCAATAGCCTCGTTCAAATCGCCAACGTTGCTCAATCGGGCAATATTATTAAACCTATATTGCTCCTCAAAAGCGGCAAGGAGTTTATCTTGTCGGGAGATTTCATTCAACTCATTAGGATTTGCTTTTGATGGCGGAACAAGAAGAAATCCGTAACTATACTTGACAAAGTCAAAAACAGAAATGTATCCTGTTGACGGTGTAAGTTCGTATGGGTAAGTATCAATAACATTATCCATTTTATAATATACGGTATATGGTGCAGAGATGTATGAGAGGAGTTTAACTTTGTCCTCCATTGCTGCATCTTTAAACTTTTGCAATACCTCTTTGGTTGGCTCTTCAAATCTCTCTATTGGCATATCCATGGCAACAATCTCACGCATACGCTCGTTAATCATCATAAGAATATTTTCGCCACATTTCTCTGATAAACGACAGAATAACCCTTTTGATATTGAGTGTTCAATATCGAGTTTTGCGTTGGGCATAACATCGTGAACTGCTTTGTATAGAATAAAACAAAGGGTATGGATATATACCCTCTCTCCATGAGGCGAGGTATAGTCAAAGAACTCAATCTCTTTTGGTTTATATACCCTGAAATTCAAACTCTGTGTTCGGTTATTAACCAAAGCGCCCATAATACGAGAATTCAACACAATCCCCGACTTGTTGAATATCTCCAAAACTGAAGAACCCTTCTCAACTTCAATCTCTTTTCCGTTATTAACGCAGAAAATTTTAATAGTTTCGTTCATCATAGAATTATTTTTTTGCAAAAATGTTAAAAGTTTTGCCTAATTGTATTTTTATTTTAATTTTGTGTCGGTAAAATGCCTAAATGTTTTTGCATTTGTGATGCTAAAATAAGAAAATTATTATAAAAATCAAATAGTAAATGGAATATTCATTTTTTGACTTTCTGCAACTAATAGGTTCATTAGGTCTGTTTTTGTACGGAATGAAGATGATGAGTGAGGGGTTGCAAAAAATTGCAGGTGACCGTATGCGTTCAATCCTCTCGGCAATGACCTCAAATCGCTTCATGGGAGTTTTTACTGGACTATTGATTACTGCACTAATCCAGTCTTCATCGGCAACCACAGTTATGGTTGTAAGTTTTGTAAATGCAGGACTCCTCTCGTTGGCGCAATCAATCTCAGTGATTATGGGTGCCAACATTGGAACAACGCTTACTGCATGGATAATATCGTTCTTTGGATTTGCCGTTGACATTAGTGTTTTTGCAATACCATTAATTGGTTTGGCTATTCCATTCTTCTTCTCAAGTAAGAGTAACAGACGCTCAATTGGTGAGTTGATACTTGGATTCTCATTCCTGTTTATGGGACTGTCATACTTGAAAAACTCAGTGCCTGATATTAAAAGCAGTCCTGAGATTTTGGCATTCCTGCAAAACTATTCTGATATGGGATATTGGTCAGTACTGATATTCTTCTTTGCGGGAGCAATAATAACTCTTATAGTGCAGTCGTCAAGTGCAACTGTGGCCATCACTTTAATTATGTGCAGTAAAGGCTGGATTCCTTTTGAGTTGGCTGCTGCAATGGTGTTGGGTGAAAACATTGGTACTACTATTACTGCAAATATTGCTGCTATATCGGGTAATGTTCAAGCAAAACGAGCCGCATTCTCACACTTTATATTTAATACTTTTGGTGTGGTTTGGATGCTTATAGTATTCTTCCCCTTTGTTAGGATGGTAAATTCGTTAGCCACAGGTATGACTGGTTATTCTCCAAATGAGTTGCAACCATTCATTCATGCCCACCCTGAACTTATTTCGGCTGCAGGAGATGATTCTCCTCTTTCAGAAGCCTATATGACGTATCAAACATCGGTATCATACGGATTATCTCTATTCCACACCATTTACAATCTCATTAACGTAAGTATAATGATTTGGTTTGTGAAGGTATATGAGAAGATTGTATGTGCTGTAATAAAACAGAAAAAGAACGGGGAGGAGGAGGAGTTCCAACTCAAATATATCTCAGCAGGTATGTTGTCAACATCTGAGTTGTCGCTTTTACAAGCAAAGAAAGAGATTGAACTTTATAGCGTAAGAACAACCCGTATGTACGGAATGGCACGTGATCTGTTGTCAGAGAAGCCCGATAGTGAAGCATTCAATAAACTGTATAGTCGCATACAAAAATATGAGCAAATAAGCGACAATATGGAGTTGGAGATTGCTCGTTATCTGAACAATGTATCTGACGGACGTTTGAGTTTTGATGGTAAGATGAAGGTAAATGCCATGATGACCGAAACTACCGAGATTGAGAGTATTGGTGATAGTTGTTATAGCATTGCACGTGCTATTCAACGTAAAAACAGCGAGAATATAGTGTTTAACGATTATATATCAGAGCGTATAACTAATATGTTTGCATTGGTGGGTAATGCTCTTGAGAATATGAATACCATTCTCTCAAAAACAGATATAAGTGATGTTGATATAAACAAAACTTATAATATTGAGATGGAGATAAACAACTATCGCAATATGCTACGTAATGCAAATATGGAGAATATTAACAATAAGGTTTATGAATATCGTGCGGGAATCCACTTTATGGATATAATATTGGAGTGCGAGAAACTTGCCGATTATGTTGTTAATGTTATTGATGCAGTACGTGAAAAACGTACACTAAAACAATAGATTGGTTTTAGTCGTTAGATAAAATAAGAGGTTGCATTTTTGCAACCTCTTGTTTTTTTATTACTCTAATTAGTCCTATTGGGCTAACAACTGAAAACTAATTAACAATGACTTTTAGTTTTGCGTATGCTCGTTCTGCTTTTGCAAGAGCCTTCTCCACTGTCTCGTCAAGAGCAAGAATTACTCCAAAACGGCGGTGTCCTTTAACCTCTTGTTTCCCGAATATTCTGATTTGAACGTCTGGCTCAGCGAGTACCTCTTCTAAGTTGTCAAATACAACGTCTGTTGAGTTGCCCTCAACAACTATTGCTTTTGATGCTGATGCTCCGTAGAAACGGATGTCTGGGATGGGCAAACCAAGAATTGCTCGTGCGTGAAGTGAGAACTCCGACATATCTTGCGAAATCATTGTTACCATACCTGTGTCGTGTGGACGAGGTGATACTTCACTAAACAATACCTCATCTCCTTTGATAAACAACTCTACTCCAAAGATTCCTCTGCCTCCAAGTGCGGCAGTAACTTTACCTGCTATATCTTTTGCAGCCTCAATTGCTTTGTCGCTCATTGGTTGTGGTTGCCAACTCTCGCGATAGTCTCCACTAACTTGGTGGTGTCCGATTGGATTTAGGAATGTTGTTCCACCTACGTGGCGAACAGTTAACAGTGTAATCTCATAGTCAAACTCAACAAATCCCTCAACAATAACGCGCCCTGCTCCTGCACGACCTCCCTCTTGAGCCTCTTTCCAAGCTGGTTCAATATCTGCCTCGCATTTGATTGTGCTTTGTCCGTGTCCCGATGAACTCATAATAGGTTTAACAACACAAGGGATTCCAATCTCTTTTATGGCAGCCTCATACTCCTCTTTTGTTCCTGCAAAACGATAAGGAGAGGTCTTTATTCCCAACTCTTCGGCTGCAAGACGTCTGATACCCTCTCTGTTCATTGTAAGTAGAGTGGCATTTGCTGTGGGTATAACATTGTATCCCTCTTTTTCCAACTCAACAAGGGTAGAAGTGGCAATGGCCTCAACTTCGGGGATAATAAAATCGGGTTTCTCTTTCTCAATTATCTCACGAAGTTTTGCTCCGTCTAACATTGAAAGAGTGTATGAACGATGAGCAATTTGCATAGCAGGAGCATTGTCGTAGCGGTCTAAAGCAACCACTTCAACTCCATAGCGTTGCAACTCTATTGCAACCTCTTTGCCTAATTCTCCTGAACCACAGAGAAGAGCTTTGCACCCTTTATCCGAAAAAATAGTTCCTAATTTAGCCATAATGTAAATTTATTAATAAGGTTTATATTGTATTTGATTATTTGCTTGGAATCTTTAATACTTGCCCAACACGAATAAGATTTGAGTTGAGTCCGTTGGCACTCTTGAGCCTTGATACACTCACTCCGTATCTCGAAGCAATAGAGCCTAATGTGTCGCCCGATTTTACCTTGTGCGATTTAGCAGTGCCTGTTCCGCTTGCCGATGAATAACTTATTCCAGCACCGGGTACTTTAATGCTCTTGCCTGCTCGGATATTGCTATTCTTTAATCCGTTCAACTCTTTAAGTTTGCTAACGGTTGTATGGTATTTGCGTGCAATAGTTGAGAGTGACTCTCCATTGCGAATTTTATGATAACCATACTCCAGTTTTGCTGGCTCAATTGTATTTTGCCTTGCAAAATACTCTTGGCGATATTTGCTTATTGAGTCTTGCGAATTTATATATGCGTATATTAGTTGAACGGGAAGTCTTAAATGGTATGGCTTTATATTGCCCGGAATAATATCGTTGCGATATTGAGGATTGAGTTCGCGCAACATCTCAATAGGGGTGTTTAATACCGCAGATATTTGTTGCAGGTTAATCCTCTCGTTTATAATAATAGTGTCTGTTGCCAATGGTATTTCGGCAGCAACGGGGCATATATTATGCTCTTCGTAGTAGTTCATAATGTAGTTGGCTGCAATGAATGCAGGAACGTAACCTCTTGTTTCGCGAGGAAGATGATGGTATATCCCCCAAAAGTCGCGTTTGCCACCAGAGCGTACAATAGCCTTGTTTACATTTCCCGGTCCGCAGTTGTAGGCTGCAATTGCAAGACTCCAGTCGTTGTAAATATTGTATAGTTCTTTTAGATATTTAACTGCAGCCTCAGATGATTTTATTGGCGAACGTCTGTCATCAACCAAAGAGTTTACCTCTAACCCCAATGATTTGGCGGTCTTAGGCATAATTTGCCATAATCCTGCCGCTCCAACACGCGATACCGCATTGGGACGTAGTGCCGACTCTATTACTGGCATATATTTCAGTTCAAGAGGTAGTTCCTCTTTCTCCAATGCCTCTTCAAAGATAGGAAAGTAGTAATTGCCAAAGCCTAACATCGACTCTACAAGTTTTCTTCTGTTCTCGGCATATAGTGAAATGTATTGCTTAACAATACTGTTGTATGGCATATCAATAAGGGTGGGTAATTTTGATAGTCGGTCAATATATACCGAATCGGGGAAATCAACATTATGTGAACTTGTTATGCAAGAACTATCAATGTTGGTGAATTTTTGTAGATACCAATTTGAAAGGATTGAGTCATTCTCGCTCTCAAGGCTCTCTATGATAACTAAATTGTTATCACTTATAGTATCTTTCAGAGTTACCACGCTTAATGAATCAACGCTTTGAGCAAGCACTGTGTTAAGCATCGATGAAATGAGTATAAATGTGATGAATATTATTTTTCTCATACCTTATGTTTAAAAAACGAGTGAACATTGAAACCCTAATACTGCAGGGGTTTTAACCGTAGGCTCCAAAACCGCAGGGGAGAGTTTCATCGATACATCGGGCGAAATGTCAAAGGTATATAGTTGTGCATCAACGTATGCGTCAATCATTGCCAGACCATACACTGCCAACATTCCTACAATACATAAATCCCTATTTCTTCTGTAAAAATCTTTCTTGTTTTTTAGCGAGTTGCGAATCCAGTCTATATTGTTCTCAATCCACTCTTTATTGTTCCTATAAGAGTATGGAAGAAAATTTATATAACTATTGGCATTGGGATCATTGCTATATGCATCGCGGTAGGCATTAGAGTAGTCGGTGTAGTACCTGTTGTTAAAAGATATACCGTATGCCAATCCCATGAAACCGCCAATAACGATGGGCAGTTTCCAATACTTTCTGTTATATATCTGTCCTGCTCCCGGCATTAGGGCTGAGTACCATACTGCCTTTGTGGGGTTTGGAATGAAAACCTTGCTTGAATCAACAGCAATAACCTCAATATCTGAGGTGTCAACCTCCATGATAATATCGTTTGCATCCAAAAATAGAGTGTCGTTCTCAATTGAGGGACCTTTGATGAACTCTAACCCTTTGTCGCTCTCTTGAGCATGCGTATTACACACAAAAAGCATCAGCAACATTATGGTTGCAGTTGAAAACACTCTTTTTATGTTAATACTCTTAAACACTTCTTATGGTAAATAATTTAACTCTCGCTTACAATCTTACTGAGTAACTCTTTAATTCTCTCAAACTCCTTGTCATCTTTAAAGGGAATTGATATTTTTCCCTTGCCTGAGTCGTCACAAACAATCTTGACTCGAGTTTTAAATATAGAGATAAGTTCTCGTTTGTATGCTTCGTATTCTGGTACGCTCTTCTTTGTGGGTTTTGAAACAACCTCTTTTTCAGTGGTAATCTCTTTTGCTCTCTCTTCAACCTTTCTTACTGAGTACCCATTAAGTTTAATCTCCTCGTAAAGTTTAAGTTGAAGTGAAGCGTTATCTACTGCGAGCAAAGCACGAGCGTGTCCCATGTCAATAACCTTGTTCTTCAATCCCAATTGAATTTCGGCAGGTAGTTTCAATAGTCGCAAATAGTTTGCTATTGTTGTTCTTTTTTTTCCAATTCTTTCGCTTAGTTTCTCTTGAGTAAGATTGTACTGCTCAATAAGTTTCTGGAAAGTTAAGGCTATCTCCACTGCATTTAAATCCTCGCGTTGGATATTCTCAATAAGAGCCATCTCCATAACGGTCTCATCCTCAACGGTGCGGATGTATGCTGGCATACTCTTCAGTCCTGCAAGTTTTGCGGCACGATACCTGCGTTCTCCTGCAATAATCTGGTATGAGCCATTGCTCATTTTGCGCAGCGATATAGGTTGTATAATACCCAACTCCTTTATTGATGAAGCAAGTTCGTTGAGTGCCTCCTCGTCAAACTCGGTACGAGGTTGGTCGGGGTTTGGATTTATAAGGTTTATATCTATTTCGTTAATAGATGAAGAGCCAGATGTCTTAATCTCGTCCATTGTGATAAGAGCATCTAATCCTCTTCCAAGAGCATTGCGTTTTATCATAACTGTTCTATATTATTCTTTGTCAATAATCTCTTTGGCAAGTTGCATATAGTTTAACGCTCCACGTGAATCAGGATCGTAAAGCAAAACAGGTAATCCATGACTTGGAGCCTCGCTTAATCTGATGTTACGCTGGATTGCTGTCTTAAATACCATATCGCCAAAGTGTTGTTTTAGTTCATCAAAAATTTGATTAGCCAAGCGGAGGCGGGAATCGTACATGGTTAATAAGAATCCCTCTATGTCTAATTGAGGATTAAGTTTTGATTTTATAATCTTAATGGTATTTAAAAGTTTACTGATACCTTCAAGAGCAAAATACTCTGCTTGAACAGGTATTATAACACTGTCGGCTGCAGTGAGCGAGTTTACTGTTATAAGACCTAATGAAGGTGAACAGTCAATCAAGATATAGTCATAATCCTCTTTAACTTCGGCGAGTTGTTTCTCAAGCATTCTCTCGCGATTCTCCATATTCAAGAGTTCCAACTCTGCACCAACAAGGTCAATGCGAGAAGGAATCACATGCATATTTCTAACGCAACTCTCTACTATGGCGTCTGAAGCACTTTGAGTTCCAATTAAACATTCATATGTTGATATAACACACTCTTTAGCATTGATACCCACTCCCGAAGTAGCATTTGCTTGAGGGTCGGCATCAATCATTAATACTCGTTTGTCAAGAGCGGCAAGCGATGTTGCCAAATTTATAGAGGTAGTGGTCTTTCCAACACCTCCCTTTTGATTTGCTATTGCAATTATTTTTCCCATAGTTCGGTTATTACGATTTACAAAATAAGCAAATTTTATCAGAAACTACCATCTCAAATTTGAATAATCTGCCTAAATTGTTGATAAGTTTTTTTATATAGCGGTAAATAGGTCTTAAAATTGGAGTTTTTAACAATTGATGACGGGATTTATAGATAATAAATGTTAACAGAGACAAGCAATTAGAACTAAAAAAATAATAGGATATGAAAACTAAAAACTTTTTATTACCTTTGCAAAACAAAAATTGAAGTTTTGGATTTAAAGATTCCAATAACTGAAAAAATAAAAATTAGAAACTTAAAATGTATCGATCCACATTCTTTGTATATCGTGAATGACAAAGGCACCAAGTAAGTCAATATCACGAGTTTTTTATAAGTCTGGTCAATTAAACCCAAATTTGACATAGACGATTGTTTAATTTAAATTTTAATTTATGGGTCTGATTTTTTTATATCTGTTTGGTGCATTATCAATATCGTTTCTTTGTTCAATATTAGAGGCAGTTTTGTTATCAACTCCTATGTCGTACATATCAATGAAAGAGGAGGAGGGAAGCAAGACCGCAAAACTTCTAAAAAAATATAAATCTGAAATTGACGGTCCAGTGGCCGCCATTCTCTCATTAAACACAATAGCCCACACAATAGGTGCTGCAGGTGTAGGTGCCGAAGCAGGAAAGGTGTTTGGCGAAGAGTATTTTGGTGTAATCTCTGCAATTCTTACAATTCTTATTCTGGTATTCTCTGAAATTATACCAAAAACCATTGGCGCAAATAGTTGGAGAGCATTGGCTATACCAGCAACCAAAATAATTAAAGTATTGATTGTAATTACATATCCCTTTGTAAAACTATCAGAGTTTATAACAAAAATATTTGATAGAGGCGAACAGACAACAGTTAGCCGTGAAGAGGTATCGGCTATGGTAAACGTTGGTGTAGAGGAGGGAGTATTTCAAGTAAAGGAGAAAAAAATTATACAAAACTTCATAAAACTTGACAGCGTGTTGGCAGAGGATATTATGACACCCAACTTGGTAGTGGAGAGTGTTCCTGAAACATTGACAGTAAAAGAGTTTTATGCTTTAAAAGATTTGTCGCACTCACGTATCCCTGTGTATAAAGATAATCGCGACTATATAACAGGTTATATATTACGTGCAACCGTATTGGAACGCTTGGCTGAGGATAAGTTCAATACAAAACTATCTGATATAATGCGACCAATGCTATCGTTTGGCGAAGAGGTTTCAGTATCGGAAATATGGGAAAAGATGCTTGAAAGCAAAGAACATATCTCAGTAATTACCGATGAATACGGATGTATGCGAGGATTGGTGACAATGGAAGATGTAATTGAAACAATGCTCGGAGTTGAGATTGTTGATGAATACGACAAGACTGAGGATATGCAAGAACTCGCTCGGGAACGTTGGCAAAAGATGAGTCAGCAACGAGCGGTGAAAATAGCATCAAAAACTAAAAATAAAACTGAATAAAAGAGGACAGTGTGTCATAATTAATAAACTACTGTGTTGTTTTCAATATTAGGGCTCAGTCATGTACTTCTTGTACACTTCTTTCGCCCTAAATTTCAACGCCTTGTATTTTATCAATTCTTACATACCTTAAGAGGCTGAGCCAAAAAATGCATTTTGACACAGCCTCTTTTTTTGCCAATAGAGATAAATTGCTATGAACAAAATAATACGTGAGGCAACAAAACAAGATTCTGACACTATTGCTAAAGTGGTGCTACTTGCTATAGGTGTAGATATAGAGCGGTTATCGGAACATACCTCTCCCTTTAATTATGAGTTGGTTAAAGCATTGGCAGAACGAGAGGATAGCCAGTATTCGTACAAAAACTGCTATGTGTGCGAGGTTGACGGTAAAGTAGCAGGTGCAATATGTAGTTACGATGGAGCAAGACTCTATGAGTTGCGTGAGGCACTCTTTCAGGAACTTGAAAAACGAGGCACACAACTTGGTAAGAAGATAACCGATGAGTGCGAAAGTGGAGAGTTATACATTGACTCCCTTGCCGTTTTTAAGGAGTACAGAGGGCAAGGAATAGCAAAGGCGTTAATAGCAAGAGTAGAGGAGAAGTCGCAACTCCTCAATATCCCAACATTAGGGCTGTTGGTAGATAACGAAAACCCAACTGCAGCAAAACTCTACACCTCATTAGGTTTTGTTCCTGTAAATATTCGTGAGTTCTTAGGAATACCTATGACGCATATGCAGAAAGAGGTGTGAGATTTTAACATTGTTTTGCTGTAAAATATCCAAGTAACTTCGTATTTTTTTGCTCGCTTATTATTACTTTTGTGGAGAATAATCTAAGCAAAGATAGTTTTGCTTGTTTATTGTCACTTTTTATGCTTTTGAGTTATAAAAATAGTGGTGTGATTGAGGCTGGATGCGATGAGGCAGGGCGTGGGTGTCTTGCAGGGCCAGTTTATGCGGCGGCAGTAATTTTGCCGCCCGACTTTGAACACGAACTGATAAGTGACTCTAAAAAGCTATCGGAGAAGATGCGTTACAAACTTCGCCCCATTATTGAGGAGAGTGCCGTAGCATGGGCAGTGGGTGTGGTAACTGCTGAAGAGATTGACAAAATTAATATTCTTAATGCCTCTATTCTTGCTATGCATAGAGCATTGGAGCAACTAAAGGTGCAACCTGAATATATTCTTGTTGACGGTAACAGGTTTAAGCCATACGGCAAAACACCATTCTCATGCGAGGTAAAGGGTGATGGCAGATTTTTGTCTATTGCTGCTGCATCTATTCTTGCAAAGACCTATCGCGATGACTATATGAATGATATTGCAAAGGAGTATCCTAAATATGGATGGTGTGAGAATAAAGGTTATCCAACCAAAGCACACCGCAATGCAATCAGAGAGTTTGGCGTTACACCGCATCATCGCAAATCATTTCAGTTGCTTGATTGTCAACTGACACTATTTTAATGTAATGAGTTATGTTTTTATCGGAATTAAATACAGGAGAGTCTGCCATAATATTGAAGGTTAAGGGACACGGAGGTTTCCGTCGCCGTATTATGGAGATGGGATTTGTTCGCAACAAGCGAGTAAAGGTGTTGCTTAATGCTCCTTTGCAGGATCCTATCAAATATGAGATTATGGGATACGAGGTTTCGTTACGCCGTAGCGAGGCCTCTATGATTGAGGTTATAACCGAAGAGGAGGCAAAGAGCCTTATCCCTGCCGATAAAGCAACTGCTACCTACTCAAAAGAGAGTATTGAGGAGGTTATCACTCAACGAAACAGAGAGATAAATGTGGCTCTTGTAGGTAATCCCAATAGTGGTAAAACATCACTCTTTAATGCAATCTCGGGCAGTCACGAGCACGTTGGTAATTATAGCGGTGTTACCGTTGATGCAAAAAAAGGTGAGTGCCGTTATCGTGGTTACAACTTTATTATAACCGATCTGCCAGGGACATACGCTCTCTCGGCATATACTCCTGAGGAGCGTTATGTAAGAGAGCATCTTCAAAACGAGTCGCCCGATGTTGTGATAAATACTGTTGTTGCATCAAATCTTGAACGCAACCTCTATCTCACAACCGAGTTGATTGATATGGATGAGAAGATAGTGGTGTCGCTCAATATGTTTGATGAACTTGAACGTAGCGGAGCAGTTCTCGACTATAATCAGTTAGGCGATTTGTTAGGAGTGCCAATGGTGCCTGTCTCTACAAAAAGTGGAAATGGAGTAGAGTGGCTTTTAGATACTGTTATAGAGGTGTACGAGAATACAAACCCTCAAATGCGTCATATTCACATTAATAACGGAAGTATTATTGAGGAGGGACTGTCAAAGGTTAAAGAGGCGTTAAAACGCAATAGCGACCAACTGCCAAAATACTTTCCACCACGTTACTACGCATTAAAGTTATTGGAGCGTGATGCAAGTGTTGAGGCTCAACTTAGTGGTTGTGCTTCGTACAAAGAGTGGATTGAGATTCGTGACCATGAGGTAAAACATATTGAGCGAGATTTAAAAGAGGATATTGAGGGTGCATTAACTAATCAGAAATATGGATTTATTTCGGGTGCATTAAAGGAGTGTTTTACACCAGGTAAAAACGATGGTGTTTTGGTAACCCGAATAATAGATACTCTTGTAACTCATAAACTATGGGGATTTCCTATCTTCTTCCTGCTAATGTTTTTAATGTTCTACTGCACGTTTAGTCTTGGAGCATATCCGCAAGAGTGGATTGAGGCAGGTGTTGAGTGGTTGAGTGGTTTTGTTGGTAACTTTATGCCCGAAGGTATATTAAAGGCTCTCATTACCGATGGTATAATAGGAGGTGTGGGAAGTGTGATAGTCTTCTTGCCTAACATTATGATTCTCTATCTCTTTATCTCGTTTATGGAGGACTCGGGATATTTGGCACGAGCCGCCTTTATTATGGATAAGATAATGCACAAGATAGGATTGCATGGTAAATCGTTCATCCCTCTTGTAATGGGCTTTGGTTGTAACGTACCAGCCATTATGGCAACACGCACAATTGAGAGTCACTCTTCTCGCCTTATTACAATGATGATTTCGCCTTTCATTTCGTGCAGTGCAAGACTTCCAATATTTATACTCTTTATCGGAACATTCTTTCCCAACAATGCGGGATTGGTGTTGTTCCTATTTTACATAGGCGGAATATTGATGGCGGTTGTAACCTCAAAACTTCTTCGCCGATTTATGTTTAAAAAAGATGATACCCCATTTGTAATGGAGTTACCACCATATCGAGTTCCTTCGTTAACAACAACCGTTAGCCATATGTGGGATAAGTGCAAGCAATATCTCAAAAAGATGGGAGGCCTTATACTTATTGCCTCAATAGTGATTTGGTTTTTAAGTTATTTCCCTCATGGAGAGAAGAGTAACGGACAACCTCAACCCTCATATATGGAGCAGTTAGGTAAAGTTTGTGAGCCAGTGATGGAGCCTCTCGGTATGGATTGGAAGGCTTCAGTGGCGGTACTCTCAGGACTCCCAGCAAAAGAGATTGTTGTTAGTACGTTAGGTGTGTTGTATGCCGAGGAGGATGGAGAGGAGTTAAGCGAAGGAGCGTTGTCAAAAAAACTTGCTTCGGGCGGAGCATTTAACACTGCATCGGCTCTCTCGTTTTTGGTCTTTATCCTGCTATATTTCCCCTGCATAGCAACTGTTATAGCAATTAAAAATGAGAGTAACTGGAAGTGGGCAACCCTCTCTGTGTTATATAATACAGGCGTAGCATGGGTGTTTGCTTTCATAACATATCGTCTTGCATTAATATTTATCTAAGAATGGGAACACAAGAGATAATAGTTACAGCAATAGGTGTAGTGGTGGTGGCTTATTTAGTTCGCCGCATCTACTGTATGATAACAAAGAAGGATTTTACTGCATGTCAGGGGTGCGAAAAAAACTGCCCATTAAAAAAAGCAAAAAGAGAAGATAAGAAGTGATGATATTGCAATGCTTGATAATATTTTCGTGTCTTGCCGTTGGCGAGTTGATAGTTATGTTTACGGGAATTAAATTCCCTTCGAGCATAATAGGAATGATACTGCTCTGTACTTTGCTGAAAATAGGGGTAGTCAAATACGAAAAGATAAAGGATGTGGCAAACTTCCTAATATCAAATATGGGATTCTTCTTTATTCCACCAGGAATTGCTCTAATGCTTTACTTTGATATTATAGAGGCTCAATTCTGGCCAATATTTGTATCGGCATTAGTAAGTACCATAATAGTAATAGCCGTAACAGGTTGGGTATATCAACTCTCAAACAGAAAACGAAATGGATAATACGTTTGTACTTCTCGCTTTGACCTTTGCCGTATATTACGTGGCAACCATTATCCGTAAAAAGACAGGTATAATACTGCTAAATCCCATACTCATAACCATTGCGGTAATGATATGCTATTTAAAGTTTGCCGATATTAGTTATACCACATATAATGAAGGTGGAAAATATATAGAGTTCTGGTTAAAACCTGCAATCGTGGCATTGGGAGTTCCCCTATACAAGCACCTTAACTCCATAAAACAGCACTTCATCCCTATCTTTCTCTCTCAATTGGCAGGGTGTATTGTTGGAATAGTATCTGTGGTAGCGATAGCCGACCTTATGGGAGCAACCAACGAGGTTATAATATCGCTTGCACCAAAGTCGGTAACAACTCCTATAGCGATTGAAATATCATCTGCTCTTGGAGGTATAGAGTCGCTAACCGCAGCGGTTGTTGTGTGTGTAGGTATATTGGGTGCAGTAATAGGTTATAGAACAATGTCTATAATAAAACTCAGAGATGATATATCAAAGGGGTTGGCAATGGGAACAGCCTCTCATGCAGTAGGTACAGCAGCCTCAATGGAGGTTAGTCCCATTCATGGGGTATATGCAACCTTAGGACTTATAATCAACGGAGTGTTGACTTCGTTGTTTGCACCGATTATATTACGTATTATGGGCTACCTATAACGGTTTGCCATAATTAACAAACTACTATGTTGTTTTCAGTATTAGGGCTCAGTCATGTACCTCTTGTACACTCCTTTCGCCCTAAACTTCAACGCCTTGTATTTTATCAATTCTTGCAAACCTTTAGCGGTTTGCCATAATCAACAAACTACTGTGTTGTATATACATAATAAGCCCCAAAGTTTGGACAAAAAACTTTGGGGCTCACTTCATTTTAATACAGCCTCTATCTTTGTATATTATCAATATTCAACTACTCATCTGCCTTATCCATACGTAGTTGATGTTTTATGTATCGGCGAATAGTCCTATATTTAGGGTGTATTGCAAAGGTGGGGCGTAGCGAACTCTCTCGCAACAAGTATATCATCAATGTTCCCAATCCAACAAGAATAAGCCATCCAAATATCTCTTTCATACTAACGGCAATGGCCTGAATTTGCACAATGCCGTAGAGTTCTCCTAGTGAGAAGTTCTTTGCTAAAACATTAACATTATCAATCTCGCTACCGAGTAACATACTATTCTTGCATACCAATACTTTAAACAGACGTCCAACAATTGCCTCGCCAAAAGCACTCGCTATGGCAGCACTAAAGAAACCTTGAATTGATACTGCCTGAAAAAAGTTGGTAAATGGTATTAACGAGAGGGCTGTAAGCAGAGTGATTGAGAGTATCACAAACCCAATGCTTCGTGCCAATATTGGTAATATAAGAGCCTCTTTAGGGAGATTAAAATCAACTACAAAGTAGAATAGAATCAGATACAGAACCAAGAATGAGAAACCAATAGTTGTCATAGTCTTATATCTCCACTTGCGGATAGCAAATGTTCTCCAAGAGAAGAATGCTCCTATTGCAATACCCGCCAATGCCCATAGTTTCATTGATGCAATGTTAAGTGTATCGTAGTGAAGTATCACTCCCATATACATCTCCTCTAACACGCGTGATGGGGCGTTAAGAGTTGATATTACAAGATATATAATAAGAGAATAGTAGAGAGGTTTATATCTCCACGTTTTAAGTTCGTAAAAGGGGTGGCGAATAAATGATGAACGCCAAAGATTAAGCACCAATGTAACAATAGCGGTGATAAGAGCCGTCCATATTACAGGAGAGTTAAACCAGTCGTAGAAGTCGCCATATACCATTATAAACACTAACGATAATGCAACTGTACACCACAACAATATGCCCACCCAATCAATACCAAACAGCGGAAGTTTTGGAAGTGTTCTAATAGTACGGAATATGATTATAGTGGTAATTATAACTATCAAAAAGAGTCCTATAACCAAAAGATACATATACTCCCATTTTGCAAAGAAAGCGGTGTATATGGTGGTAATTCCTCCAATCTCAATCATGCCCTGCACAAGTAACTCAATGTAGCAGAAGAATACCGACAAATCGCGTTTTGGAGTGAGCCATAACTGAATGGCGGAGTTGCACCCAAACGTACCCCACATTCTAAATATACCTGTAATAAAGCATACCCCAAACATAAGAGGAACACTTGAAGTGTTTACTACAATAATGTTACCAATGATTATTGTAGAGGAGCAGATAATAAAGGTCTGTTTCAGTGGAAATCTGAACTTCAGCCTAAACATTATGGCAAAGGTTAGAGCAAGTCCTGCCAATGAGGCGTAACCTGCCATAAGAATATCCTCTCGCATAAGTGCGAGCGAACCGCTCATTTCTCCCAATGCTGCAAGATATACACCTCCTGAAAGTTGAAAAACAATAACAAAGGCAATTATTATCCAAGGGCGTATCTTCTCTGGAATAAAATTGCGAAATTCAGGAAGTGAAAAGGGTGGAATCTCGTGCATAATTTATTAGTAATTAACTATACATTCGGCATTCATTCCTGCTCTTAAACGAGCCATATCATCTGCTTTGTTATCATCGGTAAAGATGATTTTCACTGGGATACGTTGTTCAATCTTTACAAAGTTCCCTGCTGAGTTGTCTTGAGGAAGGAGTGAGAAACTTGCTCCAGTTGCCTGAGATACTGACTCTACAACTCCCTTAAACACTACATCGGGAACAGCATCAACCTCAATCTCCACTTCGTTGCCAACTGATATGTTTGCAGTTTGAGTCTCTTTGTAGTTTGCAATTACCCATTTTGAACCACTATCAACTAAGTCGGTAATAGTTTGCCCTGGCTGTATAAGTTGTCCAACTTGAATCTTTTTTCGGCCTGTAACACCATCGCAGGGGGCAATAATAACGGTGTAAGAGAGGTTTAGTTTTGCTAAATCCAAAGCAGCCTCTGCCAAACGAATGGCAGCCTCAGTTTGGTTAAGTCTATCTCCTTGCTCAGCCTTGACAAGGACGGTTGATTGACGCTGACTCTTTAATGCCTCGTAGCGTTGTTTAAGAGCAATATAATTTGTCTCCATAGCATCAAATTGTTGTTTTGTTACAGCATCATTCTCAAACAAATTCTTATAACGGATATAATCTCTTTCGGCATTCTCCATACGCACCTTTGCCTCTGCAACAGCAGCATCACCCGCCTCAATATTACTTGAAGTGGTATTTATTGCAGTAGCCATTGCCGATTTCCCCGAAACTGCATTATAGTAGTCTGCTTCGGCTTGTGCCAAACGGAAACGAAACTCCGAATCCTCAATAATGGCAAGAGTGTCGCCCTTCTTAAACTCTTGATACTCATCAAAACGAATCTCTTTAATAAATCCCTGAACTCGCGAGTTTACAGGAATAATATGTTGTTTTACTTGAGCATTGTCGGTAAACTCAACACTACCCAAATGAATAAATCTACTTGCAACCCATGTCAATCCTAAAATTAAACATGTAAGAACAACAATATTAAAAATCAGTTTTTTGCTTTTCTTATTCATAATTTTTATCTATTTCTTTGTAAAAAATCTACTATAAACTACCTGCTATCTTGCCTAACTTATAATACTTAAACAAGATATTTATTTTTGCATTTGCAACCTCTAACTCAGCATCCAATTTCTGATTACTTGCATCTAACATCTCAGTAATAAGCACCAATCCATTTGAGTAACGCTCGTTAATTACTGAGTAATTCTCAGTTGCAAGTTGCAATGATTTTACCTGAGTGGCATATATCGTAAATGCCTCTTCAAACTCAATGTATGCCTCTTTAATGGCACTCTCTAAATTGTCTTTTGCAATCTCCTCTTCCCAACGGGCCTTAGTGGTTGCAAGAGAGGCTATGCTACGTTTTTTATTTGTCTTATATGCCGAAGACAGGTTGTACTTAATACCTATACCCACATACCAATAGTTTAGGTTTTTGTCTATAGGAGGCACCTCAATAGTAATTGGTCCATCTAACTTGTCGGCAGCAAAAAGAGCAATTGAGGGAATCATCTCACTACGAACAACCTTCTCGTTTTTCTCCGATAGTTTAACTCCAGTCTCTGCCATTTTTAAAATAGGAGAAGAGATGTTTGCACTCTCTTGCCAATACTCCTCTCCGGCAACTTGTGGCATAACTTCCAATATACGAGCATCGGGAATAATTACTGTTGTGTAGGGTAAATCAACTAAGGTAGTAAGTTTGTTATTTACCACTGCGGAGCGGTTTTGTGTTTGAGTGAGTGCAAGTTGAAGAGATTGTAACATCAATTCATAACGAGTAATATCGTTTTTAAGAGCCAACCCCTCATTTTTACGTGCGGTAATCTCTTTTACAACCTTTTCGGTCTGCTCAATATTCTTTTTATAGACCTCTGCTTCGTTTGCCAAACGTGCCAACTCAAGGTAGTATCCTGCTGCCAAGAAACGAACATCAATCCTGTTCCTTTCAGCATCCTGTAACGATAGTTGGTGTTTAAGTTTTGAAGCCTCTATTGAGTTTTGAATTGCTCCACCAGCGTATATAACTTGCGATGCCTCAATAGCAAAGTTGTTGCCAAGATGAGGCATATCCTCATTTCTTCCGTTTTTGAAATTACGATCGGCAAGCCAGATGTTCCCTAAATAACTTGCCGAGAGCGAGAGGTCAATCTCAGGCAATCTCATATTCTTTGCAACACGTATCTCCTCTTCTTCCTGTGCAGCAGCAATCTCGTATGCCTTCACACTTTTACTTCGTGAATCGGCAAGAGAAAAGAGTTCATCAATAGAGATGGTAATTGAATCTTGTACTGCCTTTACCTCTGGTGTGAAAACAAACGTAAAGAGCAATAGCCATAACAATAGTTTCTTCATATTAAGAGTTTAAAATTTATATATCTAAACGGGTGACGAAATGTGAGTAAAAAAAAGAAAAATATCCCCTTTTTAAAATTGTTGCAAAGGTCGCAAAAAAGCCTCAAAAACCACATTGCTCAAAATATACAAAATTGGTTTAATTTGAACATTTAAATAAATAATATTACCTTTGTATGGGAGTTGTGAGAGTAAATAAATAGGTTATAAAAGAATATGAAACAGCATCTATATATTAAGAATATCTCAGACGTAAGTAGGAGTGGAGGGGTAAAAGAGTATATGAGCGGAATGTTAGGAAGTTCCTTTATAACTCCTCGTAATAATCCTCTTGATCAGACTCCTGCGGTATATATAAATGCAAATATCACACTCTTTGTGCTAAGTGGCAAAGCAGAGTTTTTGATAAACTATACCACTCATAAAGTGAGAGAAAGAGATATAGTAATGCTATCTCCTGCACATCTTGTAACATTAACAAACCTAACTGACGATTTTAGGGCGGAGGTTCTCTTTGTGAGTAGAGAGTTTATGGAGAGTATGGACCCTGTTGATATAATCTCAGTTCGCACCAGATATGGGGTAAAACTATACTCTCAACCAGTAATAAACTTCACGCTCCAAGAGGTAGAGTTTATGATGCAACGCCTCACGCTATTTAAGCAAGTGTTGAATAACTTACAACACCACTATTATAACGAAACGGTATTGAGTACACTCATTCTCTTTTTCCTTGATTTAAGTAACATAATAGAGCAAAAGCATCTGCAAGTAGGTGAGGCTCTGCCACGTAGGGAGTATATAACAAATATGTTTATGGAACTCCTCTCGGCAAATTATCGCACACAACACTCTGTTGCTTTCTATGCCTCAAAACTCAATATCACATCGCACTATCTGACGCTTGTGGTAAAGCAGGTAACAGGGCAAACCGTTTGCGATTTTATATACGAAATGCTATACAGTAGGGCAAGAGCATTATTGCAAGAGAACAAAATGAGTATTCAGGAGATAGCCTCATATCTTCACTTCTCCGACCAATCCTCATTCGGAAAATTCTTTCATCGCCATTCAGGATTATCCCCAAAGGAGTATCGTCTAAAACAGTTAGAGAAATAGAGGCTCTTATCCAAAGAAAATGTACGCCATAAATATGGCGGCAACGATACCTATAAAGTCGGCAACAAGACCAATCCCTGCGGCATAACGGCTGTTTTTAATACCAACCGAACCAAAATAGACGGCAAGTATGTAAAGTGTGGTATCGGTAGAACCCTGAATGGTAGAGGCTACACGAGCAACAAAAGAGTCGGCTCCGTATGTAGCCATTGCATCAACCATCATACCTCTTGCTCCACTACCGCTTAGCGGTTTCATAAGTGCGGTGGGTATAGCTCCAACAAAGTCGGTATCAATACCACAAGCGGCAACTATGTAGGTTATTCCATCGGTTAAAAAATCCATTGCTCCAGATGCTCTGAACATTGCAATGGCAACCAACATTGCAATAAGGTAGGGGATAATAGTAACAGCAGTTTTAAATCCCTCTTTTGCTCCGTCAATAAATGCTTCATAAACATTTATCTTTTTTCTGACACCTGCCACTAAAAAGAGTACTATAATTGTAAAGAGCAACATATTTGCTCCAACGGTAGAGTAGAGCGAAACCTTTTCTGCTGGTAAATTCATAAAGAATACCAACAAGCCTCCCATAATGGCGGTGGCAATAGTTACGGTAGATATTATAACTCTGTCAAAAATATTTATTCGTTGCTTTATGCAGGTGATTATCAATCCAGCAAGAGTTGTAATGTATGTAGCAAGTAGAATAGGTAAAAACACGTCCGATGGGTTTCCTGCTCCCATTTGCGCCCTGTAAACCATTACGCTTATAGGTATAAGTGTAAGTCCTGTGGTATTAAGTACAAGGAACATTATCATTGCATCAGTTGCTCTCTCCTTTTGGGTGTTCAACTCCTGCATCTCCTTCATTGCTTTGAGACCAAGAGGAGTTGCTGCGTTATCCAGCCCCAGCATATTTGCCGAGAAGTTCATAAATATTGAGCCAAATATCGGACTATCTTTTGGTAGCGATGGGAATAGTCTTGAGAAAAACGGCGATACCCAACGGGCAAATATTGAGATAATGCCTCCGCGTTCTCCGATCTTCATCAAACCAAGCCATAGCGACAACACTCCAGTTAACCCAAGAGATATTTCAAATGCGGTTTTTGCCGATGAGAATGAGGAGTTCATAATCTCTGACCACACATTCACGTCCCCCATAAAGATACTCTTTATGAGTGCTACTGCAAAAGCAATAAAGAAGAACGATATCCAGATATAATTAAGTACCATAAATTAACCTCTTCCTGAATTATCAATTAAGGTACGTAGTTTAGATGTGAATCCCTCGTTTGCCATAAGTTGCTCAATTGTTACGTGCATTCTGTAACGCCAGTGATGACGTGCAACGGCAGGTATGTTTATACGCTCTGCCTCAACATCTGAGAAACGGATATTTTCATCAATCGACAACCAATCCTGAAACGAAAGTATTGTCAAAAGTGATGGGCTGTAAAGGTGTCGGCAAACAACCTCTTCGCAAATGTCTGCACTTGCAACGTGAGGTGTTGCTCCTCCGTGATTTAATATTGTGCGGTAGTAGTGGTCGGTAACTTCGGGGTTCTCCTCCCACCAGCCTCTGAGGGTTGACATATCGTGTGTTGAGATTGAACATACCGAACGCAACGGGTAGTAATATGTATTGCCAAACTCTTGATATGGAGCCTTTGGCATACGCTCAATCTCTAAACTCAAAATCTGTAACTGATTCATCACCCAAGGCACACACTCAGGTACCATACCCAAGTCCTCGCCACATGCCAACATTGGGGTACATTGAGTAAGCATAGGCAACTTTTTCATTGCCTGTTTATACCAGAACTCGCTATGGCGGTGGTAATAGTAGTAGTCATAGAGAGCGTTAAAAGCGTTCTGCTCAGCAGTTGTAAGTTGCTTGTATATATAGTCGTTTTGAACGCAAATGCGTGGATGATAAAGATTTGTGTCGTTGCGGTCAGGTACAAAAAGTACATTGCTGATAAGAGAATATACTCCCTCTCTAATCTCCTCGCTGCATCCGTTGTGCCAGCACCAACTCTCCACTTTGCGTTGGGTATCAAACTCAGGACGTAACTCCCAGCGTCCCGATGCAAGAGGAAGCAAGAAGGTCTCTTTTACAAAATCAGAGTTCTCTCCAAAAATATCAGATAAAATCTCATCATCAATAAAAGGCGTTGTCATAAATTGAGGGCGGAACTCAAGTCCGTAACCTGCAATCTCTTCTGTTGTCATACCCTTTGCAGGAACAAACTGACCTAACAGTCCATGTACCGAGTGAGTTGGAATCTCCCAAATACGGAAGAAACCAAGTATGTGATCAATGCGGTAGGCGGTAAAATATTCGCTCATCTTGCCAAATCTCTTACGCCACCAAGCGTAGCCGTCTTTCTCCATAACATCCCAGTTATAGGTTGGAAATCCCCAGTTCTGACCATTTGTGGAGAAGGCATCGGGTGGCGCTCCTGCCTGACCGTTCATATTAAAGTAGTGAGGCTCAATCCACGCCTCAACGCTACAACGGCTAATTCCAATAGGAATATCGCCCTTTAATATAACATTCTTACTACGTGCAAACTTGCTAACCTCCAATAGTTGAATATGCAAGTTATATTGTATATAGTAGTATAGTGCAATAGAAGGATATGCTTCGCTTGTAATAGAACAAAGTTCTTTTATTTTCTCCTCTTCATACACTGCATACTCGCCCCACGCATTAAAGTCGGGAGTACCATTAATATCTCTTAAATATGAGAAGGCAGCGTATGGCAATAGCCAATGAGAGTTATCTTCAAAGAACTTCTTAAACCCAACCGAAGCCAAAACCCTCTTTCCGTTCTGGCGGAAAAGAGCCTTGATGTATGCCATTTTGGTGGAGTTTACACCTTCGTAATCAACAAATGGCGAAGCATTTAACTTTCTACGTTTAACCTCAAATTCGTTAGCAAGGTTTTTATCTCTTAATGTCCCCAACTGCCTAATGTCGAGATACATAGGGTGGAAAGCATAAATAGATATACTGTTATAGGGATAAGAGTCTGTCCATGTGTTGCTTATAGTAGTATCGTTAATGGGCAAAATTTGCACACCCTTTTGGTGAGTATGGGCAGCCCAAGCAACAAAATCTTTAAGGTCGCCAAAGTCTCCAACCCCAAAACTGCCCTCGCCACGTAACGAGAATACTGGTATTGCAGTACCAGCAATCTTTCGGTTTAAACTATCAAAGAGTGGCTCCATCTCAGGAGAGTAGAAGAGTTCTCCTTCGGCAAGGTCGGTAACATAGAGTTCTCTGTTTTCGCCACGTTCCCACTCAACAATAATTCCGTTTTTGTCGATAATTACAAATTTAAACTCATAACGGGCCGCATAGTCGGCACAAATGCCACACTCCCATACAAAGGGGGCAATCTCTTTCATGGGAACAGGCATCTTCCACCCTCCTAAAATACCCTCTCTGCCACAAATTGCAACACGTCTGCCATTGCCAACATGAGGTACTAATGCTCTGAAAATTGTGTTGCTTTTGTTTGTATTCGCACTTTTATATGGTACAAAAACTTTATCTCCACTGAACGCAGAACTAAACAGGTATGCAAACTCAGGGAGATCTCGCCATGAGTCGTTAACATATAGTTTTGAGCTTTTGCTCTCTCTAACCCATATTGAGTGAGTCATAACTCCACTCTCTATGCGAGTACACTCTCCATTCTCATATACAGCGTATGAGTACTCCAACTTTGAATTGGCAGGAAATCTCTCAATTGCAATGACACCACTCCAAGTAGCATCGTTATAACTGTTCAAAAAAAGAGGAGCAATATCGCTGTCTTTAAAAACAACAGCAATCACCTCATCACCTTTAGTGCGATACTCAATTTTAAACTCTATTGTCATCTCTAAATTATATATCGTAAAAGAGGATAAATTCAAATATTTATTACAAACTCTTTCAAAGATATTATTTATTTTTCATCTATGCTCAATTTGTCTTAAAAAAACGTCACATTTGATTGATTTATTAAATAAAAGAGATATTTTTGTAGAGATAATAAATCACTCGATGTCGGAATAAATGTCGGAATAAATGTCGGAATAAACTTAAAACAAAAGATATATGAAAAAATTACTATTACCATTAGCACTATTAGGATTGTTTGCGTGTAGTACAAAACAGGTTGAGGAGATAACATATGATACACCATATCCCTTAACAAGTTATGAGGAGTTAGAAGATACAAAACCTGTTGATGAGGAGGCTTGGAGCAACCTCTCGGAGAGTTTTAACCTCACTTGGGCAGATAAGGATATTCACTATTCATACAAAAATGTTCCTGACGTGGTTATTTGCACCGATACTGCAATTACTGTATGGCGTGGAGAGAGGGTAGGAGCGTTGGCTCTTATCTACACAACAGAGGAGATAAAAGATGTGGAGTTGAAAATATCAGAGATTGATGGTGTTGAAGGCAGTACCTCTGCAAATTTTGTAACTTATGTTATGACCGATGGCTTCAATGCTGATGGAAACGGAACATGCGGACATCGCCCTGATCACTCAATTTACGACAGTTCTATGGTTGCTGATGTGATTGATAACCAAAAGATAAGAGATTTAAAACCTCGTAAAGTTCGCCCCGTATGGTGTACTTTTGAGGTGCCAATGGATATTGAGGCAGGTGCCTACAATGTAACTCTTAAAGTAAAAGAGGGGTGGAAAACATTGGGTAAACTCAATGCAGAGATTAAGGTATTGGATAGGTCGTTACCAGCACCCAAAGATTACGTGTTCCATTTAGATTTGTGGCAACAACCCTATTCAGTTTCGCGTTATTATAATGTGGAGAAGTGGAGTAAAGAGCATTTTGAGGCAATGCGTCCAATGATGAAAGCTCTTGCCCGAGCAGGACAAAAGGTTATATCAACCGAGATAATATATGAGCCTTGGGGCGATCAATCGCACGACAAATTTGACCCGATGATTGAGACAACTCTTAAAACCGATGGCACTTGGGCATACGACTACACCATCTTTGACCGTTGGGTTGAGTTTATGATGGAGTGTGGTATTGATAAAGAGATTAAATGTTTCTCAATGGTGCCATGGGATATGAACTTCCGTTACTTGGATGAGGCAACAGGAGAGTACAAATTCTTTCATGCAAAAACATCAGATGCTGAGTATCGTGAGTTTTGGACTCCTCTATTGCAATCGCTTGCACAACACCTAAAAGAGAAGGGGTGGTACGAAAAGACCTCAATATGTATGGACGAGCGTGAGTTGAGTGCAATGCTTGATGCCTATAACCTGTTACAAGAGGTTGTGCCCGGAATGAAGATGTCTCTTGCAGGAAACTATCATGCCGAGTTGGTTGACCTGCTATACGACTTTACAGTGCAATATGAGCAATACTTCACAAAAGAGGAGTTGGAGCGCCGCAAAGCAAACGGACAGGTAACGCTCTACTATACAAGTTGTGCAACAACCTATCCTAACTCATATACTTTCTCATCACCTGCAGAGTCAACATGTATGCCACTACACGCAGTACAAGCAGGATTTGGCGGATTCTTGCGTTGGGCATACAACAACTGGGGCGAAGATCCATTACGTGATACACGCTACCGCCTATGGGGTGCAGGAGACTCATTCCTGATATACCCCGGATTCCGCAGTTCGGTACGCTTTGAACGTTTTGTTGAGGGTGTGCAGGATGCCGAGAAGATAAGAATCTTACGTGAGGAGTATGCTGCAAATGGAAACAGCGAGGCGTTAGCCGAGTTGGAAGAGAAGATAAATACCTTTGCTGAAGGTGAGATGAATGCCGAGAATGCTGGATGCAAAGTAAAGGCTCTTGAAACAATATTAAACCGATAAACTTGATACTATGAACAGAATATGTAGCCTTTTTGGAATAAAATACCCTATCATTGCAGGAGGTATGGTGTGGTGTAGCGGCTGGAGATTGGCTGCTGCAGTGAGCAATGCAGGAGGATTGGGATTGATTGGTGCAGGGTCGATGCACCCCGAAACTCTCAGAGAGCATATTCAAAAATGTAAAGCGGCAACCACCAAACCCTTTGGTGTAAATATTCCACTAATGTACCCTCAGATAGAGGAGATAATGCAGATAGTAGTGGAGGAGGGTGTAAAGATAGTCTTTACATCGGCAGGTAGTCCAAAGAAATGGACCGACTATCTACACCAGAACGGAGCGGTTGTGGCACACGTAGTATCATCGGCACTCTTTGCCAAGAAGTGTGAGGATGCTGGTGTTGATGCAGTAGTTGCCGAAGGATTTGAGGCAGGAGGCCACAACGGACGCGAAGAGACTACAACCCTATGTTTAATTCCTTCGGTACGCAGAGCAACCACCCTTCCGCTTATAGCAGCAGGAGGAGTGGCGACAGGTAGCGGAATGGCTGCAACCTTCTCGCTTGGAGCAGAGGGTGTGCAGATAGGAACACGCTTTGCTATGACGGAGGAGAGTTCGGCAAGTGAAGAGTTTAAAACTCTTTGCCGAGGCTTAAACGAGGGAGATACCAAACTGATGCTAAAACAGCTCGCTCCAACACGACTAATCAAAAACAACTTCTACAAACAGGTTGAGGAGGCTGAGTTGAGCGGAGCATCTGTTGAAGAGTTAAAAGAGTTGTTGGGTAAGGGACGTGCCAAAAAAGGAATATTTGAGGGCGACCTCGAGGAGGGCGAATTGGAGATTGGACAAGTTGCATCCTTAATCTCGGAACCTGAAACAGCACAACAAGCGGTAGAAGATATTGTAACCGAGTTTAACGAAACAATAAAAAGAGTATCTGAGGTAATGTTTTAGTTACCCCTTCGGGTAGTTGGTTAGTTTTTAGTTGTCGGTTTTGTAAACTCCACCTCCCTTTGGGTAGTTGTTAGATAAAAAGAGTGTGTCTTGCAAGGCACACTCTTTTGCATATATTAAATTATCAAAGCAAGTTCAACAAACGAATGTTTGTTAACTGATAACTACATACCAGTATAGTTCATAGGTGTAATTTTGCGAAGTTCTGCTTTAATCTCCTCGCTAACGTTAAGGGTGTCAATGAACTCGCTGATAGAGTTTGCATCAACAACAGAGTTTTTGCGAGTAAGAGCCTTCAATGCTTCGTATGGTTTTGGATAACCCTCTCGGCGAAGAATTGTTTGGATAGCCTCAGCACAAACGTTCCACATATTGTTAAGGTCGGCAGCAATAGCCTCTTCGTTAAGAAGAAGTTTTCCTAATCCTTTCATGGTTGAAGCAATAGCAATCATCATATGTCCCATAGGAACGCCAACGTTACGAAGAACAGTAGAGTCTGTTAGGTCGCGTTGAAGGCGTGAGATAGGCAATTTTGTTGCAAGGTGGTCAAGAATTGCATTTGCAATACCCAAGTTACCCTCTGAGTTTTCAAAGTCGATAGGATTAACCTTGTGAGGCATAGCAGATGAACCAACCTCTCCTGCTTTGATTTTTTGTTTAAAATACTCCATTGAGATATATTGCCAGAAGTCTTTGTCCAAGTCCATTAAAATGGTGTTTATGCGGCGCATACCATCAAAAAGGGCAGCAAGGTTGTCGTAGTTTGAGATTTGAGTAGTCCACTCCTCTCGCTCAATGCCCAAGTTCTTAGATAGGAAGTTGTTGGCAAACTCTCTCCAGTTGTACTCAGGATATGCAACGTGGTGAGCGTTAAAGTTTCCTGTGGCGCCACCAAATTTACCGCTGATAGGAGTGTTTTTAAGGATATTCAACTGTTTCTCCAAACGATATACAAACACCATCATCTCTTTACCTAAACGAGTAGGAGAAGCGGGTTGACCATGAGTTTTTGCAAGCATAGGAATATCTTTCCACTCTTCAGCAAAAGTGCGACACTTCTCAATCAACTCCTCAATGGCGGGGTAATAAACATTAGTTAAAGCCTCTTTGATTGATACAGGAATAGAGGTGTTGTTTATATCTTGCGAAGTCAAACCAAAGTGGATAAACTCTTTGTAAGCATCCAATCCGCCAATAGCATCGAATTTCTCTTTAATGAAATACTCAACTGCTTTAACATCGTGGTTAGTGACACTCTCAATCTCTTTAACGTGTTTAGCGTCCTCTTCGGTAAAGCATTTGTATATGCTTCTTAAAGCAGGGTATATATCTGAAGTGATACCTTCCATTTGAGGAAGTTTAATCTCTGCCAAAGCAATAAAATACTCAATCTCAACATAAACGCGATAGCGAATAAGTGCATACTCCGAGAAGTAGTCTGCCAACATCGAAGTCTTAGAGTTGTAGCGTCCGTCAATAGGTGAAACCGCTGTAAGTGGTGAAAATTCCATATCTTTTAAAATTATATATAGTTTCTGAATAATAGTGCGAAGATAATAATTTTTTTGCGTACTATCCCCCTTTGTGAGTGATATATTTAGAATTGAGTAAAAAGATAATGGGGAGTGAATATATGAAAATAAAAAAGCACTTGTTTTTTGACAAGTGCTTTATCCTTTTTGTGGGCGTTGACGGATTCGAACCGCCGACCCTCTGCTTGTAAGGCAGATGCTCTAAACCAGCTGAGCTAAACGCCCTTTTTGAGAGGTTTGTTTCTCAATTGCGATGCAAAGGTAATGCTCTTTTTTATATCTACCAAATTTTTAGCAAACTTTTTTTGAAAAAAATATCGCAGAAAATCTTTAAATTTTATTATGTCTTAAATATCAAGTGGTTGTGGAACGTGTGAAGAATAGAATAAAAATAGGAGTAGAATAAAATTCCACTCCTAATAAAATATATGGTTTGTCTTATTTGCAACCACCAAGGCAAAGAGGTTTAATCTGTTTAAAGAAGTCGTTGCCTTTATCATCAACAAGGATAAATGCTGGGAAATCTTCAACCTCAATTTTCCAGATAGCCTCCATACCCAACTCGGGATACTCTACGCACTCAACGCTCTTAATGTTGTTTTGTGCAAGAATTGCAGCAGGTCCACCAATGCTTCCAAGATAGAAACCTCCATGTTTGTGGCAAGCATCAGTGACTTGTTGGCTACGGTTTCCTTTTGCAATCATAATCATTGAACCTCCGTTTGCTTGGAATAGGTCAACGTATGAGTCCATACGTCCTGCTGTTGTAGGTCCAAATGAGCCTGAAGGCATTCCTTTAGGAGTTTTAGCAGGTCCTGCATAGTAGATTGGATGATCTTTGATATATTGAGGCAAACCTTCGCCGTTGTCGATACGCTCTTTGAGTTTAGCGTGAGCAATATCTCTACCAACAATGATTGTTCCGTTCAATGATAGACGAGTAGAAACTGGGTATTTGCTCAACTCTGCAAGAACTTCGTTCATTGGACGGTTAAGGTTGATTTTTACTGCATCGCCTTCGCCCGCTTGACGTAACTCTTCGGGAATAAGATTATCCGGTTGGTCGTCCATCTTCTCAATCCAGATACCATCTTTATTGATTTTTGCTTTAATGTTACGGTCTGCCGAGCATGATACTCCTAATCCAACAGGGCAACTTGCTCCGTGGCGAGACATACGGATAATTCTGATATCGTGAGCAAAATATTTACCTCCAAATTGAGCGCCAATACCTGCCTCTTGTGCAGCCTTCAAAACTTGTTTCTCCAACTCAACATCGCGGAATGAACGTCCTAACTCATTTCCCGTAGTAGGAAGAGTATCAAGATATTTAGCCGAAGCAAGTTTAACAGTCTTAAGGTTAGTCTCTGCCGAAGTTCCTCCAATTACAAAGGCAATGTGGTATGGAGGACATGCAGCAGTACCCAAAGTCTTCATCTTTTCAACTAAGAACTTAACTAATGAATCGGGGTTAAGCAAAGCCTTAGTCTCTTGGTAAAGATAAGTTTTGTTAGCCGAGCCACCACCTTTAGCCATAAATAAGAATTTATACTCATCGCCATCAATAGCGTAAAGGTCTATTTGAGCAGGAAGGTTGCAACCGGTGTTTACCTCTTTGTACATATCTAAAGGGGCATTTTGTGAGTAACGCAAATTCTCTTCGGTATATGTTTGATAGATACCTTTCGAAAGAGCCTCAGCATCGCCACCACCAGTGTAGATATTCTCTCCCTTTTTACCCATTACAATAGCGGTACCAGTATCTTGGCAAACTGGAAGTTGTCCTTTTGCAGCAACCTCAGCATTACGTAACATTGTTAAAGCTACATATTTGTCGTTCTCACTTGCTTCGGGGTCTGAAAGAATTTTTGCCACCATTTCGTTATGCTCTCTGCGTAATAAAAACGAAACGTCACGCATTGCCGCTTTTGCCAAAGCAGTTAATCCCTCAGGCTCAACACAAACAATTTTTCTGTCTCCAAACTCTTTAACGCTTACATAATCTTTTGTAAGCAAATAATACTCAGTGT
Source organism: Bacteroidales bacterium (assembly GCA_015061035.1). Classification (GTDB taxonomy): domain Bacteria; phylum Bacteroidota; class Bacteroidia; order Bacteroidales; family G3-4614; genus Caccoplasma_A. The sequence goes on from SUXK01000005.1 coordinate 118,256, forward strand.
TATCCTTACCCATCTCAAAGGGGTCTTGATACTTAAATGGTTCTGTTGCCATATCGTTTAGTTTAAAAAATAGATCATATAAAAAAAGATTCTCTATCTTTTGCGAAGATAATAAAACCGAGAGCAGAGCCAAACTTGTTTGGGTTATGCCGAGGTGTTGCCTATTTTCGCAGAAGTTTGTCTTCTGCAAAATTAATAAAATAGGTTATTTAAAACAATAGCAAAAATAGATATTAATATTTTATAAAATAAACTCTTCAAAATATAGGTTTTATATTGATGTAGAGTGCTAAAGATAATAACTGCCTCTTTGTATAAAGGTGGTGAGCCAAAATTGACAAACTATGGTGTTGTTTTAAATATTAGGAGTTAGTCATCTGCCTATGTATGCCCTCCGTTGTGCAGTGTACTGTATTGCGGATACTTCAGTAGGAATTGAGATGAGAGTCAATTTTATTTGCTTTGTAAATACTTTGTCTGCATTTTGTCCAAATTTAAACGTCTTGTGTATTATAAATTTTTACAAAAAAAAAGAAGCTGTGCCAAAACATTTTGACACAGCTTCACGCATTATAAAGATTTTTTTTGCTTAATTATTTTTTAGAAGCATCAAGTTTCTCTTTCAATGCTGCAAGTTCCTCGATGTCTCCAAGAGTTGATTTCTCAACTGTAGGCATTGCTGCTGCAGTCTCTTCTGCTGCTTTTTTAGCTGCTTTTTTAGCTGCTGCTGCCTCTTTCTTAGCCTCATCTTCGAAAATTCTGCTGTGTGAAAGAATGATACGTTTAGCCTCTTTGTTGAACTCTATAACTTTGAAGTTAAGTTTCTCGTTAACTTGTGCTTGAGTTCCGTCCTCTTTTACTAAGTGTTTAGGAGTAGCAAATCCTTCAACACCATATTGAAGAGCGATTACAGCACCTTTGTCAAGAAGTTCAGTGATTGTTCCTTCGTGTATTGAATCAACAGTGAATACTGTCTCAAATACGTCCCAAGGATTCTCCTCAAGTTGTTTGTGTCCAAGGCTTAGACGGCGGTTCTCTTTGTCTATTTCAAGAACTTGAACCTCTATCTCTGAACCAATTTGAGTGAATTCTGATGGGTGTTTGATTTTCTTAGTCCATGAAAGGTCAGAGATGTGGATTAATCCGTCAATTCCCTCTTCAATCTCTACGAATACACCAAAGTTTGTGAAGTTGCGAACTTTTGCTGTGTGTTTAGTTCCAACTGCATATTTTGTATCAACGTTTTCCCATGGATCTGCTTTAAGTTGTTTGATACCTAAAGACATTTTACGCTCTTCGCGGCTTAATGTAAGGATAACTGCCTCTACATCGTCACCAACTTTCATGAAGTCTTGTGCGCTGCGTAGGTGTTGTGACCATGACATTTCTGATACGTGGATTAGACCCTCAACGCCGGGAGCGATTTCGATGAATGCACCGTAGTCAGCCATAACAACAACTTTTCCTGATACTTTGTCACCAACTTTAAGGTCTGCATCAAGAGCATCCCATGGGTGAGGAGTAAGTTGTTTAAGACCAAGAGCAATACGTTTTTTGTCATCATCAAAGTCAAGGATAACAACGTTGATTTTCTCATCGTTTTTAACGATTTCCTCTGGGTGAGTTACGCGACCCCAAGAAAGGTCTGTGATGTGGATAAGACCGTCAACTCCTCCAAGGTCGATAAATACTCCGTATGAAGTGATGTTTTTAACGATACCCTCAAGAACTTGACCTTTTTCAAGTTTAGAGATGATGTCTTTCTTTTGTTGCTCAAGTTCAGCCTCGATAAGTGCTTTGTGTGAAACAACAACGTTACGGAACTCTTGGTTGATTTTAACAACTTTGAACTCCATGGTTTTTCCTACGAACATATCGTAGTCACGAATAGGTCTGATGTCGATTTGTGATCCGGGAAGGAATGCCTCAATTCCGAATACGTCAACAATCATACCGCCTTTAGTACGGCATTTGATATAACCTTTTACTATCTCATTGCTTTCAAGAGCCTCATTAACACGATCCCAAGAGCGTGCTGCACGAGCCTTTTTGTGTGAAAGTAAAAGTTGTCCTTTTTTGTCTTCTTGGTTCTCTACAAAAACCTCTACTTTGTCACCCACTTTAAGTTCTGGGTTGTAGCGGAACTCGTTCATAGAGATGATACCATCTGATTTGTAGCCGATGTTTACAACTACTTCTCTTTTGTTCATTGATATAACAGTACCTTCTGTTACATCTTTGTCTTTTACGGTGTTGATGCTTTGGTCGTAGGCTTGCTCCAACTCCTCACGGCTTTTCTCGCCAAATGTCTCGCCTTTTTCATAGGCTTCCCAGTTGAAATCTTCAATGGGTTGTAATAATTCTTTTTCCATTTTAATTTAATTGTTTAATAATTAATGGGTTAGACTTTATGTTGTCAAAAAAATCGATGCAAAGATAGTAAAATTTGCTCTATTCTCAAAGGTTTTTCCGCTCTTTTTAGTAATGAAAATCGCTAATAATTACTCTATTACATGGGAGGGGGATGTCTTGATTAGGTTAATTAGTCCAATTAGTCTAATTAGTCCAATTGGTCTAATTAGTTTTTTTACTAAAATTAGTACCAATTTTCGTTATCGTATGGACTGCTGCTCTTTTCGTATTTAAGGTCTTGTAGCATTGATGATTTAACACTGATCTTGAAGTCGTACGATTGGTACGGACCAACCGGAACAAAGTTGCAACTCATGCTCCAGCAGTGCATATCGCGAGTAATACCGCAACTCATGTAGGCAAGTTTTTTCATATCAAAGTCGTAACTTGCCGAGAATGTGAAAGTCCAGTTCTTTGTTGGCTGTATGTTTCCTGAAAAACTCAAATTTTGAGTAACTTTTCCGTTGTATTCCATCTTCTCTTTGTTGAACTCTCCATATCCGTAACTGATTGAATAGTTGATAGAGAGGCTCCATGGAATCTCCCACTTCTGATAGCCGTTTTTCATTTTGCTGTCGTCCTTATTTCCCTCTTCCGATTCTCCTTTGTTTTTCTGCTCTTCTGCTCTTCGCTCTTGAATTCGAGCCAACTCTTCAAGGTCTGTTATAGGTTCTCCTGTTTCGCTGACTATTGCATTTGAGGAACTGTCGTCATTATCATCTTTCTTTCCGAACCACTTCTTGAAGGTGTCGTTGTTAAAGGTGTACGAGAACGATGTTCCTGTGCTTGACAATCTGCCTAAACCTTTACCCGCTTTCCAGCGAGGGATATTAACCCTTACGGGATTGCCATATTCGTTTAGTTGGTATGTGTAGGTATCAAACGTGAAGTTTGTTTGAAGGTTAAAGTTCTTGTATAATTTTATAAGGACATTCATGTTGATATTGCTCCAATTCATAGAGTCTGCAGCCATATTATAACCCCAGTTTACGCCTAAATTCTCAATTAGGCTTATCTTCTTGACTCCTGTGGAGTCGCGTTTGGAGTTGACCTTCATCTCAATGTTGTTTGCCAAACTAAAGTTGATTGTTCCTTGCCGTCCTTGTGGGGCAGTACCAAAAATGTTATGGGCAAACGGAGAGTATTTAATCTCTCTAACGGTTCCGTCTTTGTTGATTTGGGTATATCGTTGCCAGAATCCAAAACGTTCGTGGCTGAAGTCAGGCGCTCCTGTTATGCTTACGCTTGGTGTTAATACGTGGCGTATCATCTTAATCTTTTTACCTCCAAACCATTTGGCTGGTTGAAAGAATCCGTATAATTTGGTTTGCATCGATAGGCTTCCACTATAATTGTATACGTTGTAAAAACCGTATATGGTATCGTTTACAACAGCCGATGCGTGAGGGTCCCACTGCTTCATTATACGATTTGTATACATCCTGTCGGTGAAGGTAAATGAAGGGGTTATGTTTATATACTTGAACAGAGAGAATGTTGCAGATATGGGAACGGTATGTTGCATACCTTGACGCCAATCTTTTAGGAAGCTCGATTTAAACAACTTATCCTGTTTTGTGGTAATGTTGTTGCGGAACATTCCCGAGTAGCTAAAACTTATCTTCTCATACCATTTCTCTTTTCCAACAGGTTTCTTTCTCTTGAAGGGGAATATTCGGCTCACATTAATAGTGAAGTCGGGTAGCGAAAGAACTATTGTAGAGTCTTTGCTGCGTTGTGTGATGTTTGTTGTTGCCGATATTGATACGGGGGCATTGGGAAAAGAGTATGTAAAGTTCACAGTTGAACTCTTGGTGTTTTGAGTAAACTCTGAAGAGTTATAGTATGTATTTAAACTATTTCTGTCGTAACCACTTGTGGTGAAATTGACCTTTGCAGAGAAACTCATATTGGGGTTTGCTTTGCGGTCTTGTCGGTGTTGCCAGATAAAACGGAAGTTTGTCTGTTTAGAGTAGTCGGGCATTCCTTTGTCGCCCAAAACTGTGGTGAGGTAACTCGCATTAATGTATCCCGAGAATTTGTAACGTTTTGCATATATCGACTGACCTTGAATACCCCACGAGCCTTTTGTGTATATCTCTCCTGTTAGAGCCAAGTCAACACACTCATTAATAGCAAAGTAGTAGCCTCCGTTACGAAGATACAAACCTCTTCTCATCTCCTCTCCAATTGTGGGGAAGATAACTCCTGATGAGTATTTTTCAGAGAATGGGAAGAATCCGAAAGGAAGAGCAAGGGGGAGAGGAACTCCGCCCAATACCATATAAGCGGGACCAGTTACAACATTCTTGCCCGGACGCATCTTTGCTTTTGTGAGTTGAAGATGGAAGTGAGGGTTTTCGTGGTTGTCGCAAGTGGTATATTTTCCGTTAGCAAGGTAAAAATCTCCTGCTGCATCTTTTTTTGTTTTGCCACCAACAAGATAGCCTTCGCCTTGTTGTGTCTTAACATTTGTGATATAACCTCGTTTACTCTTAAAGTTATATTTCATTGTCTCCGACTCATACTCGCCGCTTTTGTCTTTAAAAATAGGTGAGCCTACAAGATTTCCCGAGGTATCTTCAACGCCTATTGCATATACTGTACTGCTATCCATATCCATTCGTATCTCATGGGCAGTGAGTTCAATATCTTGATAGTTGATTTTGCTCTCTCCAAACATAAAGGCCATATTGCCGTTATTTAGTACCATTGAGTCGTTGGCGGTATATGTTACTATATCATCTAATGCCTCTTTTTTGGGGAGAGGTTTTGTTGCTCTGTTTGATATGGAGTCGTTTAGGATAGAATCATTTTTAGTTGTATCCATAGATAAAGAAGCGATACTATCACTCTTGATAGTATTAGTAGTTGACGGAGTATTGACTTCGCCATCTTTGTTGTCTTGATTTTCTGCGTAAAGATTAAATGAGAGCAGAGTTGTAATCAAGACAAAAACTACTATATAAAAGTTTCTTCTCTTTATGGACATCTCTTTGTATGTTGCGAGTGGTGTGAATATATAAATTTTTAGTTTAAACCCACTTTGTGTAATTAACCTACAAAGGTAGTTATTTTTAGGTAAACTTTCCGAATAAAACCTCTATTTTATACAATTTTAGTACTTATTTGAGGAGTTTTTTAAGGAAGGGTGAAAAGTAAGTTGATATTTGACTCCGATAAATTATGGGGATGCTGGTAAGGATTGATTATGAAAAAAGTTTGTTCCATTCGTCAAATCTTTTAAGAGTCTCCTCTCCAAAACGTTCGAGGGAGGCTCTTGCCTCTGCAATACTTTTGCGTTTGTTGGGCAAGGATTTAGAGAAAAACTTATCGGCGTATGCAACAATCTTCTCCTCTATTGAAATAGGAATTATATCAATCTTGGGTAGTGGAAGATTTTGTTCCTCAATCTCTTTGGCTGAGATTCCTGCGCCTGTGTGGCGTTCGCAAACAAGAGCATGGGCCTCTAATTTTTCGTTTCTTAATATCTCAGCACCCAAAAGTGAGTGCATAATATATGGTTTCTCTCCTACACAAAATATCTTTGGTGCCTTGGTGAGGAATATTCCAATGTCGTGCAGCATTGCTGCCTCGTAAACAAAAGAGGCATCAGCACCCAATTCTGGGTGCGATGCCACAATCTCAACTGCTAACTCTGCCACACTTTTGCTGTGGGCAATAAGCAGATTATATAGCGGAGTATCTTTAGTGTAATACTTCTCTATTATTGCAATACAGTCTATTCTATTACGGTTACCCATTGGTGTCTGTCTTCAACCTCTCCGTATTGAATACCTCTCAACTCGTTATAAAGTTTTGTGCTCATAGGTCCGGGACGACCATCTTTTGAGATAACATAGGTGATGTTGTTGTCAAGGTCATCAATGCGTTGCATAGGAGATATTACTGCTGCTGTACCGCAAGCACCAGCCTCTTCGAAAGTTGCTAACTCCTCTTCGGGGATTTGACGTTGTTCCACCTTCATTCCCATATCTTCTGCCAATTGCATCAAACTGCGGTTGGTAATTGATGGGAGTATTGATGATGATTTTGGGGTTATATATGTGTTGTCTTTGATTCCAAAGAAGTTTGCAGCACCAGCCTCATCAATATATTTTTTCTCCTTAGCATCAAGATACAACTCGCAAGAGTAACCCAAGTCGTGAGCCTGTTTGTTGGCTAACAGACTTGCTGCGTAGTTACCTCCCACTTTGTATCGTCCTGTACCAAGAGGAGCGGCACGGTCGTAACCTCTAATTATAACGTATGGAGTTGTTGAGAAACCACCTTTGAAGTATGGTCCAACTGGAGTTACAAATATCAAGAAAAGATACTCTTTGGCTGGATGAACTCCTACCTGAGCGCCAGTTCCAATAAGAAGAGGTCTTATGTAGAGCGATGCTCCACTCTCGTATGGGGGAACAAAACGCTCGTTAAGTTTTACAACTTTTTCGACCATTTCGCAGAACATCTCAGTAGGAAGTTCTGGCATGAGAATTCCTCTGCAAGTTGATTGCAGACGTTCAGCATTGTCTTTCATTCTGAAAACACGAATCTTTCCGTCTTTACCTCTAAAGGCTTTTAATCCTTCAAACGCCTCTTGTCCGTAGTGAAGACAAGTTGCAGCCATACTCATATTTATGGTATCTGTTGAACTTACCTCAATTTCACCCCATTTGCCATCGCGGTAGTATCTGCGAACATTATAATCGGTGGGCATATATCCAAATGATAAGTTTGCCCAATCTATCTCTTGTGTTGCCATTTTATACAGTTTTATTATTAAAATTGTTTGTTGCAAAGATACGAATAAACGAGCGAGAAATACAAAACTTGTTTTAGTATTTTTCACAGCGAGTGAAAGTATCTTAGCGATTTATCGCAAAGTTGCCGAATAAACGAGCGAGAAATACAAAACTTGTTTTGGTATTTTTCACAGCGAGTGAAAGTATCTTCGCAGTTTACCGCAAAGATATAAATTTGATATTAAAAAGAGTAATTTTTTGAAAGATTATTTTTAAATACCCTCTCTTTTATCTCTTATTATAAGGTGTTGAGACTTATTAAATAAAAGCATTTGTAGTTAAATGCTGGTATCTTCTTCGTCATCATCTTCATCCCAAAGCGAGGGAAAGTCGTAAGAGTATTCGTTCTCAATAAAGGCTTTAAGGTCTCGGCCCTCGCGTTTTGTTGGACGTCCCATTCCTTTACTGCGAGCAACAAATCCACTGATGCGTGACATCTCTAAAATATCGTATTGCTCTTGAGGGGTTATGTTCTCCAGAAAATTGGGAACAAGTTTTGCTCCCATTCTGTTTTCTGCAAGGGCTAATACTCTGAAAGTGTATGTGATAGGAGGTTTTTTAACCGATATTTCATCACCAACCTTAACCGTTCTTGATGGTTTTACCGTAACATCTTTCATTGTTACTCGCCCTTTCTTGCAAGCCTCAACAGCCTGTGTGCGAGTTTTAAACACTCTCACAGCCCAAAGCCATTTGTCTATTCTAACCTCTTCTTTAGGCATATTACTTATTGTTGTATTGAGTCATTGTTCTTGCTGCACCTGCCAAGCAGAAACTTGTGATAATCTCTTTGGCAATATCTAAACGGGGAGCAATAGTGCTCTCTTCTTCAGAGGTGAATTTGCCAAGAACATAATCAACTTGTCCGCCTTTGGGAAAATCGTTGCCAATTCCAAAACGAAGGCGAGCAAAGTTTTGCCCAATTAGTTGCGAAATGTGAGCAAGTCCATTGTGTCCGCCTGCGCTGCCTTTCTCTTTAAGTCTAAGTTGACCGAGAGGAAGAGCAAGGTCATCAACCACCACTAAAAGGTTTTCGTTGGGGATATTCTCTTTTTGTAACCAATATCTAACGGCATTGCCACTTAAGTTCATAAAAGTGGAGGGCTTAAGCAGAATAAGAGTTCTGCCTTTTACGCTTACTTTTGCTATTGCTCCATATCGGGCATCGGCAAAAACAGTATTGGACGCCTTAGCAAAAGCGTCCAATACCTTAAATCCTATATTGTGGCGGGTATTATCGTATTCGCTACCAATATTACCCAAACCTGTAATAAGATACTTCATTAATCAGTTAATTACTTTCTCGCAGCAGCGGCAGCAGCAGCGGCAGCAGCACGAGTCATCATTACTGAACATACAACAGCCTCTTTGGGGTTGATAAGTTCAATACCATCAAATTTAAGATCACCTACGTAAGTTGATTTTCCAAGACCTAAAGACTCAACATTAACTACCAATTTCTCAGGTATGTTAGTGTAGATTGCTTTTGCTTTAAGACGGCGCATTTTAAGAACCAATTTACCTCCGGCTTTAACTCCCTCTGCGTGTCCTTCAAGAACAACAGGAACAGCCATTACGATAGGTTTCTCAGTTGAAACCTCAAGGAAATCCAAGTGAAGGATGTTTCCTGTTACAGGGTGGAATTGTGCATCTTTAAGCACAGCCATAACCTCTTTTTCTCCTATCTTAAGTTCAATAGCGAAGATGTCGGGAGTGTAGATAAGTTTGCGAACAGCCTCAGTTGAAACTTTGAAATCGGTAACAATCATTCCTTTTCCATCTTTCAATGCTACGCATTTTTCACCCTCTTTCAATTCGCCAGTGTAAGGTAATTCAACTATTTTTCCGCCATTAAGAACAGCAGGAATCATGTTCTCTTTACGAAGAGATTTGCTCTCTTTTTTACCCAAGTTAACGCGGGGAGAGCCTTCTAATTTAAATGTTTTCATTGTTTAAAATTTTGTGTTACTAAAAATTAAGTTTCTTTTTACTCCTTAATTTCCCATCGCACGGAATACTAAAAAGCGGTGCAAAGATACAAATAATATTTTATTCGTGCAAATTGCTTAAAATATAAGTTTGTTTGCAACTATCTACAAAAAAATAGATACCTTTGCTATGTTAAAAAATATTTAAAGAACATTTATAGAATTAAAAATGAGTAGAACAAGTTTAATGCTACTTTTTGCTCTATTACCTATTGTAATATTATTGATTCATATCTATGTGATAGACAAATATCAAAAAGAGCCTATTGGTAAAATTGTGTTATCTTTTATGGCGGGAGTTGCCTCTCTGTTTATAGCACTTGTATTAGTGCATTACTCTCCTTTAACTGAATATATAGAGGGTATTCAGGGAGTAGGTTCGGGAGTATTGGAGGCATTTTTTAATGCTGCTATACCTGAGGAGATGGCAAAACTGTTTATGTTGTGGCTGGTGTTGAGGAGAAACAGATATTTTGATGAGAAGGTTGATGGAATAGTATATGCAGTATCTCTCTCTTTAGGCTTTGCCGCATTTGAGAATCTTTTATATATCTTCCAAAACTATCCTGATTGGGAAAACGTTGCAGTTATGAGAGCCATATTTGCAGTTCCCGATCACTATTGTTATGGTGTTTTAATGGGATACTTCTATTCAAAAGTAAAATTTACTTCACATCCGTCAGTAAGGGATATGGTGATGGTATTATTGGCTCCCGTTTTAGCACATGGTATATACGATTCGCTATTGTTGGAGATGGAAAATATTAATCCGGGATTTGTATTCTTTATGTCGTCTGTGTTTGTTATATTTACAATATTGCTGTGGAAACATTCAAAGAAAAAGATAAGGGAACATTTGAATGCTGATAAGGAGTATTTTGACAGAACAACTATTGATTGATATTATAATAAGTTTGAATAAATGATCTCTTGCACTAAATAATTATATCAAACCAAAATTATGTTATAACTTTGCAGAAGTAAACTTCTGCGAAAATAGGCTGCACCTCGGCATAGTTAAAAACAAGTTTTACTCTGCTCTCGGTTTGCACTATCTTTGCAGAATAAAAGCCAAGACATAAATTAGAATAATATACAATAATAATATATATATGGAACAACGTAAAGTAAGAGTGCGTTTTGCACCAAGTCCAACAGGACCATTACACATTGGAGGAGTAAGAACAGCATTATATAACTATCTGTTTGCAAAACAACATGGTGGAGATATGATACTTCGTATCGAGGATACCGATTCGCAACGTTTTGTGCCGGGTGCTGAGGATTATATAATCTCATCATTGGCGTGGTTAGGCGTTAAATTTGATGAGGGTGTAAATTACGGAGGAGAGTTTGGTCCATACCGTCAATCTGAGCGCCGCGATATATATCGTAAATATGTAAAGCAACTATTGGATGCCGATAAAGCATATATTGCATTTGATACCCCACAAGAGTTGGAGGCAAAACGTAACGAGATAGCAAATTTCCAATACGATGCAAAAACTCGTAACTCAATGCGTAACTCATTGGTAATGGATAAAGCAGAGGTTGAGAAACTTATTGCAGAGGGTGAGAAATATGTTGTTCGTATAAAGATAGAGCCAAACGAGGATGTTGTGGTTGATGATATGATACGTGGTAAAGTTACTATCAACTCATCGGTGCTTGATGATAAAGTATTGTATAAATCTGCCGATGACCTGCCAACATATCACTTGGCAAACATTGTTGACGACCACTTAATGGAGGTAACTCACGTAATACGTGGAGAGGAGTGGTTGCCATCTGCTCCATTGCATGTATTGCTTTATAGAGCATTTGGTTGGGAGGATACAATGCCCCGTTTTGCACACTTGCCTCTGTTGCTTAAACCCGAAGGTAACGGAAAACTAAGCAAACGCGATGGTGATCGTTTAGGTTTTCCTGTATTCCCATTGGAGTGGAAAGATCCCAAAACAGGAGAGATTTCATCAGGATACAGAGAGAGCGGTTATCTGCCCGAAGCGGTTGTAAACTTTCTTGCACTATTGGGATGGAATCCCGGAACAGAGCAAGAGTTGTTGTCAATGGATGAGTTGATTTCTCTTTTCAATATTGAGAAATGTAGCAAGGCTGGAGCAAAATTCGATTACGAAAAAGGTAAATGGTTTAACCATAAATATATACAGGAGAAGAGTGATGCTGAGGTTGCAGAGATGTTCCTTCCTATACTAAAAGAGCAAGGAGTAGATGCAGGTACATATAACATTGAAAAGATTGTATCGTTAGTAAAATCGCGTATAAACTTTGCAAAAGATTTGTGGGCTCAAACATCATTCTTCTTTGTGGCTCCCGAGACCTATGCCGAGAAAGATATTCGCAAACGCTGGAAAGAGGGAATGCCTCAAATCATTACCGAGTTGGTAACTCTTTTAGAGGGCGAGGAGAACTTTGCTTCCGCTGCACTTGAAGAGGTGGTTTTAGGTTGGATAGCCAAAAACGAATACCATTTAGGAAACACTATGAATGCTTTTCGTCTGGCGGTAGTTGGAGAGTGCCGTGGACCACACATGTTTGATATAACTGAGGTGATTGGAAAGAGTGAAACAATTGCCCGATTGAAAGTTGCATTAGAGAAGATTCAACCAATAGCATAAAAGAGGAAAGTGGCAAAAAGAGTCACATATTTGGTTATATTGCTAATTATAGTAATACCCACATCAGCGCAAAAGTTGATGTGGGATATTGACTTTTTGGGATACTTTGATAATAGAGAGTACAATACCAGTCTGACATCTGCAAAGACTCTGTTTGGTGTGCGTCTGTCGCCCGAGGTTGGAGTTGAGTTTGCCAACTCTCACAGATTAATGGCAGGAGCAAGTTGGGTTCAGCCATTTGGAGCGGATATAAAGGAGAGTAAAATAACGCCTACACTATATTATAGGTATGCAAAAAAAGGCTTTTCAATGAGTTTTGGAATGTTCCCACGAACACAACTTATTGAGAAACTGCCCTCATATATGCTCTATGATTCAATTGCAATATATCGTCCCAATATAGCGGGAGTGTTGTTTCAATATCAATCAAAAAAAGGATATGTTGAGGCTTACATCGACTGGACTCAGATGCAGAGTAAAACACGCCGTGAGGCGTTTATGGTACTTGCATCAGGACGGTGGACTCCCAAAGTTTTTATTCTTGGAGGACACTTTAGCATGAATCATTTGGCTCGTTCATCGCAACCCGTAGAGGGGGAGTCGGTGATGGACCATATATCACTATCTCCATTTATAGGTGCAGACTTTACACAAATGGTGCCAAAGTTGGATACCCTATCATTAAGAGTTGGTTATTATGTTGGGTTTGAACGTCACAGGGGTACAAAAGAGCAGCATACTCCAAATGGACCTATGGTTGAGTTTAATATGGCATGGAAATATATAGGATTAGACAATACCTTCTATTACGGTGGCAATCTCTTCCCATTTTACGGTTTATGTGGTGCGCAACTATATCAAGGCGATCCATTTTATCGTACAGATGAGTGGTATAACCAAACCGATATAAACATCTATTTCTTTAGAAATCGTTTTGTAAATTGCTCTGCTAAACTAACATTTCATATATTGCCGAGTTCATTTAACTTTCAACAACAGTTGGCAGTGAGATTTAATTTGAATGAGTCGATATGGAAAGATAAGGCAAACTCAAAGAATCGCCCATATTTAGAAAGTATATATTAAAACATCTAATTATGAACGTAATTTATAACACCGGAATATATCTATATAAGCAGTTGGTAAAATTGGTTTCGCCCCGCAACCCTAAGGCAAAACTTATGACAGAGGGACACAAAACTCTTTTTGCCGATTTGGATGCTAAACTATCAAAGGAGGGTGGCTACATTTGGATTCACGCATCGTCATTGGGCGAGTTTGAACAAGGACGTCCAATAATTGAAAAAATAAAATCAATCAATCCTCAGACAAAAATATTACTAACATTCTTCTCTCCATCGGGATATACTGTACGAAAAGATTATCCGTTAGCCGATGTAGTCTCATATCTGCCATTTGATTTACCCAAGAATGTAAATCGTTTTCTTGATATGGTAAAACCCAAAATGGCAATATTTATAAAGTATGAATTTTGGGGAAACTATCTTACCGAGTTACATAAACGTCAAATACCTACATATATAGTATCTGCTATATTCCGAAAAAATCAAATATTCTTTAAACCTCATGGTGCGATGTTTAGAAAAATGTTAGGTTACTATAAACACCTGTTTGTTCAAGACACTGCATCAAAAGAGTTGTTAGAGAGTATTGGCGTTACATCGGTAACTGTTGTGGGTGATACCCGTTTTGACAGAGTGGCAGAGATAGCATCACAAACAAAAGAGTTGCCTGTTTTTGAGGAGTTCTCAAAGAATTCTATGGTAATGGTTGTGGGAAGTTCGTGGGAGGCAGATGAAGAGATATACATTGACTATTTCAACACTCATCCTGACCTGAAACTGATAATAGCACCTCACGAGATAAACGCTTCTCATATTGCTAATATTACTCAAAAGATAAAACGTCCAATACTATTCTATTCTCAATCAGAAGGCAAAGATGCAAAAGATTATGATTGTTTGGTGGTAGATTGCTTTGGACTGCTGTCATCAATATATCGCTATGCAAGTGTAGCGTATATAGGAGGAGGATTTGGTGCTGGAATACACAATGTGCCAGAGGCCGCAGTATATGGAGTGCCTGTAATATTTGGTCCCAACTATAAAAAGTTTAAAGAGGCTCGCGATTTGATAGAGTGTGGAGGTTCATTTACAATCTCAACTAAAGAGGAGTTTGAAGAGATTATGCAATCTCTCTCTGATGATAAATTCAGAGAGGAGTCAGGAGCAAAAGCGGGAGAATATATAAATAGGAACACAGGTGCAACATTGAGAGTTGTAAAAGAGATATTTTTATAATAAAAATGTTCATTTTGCTATCTTGATATTGCAATTTTTTGTAATTTTGCAGTTGCGTGGTTAACAACATTGCAAGTAAGCAAATTTAATCAGTACTCAAGTTTTAACAATGTTAAGCGGGAGCAGATTCAACAAACGAATGTTTGTTAACTAACAACTAAAAACTAACAACTAAAAACTAACCAACTAAAAACTATAATAATGGACGTAATCGCAAAAATCGTATCACAAGCGCAAGCAAATATTCAGCGTATTGTGTTGCCCGAAGGAGGAGATAATCGTACTCTTATTGCTGCCGACAAATTAGTGGCAGACAAAGTTGCAGATATTATCCTTATGGGTAATGAGTCGGAAATAGCAGCGAAAGCAGCGGAGTTGGGATTGAAAAATATCTCTGGAGCAACCATAATTGATCCGGTAACTAATCCCAAGAAAGAGGAGTATGCAACCTACCTATATGAGTTGCGTAAATCAAAAGGAATGACAATGGAACAGGCAATGAAATTGGCAGAAGATCCATTGTACTTGGCTCCTTTGATGATTAAAAAAGGCGATGCCGATGGCGAGATTGCAGGAGCATGCAATGCAACAAGCAGCGTTTTACGCCCAGCATTTCAAATAGTAAAAACTGCACCCGGAGTGAGTGTTGTTTCAGGATTGTTTATTATGGTTTTAAAAGACAATCAATTGGGTGAGGACGGTGTTATGACATTTGCCGATTGTGCAGTGTGTCCCGATCCAACAGCCGAGGAGTTGGCTCAAATAGCAATCTCAACAGCCGAAACAACAAAGGCTCTTGCAGGTTTTGAACCTCGTGTTGCAATGTTGAGTTTCTCAACCAAAGGAAGTGCAAAACATGAGAGAATAGATAAAGTAATTGAGGCAACACGTATAGCAAAAGAGCGTTGTCCTGAGATTATGCTTGATGGCGAGATGCAATTAGATGCCGCAATAGTTCCCGAGGTGGGAGCATCAAAAGCACCCGGAAGCCCCGTTGCTGGAAAGGCAAACGTATTGGTATTCCCTTCGCTTGAAGCAGGAAACATTGGTTATAAATTGGTGCAACGTTTTGCAGGAGCAACAGCAATAGGACCAATTCTTCAAGGATTGGCAGCGCCTATAAACGACCTTTCAAGAGGATGCTCGGCTGAGGATATATATTTGACAGTTGCAGTTGCAGCAGTTCAATCAATACAACTAAAGAGTAAACAACAATAACAATAAATATATAAGAATAAAACTCACTCAAAAAATTGAGTGGGTTTTGTTCGTGTAAAAAGCATAACATTATGAAAGTTCTTGTATTAAATTGTGGATCTTCATCAATAAAGTACAAACTCTTTAATACTGCCGACCACTCAGTTGAGGCACAAGGAGGAATTGAGAAGATAGGATTAAAAGGTTCGTTCTTAAAAATAACTCTCCCTTCAGGAGAGAAGGTGATACTTGAGAAAGATATTCCTGAGCATACAGCAGGTATCGATTTCATATTGAACACTCTTGTTGGAAAAGAGTATGGGTGTATCTCTTCGCTTGACGAGATTGGTGCAGTGGGACACCGTATAGTACACGGAGGCGAGAAATTTAACTCTTCAGTATTGATTACCGAGGAGGTTAAAGATAAAATTAGAGAGTGTTTTGATATTGCACCATTGCATAACCCTGCAAATATGAAGGGAATTGAGGCTGTTGAGGCAATATTGCCAAATGTGCCACAAGTTGGAGTATTTGATACTGCCTTCCACCAAACAATACCTTCGTACGCATATATGTATGCACTACCATATAGTTTGTATAAGAACTATGGAGTACGCCGTTACGGATTCCATGGAACAAGTCACCGTTATGTATCACAACGTGTATGCGACTTCTTAGGAGTAGATGTAAAAGAGCAACGCATCATTACTTGCCACATCGGAAACGGAGGCTCAATTACAGCGGTAAAAGGCGGAAAATCAATTGACACATCAATGGGATTGACTCCTGTTGAGGGATTGGTAATGGGAACTCGTGTAGGAGATGTTGACGCTGGAGCATTAATATATATAATGGAGAAAGAGGGATTGACTCCAGAGCAATTATCAAACCTTATAAACAAGAAGAGTGGAGTGATGGGTGTATCTGAAGTGTCATCAGATATGCGTGAGATTGATGCTGCTATTAAAGAGGGTAACGAGCAAGCAAAACTTGCATTGGATATGTACCACTACCGTATAGCAAAATATATTGGTGCATATACAGCAGCACTAAACGGAGTAGATATTATTGTCTTCACAGGAGGAGTAGGAGAGAATCAAATCTCAACACGCAAAAACATATGTGATAGATTGTCATATCTTGGAGTTAAAGTTGATGATGAGAAGAACAACTCACGTGGCGAAGAGGTTGTAATATCATCGCCCGATTCAGCCGTTAAAGTTGTTGTAATACCAACCGATGAAGAGTTGATGATTGCAAAAGATACTGAGGCAATTGTATCGGCGTTATAACAATGTACCTTATAAAACCAAAAGGGGAAGTTTGTAAAGAACTTCCCCTTTTGTTATATATGTATAGTCTGAATAATTACCATCTGCCACCACCGTGTGGGCCTCTTCTGTTGTTCATCTCAACTTGAGGAGTAGCCTCACCTCTCTTTGCAAAGGTGTTAAATTTGTAGGCAAATGAGAACATAATGTATCGGCCAATGCTATTGGTTTCAACATCCTGAATATAGTTACCTGTAACACTTCTGCTAATGTTCTTATTCTGGTTGAGAATATCATATGCTCTAACGCTAAGAGTTGCCTGTTTGCCTTTTAGGAAACTCCATGAAAGTTGTGCATTCCACATCCAACTCTCTTTGTCGTATCCATCGGCGTAACCACTCTTGCCATTGTAGTTGACATCTGTTGTAAATGTAATATCTCCCGGAATATACAACGTTGTTGCAAATTTTGCTCCATAGTCAAATATGTTTTGGTTTTGCGATGATTGTAGTGAGTTTTTTGTTCTTTGGTAACTGCCATTACCCGCAATTCTAATATCTCCCCAATTGTTGCTATATACAAACTCTAATCTCTCTCTGATGTTGTAGTTCATTGAGGTGTTTCGCAAAGAGTTTGAGTATCCAATTTGTCTGTTGCTTCCAAAACTGGTATGGTTGTTAAATGAGAATTTTCGGTTTTTAAAAGGCATATTGGTTACTAACATACCCCAAATGTTCCATACTCCATTCTCGTTTACTGGTTTTGTTACCTGAATACCATCACTATCGTAGTATGTTGAATTGATAATGCTATTCATTACGTAGTTGGCATTAAACATAACCATCATTGAACGTTGCTTCTCGGTTTTGAAACTATTGTATCTGATGTTTAATGAGTTGTCGTACGATGCTTTAAGATTAGGGTTACCCTCAGTTCTTCTTAGGGGGTCTGATATAGTTTGACTTGGTTGAAGTTGCGAAATAGAGGGCTGTTGAGTGCGACCTCGATAGTTTATTCTTAAATTATCGCTCTTGCTGATAGTGTAGTTGTAGCGAAGGAAAGGCGAGAAATTATATTGCATCTTTCCGTTCACATCCCTGTTGCTGTCAATAAGGTTTCGAGATACCGATTTTGAAGGCTCAAAATCGATACCCACATTGTAGTACATCTTTTCGTATGTACCATTAAATGCAGTACTTGCTCTATGACGTTGAAAATTATTCCTGAAACTATTACTATAATCAATATTCATATCGCCCAAAGAGCCATCACTGTTTATATTATACGAGAGTTTGTCGGCGTAGGTGTAATTGTATCTGTAATTATATGAAACAGACCATGTTGTGTGTTTGTTTATTGGCTCAATGTATGAAGCCCTGATACCATAACTGCCTCCCCAACTGTGATTGTTGTCTTTTAAATCGGTCTTCTCTTTGGTGTTGCTATTGTGATAGGTTGTGTTGTTGTAACTGTAACCATCCTCTTTGCTGTCGTTATAGCCATAGTTCAGGCTCAAACTAATCTGACGGCCATCCTTTCCCTTGAGTTTGCGGCTAACACTAAGTCTTCCGCCTATGCTAAAGCCGTTTGCTTTGCTAAATGAATTTAATGAGCCTTCGGTAATATCTCTTTCATCACCTGAGGGGTCTATTTCGTATGAGCGAGTAGCACTTGTATTGCTCATTTTTGAAGTGCTGTATTTGAAATTGGGGCGGAACTCAATCTGTGTTAAACTGTTGGGATTCCACATCAAACGGTAGTTCATCTCCAAGTTATGCCCCTTGTTTCTGTTATCTTTAATAGAGTTATCGAAAGTGGTATTGTTTTGAGAAATAAAGTTCTGACGCTCGCTCTTCTCTTTTAAATCCATGTCGGTGTAGGCATACTTTACATCTCCTCCTGCTCTGAATTTGTCGCTCTTGCCAACGTTGAAGTTAAGACCTCCAACTACCGAGGAGTTCTCTCCTAACAATGGTCCCCAGCCACCTCTGCCACGTCTTGAACTGCCAGAGAACATTTGCCCTCCTAAATCAGAGGCTCCCATATTGTTGGTGTTGTTTGCTCCTGCCAAGAGAGTAAGTTGGTTGCTGTCTTTAAAGTAGTTTGCCATAAGTGATGCTTCATAACGAGCATCAGTAGCACCTCCTGCTTGAGCGCTACCAAACCAACCATTTTTCATTCCCTTTTTTACAGTAAGGTTGATTACTGTCTCATCTTCACCGTCATCAACACCTGAGAATCTTGCTTCATCTGATTTTCGGTCAATGACCTGAAGTTTTTCAACCATATTGGCAGGAAGGTTTTTTGATGCCACTTTAGGATCGTCCGAGAAGAACTCCTGACCATCTACTAAAATCTTTTTAATCTCTTTGCCATTGGCTGTAATCTTTCCGTTCTCATCAATCTCAATGCCCGGCATCTTCTTTATCATATCCTCAACAACCGCATTGGGTTGGGTTTTATATGAAGCAGCATTAAATTCTATGGTGTCCTCTTTTGCAATAACATCGGGAGTTTTTCCCATAATAACCGCTTCGGCAAGCATAATTGAGGAGGGTGTCATCTCAATTGTACCCAAATTAACCGACTCGTTGCCCGGTATTAACGATACGTTTTTATGATATGTTTCGTAACCCAGATATGTGAGAGAAACTATATAATGTCCCATTGCAAGTCCACTAACTCTAAATCGTCCTTTCTCCGATGAGGTAGTACCTTTAACAAAACTGCTGTCTTGTGCATTTAAAATTCTTACCCCTAACTGAGGCAGTGGCTCTTTCAACTCATCTTTAACTATGCCCGAAATAGAGTATGAAAATTGGGCTTGAATGTTAAAGGTTGAAAGAACCAAAAAACACATCAGTATTATATATTGTGAGAGATGTTTCATCCTTTGTATGGTTGTTATGTTTGTTAGATGTAATATTTGAGAAAAGGTTTAATCATAAATAATATTAAATCAAAAGTAAAATAATATTAAAAAGTGTTTGATTTTCTTCAATATGTGTTTATCTTTGCATTTGTTCCTAAACTATGATTGAGGAGGAGTAAATATTTAAGAAGTATAAATATATTGATATGGATATAAAAAGACTACTTTCTGCTATATTTTGCTTAGTGGCAATATTGGCAACATCATCATGTGTTGATGATAGATACGATTTAGACAATGTTTCAGAAGATGTGCATCTCTTTGAAAACGGAGTTAATCTTCCTCTGCTACAAACGGGAGATCTCTTCTTTGATGATTTGGTTTCATCAGAAGATGATATTGTTGTAAATGAAAAGGGTATATATGAGTTTGCAACAAACAAGGAACTTATCTCTTTTGATTTGGAGATTGTAGAAAAGGTTAAGATTCCTCAAGAGGTTTTAGACTTTGGTCCTATAAAAAGTTACGATGTAATAGCACCAGCAGGAAGTGCTACATTCCCTTTGCCTTCAGCAATAACAGATTATGAGGCTAATTTGCATAGTGAAACACCAGCGATTGATTCAAAAGTTACCCGTATTGATAAGGTGTTAACTCATGATGACTGGAGGCCAACTATCAGATTTGATGTGTTGGATGATCAAGGAAATCCGATTAAAGGTGATATATCTATTGATAAAATAACATTCAGCAACTATAAATTAGAGTTACCAGAATGTTTGATATTAGACAAAAACAATGTATCTGCATCTGATAATATCACAGTAACTACTTTTGATGATTCAAATGTTTTGGAACTTAATGGAGAGACTTCGACAGGCTCTGTTTTTGTTAAGGTAAAAATAGAGGGTGTTAATATTGAGGATGGAATGTTTGTAAATCAAAAGATTATTGTTGATGAGGAGGTAAAAATGTATGGAGGTATTTCATTGTCTGTCTCAAATAGTGGTTCAGTAAAGACTCAATCATTGCAAGTAAGACCTTCATTGACTATCCCCGAAGCCTATATGGATGAGGCTACAGGAACAGCAACAATGGAGGATGAGATAACAGATGAAAAACTATACATAGGATCACTTCCCGAATTTTTAAAAGATCCCGCAACATCTCTAATTTTAACAAACCCATACGTGCCAATTGTAATAGAGACAACTGTGCCTATGGACACAATATATGCCGATATTGTAATGGTTCCAAGAGATGAGAATGGAAATAATATTTATGATAATGACGGCAATCCAATAATGATTGAGATTAAACATATAGCAGTGCCGGGCGATGACCACGATACTCCCGGGCCTACCATAAGTTATGAGTATGTTGCTTGTCAGGAGATTCCCGAACTCAAAGCCTTAGGATATGATTTTGTTGAGTGTCCTGAATTGGGAATGATAACAAAAGAGATTCCATCGTACATTGAGGTGTCAGGAAGAGGATATACAGACCCTGATCACGTATATGACTTCTATATGGGAGAGGATTATCACTCAAAAATATATTATGAGGTTCGTGTTCCATTTATGTTGGAGGCAGATTCTAAAATTTTATATTCAGAGTCAACAACTGATTTGAATACTGATGTATTTGAAACTTTAAGTGCTTCAAAGATATTTGCCAACGCTAAAATCCTTAACGGATTCCCTGCCGATATGGAATTGGGTGTGGAATTCTACGATATTAATGGAAACAAGATAGATGGAATTGATGTAATAATCCCCGAAAAAATTAAAGCATCTGAAACAACCATCTTAACAGAGAATGTAGAACCTGCTGAGACAAATATGAAGGTTGAGATCTACGAAACAGTTAAGGGAGCGATACAAAAAATTGACCGTATGGATTGGACTGTTAAAGTATTATTCCCTGAAAAAGGTCTAATATCTAAATATCAATCATTAAATATTAAGATTGATTTAGAATTGCCTGAAGGAGTAGATATAAATTTTGATAACCTATAAATTGAAGCGAAGATGAAGAAATATATAAAAATAGTATTGGTTTTGCTATGTATAGCAACAATAGCCCCTGTTAATGCACAAATATCAAAATCGGCATATTTTCTTGAAGGTATGCCAATGCGTGGCAAATTGAATCCGGCACTATCGAGTGAGTATGGATATGTGAGTTTTCCATTCTTGGGAGATATTAATGTGGGTGTAAGCAGTAATGTAGGAGTTGGAACATTTTTATACCCCTCAGGTGATGGCGAGTTGTTAAACTTCTTAAGTCCTGATGTAAACTCAAAAGAGTTTTTGGGAAGTCTTAAATCTCAAAATAAGATGGTGACAAATTTGGATTTAAGTATACTATCATTTGGATTCCATAAATGGAACGGATTCAACACCTTTGACGTTTCGTTACATGCTGCGGCAGGGGTGCAGATGCCCAAAGATATATTTGAGTTCCTAAAAGTGGGACGTCAATCTGTTACCGATCCTACAACATATCAAATCCGTGATATTAATATGAATGCCATTGGATATGTTGATATAGCATTAGGACACTCTCACAAAATCAACGATAAGTGGAACGTGGGTGTAAAACTTAAAGGTTTGGTGGGAATTGCAAATGCCGATATTAATATCGACAAGATGGATATTACAATGGATAATATAACATCGCAATGGATAATAGAGAGTAAGGGAACAGGAAATGTTGCATTAAAAGGTTTGATGATTGAAGAGGAGCAAGTAACACCTTCAAATGGCGAGAATTATAGTAAAGTTGATGGCGTTGATTTTGATGACTCTCAAATAGGTGTAGCAGGAGGTGGTATAGCGGTTGATTTAGGAGTAACATATCGCCCCATAAAAGAACTTGAAATTTCGGCCTCAGTAAACGATTTAGGTTTTATCTGCTGGAAACATAATAAAGCCGTTGAAACCATATCAACAGGAGTTGTTTATGATGGAATAAATACAGGAAATGATGAAGACTTTGATGTTATTGATGATGAGTTTTCTAAAATGATAGAGTTTAGAGAGGTGGAAAAACCAAAAACAACCTCAATGTTAAAAGCATCGTTGAATGTTGGCGCAGAGTATTCGTTCCTAAATAATGCAATATCTTTAGGTGTGTTGTCGCATACACGTTTCGGCAAACAGACATACGCAGAGGGAATGTTTGCTGTAAACTTCAGAGCAAAGAAGATATTTATGATGTCGTTGAACGGAACAGTGTCAAATATGGGTTCATCATTTGGTACTCTATTAAACTTATGTCCCAAAGGATTTAACCTGTTTGTGGCAGTAGATTGCTTCCCAGCATTAAAGGTAACACCAGATTACTATATTCCAGTAAACAAATTCCATGTGAATGCTTCAATGGGACTAAGTTTTACATTCGGCAAACGTCACCCTCATGCAGACATTTAATGTAGGCATATGAACAAAAGCATAAGCAGAGGCTATATCCGTTTGGGTATAGCCTCTATTGTTTTGCAGATATTTGTTTATTGTACTATTCTTATTTTAGTTTTCGGTTTAGTTTAAGGGTATCTCCCTCTTTTATAGTGTAGTTTGCATCAATATTATTAAGGTTAAATATAGATGATAACTTGATACCATATTTTTGAGATATGGAGTGAAGTGACTCTCCGCTCTTAACTGTGTGGTACTTATAACCTTTTTTTGCATATTTGTTCTTCATTTGCAGATATACAATATCTCCCTCGTTGAAAACATAATCTTTGGGTAGTTCGTTATATTGGGCAAGTTTACGTGCTTTAACGCCAAACTCCTTGCCTATCTTCTCGAAAGTATCTCCCTGCTTAGCCTCAACATAGAGTAAACCCCATGACAGATAGGGCGTGTGAGTGGTTGAGTTCTTAATCTCTTTTTTCTCTTCTGTTACAGGTCTGTTCTTTTTTAAAGCCTCAGTGTCGTACTTGTAAAGAGAGTAAAGTTCTATCAGTCCAATAAGTTTACTTGCGTATGCTTTGTCGGTAGCGTAGCCACACTTTTTTAGCCCTACTGCCCAGCCTTGATAATCGGTAATATCTAACTCAAAAAGTTCGGCATACCTTGGTCTTGAGGTCAAGAATAGTGAGTGGTCCTCGTACGATTGAAAAGGATCGTCATACTTTCTAAAGCACTCGCCCTTCTCATCATCATCGTGATATACCTTTTCGCCTTGCCATACGCCATGGCACTTAATGCCAAAGTGATTGTTTGACTCTTTTGCAAGTTTTCCGTTTCCTGCACCTGACTCTAAAAGTCCTTGAGCCAAAGTGATACTTGCAGGAATCTTGTACCTCTTTTGTTGTCGCATAGCCTCATCTTTATACTTTTCAATATAATCGAGATAGGTTTTGTTTAACGATTGTGCAAATATATTTTGAGTTGCCAAACATAAAAAAACTATACAAATTGATTTGATTAGAAGGTTTGCTAAGAATTTCATTATTTGTGAGTGATTATTGTTCCTGTTTAAAAAGATTGAATATGTTGCAAAGATACGCAAAAAAATTTATTACCTTCGTATAATTAAATATGTGAGGTATGAAAGAGATTGATTCTACGGCTAAGATGCAGGTTGTTACATATAGTGAGTTATCGGATAAGGATGTGGCTCTCATTGATAAGGCAAAAGAGGCAATGAAGGGTGCATATGCTCCATATTCAAACTTTTGTGTAGGGGCAGCGGTAAGTTGCGGAGAGAATATAGTTATAGGAAGTAATCAGGAGAATGAAGCGTTCCCCTCGGGTATGTGTGCCGAAAGAGTGGCTCTGTACTCGGCATCGGCTCAATATCCAACACAGAGAATAGATGCAATAGCAATATCGGCATATAACTTGGTAAAAAACGAGGAGGCGGTTGCGTTCCCTTGTGGTGCATGCCGTCAGGTTTTGTTAGAGTATGAAAAGCGACAAAACTCTCCCATCCGCATAATAGTAGCATCAAAAGAGGAGGTGTATATAATAGAGGGGGCAAAAACTTTATTGCCTTTCTCATTTAATATGTAATTGTTTTGTAGAATAACTAAAAAAATAGTAACTTCGCATCAAGAGAATAAGAACTCTGCCTCTAAACATTAGAAAATATTCAGAGAATGGAAAACTATATTGTATCGGCACGTAAATATCGCCCAACAACATTTATGTCGGTTGTGGGGCAACGTTCGCTTACCCATACTCTGAAGAACGCAATTCAATCAAATAAACTTGCTCATGCCTACCTGTTTTGTGGCCCACGCGGAGTAGGTAAAACAACATGTGCAAGAATCTTTGCAAAATCAATAAATTGTAGCAATCCAACTGCCGATGGCGAAGCATGTAACTGTTGTGAGTCATGTATGTCGTTTAATGAAGGACGTTCATACAATATACATGAGTTAGATGCTGCATCAAATAACTCGGTAGATGATATACGTCAATTAATAGATCAAGTACGCATACCGCCTCAATTGGGTAAATATAAAGTGTTTATCATTGATGAGGTGCATATGCTTTCACCTGCGGCATTCAATGCCTTTTTGAAAACTTTGGAGGAACCTCCCCAACATGCCTTGTTTATATTGGCTACAACTGAGAAGCACAAAATATTGCCTACTATATTGTCGCGTTGTCAGATATATGATTTTCAAAGAATATCGCTCACTGATATTGTTGATCATCTTAAATATGTTGCACAAAGCGAGGGTATAACTTTTGAAGAGGAGGCTCTCTCTGAAATTGCCAAGAAGAGTGATGGAGGTATGCGTGATGCGTTGTCGGTGTTTGACCAAATGTCGGCATACTCAGGAGGTAATATTACATATAAGAGTGTAATAGCAAACCTCAATCTTTTAGACTACGACTACTATTTTAAACTGACCGATGCCTTTATTGAGGGTAATGTGCCACAGGTATTGGTGCTATTTGATGAGATTCTTAAAAACGGATTTGAAGCACAATATTTTGTATCGGGGCTAAGTAATCACTTGCGTGACCTATTGGTCTGCAAAGATGCTATTACGGCATCTCTTCTTGAAGTGGGCGAGAGTGTTGCTCAGAGATATACTGAGCAGGCTGCAAAATGTAGTAACGACTTTCTGTATCGGGCAATAGACATCTCAAACAATTGCGATTTCAATTACAAGGCAAGTAGCAATAAGAGATTATTAGTTGAACTGACACTTATAAAAATAAGTCAGCTCAATCAAAAAAAAAAATCTGACCAGGTAGATGATATATATTGGTGGGAGGAGTATCCTCTTGAATCGATAGCGGCTGATGCTCCTGCACCAAAACAGGAGGCTCAACTCTCAAGTAGTAATATATCGCAACAATCAGTAAAACAAACTCAGGTATCGTTAACTGGTAGTGATGAGGTAAAAATACGCTCACTTGGTAGTGGTTTTAAACCCCGTCAACGAGTGGAAACGGTATCTATTCTTCAACCTAAAAAAACAGAACAGCAACAAGAAGAAAAGGTTGAGGAAAAACAGGTGGAACTATCATCTCCCTTTACCTACGAGGCGTTGCGTAGAGCATGGCTTGATTATACAACTACTATACCAGCAGAGACAATTTTGGTAAGTGCCATGAAGAGATGTACACTTGAATTGCTCGATAACTTTAAGATTAAAGTGGTTGTTGCAAATGCTGATCAGTGTCAACGTCTTAAAGATAGATTAGATACTCTTATGCCATTTCTTAGAGAGAAGTTAAGTAATACTCATATCAATATTGAGATTCGTGAGACAGAAAGAGTTGCCAGAACGGCTATATTCTCTCCATTAGAAAAATTAAACTATATGGTAGGTAAGAATCCTAATATAGTAACACTCTATAAAGAGTTCGACTTAGAGATATCATAAAATAGAAATATTTAAATAGCAAGAGGCTGAAACATTTTTGTTTCGGCCTCTTCTCTTATTCTCTTCGCCCTTGTAAAAAAAAAGATTCTGCAATCCAACCCCTTAATGCTTCATGTGAAGTGGGAGGAATCACTGCAGAACCCTTCTGTTTATATAATGTATATTTCTATAAAGAGGCAATAAACTTGTTCATCTCCTCTTCATGCTCCTCAATGCTTCTAAGGTGTTTAAATTGGGCAAGTGTGCGTTGCTTGTTGTGTTCGGGATATTGAATCTTATAATATGTATCGCCATTTAGATAGTCGGTCAAGAAACGAACTGTTTGCATATAAGTAAGCAGTTTTGCTCCGTATGGCAACATCTCTTTCTCAATAGGGGTTAAGAATTTGCCTGCACTCTCAATGTATCCCTTTGCAAACGATTTGAAAATCTCCATATCCACTCCCACTGCACTAAGGTCAGTGTCGTCCTCTTTACCTTTGTTTCCGGCAGTTCTTATAAAGTCTCCAAAGTCAGACAATACAAAGCCGGGCATAGTGGTGTCAAGGTCAATAACGCATAAAATCTTACCGCTCTTGTCAAATAGGATATTGTTTACTTTAGTGTCGCAGTGAGTAATGCGTTTGGGGAATTTGCCCTCTCTGAATAGTCGTTGAACTTTGCACATCTCCTCTCTGCGGTCGTTAATCTCCTCTATGATCTCCATCATGGCATCCACTCTTCCTGCCTTGTCAGCCTCGATAGCCTCATCAAATTGCTCTAATCTGAACTCCATATTGTGGAAGTCGGGGATAGTCTCTCCAAGTGGCTCGGGTAACTCCGATAGCATATATTGGAAATCTCCAAAAGCCAAACCTGTTTGATAAGCCAACTCAGGAGTAACGCTCTCAAAAGTAACTGCATCTGGGATTAGAATGGTTACTCGCCAATACTTTTCGCCATCAAAATAGTATAGTTTGCTGTCCTTGGTGGGAATAGTGCGAAGAGTTTTACGCTTAATATCTGTTTCACCCTTCTCTGTTAGTTTCTTCTCAATCTGTTTAGTGATTGCCTCTATGTTGTTTTGTAGAAGTTCAACGTCTTTAAAAATGTTGTGGTTTATACATTGAAGAACATAATTATCGCTCTCTCCCTCTGTGATAATGGCGTATGTTGTATTTATAAGACCATTACCAAGAGGTTTTACTTCTACAACTTTACCCTCTAATGCAAAGTTGTCAATAATATTTTTAAGTTTCTCCATTTTTTGTGTGAATTAAATTTCCTGCAAGTTAATTATAATAACTGAATTAATAAGGCAAAAAGTTCAGATTTTTTCAAAAAAAATGAATATATAGGGTGATATGGGTGATACGGGTGAATACCCAAGTGTTTGTTGTCTCTTTTACTAAAAATGTTTCAAAACAAAAAAAAGAGGCTACCGAAGTAACCTCTTTTGTGCTTATTATAATTTGC
Organism: Bacteroidales bacterium; assembly: GCA_015061035.1. Taxonomy (GTDB): domain Bacteria; phylum Bacteroidota; class Bacteroidia; order Bacteroidales; family G3-4614; genus Caccoplasma_A. The sequence continues at coordinate 146,078 of SUXK01000005.1, forward strand.
TATAAATTATTCAGCGATGATACCTGTGATGTCGTAGTTAGCAAACTCGATATCGTTAGCAGCGTCAACTTTCAATTTCTCGTCAATGTTGATTGCTTGACGAAGGTTTTTAGCAAGTTCTGTCTCGTTGTTTGTACGAGCGCCGATAACTGCTTTCAAGTAGTAAGTCATAGCATCAGGATTAGCAATAGCGTCAAGAGTGTTTTGAGCAGTTGCATAATCTTTAACCATAATTTGTGCTAAAGCAGCGTTGTTTGATTTGTTGTCGCCAAATGCTTTAACTGCTTTTTGGTACTCACCTTTCTCTATGTAAAGAACACCAGTTGCCTCTTTAGTCTCTTCCAATGCAGCAGCATTTCCGAAACATTGAGCGGCTTTTTCTTGGTTGCCCTCTTTAAGAGCGATAAGACCTTGGTTCATTTGAACTTGAGCAGAGTTACCTGCTATTTTTGCTGCTTTCTCAAACCATGCGTTAGCGTCAGAGAATTTACCCATTTCGAAGCAAACCATACCAGCGTTGTTGAATGCACGGTAATCGTTAGGGAAGTACTCAGCTGCTTTAGCATAGATGTAAAGTTGTTGCTCTTTGTCGCAAGTTAAAGTACCAGCGAAAAGAAGTTCCTCAAGAGTAAGTTCTTTAGGATCTGTTGCTACAAGAGCCATAATCTCCTCGTCTGTTTTACCAATCAAGTCGATGCTTGCAGTGATTCTTGAGTAACGAAGTTGAGGAAGAATCTCTTCAGCAAGAACTTTGAATGTGCTTGACATGTTTTTGATCTCTTTCTCACGTTGAGCAGGATCGTTGTACATTGAAAGAACACGAAGGATAAGTTCTTTGTCTTGGATGCTTGATTTCTCAACTAAAGTTTTAAATCCGTCCCAATCTTGAGCAGTAAATTTACCTGTTACCTCAGTTGCGATAGAATCTTTTTTAAGTTGTTTGTTAAGATATTTCATTGTGTTATCCTCACGTTTCTCAGCAAGTTTGTAGTTAAGATCGTAACCACCATCAGGAGAAGCGTATGAAGAAATTTCAATACCTTTCAACTCTTTTCTGTCGTCAGATTTAGTTTCGTTTACTTTGTCTTTCAAAGCAGCCATCTTCTCGCTCTCAAGTTGTTTTGAGCGGATGTTTGCTTGTTGGATAAGGAACATGATGTCTGCGTTGCAAGTTTCGTTGATGATGCGTTGGAAAGCATCAGGAGCGATAGCAGGTTTTACTTTGTTTACATCAGCAAGTTCAGCAGTTGCAATGATTCCGTCAGCAACTTTAACTCTCTCTAATGTGTAAGTTTTAGTCTCTCTTTTGTTTGTTACCTCAAAACCTAACCATAACTCAGATTTTTTCATAGCAGGAACATAATCAAAAGATACGGGCATTGTGATAGTTCCACCCATTTTGTATTCAATCTCTTCATTGTTTCCAACTATTTTCTCTCCTTGATAAACGAATGGAGTACCAGCAGTCTCTCCGTCAGCATAAACCAAGTAAGGAGTAACAGTTACAGTAACTCTTTTTTTGAAGTATTTCTCAGGGAAAACTCCTGTGATAGTAGCTTCAACTTTTCCTGCTACAACTTCAAGTGGATTAGGATTCACAGAGAAATCCTCTGATGACATTGAACCCATTTTACATCCAGTGATTACTACTAATAATGCGAGTAGTAAAGGTAAATAAAATTTTTTGTTCATAATTAACTTTCTTTTTTGTTGATAAATTATTATTGTTAATCTCTAAATTCTTAAATAAATGAATGTTTAGCCAATATCTCGTTTCTTTAATTTGCGCCTTTTTAGTAGGATAAACGAAATATGTTACAAATATAGTGAGTTTTTGTCAAATAACATCAATTTATAAGCGTTTTTTTAATTTGATAACATAAATGTATTAATATTTAGAAATAAAAACACGAGAATTGAGCATTTTTATTCTCTTTTTGAGGTAAAACGTATTCTCAATCACTATTGTTTCGTGGATGGTGTGTAAGTATTTCTCTTCTGATAAATTCTCTGTCAAGATGAACATATATTTCGGTTGTGGCAATGCTCTCATGCCCTAACATTTGTTGAATTGCTCTCAGGTTTGCACCGCCCTCTAAAAGGTGAGTTGCAAATGTGTGTCGCAAAGAGTGAGGGCTTATATTCTTTTTTATGTTGCAAACTTCGCATTGCTGTTTTATGATATAGAAAATCATAACTCTTGATAGTTGCCCTCCTCTTCTGTTTAAAAATAGAATGTCTTCGCAACCATGCTTGATATTCAATTGTTTACGACTCTCCAAATAGAGTTTGATCTCCTTGATTGTACTCTCCGCAATTGGTACAATTCTCTGCTTTTTGCCTTTGCCTTCAACTAAAATATATCCATCTTCGCAGTATATATTTGAAATCTTCAAATTGGTAGCCTCTGAAACTCTCAAACCGCAACCATACATAACCTCAATAATGGTTTTATTCCTGTGTCCTTCTGGTAGAGACAGGTCAAAACTTTCTGTTAATCTGTCAATCTCTTCAATGGTCAAAACTTCTGGAAGATGCTTTCCTAATTTTGGCGATTCTACATTTGCAAGTGGGTCAGATTTGATATAACCGTCAATCAACAGAAATCGATAAAAAGATTTTATTCCAGATAATATACGAGCCTGAGAACGAGGACATATGCCAATATCGCTGAGGGTTGAGAGGAATTGTAAAACATCTACGTTCTCAAACTGCTCTATGCTGTATTTGTCGCAGTTTAAGAACGCTAAGAATTTGTTCAAATCGTTCAAATAAGCATCGATGCTATTCTTTGATAGCCCTCGTTCTAACTTCAGATGAACAACATACTCTTTAACTAAATCTTTCTCTTTATTGGGTGTATTCATATAAATTGTCCTCAAATGTAGAGGTTTGAATGGTAAAAACAGTTTCTAATAAAATAAATTTTATTACTTTTGTATTTGCAAAAATAAATAAAAAATCTGTTATGAAGATACTTATTATCAATGGACCTAACCTCAATCTATTAGGAAAACGTGAGGAGGGGATATATGGCAGTGTAAGTTTTGATGACTACTTTGCAATTTTACAGTCAAAGTTTAGCGCTGATAATATTGAGTACTATCAATCAAATCACGAAGGGGATATAATTGATATGCTTCATAAAGCAGGGTTTGGTGATGCAGATGGTATTGTATTAAATGCTGGAGCATACACTCATACCTCTATTGCCATATCTGATGCTATAAGGGCAATAAAGGCTCCTGTTATTGAGGTACATATCTCAAATGTGAGTGCAAGAGAGGAGTATCGACACAAATCCTACATAGCACCATCGTGCATAGGTACAATAACGGGATTTGGATTAGATTCATACAGATTAGCAATTGAAGCATTAAAAGCGAGATAGTGATATGTTTACTGCCGAAGAGTTATATATACAATCGCACATCGATCCCGAAGGAGAGTTGCTAAGTCGTTTAAATCGCGATACCAATGTTAAGTTGGTGCGTTCACGAATGTTGTCGGGACACATTCAGGGACGTATGTTAAAAATGTTTTGCCGAATGATAAATGCTAAGAAGGTTTTAGAGTTGGGAACTTTCACCGGATATTCGGCTCAATGTTTTGCCGAGGCACTGCCCGAAGATGGTTTTATATATACTATTGAGGAGAATGATGAGTTGGAGGATTTCATCAACGAGTATCTCGCAGAATCGCCCAATAAAGATAAAATTCGCCTATTAATGGGAGATGCTAAAAAGATAATTCCAACACTTGAAGATGAGTTTGATATGGTGTTTATAGATGCTGATAAACGCGAATATTGCGAATATTACAATTTAGTATTTCCCAAAGTAAGAAAGGGTGGATTTATGTTGGCTGACAACACTCTTTGGTCGGGAAAGATTCTTGATGAGTCGGAACACGATCCACAAACCGAAGGGTTACGCCGTTTTAACGATATGGTGGCTTCGGATGAACGTGTTGAAAAAGTTTTTGTACCATCGCGAGATGGCTTAACTATTATCTATAAAAAGTAATTTACAATGGAAACAACAAGACAAAGTAAGATAAACAGATTGTTACAAAAAGAGTTGGGAGATATTTTCTTGGCTGAGACTAAAAAGATGCCAGGAACATTGGTCTCGGTAAGTATTGTAAGGGTAAGTCCCGATTTGAGTGTGGCAAAAGTGTATTTAAGCGTTTTCCCATCAGAGAAGGCAACTGCGATATTGGAGGCTGTAAATAATAATGCAAAGAGTATCAGATATGAGTTGGCAGGAAGAGTGCGTTATCAATTACGTAAAGTACCCGAACTAACTTTCTTTGTTGATGACTCGCTCGATTATATTGATAATATAGACACCCTCTTAAATAAATAAGACAATGTTCTTGTCCCTGAAAATAGCGATACGGTATCTCTTTTCAAAAAAATCCCACACTGCCATAAATGCAGTATCGATAGTGTCGGTATGTGGAGTTGCAATTGCAACAATGGCAATGATATGTACTTTGTCGGTATATAATGGATTTGAAGAGATAATATCTTCGCTATATTCTGAGATTGACCCCCACTTGGAGGTTAGAGCAAAAACTGGTAAAACATTAGACACAACCGCCCCTGAGGTTAAACGTCTTACAGAGATTAAAGGGATTGAGGCTGTTACTTCGGTTGTAGAAGACAATGCTCTTGCAGTATATGGTAACAAACAGCAACCCGTTGTTATAAAGGGTGTTCCTGCAAACTATTCAAGCGTTAACAATATTGATGACGCATTGCTTGACGGAGAGACAATGTTTGCCGATTCGTTGCCCTATGCGGTAATAGGAGTTGGAATTTCAAACACGCTGATGGTTGCTCCTCATTTTCTCTCCCCTATATACCTGTATGCTCCTAAACGTAAGGCAAAAGTAAACCTTATAAATCCATCAACATCGTTTAATACACGTCAGGTCTATTGTTCGGGAGTTTTTTCAATAAGTCAGGCTGAAAGTGACAATAAATTTGTGTATGTACCAATAGAGGTGGCAAAGCAACTATTTGATTACACAACTGAGGCAACTCTTTTGGAGATAAAAGTAACAGATGAGCAAAATGTTGGAGAGGTACAGAAAGAGGTTCAAAATATACTTGGCGAGGAGTATGTGGTAAAAGATAGAATAGAGCAAAAATCAGAAGCATTTTCGATGATGGCAATTGAAAAATGGATAACATTTTTTATGCTCTTATTTGTATTGGTTATATCTACATTCAATATAATAGCCTCGGTGTCAATGCTGATAATAGATAAAAAAGAGAATATAAAAACTCTCCATAACTTAGGAAGTAAAGAGAGTTTTATCACAAAAATATTCTTTAACCAAGGAGTTCTGATCTCATTTATAGGAGCCGTAATAGGAGTTCTGTTAGGTTTGGCACTCTCTCTTATGCAGCAACATTTGGGAATACTTAAGATGGGTGCAAACTTTATAGTAGAGTATTATCCTGTTAAAGTTATATGGAGTGACGTTCTGCTGGTAGTAGCGGTAGTAGTTGCAATAGGTGTGCTGATTGCTTGGATACCAGTAAAATATATAAATTCAAAGTTGATAAAAAACAGTTAAAATAGAATCATATGAAGAGATGTTTTGAAAAATCGTTACCCTATATTATTTCTATTCTCACAATAGTTGTTATATCGGTTGTATATTTCTCTCCCGAGATTTTTGAAGGGAAGGTGTTGTTTCAAGGTGATACTCAACAGGGAATAGCAATAGGGCAAGAGGCAAAAGTATTCAACAAGACAACAGGTGAAACAACTCGTTGGACAAACTCTCTATTTGGAGGAATGCCAAACTTTCAAATATCACCCTCATATGATAACAATAAAGTTTTAAAAGTAATAGAGAAAATATATTCATTAGGTCTGCCAATACCTGTTTCGTACATATACATTATGGCAATAGGATTCTTTATCCTGTTGATGGTGTTAAATGTTAAGTGGTATATTTCGCTATTAGGAGCATTGGCATACGCCTTTTCATCCTATTTCTTTATAATAATAGCGGCCGGACATATCTGGAAATTCATTACTCTTGCCTATATCCCACCTACAATTGCAGGAATAATATTGGCGTATCGTGGTAAGTATATAAAAGGAGCATTGCTTGCGGCCTTCTTTGGAATGTTGCAGATACATGCAAACCATATACAGATGAGTTATTACTCATTTTTGTTTATAATTCCTTTGGTTATAGGCTATTTAAGTAAGGCAATAAAACAGAAAGAGTATAGCGGTTTTGGTAAAGCAACTCTGTCGCTAATGGTTGCAGCCATTCTTGCTGTTAGTGCAAACTTGCCAAGTATATACAACACTTACGAATACTCAAAAGAGACAATGCGAGGTAAGTCGGAACTTGCATCCGAGACGGCAACTGAGGGCGAAGGAGGCGGATTAAACATTGACTATATAACCCAATGGAGTTACGGTATAGATGAGAGTTGGACACTACTCATCCCAAATACAAAAGGTGGAGCAACAGGATATATCTCAGCCGATAAGGATGCTATGAAAGAGGCAGAACCTTCGTTAAGACAATATGTGGGGCAGATGAATCACTATTGGGGTGATCAACCCTTTACCGCAGGTCCTGTATATGCAGGAGCAATAATAATGTTCCTCTTCTTAATAGGTTGTTTTGTGGTAAAAGGTCCTATACAGTGGGCGTGTATAGTTGCATCAATCATTTCATTGCTTCTTTCGTGGGGACATAACTTTATGCCAATGACTGAATGGTTTGTAAATAATGTGCCTCTATATGATAAGTTCCGTACAGTATCAAGTATATTGGTGGTTGCTGAGTTTGCAATACCTCTATTGGCTGTACTTGCTCTAAAAGCGATAATTGAAAATCCTCAAAGAATAAAAGAGAAGATGTGGAAATTCTATCTCCCATTAGCATTGACAGCAGGAGTTGCATTCTTGTTTGCTGTAATACCAACTCTTTTCTTTAACTTTTTGTCGAGTCAAGAGCAACAAATGGCTCTCTCTCAACCCGAATATCAAATGATATTTGATGAATTAGAGGAGGTGCGTAAATCAATATTTACGGCCGATGCGTGGCGAACATTCTTCTTTGTGATACTATCTGCCATAATATTGCTATTGTTTATAAATAAGAAAATATCAACAAAATTATTTGCAGTTGCAATGTTGGCATTAGTTGTAGTGGATATGTATCCAGTAAACAAACGCTATTTGAATGGCGATAACTTTGTTCCAAAACGCAAAGTAAAGAGTGCTTTCCAAATGACTCAAGCCGATAGGGATATATTAAAAGACTTAGATCCCAATTATAGAGTACTAAATTTGACGGTTGATACATATAACGATCCAACAACTTCATATCATCACAAATCAATTGGTGGATATAGTGCGGCAAAACTTCGTAGATATGATGATCTTATAAAGTATCAGTTAAGCAAAGGTAATATCTCTGTTATAAATATGCTTAATACCAAATACTTTATAACAGCATCAGAGTCGGGCGAGGCTGTTGCAATGTTAAATCCCGATGCTATGGGTAATGCTTGGTTTGTTGATGAGATAGAGTGGGTTGATGGTGCAAAAGCCGAAATGGAGGCGTTAAACTCTTTTGATGAAAAGAGAACAGCAATAGCAGACTCTCATTTTAAAAATATAATACCTGCTCAAATACCTCAAAGGAGTGAGGACGATACAATATACTTAACTCACTATCAGCCGAACAAACTCAACTATAAATCTGTTTCTCAAAACGGAGGATATGCAGTATTCTCAGAGATATACTTCCCATGGGGATGGCAGATAACAATAGATGGAGAGCCTGCTCAAATGGCACGTGTAAACTATGTATTAAGGGGAATGAGTATTCCGGCAGGAGAGCATGAGATTGAGTTTAAATTTGAGCCAACCTCTCTGAAGGTAAATACAGCCATTGCGTTTGCCTCAATTGCTATAATAGTTTTGGCAGGGGCATATCTAATAATTACATCTATCAGAAAAAGAGAAGAAGAATGTTTAAAACAAAGGTAGTATTTCTATCCTTAATAGTAGTTGTATTATTGAGTTGTGTTGCTGATAAAGGTAATCACCGCCCTCAAGTGGCGGTGACAATATTGCCACAAAAGTATCTGCTCGACAAGATAGTTGGAGATTCAATTCAAGTGGTGTGTGCCATACCTCAAGGAGGCAATCCCGAAGAGTATGCCACAACCCCTCGCCAAATGAAAGAGATTACAACTTCTGCTCTCTATTTTAAAGTGGGAGAGTTGGGTTTTGAAAAGACAACCTTACCATCAATAGTTAAGAATACCTCAAATATAAAGGTTATAGATTTATCAAAGGGACTTGATTTTATAACCTCTAAATGTTCTCACGGTGGAGAGGAACATTCTCACTCTGATCCACACTATTGGACTTCGCCCAAAGGTGCAAAACTAATGGCAACAAATATGTATAATGCTATTGTGGAATTTGATAATAAGAATCTCTCCTACTACACATCAAACTATATGCAGTTAATGTTGCAGTTAGAGGCTCTTGATCGGGAGGTAGATTCAATTTTATCAACTGCTAAATGCCGACAATTTGCAATATTTCATCCCTCATTGTCATATTTTGCACGAGATTATGACCTGCAACAGTTGTCGCTTGAGGAGAATGGTAAAGAGATGACACCTCAACGTATGCAACAGGTAATTGAAGAAGCCAAAGCAAAAGGTGTAAAAACAGTATTCATTCAAAATGAGTTTACTCCTGAGCAGGTAAAAACATTTGCTCAAGAGATAGAGTCTTCGGTTGTTGTAATAAATCCATTGGCTTATAACTTTATTGAAGAGATAAAACAGATAGCACATGCAATATCAGGACAAATATATTGAACTAAAAGATATAACCCTCACTTTTGATAATAGAACAATATTGAAAGGTGTAAATTTAACTCTTAATAGGGGAGACTTTATGCTTGTGGTGGGAGCGAATGGTGGAGGAAAAACATCTCTTATAAGAGTAATGTTAGGGTTGCAAAAACCAACGAGTGGCGAGGTGCTATATTATGATAAGAATTTTCAATACACCACTCTTGCCCAAGAGAGGGTTGGGTATCTCCCTCAAAAGAATAGTTTAGATTTACGTTTTCCAATCTCGGTAAGAGAGGTGGTGGAGAGTGGCTTAATGGGAGAGAAAAATCTGACAAAGAGTGAGGCTGAAAAGAGAGTAGGTGAGATGCTTGGGGTTATGCAACTTGCTGACTTGCAATCGTCTCCCATAGGTGAAGTGTCGGGAGGGCAATTTCAGAGGGCTCTGTTTGCACGAGCAATAATCTCTAATCCATCACTGCTGGTGTTAGATGAGCCAACATCTTATTTGGATAATTTTTTTACGCAAAAACTATACGCAATCTTACAACAATTATCTCCATCAACCACAATCGTAGTTGTTACACACGATAATACAACATATACAAATACTATGGCAAATCGTGTAATTTATGTTGGGGATAGAAATATTGAGGAGAGGTAAGAGAGAGAGGTTATCTAATCTTATATCTGTTGCCCGGGTAGGACTTAATAACCCCTTTAAATTCCAATCCCATAAGCGTAGATAAAAGTTTTGAGGTTGCAATACCCGAAGCAATACTTAGAGAGTTAATATCAATCTCTTTTTTCTCGGTAATAATATCAACAATAATCTGTTCAGTCTCATCAAAATCGGGGAAAAGAGTATTTTGTACCTTCTTAGATGATAGCAAACACTCCCACCCAAGAGCATTTGTCATATCTTTTGCCGATGTAATAAGTTGAGCCTTATTGTCGCGAATAAGATTATTGCATCCCTTTGACGACTCTCTGTCAACGTTGCCGGGAAGTGCAAACACCTCGCGAGAGTAGTCTGCTGCCAACGATGCAGTAATCAAAGAGCCTCCCTTCTCTTTTGATTCAACAATAACTGTTGCATCACTCATTCCTGCAACAATTCTATTACGAGCAACAAAATTAACTTTTAGCATAGGAGATTGTGAAGAGTATTCGCTAATCAATGCACCATTATCAATAATCTTGTTGGCTGTGCTGCGATGTGTTGATGGGTAAATACTATTCAGTGGATTGCCCAAAACAGCAACCGTCCTCAGTCCGCACTCTAATGCTGCTCTATGGGCGCATATGTCAATACCGTATGCCAATCCGCTCACTATAACAACATCGGGGAACATCTCTGCGAGTTCGCATACAAACTTCTCACACCAATCTCTGCCATATTCAGTGGCGTTGCGAGTGCCAACAATGCTTACAAATTTTTGAGAGTTAAAATCGATGTCGCCTTTAGAGTATAAAAGTATGGGTGCATCGTGGCAGTTCAAAAGACGTTTTGGATAGTTGTGTGAGTTAAACCCAATTAGGGAGATATTGTGCTTTTCAATGAAGTCAATCTCTTTCTCGGCAAAGAGCATAACCTCCTCTTTTGAAGATTTTTTAAAAAGGTGAAACTCTTGTTCTTCGCCTTCATCATTTTGAAGAGATAAAGCATCGGTTGAGAATATAGCCTCTGCCGTACCATACTTCTCAATTAATCCTTTTGCAATTTTAAAGTCAATACCTTTAATATTGGCAAGCGCAATAAAAAACTTTCTCTCCCTTAAATCCATTTAGCCTATTCCGAAATATAATTGCCAAGCATCTCAACAAGTTCATCTCCTTTGATAATCTTGCCCTCTCGTGTACAAACTGTTGTAACTTTTGCTTCGGCACACAAAACTCCATCTGATTTTCTGAAAATATCTTGATAGAAGACAAATCTAATACCCTCTCTACGCATAAAAAGTTTGCAAACAAACAACTCTCCACCGCGAAGAGAATTTTTATAATTTATCTCAATACGGGCAACAACAGGCTCAATACCAGCCTCTCGCATTGCACCAAAAGAGCATCCAACGTGTTCTAAAAACTCATGTCGGGCATGTTCAAAGTAGTGCTGATAATTTGCGTTGTTTACAATACCTTGAGCATCGCACTCATAATCACGCACTTTAATCTCTATTTCGTATGAGTAGTTCTTTGTCATAATAAATTTTGTTTGATACAAAAGTAAATAAATTTTCTCAAAAAACTATTTTATAGTTAACTTTGCGTAAACAATAAAAGAATAACAATGAAAAAAGAAAACGTAGCAAAAATATTATTTATACTGCTTCTGGTAGCATCATTTTTTTTAACACCAGCAATTGCTCTGTTTTTAGGAATATTGCTATCCCTTACAATAGGTGTACCATATTCAAAACTGACAAAGAAGTTATCAAAATATCTGCTCCAAATTTCAGTTGTGGGATTGGGTTTTGGAATGAATTTGCACCAATCGTTACAAGCAGGAAAGGAGGGAATGATTTTTACCATAATCTCCGTTATAGGGGTAATGATACTTGGTGCATTTTTAGGTAAACTTCTAAAGATAAATCGTAAAAACAGTTATTTAATATCTTCGGGAACTGCAATCTGTGGTGGTAGTGCCATTGCAGCAGTAGCACCTGTAATTGATGCCGATGAGAACGATACCTCTTTGGCTCTTATAACCATATTTGTACTTAATGCCATAGCACTATTTATATTTCCTCCCATAGGCAGAGCGTTAGACCTCTCTCAAGTTCAGTTTGGAACTTGGGCGGCAATAGCCATTCACGATACAAGTTCGGTGGTAGGGGCTGGAGCAGCATACGGAGATGAAGCCTTAAAGGTGGCAACTACAATAAAACTAACAAGGGCTTTGTGGATAATACCATTGGCATTTGTCTCGGCATTTATATTTAAAACCAAAGGGCGTAAAGCCTCTATCCCATACTTTATAATATGGTTTGTAGTGGCAATGCTCATTAATACATACTTCGCTTTACCCCAAATTATAACAACCAATATAGTGTTTATAGCCAAAAAACTATTAACCGTAACACTCTTTTTAATTGGTTGTGGATTGTCAGTGTCAGCATTAAAAGCGGTAGGGGTAAAGCCTCTTCTTTTGGGTGTTATCCTTTGGGTAATAATCTCGGTTGTAACCCTATTGGTTGTAATGTTGTAATCTTATTTTAATATCAATCTTTTTGTCAAATTTATATTATTTAATATAAGATTAAATTTTTTGTGATTAAAAAATCTCTTTTTTTGAAAATTAACTATATTTGCAATATCAAGTATAAAAAAAGAGGATTCCGAAAATCTAAAGAGTAGGAAACATAAAAAATAAAAATCAATTATGAAAAAGATTGTATTAGGATTACTATTAGCATTCTTGTTTCCGTTTGTATCGTTTGCTTCAGATATGTTTGAGTATGACTTGGAGTGTGGTGGTGCAACATCAAAAGAGGGTTGCTATATGGTAAAAGTTTGGGTCTATTCATCAAACAAAAAGGTAACACCTGATGAACTGAAAAAGGCGGCAATACACGGAGCGTTATTCAGAGGAGTATCAGCAACAGGTGAGTGCCAAAGTTTTAAACCCATAGCAGGCTCTCCGTTGGCAGAAAAGCAACATGCCGATTTCTTTAATAGTTTCTTTGGTGCAGATAAGCAATATGACGCATACGTAACATTGGCAGCCATACCTTATGAGTATATAAAGGTTAGCAAAAAATATAAGGTAGGTACAATTGCAATAATCTCAAAAGACGCTTTGCGTAAAGATTTAGAGAAAGCAGGAATAATAAGAGGATTATCAACAGGATTCTAAAAACCACAATTATATGAAAAAACTATTTTTAACTGCATTAATATTTGCAGTGGCAACAATAGGGTATGCCAAAAAAACATCATCTACTTATGTAGCATATGAGACAGAGTGCTTAGGTGTAGCATTAGATGGTTCTCAAACATTAGTTGCTTGGGGAGGAGGAAAAACTCGATTAGATGCAAAGGAACAAGCAATGAAAACGGCATTAAACGATGTGATATTTAAAGGAATAAGATCAGGTAATGACCTATGCGATACAAAACCATTGGTGTTTGCTCCCAATGCACGAGAGAAATACGAAGATTTCTTTAACCGCTTTTTTAGCGAAGATGGTGATTACAAAAAATTTGTAACTGATGATGAAGGCGGTCGCCGTTTAAACCGAACAAAAGAGTTGAGTAAACTTCAAAAGAAATTTGGAATTGTAGTTACAGTTTATCGCCCTCAATTAAAAGAGTATCTTAAGTCAAACGGAATAATAAAATAGATATGAAAAAGTTATTATTATCAATAAGTTTTGTATTTGTTACAATTCTTTGTTTTTCACAAGCAAAGAAACCAGAATTAATGGTAATGCCAAGTGATGTGTGGTGTAACGATAAAGGGTATATGATTTCGTACGATAATCAAGGAGTACAAGAGGAGATACCCGATTATAAAAAAGCGGTAAAGAGTGACAAAGAGTTGACAAACGTAATATCAAAAATTGGGGCTTTAATGGCAGATAGAGGATTTCCTCTAAAAGATTTGTCGGCAACAATTTCGGGAATTGAACAACGCGAAGCAGAAGAGCGACTAATAACCTCAAAAGCAGGTTCTCAAATAGCAGAGAGTCCATTAGATAAAATCCGTAGAGTTGCAAAAGCCGATATTATACTATCGGTTGACTGGACTGTAAATCAAGTAGGTCCAAAAAGAAGTATAACATACAATCTGCAAGCCTTAGATGCTTATACCAATAAACAGATAGCAGCAGTACAAGGAACAGGGGCTCCATCAATGGCTGCCGAAACAGTATTGTTATTGGAGGAGGCAATAGTCTTGAATATGGATAACTTTGCAAGTCGCCTACAAACATATTTTGATGATTTGTTTGCAAACGGACGCGAAGTAACAGTACGAGTAAGAGTCTTTGATAACGGTTCTGGAGTTGATTTGGAGAGCGAGTATGATGGCATGGAGTTGACCGAGATAATAGATGATTGGATGTGGGAAAACACTGTTGAGCATCGTTATAGCAAAGTTGATGGAACAGAGAACTATATCGACTTCTCGCAAGTAAGAATACCTCTATTCAGAGAGAATGGAAGAGCGATGGATACCGAAACATTTGTTCGCAACCTATCAAAATATTTGCGTCAAGCACCTTACAGTTTAACCTCAAAAGTCCTAACACGAGGATTGGGTGAGGCAGTATTAATCATTGGCGAAAAATAAAATAAAAGAGATTATGATACACAAAATAAAAATATCATTATGTGCATTGTTGGTATCACTAACTTCATTTAGTGGTTATGCGCAAGATTGTGACATTTCAATAAGAGTAGTTGCTCCCGAAGAGAGCCAACTTACAAAATCGGCAGAGGACCTATTGGTTAAGCGAGTTAGTCAAGCATCAAACTTTGAGAATATTGTAGTTGGTGAAGGCTCATCGTTTGCAATAATCCCCAAGTTGGTATGTTTGACAAAAGATGTTATACCGGGGCCTCCTGTAAGATATTCGTTAGATTTTGAATTAACCCTATATTTAACCGATGTAAATACAGGAACAATATTCTATTCAGAGACACTGCCATTAAAAGGTGTTGATAATAGCGAGAGCAAAGCACAAATATCTGCTTTGAGACAGTTAAAACCAAACGCTCCTCAGTTAATGGCTCTATTCAAAAAAGGAAAACAAAAAGCAATTGCTTATTACGATGCTAACGGAGCCGACATCATTGCAAAAGCACAACGTTTGTTGGCAATGAAACAATTTGAGGAGGCCATATATACTGTTATGGCAATACCTAACTGCTCAAAATATGGCGACCAAGCAACTGAAGTGGCTATAAAGATATTTGATAGATATATGGATGAACAGTGCAACGAGAACCTGCAAGCAGCACAAGCGGCATGGGTAGCGGAGCAAAATGCAAGTGGGGCAAGAAAAGCAGCACAATATCTATCACAAATATATCCTGAGTATGGATGTTACTCAGAGGCTCAAAAACTATACAACGAAATGAAAAAGGTTGTAGGTGAAGATAAGGCATTTGAGAATAGTTTAATACTTGCCGAGATTGATATTGAGAATAATAAAATCAATGCAATCCGCGACATTGGAGTGGCATACGGAAAAGGACAACAACCTGTAACTACAAACATTTTTGGAGTTGGAGATTAATATTACTATTTACACCAACCTTAAAAGACAGAATATATGAATAGGAAAATATATATAATATTGGTATTATTATCAACCCTTTCATTCTCAGTAAGCGCTGTTGACTTAAAACCATATGAAAATGAGAAAGGGAAATGGGGGTATGCCGATTTAGAGGGTAATGTGGTAATTGAACCCACGTATGAAACGGCGGAGGAGTTTATTGACGGAAAGGCTAAAGTTTCATCAAAACAGAAGTTTGGAATAATTGACACCTTAGGTAATGTAATAGTTCCTCTTAAATATGCCAATATTGGTGCTTATAATAAATATGGATTAGCCCAAATAAATTCAGGAGGGAAGGTTGAAGATGGAGTAGTGACAGGAGGAAAGTTGGGATATATCAATGAGGCTGGAGAGATAGTGCTTCCAGCAAAGTATGATGAGATAGGATTCTTTGATAAGACAAATACTGCGTGGGTAAAATCGGGCAAAAAGTATGGACTGATAAATATTTCGGGAGCATTAATCTCAGAAGTAAAATACTCTGCCCATAGTACATTTGAAGACAACGGAATATGTTGGGTAAATGTGGGAGGAGTAGAACAGACCGATAAAACTGTAGTAGGAGGTCTTTGGGGATATTTGAATACTTTGGGAGAGGAGATAGTTGCTCCAAAATATCTTTCTGTAAGAAAAGGGTTTGTTGATGGAATATCTTGGGTACAAAATAGTAAACGCAAATATGCTTATATAAAAGAGAGTGGAGAGTTATTGAATGGAGTATTCTATGATCAGATAGCCGACCAGTTTTCAGGTAATCTTACATGGGTTAAAGATGATAATAAATATGGATATATAAACAAACAAGGAGAAGCAGTTACTGAACTTAAATACGATGGAGCATACTCATTCTCAGGAGGTATGGCGGCTGTTGGTTTAAAAGAGAGTAAGAAATCTCCTGTAATGTGGGGATATATAGGAGAAGATGGTCAAGAGATTTTTGCTCCACAATTTGAAAGTGTTATTATAAAAGCCAATAAAGGAAGAGCATTTGTTCAACAAAACGGTAAGTGGGCATTTGTTGATGATAAAGGAAATATCCTATCAGACTTTGAATTCTCGGTAGTATCTGAAATTACTGATGATGCAAAAGCGTTGGTGTCAACAACTCCTGTTGAGGAAGGTCAACCTATAAAATTCAATTATATTCTTAACCCTGAAGGAGAGAAGATAAACTCTATCCCATATAATAACATTGCAAATTTTAGCGATGGTTTTGCTCTTGTTAGCAAAGTGGGAGATGTGTATTGCTGGATTGATGAAGACGGAAAAGAGTACTTTGATAACCAATACACAAAAGCAGGAGACTTTAAAGATGGATTGGCATTCGCATATAAAGATGGCAAGAGTGTCTATATCAACAAAAGCGGAGATGCTGAAGTAATTCTTAATACATCAGTTCCTGTTTTTGGATTGCCATTTGATGGAGATTATGCTTTGGTTATGACCGAAGATAACAAGTGGGGATGCGTTGATAAAGCAGGTGTTGTGGTTGTACCTTTGGAACTATCGGTACAAGCCGATGCAAAATATCTGTTGGATAATGTGTATGTAAAAGATATGAAACCATTAGGAATGCGTTATGTTCGCTTAATGGATTTGTATAAAAACACCAACAAATGTTCAATCACCGATGTGTTGCCTAATGAATCGTGGGCATATTAATAGTTATAAACTAATTTCAGAATTACAACAATGAGAAATATATATATTGCAATAGCACTATCTCTACTCTTGCCCACATTTGCATTAGCACAAAAAGAGGGAGATTACAGAAGAAGTTCAATATACTCTATCTGTATCAGTCACGATAAGGCAAAATACACCTCAGAGATAAGTGATGTATTTGTATCAATGCCCACACCTGATAAATACAATAACCATGACCTCAACATAAAGTTGATTTCATCGCTGGATAAAAAAGAGTCAGAGGCAGATATTACAAAATTTCTTGAGGCTAATAACGTTGCACGAAGAGTTGTGGCATTGTGGTTTAACCGCAATAGCGAAACAGGAGAGTGTGATGTAGAAAAAGTATCGGAAAGAGGATTGTATGATGCTGACTATTTTGATGTGGAGTTGTCAAAGCAAACAATCAGAGGCGAGGCAATGCTAAAGGATGCAGGAGAGGAACTCATAAACAACACATTTGTATTGGTGAACGATATACGATATGTTGACAAAGAGAAATCGGCAAAAGTAGCCTCAGGAATAGTAAAAGGATTGGGAGCAGTATTAGGAGCATTCTTTGGTTCAAGCATATCTGACTTAGCCAATACAATTGGCGATGCTGTAGAAGATATACGAGGATTTAGGGTAATAGTAACCTCATATCTATATCAATTAGAGTGGAACGATGAAGTTGCAAACAAATTCTATACCGACTACTATATCTCTAAGGGAGAGGTTAATCCCGAAAAGGCAAAAGCCTTTAACGAAGATAACACAACCTTTAAACTAAAATTTGTAGGTTCAAAAAAGGTTGATAGTGGAGAAACCTCATACGCAGGAGTTTTTGAGCCAATTGATATGATACGCAAAGTGTGTACCCGTTCAATAGATAAGTCGGTACTTGAGTTGCAACGTACATACGAGCAGTTTAAGGTTAAAACACCAATATATTCAGTTGATCCCGAGATAACAGCCAAGATAGGAATGAAAGAGGGAATAACAGACGCTTCAAGATACGAGGTGTTGGAGAAGTATATGACTGAAGAGGGGCTGACTGAATACAAGAGGGTAGGAGTTATTAAACCCATTCCAGGTAAAATATGGGATAACAGATATATGGCAACCGAAGAGAATGCATTAGGTTCAGACTTAACCGCAACATCGTTTACAAAAGTTTCGGGACGTGCCGAATTTCTGCCGGGAATGTTAATCAGAGAGATAAAATAAGATTGCAAATAACTGAAGCAAACCCCAAAGAGATTTGGGGTTTGCTGTATACAAATAACTTTCAATAAGGCAATGCAAGAGAATAAAGAGAAAGAGTTTTATGTTGAGGGTGTAAAAGGCCTTAATATGAAGATGATATATGTAGAGGGCGGAACCTTTACTATGGGAGCAGATGAAGAAGATATATATGCCTATGACGATGAAAAGCCATCGCATCAAGTATCTGTTGATTCATACTTTATAGGAGCATATCCTGTAACTCAGTCACAATGGAGAACAGTAATGGGCAATAACCCAAGTGAATTTAAGAACTCAGATGAAGAAGATTTGCCAGTTGAAAGTATAAATTGGTACGAAGCACAAGAGTTCTGTCAGAAATTAAGCGCCCTAACAGGTAAAAAGTATATGCTGCCTACCGAAGCACAATGGGAGTTTGCAGCACGAGGCGGAAATAAGGGTAAAGGAACACTATATTCGGGGAGTGATAATCTGGATGAGGTGGCATGGTATGAAGCAAATTCTGAGGGTAAAACACATCCCGTAGGGGAGAAACTCCCCAATGAGTTAGGTCTTTACGATATGGTAGGAAACGTAAATGAATGGTGTAGCGATTGGGATAAAGATTTTTCGTTTGAAGATGCCTATAAATACGAAGGAGATATAAAATCGTTACGAGGTGGTAGTTATGCAAGTTACTCAACGCTATGCCGTATATCCATCAGGAATGCTTGTTTGGTAGATAATTGTTATGCCGATACAGGCTTTCGTGTTGTATGTATTCCGTAGGTATCATACATCGGTAATCCATATATAAATAGAAAAAGCATCAAAATATATAATTTTTATTTTTTTTATAAATTTTATCATAAATTTATAAAAATATACTATATTTGTCAATTGGAATAGTTGTATCATCTAATATATGTTATAAGCATTCTAGAGGACGCCGAAAATCTAAAGAGTAGGAATATTAAAACAATAAATTATTATGAGGTATTTAGCTAAAATTTTTATGCTTGTGATTGTTGCGATAGTCTTTTCAACATCACAAGTGAATGCTCAATTAACAACAGTTGAGCCATCTGCCAAAAAAATAAAAGGAGGGAATAGAGTAGAGGCTGGAGATTTTGGTATTTATATGGGCCTTACATCAGATATGTTTAAGGGCTGGTTTGATAAAGGCTTAAAAGTAACAGCGTTGCCATTAGTAAACTTTAAATATATGGCGACAGATAGAATGGAGGTCCGTTTAGGTGCTGAATTTTATAAAGAAAGTACAAAAGCAAGCGGAGATAAATTAATAGATGATACAACTTCGAAACCAAATTCATCTTCAAGTGTTGATTCAAGAAACTATTTCTATCCAGGATTTGCATATCATTTTACCCCCAAAAACCTATTAGATGTTTATGTGGGAGCGGAGATGCCAATAGGATGGAGTAGAGATTCGGATAAAACATTAGATGCTAATATATCAAAATCTACAACTAAAGCATCATTTGATATTGGTTTAGGAGCTTTTGTTGGATTACAAGCATATATAGCAGACCTCCCATTTGCAATAGGTGTTGAGTATGGAATATCAGGTTTATTCCAAACATGTTTAAAGTATAAACATGAGATGATTGATGCCGATTCACAAAAAACTATATATTATACAAAAGATCCAGCAGTATTTCAAAGCAATACTGATATATATTCAGACTTAAAGGCAAAAAAAGGAGAGGTAGGACAACAATTTAGAGTAACCTTTACATATTACTTTAAAAGATAATTTTGTTAAAACGATTTTTCTAACGAGTAATTAATAATAAAAAACTTAATCGCATGAGAAATAAGGTTTTATATATTTCGTTTATATTAACGCTATTTGTCCTATCAAGTTGCGGAACTCTCACAAAAAGCAGGACATATGCACCAGGACAAGTTCAGTTGAATATTGATATGTCTGATCTTGACTATTTAGGAGAGTCAAAAATAGATGTTACGTATCGTACCTACCTTGGCTTTATAAGAGTTATAGATACAGTAAATGGAGAAGAATACGATAGAACAAATATTCAAGAAGCAAAACTATGCAGTCAAATAGGAAGTTCTTTGTTATCTGGTCCATTGAATAAGGCAACATCAAAACTTATAAAGAAGTTCCCTGAAGCAACATACTTTCAGCCAATATCACAGACTATGACAAAAGAAAGACTTTTTCTTGGTTCTCAAGTCTCAATTAAGGCTGTGGTAAAAGCATATAAATTTAAGGGACAAGATTAATGACATAATTTATTATAGTGGATAATATATGAAAATTAGGAAGTTGTTCTATATATTATTGGTATTCCCATTATTGATTTCGTGTATGAACGAAGATGATGCCTCAAGTGTAGTTGTTGTGGTATCTCCTGATAAAAAAGGAGATGTATATGCAGCATCAAATATACGATTTGAGATATCTACATTTACAATAAATGATTATATAAAGGAATTGTCTATATATACATTAGATACAGAGGGGGAAACATTAAATTATAGAATCAATCCCAATGTCCCTAAATATAGCGAAACTTATTATTATAAAGTACCACAAGTTTCAAAAGAAAATACAGAAATAAAAATATATGTTGAAGCAATAGATAATTTAGATAATAAGTGCCGATTTGCTCTAATATATAATGTTTTGGGTTCTGATCTTAAGGAACTGAGTGCTATTGAGTTGAATAGTCCATTGTCGGGGTATAATGATGGAATAAATATTGAAACAAAAACCTCGATTAGACGATCTCAACTTACATTAAATGATGAGTTAAACTCTTTTTGGTTAAAACAATTTACCGATGAAGAAAAATTACAGCAAATTGATTACCTTCCATTAGAATTTAATACAAGTCAAATTGAAAGCAGAATAAGTTTCGCAATTAATAACTCTTTTAATTATGCCGAAGCAACAAGTACTTCTTTAAAGTCGGCATATTCAGCATCAATATCTAATAATTATATTTCGAATATTAAAACTGGAGATATAATATTAATAGGAGTAGATAATGAAGGCTGGGGAGTTATGAAAGTTTTGTATATTATAGATGAAGAGGGGTATGTAAATGACAAAATGATTATAAACATAAAAACAATAGAATAATAATATCCTTAATTCCGCAACACTATAATTTAACTTTATTTATAAGTTCCTGAGCAACAAAAAGTTGCCCAGGATTTTGCCATGTCAGAATTTTCACTTATCTTAGTGTTGCAAAAAGAAAACAAGCAA
>SUXK01000001.1 GCA_015061035.1 Bacteroidales bacterium
ATCGTGGGGTAAGGGGATGGTGGCTACATATTGATGTTGTGCTGTTGCTTTTTACTGAAAGCTGCTACTAACGACTCATAAATCTACCCTTAATCGTGTATTGGATGATAGTTGCGGATTTTAGGAATATGAAAAAAATATTGAATTTATCGCTATCACTATTGCTATTAGTTGTAGTTTTAGGTACATTCTCTTGTAGTGAAGATAATATATACAAGAGTGGAGAGATAACTGATACATCAAAAGAGGTAAATATCGGATCTGTTATTACAGAAGATATATTTGATGAAGTAACAAATGATGAACTCGTATATATAGAAGGAGAGCAATACTTCTATTTAGGAGCCCAAGCAACTGATTTTTATTTGCCTAATTTTAATGCAAATGCAACATCAGATGATAGACAATTAGAGCGAGTTTTTATGAAAAACTATTATATAGGACGATATGAGGTAACTCAAGGACTTTGGAACTATGTAATGGATTATGAGGGAAAAAATTATTTAGGAGAAGATATGACACCCTATGAGTGGGATGCTTCCACTCTTACAGAAGAGGTAGGTTTAGGAGATTCATATCCTATTTATGTAAAAAACTCAACAAGCGTTTCACCCTTCTTAAATCGTTTAAATATGATTTTAGGAGAGGATTATCGTTTGCCAACAAGCGATGAGTGGGAATATGCAGCTCGAGGAGGAAAACAAACATTAAAGAATAGTTATCCTGGAGCTAATGAAGTCGATTTAGTAGCATGGTATCTTGAGAACTCAGACAATAAATTGCATCCTGTAGGTAAGAAAGCAACAAATGAGTTGAGTTTGTATGATATGGCAGGAAACGTTGCAGAGTACTCTGAAGAATATAATGTCTTAGGTGGATCATATTTAACTAAAGAAGAAGACTGTCGAGTTTCATTAAGAAAAACATCAGATGCAGTTATAGGTTTTCGTTTAGCATTAACACCAGCAGAATATTTTACAGTTAAATCAAATTCCGATAATTCTGCAATTGCTGAAGCAACAGTAAATAAATCTACAGAAGAGATTACATTACGAGAAGGAAAGAAGGCTGTATTTGAAACTGCATTGGTTGCTCAAAAGAAAGGTGATGATCCCAATATATACATGTTTGATGGATGGTATAATGGAGATGAGAGAGTAAGTAGAGATAGTAAATATTCAGTTGTTGTTGAAGATAATATCTCTTTAACAGCAAAATATAAAAAAGTGAATTATATCGCAGCTTACGTTGAAATAAATCTTGAAAAAGCAGGAAGCGTAACAATCAATGGATTGACAGGAGTTCAATACATACCCAAAGGTGAAGACGTAGTATTAGTCTCTGAGCCTAACAATGGATATGTGTTTGAAGGTTGGTATAAAGGAACTGAAAAATTATCAACTGAGTTATCATACACCATTAATAATGTTGATAAAGATATAGATTACATTCAGGCTAAGTTCTTGCCTCTATATAATGTTAGCATAAAATCAAATTGGTCATCAGGTGGACAAGTAACTATTAATGAGATTAGTTCAAAATCAATTCAAGTTAAAGAAGGAGCTTCAGCAACATTTAAGGTAGAGGTAAATGATGGATACGTATTTGATGGTTGGTATAATGGCTCTTATAAGTTGTCAAGCGAATTAACATATACATTCCAAAATCTAACCACTGACTTATCGTTTACAGCTAAATTTAAACGTTTATTTGAGGTTGAAGTTGTAGTAGATCCAATTAGAGGTGGAACAGCAACCGTAAATAACTCTAGTGATGAGCAAATTATCGTAGAAGGAGAGTTTGCTACATTTAAAGCAAAAGCGAGCGAAGGTTACGTATTCGCAGGATGGTATAATAATGGATATTATGTTTCTGGTGACTTGGAGTATAAGGTCAAAGTAGAAGAAAATATATTTATGACTGCCAAATTTAAACCTACATTTAAAATCTCGGTAGAGAGTTCAGTAGGAGGAAGTGCTACATTAAATGGCTCTACTAATGAACAAATTATTCCACAAGGAGAGTATGTTATATTTAAAGCAGAAGCAGAAGAAGGATACGTATTTGATGGTTGGTATGATGGAACTATAAGAGTGTCAAAGCAATTAGAATATATATTTGAAGTAGATAAGGATTTAAAACTTACAGCTAAGTTTAAAGAAAATAAAGGAACTTATTCGGTACTCCTTAATAATCAATGGAGATTATCTTCAATATCAAATCCTAATTATTCAGAATATGATGGGGTGTATGAAAGTTATAGTAACTATCAGATAGATAATGCATCAGCATATATGTATATCGACATAGAGGGTTACGAAACTTTCCAAATTTATGTAAGAAGTAACGCTGAATCAACTTATGATTATGTTATGGTAAGTCAACTTGATAGGTCTATTTCAAGTACAAGTTCATCGTCATCATCTGTTAAACATACAACTTCAGGAAGACAATCATCCAATACTTCAATAGATGGATATGACTTAGTTGAATTTACAAATATTGATGGAGGTCATCATAGAATAACCATATTGTATAAAAAAGACGGAAGTCAACATTATGGAACAGACAGAGGATATGTTCTTATACCAAAGAATCAATAATCTTGAAAATCTATAAAATAGGATAAAAGGGAGCGGGAGTTCCCTTTTATTTTTTAGATAGAGATGCTTTTTGTCGAGATAGTAAGTATAAATAAAAAGTTTGCAATAAAAAGTTTGCAGTATAACTTTATTAAAAAAAGTCCTTCCAAACTTCATTTAACAAATAAATTTGGTTATCTTTGTTCAAATTTTGGAAAAAGTAAAGAAATTATGATTAATCCGATTAAGAAGACAATCGATTTAGGTGATGGACGAGTAATCACCATCGAAACAGGAAAGTTGGCAAAACAAGCTGACGGAGCTGTTGAGGTTCGCATGGGAAATACCATGCTTTTGGCAACAGTGTGTGCTGCCAAAGATGCAAATGAGGGTGTAGATTTTATGCCTTTGCAAGTAGAGTATAAAGAGAAATTTGCGTCAATCGGACGTTTCCCAGGAGGTTTTACAAAACGTGAGGGAAGAGCGTCAGATTATGAGATATTAACATCGCGTCTTGTTGACCGTGCATTACGTCCACTATTCCCCGATGATTACCACGCTGAGGTTTATGTGAATATTGTAATGTTCTCGGCTGACGGAAAAGATATACCCGATGCTCTTGCAGGATTAGCAGCATCTGCTGCACTTGCAGTATCAGATATACCATTCAACGGACCAATCTCAGAAGTTCGTGTTGCACGTATCGGCGGAGAGTTCAAAATTAACCCAACATACGATGAGTTGGCAAAAGCAGATATGGACTTGATGGTGGGTGCTACCATGGAGAACATTATGATGGTTGAGGGAGAGATGGATGAGGTTTCAGAGTTAGACCTTTTGAATGCTCTTAAATTTGCTCACGATGCAATAAAAGTACAATGTCAAGCACAATTAGAGTTGTCTGAGATGTGCGGAACAACAGTAAAACGTACATATTGCCACGAGGTAAATGATGAGGAACTTCGCAAAGATGTTCGCGAGAAATGTTATGACAAAGCATACGCTATTGCAGCATCAGGAAACGCAAACAAACACGCACGTGGCGAGGCATTTGAGGCTGTTGTAAACGAGTACTTGGAGGCAATGACCGAAGAGGAGCGTGCCGAGAAAGAGTCGTTGGTAAAACGCTACTACCACGATGTAGAGAAAGAGGCAATGCGCCGTTGTATCCTTGATGAAGGAAAACGTCTTGACGGACGTGAGACAACACAAATCCGACCTATCTGGTGCGAGGTAGATTACCTTCCAGGACCTCACGGATCAGCAGTCTTTACTCGCGGTGAAACTCAATCATTAACAACAGTTACACTTGGAACAAAACTTGATGAGAAGATAGTTGATGATGTTCTTGATCAATCACACCAACGCTTCTTGTTACACTATAACTTCCCTCCATTCTCAACAGGAGAGGCTAAAGCTTCACGCGGTGTAGGTCGCCGTGAGGTAGGACACGGAAACTTGGCATGTCGTGCATTAAAAGGGATGATTCCTGCCGACTACCCATACACAGTTCGTGTAGTATCAGACATCCTTGAGTCAAACGGATCGTCATCAATGGCAACCGTATGTGCTGGAACACTTGCATTGATGGATGCTGGTGTGAAAATCAAAAAACCAGTATCAGGAATTGCAATGGGATTGATTACTGACAACCAAAAATATGCAGTCCTTTCAGATATTCTTGGTGATGAGGACCACTTGGGAGATATGGACTTTAAGGTGACAGGTACAAAAGATGGTATCACTGCAACACAAATGGATATCAAAGTTGACGGACTACCATACGAAATTCTTGAGAAAGCCTTGATGCAAGCACATGACGGACGTATGCACATTCTTGGCAAGATTCTTGATACAATACCTGAGCCACGCGAGGACTTCAAACCTCACGCACCACGCATTGAGACACTTCTTATACCAAAAGATATGATAGGTGCAGTTATCGGCCCCGGTGGTAAGATAATACAAGGCATACAAGAGGAGTCTGGTGCAGTTGTTACAATTGAAGAGGTAGAAGAGGGCGGATGTGTTGAGATTGCAGCATCAAACCGCGATGCAATTGATGCAGCACTTGCTCGCATTAAAGGAATAGTAGCAATACCTGAGGAGGGCGAGACCTATACAGGAAAAGTAAAATCAATACTTGCATTTGGTGCATTTGTTGAGTTTATGCCCGGAAAAGACGGATTGTTACACATCTCTGAGATTGCGTACAAACGCTTGGAGACAATGGAAGAGTCGGGCATCAAAGAGGGTGACGAAGTAACTGTTAAACTTGTTGAGATAGATAAGAAAACAGGTAAATTCCGTTTGTCAATGAAAGCACTTCAACCCAAACCCGAAGGTTGGGAGGAGCGTCCACAAAGAGCACCTCGTGCTCCACGTGCACCTCGAAAAGATGAGAAATAAAAAAGTTGTTAGTTTTTAGTTGTACGGTGCTTCGCACCTTAGTTGTTAGAAACTAATATTAATAGATAGCAAAGAGGCTGTGTCGTTTTGACATAGCCTCTTTTTTGTTTGTATGCTCTATTTCATACATTCATAGATAAATTACATGCATATATAATCGCAAAAACGAATTGTACAACTTTTTAAATTGAATTGTACATTTTTTCGCTCGGACAAAGATAATAAAAAAGGTGTTTAAATGAGGCTTAAATCTCAATTAAACACCTTTTAAATTTGTTTTGAATGTCATTTTTTGACAAGCATTATATCTACATAACCTGATTGATAGTTGATATTAGAGGTTTGAGTGTGAATCTCTGCTCCGTTAAATGGGTCTCCAAAATCGGGATTTTTAGCTATCCATTGGCACAATTCTATTACTTGAGATTTATTGCTCGTAAAGTAGATATATTTGCTTTTCTCTATAACATTTAATACATCAAGATAATCGCTCAATTTCCAATAGCACTTGTAAGCTCCAACTTCTGTTGAGAGGTAAGGAGGATCAACAAGGAATAAGACCTCTTTATTATCCCTATACTCCTTGAATAACTCTTTATAGTCCTTGCATACTATTTCCAAGCCTTCTAAATATCCGTCAGCACAATAATCTGTTGTTCTGCAACAGTTATACATCGTTTGTTTGCTTAATTCCGCTAATGAGTTTACCCATTTGCCACTAAATAGAATTGATGAGCCTATTGTGAGATAATCAACATATCCTGCTTTATCATACGCTTCAAGCAATTTCAAGATTTCTACTCTTATATTTTCTGGAACTTTTTTGTCTGTTGGCACAGACTTTAATAATTGACGTATTTTCGCAATTATTTTATTTGTGGTGGCAATATTATTAATCCTTTCAGAATAGCCGTCATAATCGTTGTAAACAACTCTTATATGTGGTAGAACACTTTTTGCTACGTGAGATAGTAAACCACTGCCACCAAACAAATCTACAATTGTTGTTATTCCTGATGTTGATTTCAAGACCTTTTTGAAGTCTTTGACAAATCTTCGTTTCTGCCCCATAAAAGGCAAAGGAGCAGAGTTGTACACCTTCTTACACATTGAGTTCAAATTTTATATTGTTATTACCCTCTATAAGACTTTTTGAAGCCTCTATATTATTGTTGTAGATATGAACATTGCCGAGAAATAGCGTAATGCTTTTTAGTGGCAGATTAATTTGTCTGCTAATCAAATAGAGGTGGTAAATATCTGCAGGAAGTCCGAGATTGGCATCAGAGCTGCGTTGATATGCACTGATGACAAGTTCTCCATTATCTATTTGGAATTGCACAAGACTCAAGCAGGGGGCTTGGTTCGTCTCTTCTCCTGTTGCCCCAAGGAACAATACATAATTCTTGCTGTTGCGTTGTTCCTTATTTATCTTCTCTATCAGTGGCGGTAACTTTTCAAAATAGGTTGGATAACTATTGATAAGAATAGAGCCACAGTAGTCCTACCAGTTAATACCACACTCCCTGTATTTTTCAATTTCTCGTTCACCAGCCATGAATAGTTGCAACTCATTTCTTAATTTCTTACGAGCGAGATTGTGTCCCTCAAATATCTCGAGCAGATCAGCTGGAGTTAGAGTTAATACTTCATTAAGCAGATATATTATATCACCTTTCTTGTTGCGTTGTTTATTACCATATGCCAATATCCTTGATATTATTGCATAGTATTTATTTCGTTGTTTCATACCGCAAAAATAGATTGCGATTCTACTACCTATATAATATTGTCTAATCATTCAACTGCAAAAGGCTTGCAGTCGGATTTAAACCGCGAGATAACGGCATATATATTCCGTTCACTTACATCGTATTTAGAGCTCAATTCAGCGACTATATAGGTTGTTTTCTCACCTCGATTGCGTAATCTTACATACTCCTCATACATATCTATATATCGATAGTCTTCAGGGTTCACTCCAATCTCATAAAGTATATTTAACGACCCTCTATATAATTTTAACACTTCATATATTGTCATAACACCTAATTTATTTACTTTTGTACATCTCACCTACACACATAAAAAAATAACGCTATAAAAGCAGTCAAAAGGTTATTGCCCCCCGACCGTGCTTTTATAGCGTCGTTATTAAATGTAGGTGAGAGTACATTTTAGGTTGGGGGCTTTTTTTATTCCCCCATAACCATAAATTATCTGTAAGTAAATTTGGTCATTTCTATCTGTAAAATACTTTCACTTCCGTCTGCTTCATAGAAGTTACTCCATTTTACAGAACCGTCAGTTTGATATATTCCAAAACGTCTTATTGTTCGTGGTTGATAACCCCAGTACATTGCCATTTCCATAGGCAGAATGGTAAACGGTATAACATCTATTTCTTGTACTACACGTCTGCCAACATATTGTCTCAACTGAGTTGCCACCTCTCCAAAATATGTATCTATCCCTGATAATACATTTGAATTATCATAAACTCTCATTTTGAATAAACATCCAAAGAGGTTGCTTCTAAAAGCTCCTGCTCCATCACCATTACCTGTATCGTATATATGATTAAGGGATTTTCTCACCTCTTCACTACTTACGGTTGATGCTCCGCTTAAGGCCGTTAAGGCATTAGCAATATTACTCAACACAATACTTTTATCTTTCATCCAAGCGACATCGAACAACACACCATTGTAGTCTCCCCATTCGGTTGTAGAATTAAGAGTTTCTTCATCAACCATACCTCCGTTACCAAGAGTTAGCGTCCCTGTTACCTCACGCCATCCTGTCCAGCCTTCTAATATGTATGTTCGTATGTACTGTTTTGTTTCACCACCATATCTATTGGTTAAATATAAAGTTTGACCTACAGCTGGATGCTCTACATCATTGCTCGCTGCAACTTGTAACACAAATGAGAAGTTATGAGCACTTCCACTGTTGGCTATTGGCAAATTGTCTGCAGTATTGGTTCTAATACCATTTTCGCATACATATATACCACTATCTTTAAAATTATTCATATTGGAGTTTTCTTCCCATTCAATTGTCTTAACAGAATTCTCTTGCCACTCACTCCAATAGGTAGAGTCCATAGAGGTTGCTGCTTGTTTGATATTGTATCGATATAACACCTTCCCTCCTTGAATTAGAGTTTGTTTCATTGTCCCGATAGCAGCACCTGAATTTTCAAATATCAATAAGGCTTTGCCTTTTATGTTGTATATGCAACTCGAATATAGTACTGATAAAGAATCAGCGTCTGATATATCATTTAATGTTGCCAAACCTGTTATTTTCCCATTGATTGTTTCAATGTCTGCAATGATTTGTTTAACTCTCTCATCTTGTATGTCGTAAGTTTGCCCTGCGACATTAATTTTTGTTATATTACCCATATTTATAAAATTAAAGTGTTATTATATACTGTTGCTTGTTGCATAATGATAGCTGTTGTATCATCTGCCATATTACTACCTGTAAGTGTAAGAGTATTATTGCTTACATCAGATCCAAAAGTGGTTATTTTATCCCATTCAAGAACGGTATTCCATATAGGACTCCAATTACCTCCCATATTCCCTATTGTCCTATCCCAACGACGCTCTAATATCCCTGTAAATGTTATTAAGCGTTGTCTCCAATTATCGATGTTCCCTGCTCTTGAAGTAAGTAATAATCCAAACTTTCCACTTGTTGCATCTGTTACTACCTGTGCTCCCTCTTGCATAGTGTTAATAGAACCGATTTTTAGGGAGTCAACCTCTCCTTGTAATGCTGTCTCTGCATTCTGGGCTCGCGTGGTTTCGGCTGTGATATTCTTTTGCAATGTTTGTTCTACCTCTGTTGCACGCTTATTCTCTGCTGTTAGTTGTTCTTTTGTCGCAAAGGTTTCTAATGCTGACTCTGCAACAGTTTCTATACTTTGAGCCAATGCATTCTCTGCCTGTGTGGCTCTTGTCTTCTCTTTATCTATATTATTTCGCAATGCTGTCTCTGCATTTTGAGCTCGCGTGGTCTCGGCGGTAATTGCCTTTTGTAATATCTGTTCTGCACCAACGGCACGTTTGTTCTCTTCGCTTAATGCAGTTTTAGTGGCAAAGGTTTCTGTCGCATTATCTGCAACACCTTTTATTGATGATGATAGTGTTGCTTCTGCCTCTTCGGCTCGCGACTTTTCGGCATTGATACTCTTTTGCAAAGCGGATTCTGCATTTTGAGCTCGCGTGGTCTCGGTAGAGAGATTTGTTATAACATTGTTCCATTTATTGCGTTCTGCTTCGGTAATAGTATAAGATTTTGCAATTTCAGATCTCACCCATTGGCCTCGCTCTTCACTCCATACCCAATGTATTAAATAACGAGCATTATGAGGGTATATGGTTGCTTCATTCCATCCTCTTGACATGATACCGACAACAGAGTTGCCTCGAATAATCCAAATACCAGCGCTATCTGCATCATGTTGATTATCTATATCTGTAAGTGCCGCATCTTTATATATAGCATCACTATTGTTGTTTAGATATAAAGTGCCTTTGAACAGACTATTTATGATGTCTGCGCTATTAGCTTTCTCAGACTCAACTTGTTTCGCTCGGGTTATCTCGGCATTAAGGTTATTTACCAAATTTTCAATTGATGCTTCTAAACTCTCTCCTCGCTCTTTGTTATATTTCCCTTGAAGAGCAGATAATAGTCCTATAATATTCTTTTGAGGTATTTCAGCAGTTGGGGTTAGAATCATATCTATTAACTCCGCAAAATCATTTTCTGTCGGATATTGCCCAGCCCTGAATTTCTGTTTTAATTCTGCTTTGGTCATAATTATCTTGCTTTAATGATATAACTTAACACATAATATGGAGGTAAATTATTATGGGATTGATCCCCTCCAACAGAGCCTGTATTCCCCGTAAGCCAACCATCAAGAGTATAATCATTACCATGATCGATTTTATTATTCCCATTTTGATGCCCATAATATGAGAATCGGTGCGTATGGCTCGGCATCTCCTCTACTGTAAGTGTATGCTCCTTTTCACCACCGGTAGCACCTTTATTGGCGAAGTTCCCTTCGGAACTCTCATCTCCCGGAAGTTGCCCCACAATAAAACGACCTCTGAGGTCAGGAACTCTGAAGTATCCGGATTGGGTGGTTTGGGTTTGATTTAAATAATCAGATGCAGAATTGTAAGCAGTGCCGATTACGTCATATAGAGAGGGATAATCTGATTGCTTATATTCTGCGCCATTGCATAGCAAATAACCGTCAGGTATGTCACTGCCATCTCCGCCCGGCCATATAATTATACCACCGACAGGATTGTTTAATAGGGCTATTTGGCGTAATGCGTTATCCAATGCCTGCTTAAGTTCTACATTAGTTTTTCCCATAAGCGGGGTGAAGTCATCCCAAGGAATAGCACCGTCATCTCCCTCAGAACATACAACAAGTTTCCTCTCGGTATATGCTGCTTCATATACTGCTTGTTCTGTTCCACTTTCGCCTACGGCTATTACGCTTTCATTTACGGCTTCAACCTTTAAAAAGCCATCGTTTTGCCCTGCTTCAAACTGTAATACCTCACCATTGGGGTAAGCGTCAGTTTTAATATATGCATAGCCTGTACCATGAGTATTATCCGAAATCTCCCCGCCAGCCAATATTATTTTATCCCCGGCAATGGCACCGAGCATTGCAAGCAATGTATCGTTATCTTGTAATCTTGCAAGAGTATTGCTATCGAGCGGATAACTCTCTTTACTTAAAAAATTTCCAACTGTCCTCATTGTATTAATCTTTATATATTACTTTATACCGTTTACCTGCTAATTTGTATTTGTCTATCAATTCACACACTTTATTTACATATTCAGAGTCTGATTTGGATATTATTACAGCAAAACCATTACCTACTAATTCCGACACCCCCTCTTTATAGATTAAATACTCAGCATCTTTTTCGGTAAGTATAACCTGCTCAACCTCTCCGTTATCATTCTCTCGATACAAGAGTATAGCTTTACTTTCGTTCATATCTATAATCTCGCAGAGTATAGAGGTTTTATCCTTTATCAATTTTACGAGAGAATATACTTGCCCGGAATAACTCAACTTTAATTCAACATCCGCTTTGAAATTTTCATATCTTTCATGTAAGCCTTTTATTGCTTCGGCTATTGCCCTATAAATACATATAAGTATGCCTCGTCGAAGTATGGCAGGGGTTAGAATAAGCATTATGCGTAAATATTTATCTTTCATCGTGCGAGCGTTGAGATTGTTGGGGTTATACATTTATAATACCCTGCGGCAGGAGTATTACGGGCAGATATAGGAGCTGTACCGCCATCTTTTATTTCTGAGGCAGATGCAGTGCAGTCTATCACTCCAATCACAGACTGCACTGCATCAACCAATCCCGAGTTTGTGTATTCTCCATTAAAAGGCAGGTTCTCCACATAATCTTTTACGGCTGTTTCTATTTCAGCTTTTACATTTTCTTCATCAAGTAAACCATCATAAGTTACATCTAATTTAACGCTTATCTCTGAAGGCTTTTTGTTGATTATATTTATTGCAACGCCTGCATCTTTTATGCGGTTAAGGTAGGTAGCAAGTTTAGAGCATTGTTCAGAACTGAGCGGTTCACGCCCGGTATTACCTTCTGTTGCAACTTTTATATCTATCTGCGAAGTTTGGGGGTTTTCCGTAGCAGAAGCAAATTTTACAACTTTGCCATTTTCAATATCTTGCTCACTCCAATTTGAAGTATCGAATTTGTCGCTATCGGTTATAAGTGGAGCACCATAGATAAAAGCCATTGTTTTATCTCTATACCAACGCAGGGTGTGAGGCATACGCTCATCGAGCATAGCATTAACTTTATCTATGTGAGTATCTAATAATCTCTCAACGACATAGAGAGCCGAAGCCACTACATAGAAAATAATGTTTTCAATTGAGACTTTCGAGAAGGCATCTTCCCATTTTGTACCGGGAGTGATGCCATACTTTATTTGCACCTCTCGTTGGGCGAGATATTCGCTTGTAATACTCTCTTTAATTTGGTCTATTGTTCTTGCCATTTTATTAAGTTTTTAGTTGTTAGCAACTCTATTTCGTTGGCAAAATTGCATTGTTTGCGTCTGCTCTGCAAAAAGTTCTACCAACCTGATATATATTTTTTATAATTAATGTATTAATAGAGAATTTTGCAGAGTAAAATTAATTTTCAATGAAACGTACAGGTATTACAATTAATGCTTATGGCTTCATACAAGTTGGGGCATCAGGAATAGAGATAGGCGACACCTTAGAGCAAAACGAGATGTTACTTTTGGCTCTGCAACAGGGCGAAAGTAAGGAACATCCATTACTCGGCATAGGGATATCGGATATGGTTAATGATGACAATATGCTTGATTGGCAGTGGCGTATAGTAGAGGGGTTGGCCATTGATGGAATAAAAGTAAAAGAGTTGGCAATAAACAATAACACCATTAACATAACAGGAGGCTATGAAAGTTAAATCACGACAAACCTATTACGATATTGCACTTGAGCAATACGGCTCTGCCGAGTATGCTTTCGACATTGCACAGGCAAACAACAAATTACCTTTTGATGTAGCAGATGGAGAAATTGTATTACCCGATAGCATTATCGCAAATAAGAGCATTACAAATCACTACAAAACAAGCAAAATAAGTCCCGCAACAGATATTAGCAACAGATTACTCTCCCCAATCGATGAGGATAACGGAGGTATCGGTTATATGGGAATAGGAATTAATTTTATAATAAGTTAGGTCATGGAAAAACAAGATATATATCAAGCGGTAACAACGCCCATCAGGTTTGTTCAAGATAAAACAAACTTTGCCGTAATGGCTCAAAATGCTTTGGGATTGGCAATGCCTCCTGTTATCCCTGTAAAGTGGAATCCCGTAGTGCCTAAAGCGAATGGAGAAATTACGCAAAGTACAGGGTTTGAGGCGGGAGATTATATGTTTCAATGCCCGACAGTTTTAAGTGTGGAAGGCAATGACTTTTACCTACCATTTGACCCCGTTATATCTGTAAGTTGTAAAAATATTATCACTCGCCGATATGTAGCAAAAGGCAGAACATCAACCTCTATAAAAGAGTTTTGGAGCAAAGATGATTACAGAATATCAGTAGCAGGGGTAATACTTGCCAATGATGCAAACGAGTTAAACCAATATATTGCCAATTTGCGTGAGGTATTGGAATATTCCGGCAGCGTTAAGATTGTAAACGAGATACTAAACAAGGCTTATAAGATTAACCATATAGCCATAGAGGATTACAATTTCCCATTTACCAAAGGAATGGAAAATCAAACATTCTCATTTAACGCATACGCCGATGACCCCTCCTATTTATTGGAGGGGTGAGGTACTCCCGGGAATGAGTTTACAAATTGAACTTTTATATCTGGGAATGACTCAACGAATTGTATTTTATAGTCTGGGAAAGATTCTACAATCTGCCATTCGCAACCTCTGTCGGGACGTTCATTGATTATCTTAATCTTTACGTCAGGGAATGAGTTTACCACCTGAACCTTTAAATCAGGGAATGATTCTACAATCTTTACTTTGGCTGCCATGGGATATATCTCTTCGCCATCTATATATACAGCATTCCCATCAGGTAAATAAACAAATTTACCTTTTGCAAATAATGATAAAGAGGTGAAAATTGAAAGAATAAGTAATAATCTTTTCATAATTGATTAATTTTTTTATTAAGACAAATATAACAAAATAAAGTTTAATTCTATGCTGAAATTGATACACGATATAAGAATAGGCAATATACATATCCGCCGCCTTGACAAGGTGGAGATACGCAAAAGTGTCGAGAACCTATGCGACACTGCCACAATATCAATGCCCGCAACGATATATAACAAGCCTCTTAAAGATATTAAGCAATTAAAGGTTGGCGATAGCGTACATATACAACTCGGTTATAACAGTGATGACAACCTTAAAACAGAGTTTAAAGGATATTTAAAGAGCGTTCAAACAACATCGGAGGGTGTCAAAATAGAGTGTGAAGATGATATATACCTCTTTCGTGTTCCCATGAATGACGAGGAGATAAAATCTCCTACGGTAGAGCAACTTCTAAAAAAGTGTGTAGCTGCTGTTGTCAAGCAACATAATATCTCATTAAGTGTCGATTGCAAATATGATTTCTCTTACGACAAATTCACCATTCATAAAGCAACGGCATACGATGTTTTAAAGAAGATTCAGGACGAAGCAAAACCAAATATTTTTATTAAGGATAAAACATTATGTATATACCCTCAATTCTATGGAGATTTTGGTCGAGCCAAATATGACTTCTCAAAGAATATTGATGCTGACGGATTAGACCTAATATATAAAAGAGAAGATGAACGCAAATTACTTGTAGAAGTAACAGCCAAAGATAGTGCAGGCAAAGAGATTAAAGTTATAGAGGGTGCACCAGGAGGGGATAAGATAACAAAAAAACTACCTTTTATTAGCAATAACGAAAGTTTAAAAATAGTAGCAAAGGAGACTTTAAATTTAAATATTTACACAGGCTACGAAGGCAGTTTTACAGGTTGGCTTGTACCTTTCTGCGATACAGGATATAAGGTAGAACTTATAGACCCCGAAGAGGAGTTTAAGAACGGCACCTATTATGTAACTGCAGTAGATATTGAGTATTCACCATCGGGAGGTAAACGAAAAATATCTCTCGGCAAAAGATTGTCATAATATGAATAACTTAAGCAGAATAAAAGAGAGCATACAGAGCATAGCAGGGCGCAACATCAATGACGATTGCTATGTAGTTGGAGAGGTAACAGAGGCAAACGGCACAACCTGTTCTGTCAAGATAAACGAGACCTTAACCCTTACCGATGTATTATGCATTGCCACTGATGACGGAGATAGCAACAATATAAAGATTAAACCCAAAATAGGCAGTAAGGTGCTTATGGCAGACTTGTCGGGTGGAACTCTCCGCCAAATGGTTGTTGTTGCATATACACAAATAGCAGAGTTGGAGATGCCTAAAATAGATAGTCTGATTATCAACGGAGGCGAAAATGGAGCTATAATCAATATAGATGAATTAACGGATAAAATAAATAAGGTTATAGATGTTTTAAACAATCTTATAAACTCATATAATAGTCATACACACTCAGTCCCGTCATTCGGTACATCAGGTACTGCAGTTCCATCCAACGATAATGCACAGTATCTCAACAAAAATGATTATTCCGATAATACAATAAAACATTAAGCAGTGGTTGTTGCCATATATAATATACGGGCAACAGCCTCTTCAATCTCGCGAGTCATTGCTTGCTTATTTTCTGCATATCCACCATTAAACACGATATTCTCTATCATCTTACCAAGATTGATAGTTATCTGGGTGTTACGTGTTCCGCCCGAAGATACATTTGCCGAACTATTTTGAGTAGTGCTTGGTTTAGTACCATCTGTACCATTACCATTTGTAACAAGATTCTGCAATTGATCATTAGTGCCAAGAGTCTCCTGTTTCTCTTCGGTCTCTTCTTTACCTTTCCACCCCATCTCTATATTAGCGAGAGAGTCCTTTGCTTTTAGAGCATAATCAGCAACCTCTTTTGCTCCATCTGCGATTGCTTTTTTTCTGGCATCTATATCTCCGTTAATTTGGTTTATCATTGCCTGGTTCTCGGTACTGTCTCCAAGTCCGCAAGCTTCTTTGAATTTATACCAACCAAGTTTTATAGCGTCAAGACCCATCATAAGCCCGTTTATCATTGTTGTCCACTGCAACTTTATGCTTGTCACATAAGCAAAGAATCCGTTTTTTATAAATCCCCAGACTCCATCCCACAAACTTCCCCAACCTGTTATTTTAGAGCATAGCCAAGTAATTACTCCAATAAGAATGACAATTCCAGATATAATTAGGGCAATTGGATTAGCTTTCATTACTGCATTCCATATTGCTTGGGTAGCTGCACAAACTTTTGTAATGGTATTCCAAACCATCTCTTTTGCTATAAGTATATTCAGCCAAACCTCTTGAAGCATAAGGGAAGCGGTTTGCAAATTACAGGCAATAGTTAATATTGTAATTGCTGCTGCTATACCTATAAGAATTGGTGCAAATTCAGTTAGGAAATCCCATATACCCGAAAAAGCAGAACCTATACTTGTAAGTATGCCGGGAATAGATTCAAGAAAACCAGTGGCAAATTCAACACAGGTATCAATAAGAGGTTGAAGTTTATTAAATACAGACACCAGAAACTCATCGAATGTATCTTTGAGTTGATTTATTCGCCCAGATGTTGAATTACCTGCCTTTTCTGCTCCCTGATAGAATAGTCCTCCCTCTTCGGTTGCCCATGAGAATGCTTGAGCCACCATTTCGGCAGATATTGCACCTTTGCTCATCTCATCTTTAAGAGTTGTCATACTCTTACCTGTCTTTTCGCTTATAACAGACAAAGGGTTAAAACCTGCATTAATCATCTGCATAAGGTCCTGCCCCGTCAGTTTACCTGTACTTGATGTTTGGGCAAAAGCAAGAGATAGAGATTGCATCTTATTGGCATCACCCATAGAGATGTCTCCTATCTTTTTTAGCATCGAAAAAGCACTCTCTCCCTCAATGCCAAATTGCATCATTGTTTTTTGTGCATCAAGGAGAGAAGTCTTATCATATACTGTATCTTTGCCATATTTAGCAATCTTTTTAAATAGGGCATCTGCTGCAGCTTCATTACCTTTCATCAAGGTTGTCATATCCAACTTCTGAAGCTCTGTCTCACTTCCTACATCAACTATCTTACCTATGGCTCCTGAAACTTTATCAATGGCAGTACGAGCAATATTCATCATAGCATCTAAACTAATTGCTTTACTTCCAATCTTATTAAACAAAGATGTTGTATGTTCGGAAGTAATGTTTAGTTTTTTCATCGCTGAGTCAAGCGATGCTATCCCAGTGTAGACATTTCCCGCAAGATTTATTGTAAATTCTAAAGTTTTGTCCATAATATTTTATTATTTAAATCTTTTTGTTATATTTGCAGTATGATAGTTATAACAACCATATTCTGGATTATTGTAGGTATAATAGCATTATACATTACTATTTTTGTTGTTGCTTTTATCTATAATGGTTATCTTCTTGCTACAGGTAAAATGAGTAAAGAAGAACTTGACCACAAAGTTCAACTTAATAAAGAAAAGCAAAAGGAGGAAAAAGCAAAAAGGGCTATGAATAAAAAAAGATATAAATTCAAAGACGACCTAACTTGGATTCATTTCCCAGCACCATTAAATCGTTGGGACTTTTGGAATTAACCCCTATTCGCCTTTGCTTCTTCTCTTCTGATAAATTCCAACTCTCTAAAACGAGCTGCCCACTCCTCATCTGAAAGGCTGTCAGGGTTTGGAATGTGCATATAGTAACGCAATTGAGCGTTAACTATACGCAACATATCCTTAGGATTAACCTCGGCAGCCTCTACAACTTTTCCAGTTCTGCCTCCTTAACTTCTATAAGGTCGGCAAGTTTAGCCGAGGCACTGATAAACAATGTATCGTCGGTTTTTATCTCTTCGTCTCCTGCCAACCAGCAATCACGCAATACAATCTCATTAAATTTTAATGCGTCGTTTTTACCTGCAACAGAGGCATAACTTAATGTTTTGCGAGTAGGTTTATGCAGATAGCAAACCTTATCGCCGTTTACCTCATCTTTAACTGTTATTTTGACAATCTCGCCATGTTTGGCTTTCCATTCGTTAATTTGTTCTTGAGTTACTTTTTCCATTTTAATTACTGTTTAAGTGTTATTTAATAAGTCATTTAATGTTAGGAATAAGGAATCAGATCCTAATTCCTCATTCCTAATTCCTAATTTAGATTAAGCAATCATATTTTTTTTGCGAAGAGCGATAAATGGCAGAGTTACCTCCATAAACTTATCTCCTTGCTTCATCTCTTTTGGCTCTTCGGTAAATTGAATACCTTGTATAATGTCGGTAATAGGCACATCTCCTGATGTAGGATTACCGTAGTTTACAACCGCATTTACTTGTAGGTCCAAAATAGAGCGTGTAGGAGAGTTAAGGATAAGCACCTCTAATTCGCTTTGCAATAGGGTTATCTCTCCCTCAATTGAGCGATTACCTTTTTGTATGCTCATAGGCATAGCACCTTTGCCATAGATAACCTCTTTCTCTTGTTTCTCGGTATATTTAATACCTCTGATACCTGTTAGGTCTTTACCGCCGAGAACTACGGTAATAT
Source organism: Bacteroidales bacterium (assembly GCA_015061035.1). Classification (GTDB taxonomy): domain Bacteria; phylum Bacteroidota; class Bacteroidia; order Bacteroidales; family G3-4614; genus Caccoplasma_A. The sequence goes on from SUXK01000001.1 coordinate 18,351, forward strand.
CACTCCAATCATATTGTCTTGAGTCAAACATATCTCTTTACTTTTTTAATTTATTATTGATTTGTAGTTTGAAATCCGAGTTTAACATCAATATATTTAGCATAGCCGAAAGGACGAATCTTCAACGATACTTCATATTTTGATTCTGCTACGATATTTTGGTCGGGGTCGATGTAACAAACCACACCAGTATCATTAGCATCTGACGGATCGCTGCCAAGGTTGCCATCTGCACCCATAGTAGAGATAATGGCAGTCTCTACCTTATCCTGAATAGATTTACAGATAGTCAAAGGAATTTTACCCTCGCTTGTTACAGGTATCTCATCGTTAAGCTCGTTTGTCAAAGTTTGGTAAGCAATACGGTATGCCTTATCTATAACCCTTCTGCGAGGAATTAAAGCATAGTCATCTGTTGCAGCGGTGGCAAGTTTGTCATCACTCCAAAAATACCCTGCCTTGCCTACGAATGTACGAGGGACAATGTAACCCTTATCGTGGATAATATCGGGATCTCCGTTCTCTGCGAGTACTCCTGCAATATACATCTCAGTAGATGCAATAGCACCATCTTTAACTCTTGCACAACTGCGTTGTACGGGAATGGCAGCCAAACGACCTGCAAGCAATCCAACCGCAGCACCTTTGCTGTCAGCCTCACTATCTCCTATAACAACAGCAACTCTGTTGTCTCCTCTCTCACTCAATGGAGCAAGTTGCGAAGCATTGCCTGCATAACCTCTGCCTTCAAGTAATACCATGCAAGGAGCAAATAAATCTGTTGTTGCCCATTCAACAAGAGCCTGAGCCTTATTTATTGCATCAGGTAAAAGAGTGTCAATACCTGCAGTTGTGGCAATGGTATCATCTGCCTCACACTTAATCACAAGAATATTAATTGCTCCACGAGCAGTAATAAGCAGATCCTTTGCTATACCATTTTTGTCGCACATATCAGTAAGGGAAGTTATATTAGATACACCCATCAGCCATACTTTTGTACCATTAGGAGCTTCATCATATATCTCTCTTACACATTTATCAATTAGTTTATTTGGATCATTCACCTCACTTGTTATATTCAACTTAATTAAGTCGGCATAAGAAGTCAAGAGGTAAGGTTTATCAAGTTCGAAAAATTTAGTTACGGCATAGCCTGTAACAATCAAACCTATCACACCATCTTCCGAAGGTGCTACAGAGCCTAACGCTCCATTCTCAAAATTAATTTTTACTCTTGGTAACATATTATATAGTTTTAGTTGTTAGTTTTTAGCGAAGTTTTATAAAGATATATGCTCCTACAAAAATTAAAGCAATGCCACCTGTCCACATCAAAAAGCGTTTGAAGGGAGGTATCGGTGCCTCAACAAGCACTGTATTGGTCTTAAGCCGGGCAATCTCTTTCTCTTTTAATTCGAGTTCCAGACGTTGAGCCTCAATTACAGATGAGAGATACAATATTGTTGCTCCCGAAGTATCACGCTCAAGCGTGTAGGTCGCCTTAATCTTCTCTCCATTCCTTTGCTCCAATTGTTGCAGTAACACATTGCCTGACGAATCACACTCGAGCCAAGCCTTAAGCCAGGCGCTGTCGGGCGGAATGGTTATTATGCTGTCTCTGACAATCTCCCTAATGGAGATACTGTCATTTGTCGTTATCACTTGCGGTTTGTATGTCCTGCAACTCACGACGCACAGGGCAATTATCATTAAACTTACAATCTTTGACTTTGTCAATAGCCCTGTTAAGGCGGCGAACATCTTTGCGTAGTCCATTGATTTCACTTTTAAGAGGCTCGACAATATACTGCATTATCAATTTTGATGCCTTCTCTTCAGTCTCTACTCCTGCCTGATCTGCCTCGTTTTTGCTTTTACGAGCTTCGCTCTTGCTTTTCATCAATGTTGAGCGAAGAGTAACCAATGAAACAAGTACACCGCCTGAAAGCAGGACATCTATTACCAAATGTATTATATCGTTCATGGCCATATCTCTTTAATCATTTTCTTAACATCAAACGACGGGCACACCTTATTGGCAAATTCATTATGCCCATGTATTGTCGCTTTGGGGTACTTTGCCTTTAATTCTTTTAATAGATGACGGAGAGAGGCGCGTTGGGGAGTTGTGCGGGTGTCCTTTGGACGCATTGCCTTGTCGCAACCACCAACATAGGCAACTCCTATGCTTCGGCTGTTATGACCCTTACAGTGGGCACCGGCTTGCTCCTCCGGGCGTCCTCTCTCAATAGTTCCGTCAAGCAACACTACATAATGATAGCCTATTGTTGTAAATCCTCTATCAATGTGCCATCGGGTTATATCCTCAACAGATATATTTCTACCCTCTGGAGTTGCTGTACAGTGAACTATAATCTCATCTATCGCGCGCATACTATCTAATCAAATCAAAACGGTTTACGCTGTTACGATGTCGCTAACAATAGCACCTATCGCCTCGTTACGAAGAGGCAAGCATATTGAATAGTGACGGAAGTTTACAAGATTCTCCTGAGTTGTTGGAGATGTTTTTGCATCTTGAAGGTAAGTTTTAGTCTCACCATCGGCACGTACTGCACGAGGAGCATAGAATGCCACAGATGCGTAACGGTCGTTTGCAGAGATTGAAGTACCGAAAGCAACCTTTTTCTTGGTTGATACAGTATAGTAAGGAGCATCAGCAAACTCATACACCTCAAAACCATATAGGTTGGCAATTTTACCTGTTGAGTAGTTATAGAACTGCTCGGCAAATTTTTGATCCTCACTCAAAAGGTCGTTCACGTGGTCAGAACATAATACAAGTACACGACCTTGTACGGGAACTTTCAATTTGTCGAAACTCGCTTTAAGTGCAAGAATATCAGCACGAGTGATTTTTTTACGACCACCCTCTGTTGCTGTTGCTCCTGTGGTAAGGATTACAGGGTGTTTTTGTGCGTGGTCAGTAGGAGCAAGTGCGTGAATAGCTTTAGCATATTTACTTGCATCAATAGCCTCGCGGTGGCGCTCAAGTACGCTGCCGAACTTATCATAACCAACTCCTCGCAACTCATCATCAGTTATCTTGGTTGCTTTGGTTTGGTATTTATCAAGTGTTATGGCTTTATTTGCATCTTCGAGAGTCTCAACGCCTATCGGATAAGTTGTGTTATTAATCAATACGGTAGGGTCTCCTCCAAGATCGGCAAAATTAAGAGTATTGTTTTTGCCTACCAAGTTATCCACTCCACGAATCTTTTTATACCACCCTAAACTCTCCAAAGAGTTACGGAAAGCCTTAATCATCTCACCTGTCCATATCTCGGGATACAAACCTGACATGGCCACTCCGCCACCTATGAATGAGGTAACAACAGAAGCTGCTACAAAACCGATACTTCCCAATATGGGAGATACTCCAATAATCACTGCGGCAACGGCACCAATAAACATAGTTAATAGGGTTGCCAAAATTGCTTTTACAAATTTCATTCTTTTCATTGTTCAAAAAGGTTTTAAAATGTTTTTAAAAGTTGTTTTACTAATTCAATTAAAGAGCAATCCCATACTCTTTTTGGTAGAGGCGTGCATACTCTTGAGGGTTGTTCTCTTTAAGATTGGCAAGTTCCTCTGTGGGTACATCACTCAATGTCTCCCATTTCTTATCTCCACTGTTAGGATTGATAAAGTCAGAGGGTTTTGAGGGTGTGTGCATACACTCCAATGTTGTTTTAAGAGTCTCAAATCCTGCCTCCATACCTAACTTGACAAAGTGGTCTTTTTTGTCGGCTCCAAATTTCCCTGCCTCTTGTGCTGTTGTCACAAGATTTACGATAGCCTCTTTGCGTGCCTTTTCTGCCGCATCTTTTAGTGTTTTGTTTTCGTTTTGTATTCCTACTACTTGAGCAAGAATCTCACTCTCGGTTGCACCTTCTGCCAAACCGAGTTGAATTGCAATCTTTTTCATTTGTGTTTGACTGTTTTTAATTGTTAGAAAATCTATGTTTTTGTGGTTGCCATCATTTAGCAACAACATTTCTCCTTTGTGATATAGGGCAAGAGCCTCATCGTTAGCACCAATGTCCACAACAGATACCTCTTTAAGTTTACTTTTGGTTATGGTCGTTCCTGTTTGACCGGGCAACATAAGTTCGGGGCTCTCATCAGTACTTATAACTTCCAATCCTGCCGATACCATTTTAATTATACCATTCTGCCATTTGCTCTCAATCTGTTTGGCAAAATCATCGGCTGAATCGAATACAAGAGAACCGATAAGTTTATCGCCCTCTTTACGTAAGTTCTCAACTCTTCCAAGAGGTAAAACCTCATCTTTTGTCCCTCGCATAGGGCGATTGTGCATCCACAGCAATATAGGGTTACGTTCATATTGCGAAGTGTCAATACCCTCTGTTAATACTCGGAAGCCATACGAATTGACTGCCGATGTGCTTATTACTACTTCGTTCATTATTCCTGTTTTTTGTTGTTTCCGAAAGCAAAATTGCATATTCCACAATAGGTGGGCAAAAAGATACACCAACCTGATATATATTTTTTATTATTAAGGTATTAAGAGAGAATTTTGCAATTGATATAATAGTTTTTGAGGCTATAAACTAAAAACTAACCAATAACTAAAACTAAATACAATGACAAAAAAAGAGATCGAAATCCGAAAGGGTTATGCTTTTCGCCTCTTTATGAGTGGTGAAAGTCAAAAGGCAATAGCAAAAACAATCGGTTCCAGCGAAGTAACAGTAAGCCGATGGGCGAACAAAGAGGGGTGGGAACAACAGCGACAAGACCAAAACACCTCTACTTTGACACTTGCAAATATGATGATGCAAGCAGCAAAAAAGATGAGCGAGTTAATCATCTCAAACATTGAAAGTGGTAATGCCGATATTGACAGTATTACAAAGTGTAGCGACAATCTGTGTAAGATTATGAAAGCGGCAGAACGCATAGCGAACACAGTAACAAGGGCTACGGTGATAGATGTAATCATTGCTCTTGACCGCTGGATTGTGGAGAGAAGTAAAACAGATTCAAATCTAACCCCCGAACTTGTGGATACCATAACCAATCTGCACCGCGGGTATATCGAGCACATAACCGAAAATGAACTTAATTAGATGAGTTTTTAGTTGTTAGTTTTCAGTTTTTAGAAACTATGTCGCTAACAACTAACAACAAACAACTAACAACTTTAATTATGACTGAAAACAAAAAAGCCAAACAGGCAATGGAGCGTTATCTTCAGCACTTGCAGGAGATTAAAAACATAACCTCCGTTATACCCAAAGGCAATGAGGCAGAGAAGCAAAAACGCATAGCAAAGGCAAGAGAGAGTTATGCCTACTTCGTTGAGACCTATTTTCCGCACCTTGCATCAAGCAAATGCGGCAAATTTCAAATAGAAGCGGCAGAGTATATCAAAGAGAACTCTCGTGCAAGATGTGTATTTGAATGGGCGCGAGGACACGCAAAGAGTTCGCATATCTCGCTGATGATACCTATGTGGTTGAAAATACAGCGTGAGGCTACACCTATGGTTATGGTACTCGTATCAAAGAGTGGAGATGCCGCTAAACGTCTATTGTCCGATCTTCAGGCAGAGTTGGCAGGCAACGAACTTTACATTAATGATTTCGGGGCTCAAAAAACTGACGGACTATGGACAGACGGAGAGTTTGTAACATCAGTAGGGGATATGTTTATTGCTCTCGGTCGCGGGCAATCTCCTCGAGGCATTAAAAAACGTGGTATAAGGGTTAATTACATATCAATAGACGACATTGACGATGACGAGATGTGTCGCAACCCAAGACGCGTAAGCGAGGCTGTCGATTGGTGTTTGACCGCTTTACTTGGTACTATGGCAATGGGTAGAGGCAGGTTTGTTCTTGTTGGCAACCGCATATCTCAAACATCTATTCTTGCCGAGATTGCCGAGCGTCCACACTTCTTCCACACTCGCGTAAATGCTCTTAACGCCAAAGGCTCTCCAACTTGGAAAGAGAACTATACTCTTGAGGAAATTAGTTCTTTGCGTGTCGAGATGGGCGAACGACGCTTCCAAAAGGAGTACATGAACAACCCCATTATGGAGGGAGCCATCTTTGAACGTAAATATATCCAATATGGCAAGATGCTGCCACTACGAGAGTATAAAGGTATTGTCGTATATACCGACCCCTCTTTTAAGAGCAGCACCAAAAACGACTTTAAGGCTACAATGCTTGTGGGTATAACCAAACAGGGAGCATTTCACGTCATCAAGGCGTATGCTGACCAAACAAAGGTCTCGGAGATGATAGGTTGGCATTACGCTATTGAGGAGTATGTGGGTGATACGCCATGTCGCTATTACATGGAGAGTAACTTCATTCAGGATCTTATGATGGACGAGTTTTACAAAGCAGGAACAGAAACAGGCAAACAGATACCCATTACAGGCGATGCTCGTAAAAAACCTGAAAAGTTTGCCCGTATTGAGGCTATGCAACCTCTGTTCCAACGAGGAGAGGTAATATTCAACGAAGCAGAACGCTCTGCACCGGGAATGAAAGTTCTTGAAGAGCAACTACTGATGTTCCAAAGAGGCAGCAAGGCTCACGATGATGCCCCCGATGCTTTGGAGGGGGCAATATGGATGCTCAAAAAGCAAGAGCGTTCAATGGCTTTCACTCCCCGTATGGGCAGACGCTCAAAGCCCAAAAGTGCATGGTAATTCTAACAACTAAAAACTAACAACTATGAAGTTCATAACAGAAGAGGATTTTATGCAGGTATGCGATAGTAACGCACTATCTGTAATATCTCAATCAAGCGAAGAGAATAAAACAAGAGCAGAAGCATACGCCATAGAGGAAATATCATCGTACTTGCGTAGCAGGTACGATATGCAAAAAGCATTCTCTATGCAAGGCAACGATCGTAATGCTCTGCTTGTGATGTACACAACTGATATTATACTCTATCATCTTGTGGCGTGGTTGCCCAAGAAGATAGGGTTTGAGATAAGAGAAACCCGATATAATGCCGCCATTGATTGGTGCGTAAAGGTTCAGAACGGTAAATCATCACCCGAACTGCCAACTATCACTAACGATAAAGGAGAGCAAATTGGCGGAACAGTAAGGACAGGCGGACAAAAGAAAAACAACTACTATTGGTAATATTATGGCAAAGAGAGATTCTAAATATACCCCCGAAATGGTTAAGGCAATGAAATCAGCCGAAGGGAGAGAAAAATTAAAAAGTATAGTCGTTGAGTTGGTAAACCAAACACGCTTCCTGACTGCAAAAGATATGGGCGACTGGCGTAGGGCTTGGCAGATGGCCATATCTCACGATAACCCCAAACGAAATGCCCTACTTGATATTTACGATGATATTATGGTTGATATGCACCTTACAGGTTGTATAACTCAACGCACAGGATTTGTAACCAAAAAGGCATTCCGCTTACGCGATACAAAGAGCGGAGAGGAGAAACAGGAGATTACAGAACTATTTGAGACCGAGTGGTTCAAAGAATTTATTCGTTTGGCACTTGAGAGCCGTTACTATGGTCACTCTCTTATACAAATGGGTGATGTAGTTAAACCTCAATATGGCAATATGAGATTTGCGAGTGTAGATATTATTAACCGCTACCATGTTATCCCTGAATATGGTGTTATTATTAAAGACAGAAGCGATGATTGGCGGAGAGGTATATCGTACAGAGAGGGAGATTATGCTGCATGGTGTATAGAGGTTGGTAAACCTAACGATTTAGGTTTGCTTCTAAAATGTGCTCCTCCTTGTATAAGCAAAAAGAACATGCTCGCATTTTGGGACAGTTGGGGCGAGATGTTCGGTATGCCTGTGCGTATTGGTAAAACAACCAGCCGAGATGCTGAAGAGATTGATAAAATGGAGCGTATGCTTGCCGATATGGCGGCAGAGGCGTGGGGACTATTCCCGGACGGTACCGACATTGAATTTAAAGAGACTTCACGAACCGATGCTTATAATGTATATGACCGCCGTATAGACAGAGCCAATAGCGAAATATCAAAGGGTATTCTCGCTCAAACTATGACAATCGATTCGGGCTCCTCTCTATCTCAAAGTGAGGTGCACCTTGAAGTATTCAAGAATATTATCGACAGCGATGCCGATATGGTACGCGATGTGGTTAATAACCGCCTGTTGCCTTTTATGGTTGGTAAAGGTTTCCCCGTAGAGGGTTGTCGCTTTGATTGGGACGATGCGGTAGAGTTTACCCCACAAGAGCAAATAAACATCGAGCAGATGATTCTCAACGGAGGTTACGAGATAGATCCCAAATATTTTGCCGACAAATACAATATTCCAATCATCGGCAAGAAAGAGAATTTTTTCGACTAAGGGCGGGAGCAACAGAACGCCCAAAGGATAATACTCTGTTGCTATACTACAAGGGTATGGATAATGCTCTTGCAGAACTCTACGGCTCTGACAATCTCATACGCCTTGCCGATAAAGATTCAGGATTTGACCACTCCGTTTGGGACAGGGTGGTTAAATGGCTTCACTCAAAGCGAGGATATGAGATTGATGACAAGCCTGTAAAGGATTTAATAAACGAGACCTATCGTGTACTCTCTGAGGGTGTCAATGGATCAATTACCGAAGAGATCCCCGCAGAACTTACACAATCATTGTTGAACAATACCTATATATTTTCGGGGTTCAAAACCTATCACGAAATGCGTCAAGCATCGGCACTGCTCCGCTCATCAACGGGAGGCTTCAAGAGTTTTGAGCAATTTTACCGCGATGTTAAGAAGATTGACAACACCTATAACCGCTCATACTTGGCAGCAGAGTATGAATTTGCAGTGCAGAGTACCCAAATGGCTGTTAAGTGGAAAGATTGGGAAGAGATGGGCGACCGCTACCTGTTGCAGTACCGAACAGCGGGTGATGAGCGAGTGAGAGAGGAACACGCAGCACTCAACAACACAACCCTGCCAATAGATGATAAGTTTTGGGACAGTTACCTGCCACCTCTCGGCTGGCGTTGCCGTTGTACCGTGGTGCAAGTTCGCAAAGGTAAATACCCCGTAAGTGATAGCGATGCAGCTTGCAGTGTGGGAGAACATGCAACCTCACTACCAAAACAAAAGATATTTCGCTTTAATCCCGGCAAAACAGGCAAGGTATTCCCACCAAAGCACCCATATTTGCCTAAAGGGTGTGGAAACTGTAGTCGTAAACTTTTACTATCGTATAATCCTAAAAGTGAAAAGTGTAGAAGTTGTACAAATATATCTCATTTAGCTATTATTGAAGGGCGTAAAAGGGCTGAAGAATCTATGCCTCTAAGTAACACCAAGGTTAAGTTTGAGAATATTCTAACTAAAAATTTACTTAAATCAAAAAAAACGAGAAATCGCTTGCTTCGTCATTGCTTCACTACTGAAGAATTGGAAGCTGCTATATATTTTTGGAATAACCCTCATCTCCTTAGAAATCCACGAATAAGTGTTCTTGGAGAAAACAAAGATATGAGCGATAGAAAAGCACAAAAGAATATTGCAGCAAAGAAAAGCAGGGGCGTTTGTGAATATATAGAATATTGCGGAATATATAGAGGTATAAAATGGTTAATTAAAACTGAACATCACAAAGCCGGATTTGAACAATTTTACTGTTTAAAAAAAGGAAATTGATATTTGTATCCGTGAGCTCATAAGGCCCGCAACTGCAATACCAATACCAATTTCCTATACAAATATACAACTTATTTTAAATATATAACAATATGGAAGGGAAAAAAGTTAAAAACAATCTTAAAAATTGGTATTTACACAATTTTATAGTCTCGTTACTTGAGGAATGTAAAGATACAGGAGATAATGGCAGCAATGCAAGCAATAATACTGATAACGAACGAGGATATACGCATATATCGGTCTCTTTTCTCTCTTCTGTATTGCTCCGTAAAACCGCCTTTATTTATAAAGGCTCTACCTTTGTGTGTTATTGTAAAGTTATATTTGCTCTCACGAAGATAGCCCTCTCTGGTAAGATGAAAAATAACCTCTTCGTAGTCCTCAGGGACTGTTCGAGGCATAAAAAGAATATCCTTACTGATAGAACCTCCTGTTGCATCAGCAAAGAGTCTTAATGTTAAATCTAATTTTTGGTTATCAACTTCAATATCTGTCATAACCGCAAAGTTAATCAATTCCCCCTCAATAAAAAAACAGCCTCGGGCATTATGCTCGGGGCTGTTCCGTTAAGGGGGTCAGTGCCGATATTCGGCAAAGGTGAGATGCACCCCTTGCTATTATAGCATTATTAAACGAGTGAGATTTTTATTTTATTGGGTGCAGGTGCTCTGCTGTTAAGAGCCATTGAAAGGTCTATAACGTGGCAGATAAAACTCTCTTGGTTGTGCATCAACTCTCCAAAGTCGCTATCAGTTATACTCTCTCCAGGAGTAATGGCGTTAATACCTTCATCGTTATATTGCCCTATCAATGCACCGCTAATCTTATCCAACAGGTCAAACACCTCTATATTATCACTCCATTTATCCTCTCTGCTATCGGTTGCAACGTGCAGTACAAATGTAACATCTGCCTCTCTTGCACCTCTGCCGAGCAAGTCCCATTTAATAGGAGCAAACTCCACAAATACTGCAGGGGTATCAAATACCTGCTCTTCCTCAGGGTATGTAAGCTGATTATTCCAAATATCGATATGCTTAATATCTCCTAACTCGTTTAATCTCTCTTCAATAAATTTATATAACTGTTTCCTCATAATCTTTAATCTGTTAATTGTGTTTGCATCTTTGTCTATAACAACTAAAAACTAACAACAAACAACTACTTAAACTCTTTTTTAATATCGTTTAAAAACTCTTTAAGCAGTGCATCTGAACACTCTTTTACACACTCTTTTACTCGTGGGTGGTCGCCAATGAATTGTCGTTGTGGCATTATTATTTTACTGCCAACCTTTTTAAGTGCCAATGCTCGGTAGAACTCTGCCTCTTTAGATACTCTGATACTTGCTTTGCTCATTCCTCCTTTTTTCTTATACTTAATCTTTCCGCCCAACTCGTAATATTTAGCCCAAAAGAAGCGTTTCATCTTTGCGCTTACTGTTATCGTTCCTCCTTGATTGTGTATATTGGCGTATGGCTCACTACTTGTCCATGTAACACTATTATTGCCTGTAACTCTTCCACGAAGTGAACGCCTCAACTTTCCCGTCTGGAGCATCAATGAGCCTTTACCTTCGTTACGGCGTGGCTTCCATTTCCGCTCAAAGAATGCTTTCCGCTCAAAATTACGGTCAAACTCCTCTGATAGTTCTACCTTAATATCATTAAGCAATATTTTAACAAAATCCTTTTTCATTGCTAAAACTCTTCATCAAACAGTGTAAGTTGTCCTGGTGCAATCTCAGATGTTGCCTCTTTATATCCATTCTCGGCAATGGCTAAATACCGTAACAACGTGTTATAAGATATACGATAGCGAGGATATATGTGGTTACGCCACACTGCAGCATAACACTTCGCTTGATTGCCTGGCTCATAATGACTTTGAGCATCTTCTACAATCTCTTTCATTCTCGCCATCGTACTGTCTAACATATTACAAACTGCTTTTATATTTCGAATTAATTAAATGATGATTCTTTGCCTTTTCAGTATCAAATGGCTCTACTTGAACCATTATCTCTTTGCTTTTGAGAACTCGCCCTGTGCCATTGCAACAGGGACAAGTTGTCTCTTTGGGTGTTCTGAGTTTCAAAAGATCAAAATCTTCATAAGCGTAAACAACACCAGCACCACCACATATACCGCATAACTCGATATGGGTGTGTTCCCACTCTTTTTTAATCATCGCTCTTCTCCTTTTTAAACTCTGCCTCAGTCATTCCGAGTGGTACCGACTTCCATGCCCCTGTTGTGGGATCTTTAACCTCTGCTCTGATATACTGTTTGCTGATGTTGGGTTGATAACTCTCTTCTATGATTTTTACACCCTCCATGAAACGATTATCTCCGCTATCTTCTGCCATCTTACGAAGTTGTAATACTCGGCTCGCTTTGAGGTTGCCCGCCTGATCACGACTCAACAATCTCAAAACAGCCTTAACAAGTGCTCTACTTGCATCATCTTTGGCGAGACCTTCAATGTACTCTTTTACCATACCGATACCTTCATTAACTGTGTCGCGATACCCATCTGTTACATATACCCCCAAATGGATACGAGCAGTAGATGCCGAGTTTGTAAACATGTGGCTTCGTTGGTCGGTTGCCACATCAAAAATCTCTCCTTTAAGTTTGAGAGCCTCTTGAAAACGTGCCATAACCTCACCCTTAATTCTTGCTATCTCGGCAGATAGCGGGGTAAGACATGCCATTGAATCACTAATTGCCTCATCAACCAACACCTTGTAAGTTTCTCGTGCTTGTTTAGCCTGCTCGGCTGCTTGTTTTTTTTGTTTTTCTCTGCGGTACTCTTCGAACTCTTGTCTCTCTTCCGCTGTCATTTGTACTTGGTCCATAATTAATTATTAATTAAAAAATTCCTCATTCCTAATTCTCATAATCTTGCATCTCCAAATCATCTCTGACAATTGTTTTTTCGTATTCACTATATGCCCAATCTGCAAGTTCGTTAAAAAACTCTGCTCGCTCTATTTCAGGCAACCATGTTGATGCATCAAGTATTTCTGCTTTTTTCCTATTTAGGAAATCTTCTGTTACTTTTCTCATATTAAATCTGTTATTTATTATATCTAATTCCTAATTTAATTAAGCATTCCTAAATCTTCTCTCTTAATTCCTAATTGCAAACTAATATCATTGACTCTCTTTATATCGTTACGCCTATGATTGAAGGCGTTATAGATACTTCTCAATCTCTCAACTCCTATCTTGTTGAAGTTTTCAACTCCCGAAGCTCTGCATGCAATTGAGTATATAACCGAGCGGTTCTCTTCATAACCCATTGCTCGGAGGTATGAGCCAATGGCTGCCATTACTCGCTTACGCCATTTATCAACCTCTTGCTTTGAGGGGGAGATTAACCCTTCCAACCTGTCGCATATCTGTAACAACTCGTATGCAGTCAGATCCTTACTACTAACTACCTTGTACGATGCAAGTATCTCGCGTTTGCCATCTTCGTTTACACCTGCTTTACCGAGCAGAGTATGGAACTTTTTTAGTAGGCTTTTGTGTTGCTTCTCCATTACCGTTACCATTTTATAATCCGTAAAAATCGTTATACCCCTTTTGCCATACTATATACTCTTTGCCACCACCGTATCTACTTTGTGGCATAGCCTTGTAACCCTCAACATATATCTTCACAAAGGCATCATATCTCACAGCCTTGCCAACATTACCTTTAGGTTCTTTACCCTCTGCATGAGATATAAATATGAATATCTTATTGCGGAACTCATCACGCAACTTTTTATAGGCGTCGTAGTTCAATCCTGTATATTGCAACGAGTCAATAATTACTATGTCTGCTGAACGCTGACGGCGTAGCCTCTCTATCAGTTCTGCAATAGGTTCTTTGTCGAGCAATAAGAAGTTACGCTTTACATCGTGCATACCTGTATCGGCTATTGCTTTCTGCATTGAGAGGGACAACCCCTCTTCAACACTGTTATATATTACCTTCTTGTGGTGGGCAAGATACTTGGCAAGTTGAAGAGCAAATCGGGTTTTACCATTGGCACTGTTGCCCCAGATAATCCAACTGCCTGTAAGTTCTGGATTACCTATTGCATCGTACCACGCCCCCTCAAACTCCAACACTCGAGGTTGGTAGTTCTCAATATCCGTTATCGATAATGCTCTTTTACGCCTCATTTCTCTAATAACTGAAAACTAACAACCAACAACTTGTTTAGCTCGTTTAACTGCAGCGTGGATACGACGCTTAACACGTCTTAAATCGCTGTCGCTATCCTCAATGATACTCTCAATGGTTGCTCTGTCGCTTATGCCGTTAGCCTCACAAATTGCGACTATATCACCTGCAGTTACACCCTTTAGAGCAACGCATTTTCTGCCGAGTCGGCTCCATATCTCTGAATAACCCTTTTTGTTAAGCTTTACACCTCTTGTCAATCTCTTTTCAAGATGTGAAGTAGCACAAAGAAGTATTGCACATTGGTCCTCTAACTGATTGTAAAGAGTAATAAAGAAGTATAGTACCTGGTCACTTAGTTTGTCTGCCTCATCAAGTATCACAAGTGGAGTATCACGCATCTTCAAGCGACGCACAGCCTCGCACATCATCTCTCCAACAGTGTAACCGCTGCTGTCGCAACCCATAGAGGTAAGCAATTCATTAAGGAATAGTTTACGATTCCAATACTCGTTACAGCAGAGAAGATATACACCGCTGTTGCTTGCTGCATATTGTTTAACTGCGAAAGTTTTACCACTACCAGCAGCACCTGTAACAGCCATAACCAATGAGTTCTCTTTAATATCGGTTAATATTGCTGTCATTCTGCGATAGTCGCCTGTCTCAACTGCTGTCCACTTCTCATCTTTGTAGCCTATTTGTGCGGCAACATTACGCCACATATCATCTTTTATTAAATCCCAATTGCCATTGAGCATCTGACTTATAGTGGCAGGACTTACGCCTGTAAGAGTGTTTGCTGCTCTATTCTGACTCCCGTAACGCTCGCAATACTCTCTGAGAGTGTTTACAATTTGTTGTTTCTTGATTGCTTCCATAATCATTTAAATACTATTTAATTGTTGTTTAATAATCACTATATATGTCATCTATCGCAAATATCTCTTCAACAGGTGTAGGTGCCGTATTGCCTCTTTTAGCATTCTGCTCATTTAGTCTGTTTTTATGTTGCCCTTTGCTGTCGGTAATCAAGAACTTGCTTAACACCTCATCTTCGGCAGTCAGTTGTTTTGTGCCGAACAATCGACGTACAGTCTCATCTGCAGCACACACTTGTTCTGCTATTATAGCCTCGTGTTCACGGTTAAAGCGTCTGACTCTTTCAAGCTGCTCCGCATCACCCTCTTTGCGGTCTGCTAATGCCATAGGTTGCACATACTTCTCCTCAAGCATATAACAGCGTGTTCCGTCCTCATTGACGGCTAATGCTCTGCTCATATCATCGGGGTTATATCTTACCTCCCAACGAGTGGAGGTAAACATTCTGAAGGTATGGTTGAAGCATTCATAATCGAAGCGTTGCCCCCCAACTGTTATGTGTAAGCCACTGCCTTGCATCAAACTGCGATGTCCGTTGGTCTCCCCGAAGTTGAACAGGTAACGCTCATAACTGTAAGCTCGCTTGCGGTCAATGGGTGTCAATGCCCAGGCAGCCAAATATTGGTCACGAAGTGCTGCACGTTCTGTCTCTATATACGATGCCAATTGCTTGCATACTCCTTCAAAGTCGGGGAACTCGTGGCGGAATTTGGTTAGATATTCGCCATTGGGCTGAGATTCTTTTCGGCTTGTTACACCATATCCGCTCCAGTTTATGCTGTTTTTGCAATACTTATTATTAAATTGTCCGAACCAACGTTCAATGATTTTTGATTTGGCATTATGTGCTGCTGCAGGTATAACCTTTTCGGTGATCTTACCGTAAAGGTCACTCATCTTGCTTATTGCATAGCGGTCACTCTGTATTTGCAACACTTCGTGCATCTCGCCGAATAACTCTGCCGTATGCTTCATTGCGTTGGCAAGAGCTTGTTTTATCAATTCAGGAGTCTCGTGTGTTCCTATTGCATAACCGATAGGATATTTTAAGCAAGGATCAAGCACAACAACTATGGTTGGGCGTTTGTGATATGTTGTAACTGCATATCCTTTTTTATTGGTATCTCGTTGTTGGTATAACAATTCAGCATCCCAACCGTCGAGAGTCCACATCTGCATAGGAAAAACAGGAGCAGAACGCTTAACCTGCATACTGCGGTTGGTATGGTAAGCACTGCCACCTCTGCGACGTGGATATATAACATCATTATATTTTATGCGATAGTTGGCAACGGTACTCGCTGTTACGGTGTCCCAACCCCAAGCAACAGCCATTTGGTTATATTTACGAGCCACCTCTGTATCGTCGAAGTTTTGAGGCAACGACAACAGCGTTAGCATAGTACTCATTTGCTCTTCACTCTTAACTCTTGCAGCATTGCGATTGTTATTGGTGTAACCTTTGTGAACGAGGGTTGCATATCCCTCTTTTTGATAGAGTTTGAATTTACTCTCTAATCTGCGTGGATTAGCAGGTAGAGAATGAGGAAAACGTGTACGGTCAATCTCTTGTGCCGACTCTGCTATAACGTCCCAAAATCTAACCGCTTTACTACCCAATGCTGAGCGTTTGGCTCTACGGTTAGCAATCAGAACACCGATAGCATTAAGCACAATAGCATTAGCGTAATACTCGCGTCTCTTCTCCGTTGGTAAATGTCTGCCATCTTCGCTAATCTCGTACTCATCGAAGAACTTTGAAGCCTCCAAATCGTCCTCAATAAGTTCGGCTAATCGGTTAGTCTTGACAATATCGTATGGGTTACCACCTAACTTCTCAATTACCTTCGCCTTAAACCTGTCAGGCATGTTGTCAAAGGCAACTAAAGCCGGAGTATTACGACAACCACGACGAAGGATAGTTATATCCTTGCGTGTAGTTAGATTCTTATAATTAGCTTCTGAAATAATCCCAGAATTGATAAGCCAATTGCTCTCTATTGCCAATATATTATTGTAATATTCCATATCACTCTCTTTTATTTGCTCCTGCCACGGAGTCGAACCGCGGCCTATGCCATTCAGGATTATAATCTCATTGCTTGTGCTTGAATATTTTCTAACTCTGTCAGGCTTGGGTTGTTAAATCCCGCTACCTCTGTACCCTCTTTGAGTATCGCAACATAACCAGTTGTTTTATTTCCCTCTATCAGCACTCCGTTCGGAAAATACTGCCTCATATATCCGTCAGCATCATAGAGTGTCTCTGCCTCTTCTGCCATTACCATAGCAATACCCCCACGTTCTATTGCTAATTTCCTTATGCGACGCGATGTATCACTATCGTTAATATAATTCAACGCTCGCCATACTGTCATCTCATTTGTTTTAAACGCCTTCATTAAAAATTGGCGTTGTTCACCGGTTACATGTATATATCTTTTCATTCCCATATTACCTCCTGTAATTTTATTATTGATAATAAATGATCATCTTCTTGCATTCTCTTAATAAATGCTGTAGTTGCAGTAAACTCTATCTCTGTTCCGTCAAAGGTGAACGGCTTATTGTTCGCAATCAGGTAATCTGCCAAGTATGACAGATATTCATTTGCCTTGTAAGTTTTAAGTTCCATTATTTCCACCATATTAAGTATTCACCACCACGTGGACCCACGTGTATATGTTCGTATCTCTCTTTTTTCTTGTTGTAATACAACTCTCCTTGTATAGAGTATTGCTTACCGTTAATCTCATACTCGAAAACATTACCCCAATGGTCTGTTCCTTCAATAATCTTTGTAAAGTCCATAATTGCTATATTTATATTGTTTAAATCCCTATTTTTTTGTAATTTTACCGCTGTTGTTATTTCTAACACGATGCAAATATATAACATATTTCGCAAAATGCAAATCATTTTGCGAAATTATTTCGCAAAAATCAAAATATGATGACAAAAAAAGAGAGATTAGAGGAAATAATAAGATATTATAGTGATGGTAAGCCTACTGCTTTTGCTAAATTTTTAGGAGTTGCACCATCTACAATAAGCACATGGTTAGCTCGAGATACTTTTGATTATGATTTATTATTCGCAAAATGCGAAGATATTAATGCTGATTGGCTATTGTCTGGTGAAGGGACAATGATTTCAGAGGATAAATCAAATAATACTAACACTATAAATAAGATACCACTTGTTGAAACAACAGCTATTGCAGGTTTTGGTAATTACAATTTCTCAATATCAAATGTTGATATTAAAGAATACTATGTTATACCTAAATTCAAACATTGTAAAGTTGATTTTATGATAGAATTGTCAGGAGATTCTATGATTCCTACTTATAACAGAGGAGATATAGTTGCCTGCACAATTATAAAAGAAGCGACCTTTATACAATGGAATAAATGCCATATAATTGCAACAGCACATCAGGGCTCATTATGTAAACGTATAATGCCATCAGAAAAAACTGATCATGTTAAAATCATATCTGATAACCCTGCATATCCTTCAATAGATTTACCTTTATCTGAAATAAAAGGTCTTGCTCTTGTTGTTGGAGTAGTTAGACTTGAGTAGAATTGTACGTCCAATATATCCTCAAATAAGGGAGAGAGGCACTAAACACCCCTAATAAAAGCAATAAAAACGTCTAAAACGTCCTATACAAAAGGGTTTCAAGAGGGTGAAAATTTCAAAAACTCGTGTACTTTTTATGTATTATGGGGGTCAACTCAACGCATTTTAATGTAATATAGTGGTAAACTCACGCACTTTTTTTCGCTGTTTTGAATACCCATTTGAATACCCATTTGAATACCCAATCGCACATTTCAGCAAAAAACTCCACAAAAAGTACCCAAAAAGAACCACCAAGAAACAACCATAAAACAGCAATTAAGCACACTTCAAATAGTATTCAAATAGCCTTCAATAGCAGCCAATCTCAGCCTTAAACAACCAAATCTAAGCAAGACCACACAAACACCCTCAAACCCATCTAAAATCAAGCCTAAACAAGACTTTAGCGCTCAAGATAAGCAATACTAAAGCATAAAAAAAGGAGGCTCCACAGCCCCCAATTAACACAAGATTAAATCGAACTTAATCAAACCTGTTAATTATATTCATTGGAATTAACATCAAATTAAACCAACTTAACAGGTTTTGTACAATTCATTTTTAACCTCCATTCCTTATCTTATTAATTATTAATATTTTACGTTTTTATTCAATGTACAATTCATTTATCCCCTTATACATACCGTAAATAATCGTTGTAATATAAAATATTAACAATATATTTGTGGAAAATAAAATAAAATTATATTTTTAAAACGATATATTAGAATATAAACCTTTTAACTTTTGAGTCTATGAGAAAGATAAATCTACTTTTGCTATTAGTTATAGTATGCGGTTTTGCATCTGCACAAATAGTCCCAACTCATGACCAATATGTGAAGATAGGAGGTTCAACTTCTTGGTATACTGCATATGAAAACTGGTCTCCGGGTACAGCTCTTTATAGCGGAGATAGTGAAGCAGCAGAAAACGAGCAATTCTTTATCTCTCGTGTAAAACCTCGTGAGCGTTTTGTGTTTACAGGAACTCAAGTAAAAGAGAGTCTTAATCCTGAAAGAAAACTATTGTGGTGGTGTCCCATAGGTACAACAGAAGAGAATTGGAATGCTATTCCTTCGTATTACTTTGGAGGTGAGGTTTTCTCTATGTGGAGTTATACAGATATTTATAATAGTTGGACAACTCCTATGATTCAAGCCCCAGCCGCATTTCTTGATGCTTGCCATAAAAATGGAGTGCATTCAGGTGTTACAGCAGCTGTTCCTTTTGGAGCAGCTCCTTCTCCGAACGATGGAGGTCATGGCTCAAATATAAATGCCCTTGTAACAGGAGGATATGATAAGTTGTTGAAATATCTTCGTTACTATGGAGTTGATTGTATAGGTTTTAATTCTGAGTTTGGTTGGATTAATTTGAATACTACTGCTTTTAAGGAAATGATGGGAAATTGTTATGCTAATGCAGCATCTTACGGAGTACCTTTCAATAATGCATGGTATTCATATACTTCAAATGGAGGAACTCCCGGAGATTATAGTGTACTTAATAGTGGATGTGATGAATGGTTTCATTATAAAGGGAAAAAAGTATCAGATGCTTATTTCTTGAATTATAATTGGTACGCTTCTCATTTAAATACTTCTCAACAAACAGCCGAAAGTCATGGTCGTTCAAGTTTTGATGTGTATGCAGGTATGGACTATCAAGGACGTTCAACAGCATCATGGAGAGCTTTGCAAAACTACAATATTTCAGTTGGGTTTTGGGGTGCTCTCAATATGAATATGATTTATGAGAGTTGTGGAGAGTTAGGATCTTCGCCAAAACAGAAACAGAAAACATATCAATTGATTTCAGAGAACTCATTTACAGGTTCATCGTATAACCCGGTAAATACTCCTGATGTAACAGATATTTTACGCCATACATCAACAGCAACCGACTTTCATGGATTCTCAAGTTTTATTACTGCTCGTAGTACTATGACTCCTCAATATGGCGATGGAACATTGGCAGGAGACCCCTTTGTAACATACTTCAACTTGGGTAACGGAATGTTCTTCAAAGAGGAGGGCGTAACAACCTTCAATCAAGAGTGGTACAACCTTGGAATGCAAGACTATTTGCCTTCGTGGCGTTGGTGGTGGACAAAAACCTTTATGGGTAAAAATGCCACAGATGCTTCAACAGATATGGTAGCAGAGTTCACATGGGATGATGCATGGTTTGGAGGTTCATGTTTGCAAATTTCAGGATCAACAGATAAAGCCTACTTGCAACTATTCAAAACAAAATATCCTTTGGTAAATAACGATGTATTCACAATTCGTTACAAAGTTGTTTCAGGATCAGGAACAATAGCATTAACCACATCAACTGAATCTGCACCTACAACAGAGATTGCAGGAACAATAGTATCAAATGCAGAAGCAAATGACGAGTGGAAAGTTAAAGAGATTAAAGTTGCTGACCGTAATGGTATTAAATTAAATGGTGAGACTCTTGCTCTTCTTGGTCTGAAATTTGAAGATACATCATTTGACTTTAAGGTATTGATAGGAGAGATCTCTGTAACTCGTGGAACATCAATAACTCCCGGAATGCCTGCTATTGTAAGTTCAAAAGCAATGGCTCGTAACTACAAGGGTGTTGATATGAAGATTGTTTATGATATGACTGCTCATGACAAAAACTCATCAGGACGTCAATCATATCAATCAATTTATAACACAGATGTCAATACATGGTACTATAAAATCTACACCCAACAAGAAGGCGGAGAGCCAGTATTATGTACAGCAACAACATCTTGGGCGGCATACGTGGTAGGAGCACCATACGATCTTGAAAAAGGAGGTAAAATTCGTATAGGAGTAAGTGCAGTATCTCTTGATGGAAATAGAGAGAGCTCAATTAGTTGGGGCTCATATATGAGCGTACCTGCTAACCAAACAGTTGAAGGATTCTCAATAGACAAACCAATCATTAAAGCGGGAGAAGAGTTTACGGTTGCATTTGATGATCCAACTCACCCGGCAGCAACATGGGTAATCAAAGCTTCAGAGAACGATGAAGAAAAAGGAACATTCAACGCAAAATCATTTACAACTTCATTAAGCGAAGAGGGTATATATGACCTATATCTAATTCAGAATGGAACAACAGAGGTGTATCGCGGTAAAATACAAATTTCACCCGCCGCAGTTGGAGCAATGCCCGAAATCAAGACTTTGACAATGAGAGGGGCAAACGATAAAGAGTGGATTGAAGTTGGAGAAGAGGTTACATACTCCTATACAGGTCGAGCAGATGCCGACGGATATGTATCACGCGGTATGGCACTCAGAGAGAAAGCATTTGGAATTCCAACAGAACAACTTGATTTTGATGATCAATCAAAATTTTCATTATCGTTTTGGTTTAAGGTAAATCAATTTAATCATGAAGAGTATGGAACTCAGTTTGTAAATATTCGTTCGGCAGCCTCTATATGGCCGGAGTCTGACTGGGGCTATTTTTGGAGTTTATTTGATCATGAGAATAAATTTTCGGTATCGTTTAGATCTAATTTATCATCATCAGGGATGAAAATAGAGATGCTGGAAGATATATCTTTTGATGAGGGAGTTTGGTATCATGTTGCTTTTGTTTATGGATATACTGACGACAATCGTACATTAGAGATATATCTCAATGGTAAGTTGCATTGTTCTTGCCAATTAGGAGATTATGGAATCATTTCATGGAAATCATCAAATATAATAATGATTGGAGGACGTGCTTTCGGTCGTGCGGGATTAGATGGAGTTATAGATGAGGTTCGCTTATATAACAAGGCTCTTACTGCAGAAGAGATTAAGAGTACAATGCAACATCACTTGTTGCCTGTAACTGATGAGAACTTTATTGGTTATTGGGACTTTGAAACAGATAGTAACAGTGAAAACTGTTTGATTAGCACAGGTGGTAATACAAGTTTGATTGCTAAATTATATGATCCATCTGTGCCCTCTTCGGAAGGAAATGAATATTTGTCTCAATCAATCTCTTTTATAGTTGGAGTTCCTTTTATCTCTGGTACAAACTATAAGATTAAAACATTGCCGTCATGGACCTTAAAACAAGCATCGGTCATATCAACAGAAGGGGATAGTGAAGCAGGAAGTGCAACAGCCCTATATTCTGAAGCAGGAACATATACCGCAACATTAACACTATCTAATGGATGGGGTTCTGATACCAAAACAATAGAGGTGGTAACCATTGTTGGAACAGGTATAGAGGATGATGTTACTCTTGAAGAGATGCAAGCATTCCCAAATCCATTTGATAATGAGGTATATGCTAACTTTGTAGAAGAAGGAAACTATACCGTTGAGATATATGATTATTCAGGACGTTTACTCAATACAATTGTTCTATATGCTTCGGCAGGAGAGATATATCAAATTCCTGTTGAAGGTATAAGTGGAATTTACTTTATCAAGGTTAAGGGAGAGAGCGGACTGTTAAAAGTTATGAAAGTGGCAAAGAGATAGTTGTTAGTTTTTAGTTGTACGGTGCTTCGCACCTTAGTTGTTAGAAACTAATATTAATAGATAGCAAAGGTTGCAATGAGAGTTGCAACCTTTGTTGTATTTTGATAGATAAAAATGGAGTTGCACTTTAAGTGTGCAACTCCGTTTATCTTATACGACTAATTAGTCTAATTGGGTTAATATAATAACTTATAGCCGAAAACTAACAACTACCCCGTAGGGGCAACGAAGTTGAAAACTACCAACTACTCATCCCAATCCTCTTCGTAGTAGAACCCGTCAATCTCCTCTTCGTCATCGTCAGATGTGAATTGGTCAAGTTCCAAATCGTAATCGTCCTCTTCGTTACGTTTACGATTAACATCGAGGTTGCGGTGCGTAATGGTTGTTATGCGGTTCTCTTCGCTGTTGAGAATATCCCACAGAATATTTTTAAGTTCATTTATGTTCTGCCCTGTAACCGATGAAATCATAACCGAAGGAACATCTTTGGGAAGTTCTGCCTTGATTGCTTCTGTGAGTTCGTCATCCAGCATATCGCATTTGGTAACAGCAATAACTCTACCCTTGTCCAGAAGTTCTGGGTTGAAGGTCTCTAACTCTTTAAGCAAAATTTCATACTCCTTTGCAATATCTTTTGCATCGGCAGGAATCATAAATAGTAGGAGAGAGTTGCGTTCAATGTGTCGCAAAAATCTCAATCCTAATCCTTTGCCCTCTCCTGCACCTTCAATTATGCCCGGAATATCTGCCATAATAAATGAGCGGTTATCGCTGCACGAAACAATACCCAAGTTTGGTTCAAGTGTGGTAAATGGGTAGTCGGCAATCTTGGGTTTTGCAGCAGATACAGCACTCAACAGTGTTGATTTACCTGCATTGGGGAAGCCAACCAAACCAACATCGGCAAGAAGTTTAAGTTCAAGAATTATGGTAAGTTCTTGAGCATCCTCTCCGGGTTGAGCAAAACGTGGGGTTTGGTTGGTGGCAGTTCTAAAGTGCCAGTTGCCTAATCCTCCTCTACCTCCTTTTAGGAGTATCTTCTCCTCTCCGTCATCGGTAACTTCGCAAATATATTTACCTGTGTCTGCATCAAATACTACTGTTCCGCATGGAACTTCAATAACCTTATCCTCTCCGTCTTTTCCAAAACTACGAGCCTTGCTACCGCTCTCGCCGTTTCCTGCAAATACGTGGCGTGAATATTTTAGGTGAAGTAGTGTCCAATAGTTACGGTTGGCACGTAGTATAATGTGTCCTCCACGTCCACCATCACCACCATCGGGACCTCCTTTTGCAACAAATTTCTCTCGGCGAAGATGAGCAGAACCTGCACCACCGCGTCCTGAACGGCAATATATCTTAACGTAATCTACAAAATTCGATTCCGCCATAAATCAATATCTCTTATTTAATTAGTCTAATAATGCAATAGCCTTTTTAATATCGGCAAATATACCATCAATAGAACCTTCGCCTTTGATACCAGCGTAAAGTTTCTCTTTGATATAGAACTCTTTCAAAGGATTTGTTTGGTTGTTGTAAACCTCTAAGCGACTCTTGATTGTGTCAATATTGTCATCGCTGCGTCCACTTGCTTGTCCGCGTTTTAGAAGACGGTCAATAAGTTCCTCTTCAGCAACCTCCAAACCAATAACTATTGAAATCTCCATATTACGTTCAGCCAACATTTTTTTCAATGCCTCTGCTTGTGGAATAGTTCTTGGGAAACCATCAAAAATAACTCCTTTTGTTTTCTCTATCTTGTCAAGAGTGTCAGCAAGAATGTCAATTATTAGTTCATCGGGGAGTAGTTGGCCTTTTGAAATAAAACTGTCAGCAACTTTACCAAGTTCAGTACCTGCTTTAATTTCTGCTCTTAAAACCTCACCTGTTGAGATATGAGCAAGACCATATTTTTCAATTAAATTCTCGCTTTGAGTACCTTTGCCCGAACCGGGTGCTCCAAAGATTACAACGTTAAGCATCTTTTCCATTTTTTTCTATAGTGTTTTCAAATATAATTCCTAAACTTTATCAAAGTTGAATAACAAAAAAAATCGTATAAAAAACATTGTGGTTGGTGTAAAATCGCCTACTACCGCAATGTAACTGCGAAGATACATTAATGATGCGATACAACCAAATTTATTTAATATCAAATTATTTTTATTAGTGATAAAAAAAAATTATCTTTACACTTGCAGAATTGTTGTTTTAGAAAAATGCTAATATGAAGATATTCAGTGCAAAAGATAATAAGGAGTTAGACGAATATACCGTAAATAAGGAATCGATAACATTTTACGAATTGATGGAACGTGCAGCATCAACGATAACATACGAAATTATTTCGCGCTGGCGACGCAATACCCCTGTTGTTGTATTTGCTGGGCCAGGAAATAACGGAGGTGATGCTTTGGCTGTGGCTCGTATGTTGTCGCAGGAGGGGTATGCGGTTACGGTATACTTTTTTAATCCAACAAATAGTGCTTCGCCTAATACCTTAAAAAATTATGAATTATTACAAGAGTTAAATGTCCCGTGTGAAGAGGTGGTTAGAACATTTATTCCTCCAACATTAACAAAGGGAATGTTGGTGATAGATGGTCTGTTTGGTGTGGGGCTTAATACTCATTTAAAGGGAGGATATTCATCTGTGGTACAACTTGTTAATAAATCAGATGCAACAGTTGTTTCAATAGATATGCCCTCAGGCCTTTTTGCAGAGGATAATACACAAAATAATCAAAACTTTATAATAAAGGCAGATGTTACGGTAACACTTCAATATCCTAAATTGGCACTTATGTTAGAGGAGAATGCCGATTATGTTGGAGAGTTGATAATAACTGATATAGGAATATCGCCCGAAATATTAGAGGAGAAGGAGACTCCTTTATACTATCTTGAGACTATTGAGGTTGCAGAGATATTAAGAAGAAGAAAAAGATGCTCTGATAAGCGTCAGTATGGTCATATGCTCTTGGTTGCAGGAAGTGCTGGAATGATGGGTGCAGCAGTGATGGCATCAAAAGCAGCGTTACGTTCAGGGGTGGGACTTTTAAGTGTTCACTCGGCTGCATGTGGCGAGGACATACTGCAATCATCAGTGCCTGAGGCAATGTTCATAGCCGATTCAAATATGAACAGGGTAACAAATTGTTCTCTCTCAAAATGGCACAATGTTGTAGCAGTAGGACCGGGCTTAGGAAAACACAGAGATACGGCAGAGGCATTAACTTACCTTTTAAACAAAGCGAATGTTCCAATGGTTATAGATGCTGACGCTCTTAATATTATTGCTGAAACCAAAGGACTGTTCTCAAAAATACCAAAGTATTCGGTAATTACACCACATAAATATGAGTTTGACAGACTATTTGGCCCTTGTAAATCAAAATATCAACGTTTGATAAAAGCCAAGCAGATTGCTGTTGAACACGAAATAACAATTGTATTGAAAGGTGCTAATACTGCAATAGTAAAACCAAGCGGAGAGATATTCTTTAATAGTACAGGTAATCCGGGAATGGCAACCGCAGGAAGTGGTGATGTTCTTACAGGTGTAATCTCTGCATTGATAGCACAAAGTTATGCTCCATCTGATGCCGCTGTATTGGGGGTATTCTTGCATGGTATGGCAGGAGATATATGTTTGGAGAGCGAATCGCAAGAGTCGTTGCTGGCAAGTGACATAATTAAGAATCTTGGTAAAGCATTCAAGAAGTTACATACTTATAATGTAAAATAACAATGAAAAGAGTATTGACAATAGTATTAATAATGGTATCTGCAATCTCAGTTGCAGCCGAAAAAGGTAAACAGATAGCCGCAAGTTTTAACGACTATTCAGTATCATACGTATTGCCAAAAACGGTAATAGATGTTGATATAACACTCGAACTTACTCAGTTAAAAGCAGGTCCTTATGCTAACTATTCTCAAAAATATTTGGGAATACCTGCACAAATAACAAGCGATTCAAAAAGTTGGCGAGTAGTATCAATGTCGGCGCAAGTGGCAAGTATCCCAGACAAGGATATATACTACAACGTGCAGTTAAAGAGTGGAGCAATACCATATATCTATATAGATGAGGAGGGTGTGCTAATGGCTGTAAATGCAGAGCCTGCAATAGAGACAACTATTGAAGAGGCTACTGAGGAGAGTAAGATGACACCCTCGCCTCTTGATGACAATAGTTACTCGTATGCTTTAACTGAAGAGATGTTGCTTTCAGGTTCAAATATTAGAATGGCAGAGTTGGCTGCCAAGCAGATATATCGCTTAAGAGAGAGTCGTACCGATATAATTACAGGAGATTCGGATCAACGTTTTGATGGAGAGGCTCTAAAACTAATGCTTGAACAGTTGGCAGAGCAAGAGTTGCGCTTAACCGTTATGTTTACAGGAACAAAGCAGACACAAAGAAAAACTGTAAGAGTTAGATGGATACCTGACGGAGAGTGTGAGGATGTTGTTATTGCAAGAATCTCAGAGAAGGAGGGACTGGTTGATAGTGATAATTTAAGTGGCGAACCAATATACGTATCGTTAAATAATGTGGAGCGTGCAAAAACTCCGTTAGATTCAAAGGGAAATCCATTTGTTCTCCCCGAGAACTCGGTAATATATAATATACCGGGAGAGGCACAACTATCATTAACATATCAAGGAGAACTACAATTCAATAAAAAAGTTGAATTGACTCAATTTGGTGTGAAATTTGGCTTAGCACCAAAACTATTTGTTGATAAAAAAGTACAAACTTATATGATATTGAATCCCAATACTGGTTCTATAAAGGAGATAGGAAAAAATGTATTGGCAGAATAAAAAATTATGGATATAAAAGTTACAGCACCCCAAATAGTTCGAGGAGACATAGGTCTGCCCTATTCAAAAAGTATAAGCAATAGGGTGTTGTTATTAAATAAATTATCAAAGAGCAAGGTCGTCCCCGAGAATATTGCTATTTGCGATGACTCGGAGATGATGCGTAATGCCCTTTCAACATTAAATGGGGAGGTAAATACAGGTGCGGCAGGAACAGCAACACGTTTCTCGTTGGCATATCTGTCAATGACACCGGGCGAGTATCAACTTACCGGCTCTGAGAGAATGAAACAACGCCCTATAAAAATTTTAGTAGAGGCGTTACGAAAAATTGGGGCAGAGATTGAGTATGCAGAGCGTGAGGGATATTTACCTTTAAACGTAAAAGGGAGAGAGTTAGAGGGAGGCGAAGTAGAGTTGTCGGGTAGCGTAAGTTCACAATACATATCAGCCTTATTGATGATTGCGCCATATACCCGAAAGGGTGTAAAACTAACATTAACAGGCAATATAATATCGTTACCCTACATAAAGATGACGCTTTCGCTAATGTCGTTGTATGGAGTAGAGACCCGAATGGTGGGAAATCAAATAGATGTCCCCACAGGTAAATACAATCCATTATCCTATCGTGTTGAGGCTGATTGGTCGGCAGCATCATATTGGTATGGTTTTGTAGCATTAGCAAACGATGCAGATATTGTTCTTGAAGGATTAGACAACGTAAGTATTCAAGGCGATTCAAAGGTTGTATCGCTATTCACTCCGTTGGGAGTAGCGACAGAGTATAACGATGGATATGTTGTATTAAGAAAATGCAACATGGTTAAGAAAACCTATGAGGTTGATTTAACTGATACCCCTGATTTGGCACAGACAATAGTTGTTGTTGCTGCAATGAAAGGAGTGCCATTTAAGATTTCGGGGCTACAATCATTGAGAATAAAGGAGACCGACAGAATTGCTGCATTAGTAAAAGAGATGCGTAAGTTAGGTTATGTTTTGGATGATTCAGAGGAGGGTGCTTTAAAGTGGACTGGTGAGAGATGCTCTCCAGAAGAGAATATAGAGATTGATACATACGATGATCATCGTATGGCTATGTCGTTCTCAATAGCATCATATCTATATCCCGGTATAAAGATAAAATCATCAGAGGTGGTAACAAAGTCGTATCCAAAATTTTGGGAAGATTTATCAAAAGTAGGATTTAGTATTGAGTAATGACAGCGGTTTGGATAATTATAATATCAATTTGCGTAGTAGGAGTTATAGCGTCATTGTTGTCACGCTATACCACAATAGGAAAGCAAACTAAAGAGGAGGAACAGAAAGCCGCCAAAGTTGATACTGAATGTTGTGGAATGCACGAAACTTGCGAAAAAGATTCTCTATTAACCGCAATAAGCAAAGAGATAGAGTATTATAATGATTATGAGTTAGATGCTTATAAGGGGGTGCCATGTGAAGAGTATGACAAAGAGGCAATAGCGGCATTCGAAGAGGTATTCTATACATTACGGAGCGAAGAGGTGGCAGGATGGGTGCGAAGTCTATGTTTGAGAAATATTGAGTTGCCCGAACAAATACGTGATGAAGTATTGTTGGTAGTATCAGAGCGTAGAATAAAAAGTAATTAGATGGAAATAGTCCAATATTCATTCTTTATAAACGCAACAGTCGCAATAACTCTCATATCAATAGTTGCAGGAGTTGTAGGTGCATATATTGTATCACGAAGGATGTTGTTTATAACGGGGGGAATAACTCATACCTCTTTTGGTGGTTTAGGACTGGGGGTATATTTAGGACTCTCTCCAACCATAACAGCATTAGTATTTGCCTTGGCATCAGCATTTGGGATAGAGGCGCTTTCGCAAAGGAAAAGAGTAAGAGAAGATTCAGCAATAGCTGTGTTTTGGGCATTAGGAATGGCATTGGGAGTAATATTCATATATATAACTCCGGGTTATAATGCGGGATTAACGGGATTTCTCTTTGGTGATATATTGACAATTACTTTAAAAGATTTGATAATATACACAACATATACGATATTGGTGCTTATTCTATTTACAATATATCGTAAAGAGATACTATATACAGCATTTGATAGAGAGTTTGCAAAGATACAAGGTGTAAAGGTTCAATTTATTGAGTATGTGGCAATGATTGTAATATCGTTAGCGATAATATTAACTGTAAAACTAATAGGAATAATGTTGTTGCTATCATTTTTATCGTTACCACAAATGAGTGCCGAACTATTTACCCGAAACTACAATAAGATAGTATTATTGTCAATCTTTATATCCTTTACAGGAGGGTTGTCGGGATTGTTCTTATCAGCCTTTGTAAACGTTCCAACAAGTGCAACCATAGTATTTGTATTGGTACTTATATATGCTATATTATGGGCGGTTAAAAAAATAACAGCATTGCAAAGAATAAAAGAACAATGCTCAATTAAAAGAGTATCATAAGACAATAAAAATTAAATAAATACGTACTTAGTAAAAGTAAAAACGTTGAGAAGAATAGAAGTAAAAATAGCCCTACTCTTTACCATTATATTGATGGTGGCAGCGTGTTCTCCCAAAAAGAACACAAAGGCTACACGTTTTTACCACGGATTAACAACGCGATTTAACGTCTATTTTAACGGCAATGAGAGTTATAAAGAGACGTTGAAAAATATGCAAAAAGATTTTAACGATGACTTCACCTCATTAGTACACGTGCACCCCGTAAGTGCATATTCAAACGAGAAGGAACAGAAACCATCGGGCGATTTTAAAACGTCTATTGATAAAGGTAAAAAAGCAATACAACTGCACTCAATAAAAAAGAAGCCCAAGCGTGATCCAAAGAAAGCATCAGATCCAAAATATAAAGCATTCTTAAATCGTGAGGAGTTTAATCCCTATATACACAATGCGTGGTTTCTGATAGCAAAATCACAATTCTATCAAGGCGAATTTCTTGAAGCGGCATCAACATTTAACTATATTATACAGCACTTCTCGTGGTTAGAGGATTTAGTAAAAGAGTCAAAGATATGGCTTATGCGATGCTATACCGAGTTAGGTTGGATGTATGAAGCCGAGGATGTAAAACATAAAATATCTCTCGATTCCATACCATCAAAAATGGAGGGAGAGTTGTCAATGGTTACAGCCCAGTTCCATATAAATAAGGGAGAGTATAATGAGGCAATACCATATTTGAAAAAATCGATAGAGGCACAAAAAGATAAATATCAAAAAGTGCGTCAAACATTCCTTTTGGCACAATTATACCAAAAAACAGAGCAGAACAATTTGGCGTATGATACCTATTCAAAGGTAATATCAATGAACCCCGTATATCGTACCGAGTTTAATGCACGCATCAAGCAGACTGAGGTGATGTCAAACCAAGACACTTCAAAGGTTATAAAGGGGCTGAAAAAGATGACAAAGGCATCGCGAAATAAGGAGTTCCTTGATCAAATATATTATGCTAT
Source organism: Bacteroidales bacterium (assembly GCA_015061035.1). Classification (GTDB taxonomy): domain Bacteria; phylum Bacteroidota; class Bacteroidia; order Bacteroidales; family G3-4614; genus Caccoplasma_A. The sequence goes on from SUXK01000001.1 coordinate 49,589, forward strand.
CGGAAATATACACCTGTCGGCAGGAGATACTCTAAAAGCAATTGACTATTACATAAAGGCCAATAGTGAGAGTACCCGTAATGGTATAGAGAAGGCAATGAACCAAATAACATTGGGTAATATATACTTCTCTCAACGCAAGTACACTAAAGCGCAACCATGTTATGCCGAAGGCGTTCCGTTAGTGAGCGAAGATTTTCCCAACTATACCACTCTCGTAAAACGTTCTGAGGTTTTAGATGATTTGGTAGTACACTCATCTACCGTAGAGTTGCAGGATAGTCTAAGATATGTTGCATCGCTCCCCGAAGAGGAGATAATGAAACTTATTGAGAAGAAAATTGAAGAGGTAAAAGAGCAAGAGCGACTATTAGCAGAGGAGATGGCTCGTCAAGAGCATTTGGCAAATCAATCGGCAATGAACTCTGCCTTTGGACAATCATCTTTAGGAGGAGCACAAGCTCCAACTGGGCCAGCAATGCAGATAGGAGGAAAGAGTTCAAGTTGGTATTTCTACAACAAGGCAACCATTGCAACAGGAAAAACCGACTTCCAAAAGAAGTGGGGAAAACGTAAATTAGAAGACAATTGGCGAAGAATAAATAAAGCAGCATTCTCAATGTCCGATTTTGAAGAGTATGATTATGGTGCAGAGGAGGAGGCAGAACTGCTTGCTGATTCATTGGCTCAGGTTGAAGCAGTAGCCGACTCATTAAATGTACCGGTAACCGATACTAAAGATCCCAAATACTATCTTCAGCAATTACCCCGAACTCCTGAAGATATTGCACTTTCAGATGAACTAATAATTGACGGACTCTATAATATGGGAGTAATCCTTAAAAATGATTTAGAGGACTTTGATGCAGCAATGAGTATCTTTGATAGATTAATGACACAATATCCCGATAATGAATATATGTTAGAGACATACTATAACATATACCTGATGAATATGATTAAAAGGGATAAACTCACAGCCGAAGAGTATCGTCAAAAGATATTAACCGAGTTTCCTGAAAGCAAATATGCTCAAGCAATGAAAGATGCCAACTACCTTGAAAATATAAAGAATATGGAGGTTGAACAGGACTCGCTATATCGTACAATATACGAAACATTCATTGCAGGAGATAATAGTGGTGTTCATCTACAATACAATAGTTTTGAAGAAAAATACCCTCTATCAAAACTAATGCCTAAGTTTATGTTAGTAAATTCGTTGGCGTATGTAAATGAGGGAGATATAGACAACTTTAAAGAGTCAATGAAGTTGCTACTTCAGAACTATCCAGAGGAGGATGTAGCACCTCTTGCAACAGCCATGTTAAAAGGTGTAGCCGAAGGACGTAAAGTGGTTTCAGGAACAGGGCAACAGGACATCTTCAAAATCAGGTTAGGTGGCGGCGGAGCCGTAAATGATTCAATAGAGGATAAAAAAGAGTTGCCACCATTTGTATGGGATAAAGAGGCTCCGCATCAAATGTTGATGGTCTTCTCTGCCGATAGTATTGATGCAAATCAGATATTGTTTATTGTGGCCCGATACAACTTCACGAACTTCTATATAAAAGACTTTGACCTCTCTATATCAACAACCGATGGAGTGGGAATGTTACAAATAAAAGGGTTTGATAATTTAAGGGAGTTGATGTTATATCGCAGAAAAATTGAGAGTTCTGAGTTGATTGAGTTACCCGAAGGTGTAAGAATTGTGATGATAAGTGATGATAATTACAACATTCTTATGCAAGGCAACACTTTTGAGAACTATTTTAATTTCTGGGAAACATCAATGGCAGCAGATGCCGAACTTGAAAATAGTAGTAAGTTATGAGAAAAGAGACTATACTTTGGGCAGATGATGAAATAGATATATTAAAACCTCATATCTATTTTCTTGAACAGAAAGGATACGAAGTAACAACCGTAACCAACGGACAAGATGCAATAGAGATGAGCAATAACAAGGAGTTCGATTTAATAATATTAGATGAGAACATGCCCGGATTAAACGGAATTGAGACGTTAAGCATAATAAAGGAGCAACGTCCCGATATTCCTGTTGTAATGATAACAAAGAGCGAGGAGGAGAATATCATGGAACAAGCGATAGGCAGAAAAATATCTGACTATCTGATAAAACCCGTAAATCCAAATCAGATACTGCTAACAATAAAAAAGAATCTCAATCGCCGAGAGATAATACAGGAGAAGGCAACTCACGCCTATCAGCAGGAGTTTACACGCCTGTCAATGCAGATAGGAGATGCAAGAGATTATGAGGATTGGACAGAAGTGTATAAACGTTTAGTATATTGGGAGTTGGAGTTGCAACAGTCATCAAGTGAGTTGTTGCCAATGCTCGAGATGCAAAAGAGAGAAGCAAATGCCGCCTTTGCCAAATTTGTAAAAAAGAACTATGAGAAGTGGGTGACAACAGATGCCCACCCATTAATGAGTAACGAAATTTTCAAAACAAAACTCTTCCCTCTGTTAGATGAAGGCGAAAAGATATTTTTTGTATTGATAGATAACTTCCGCCTTGATCAGTGGAGAACTATAAAACCTCTGTTGAATGACTATTTCTATGCCGAAGAGGATGTCTATTACTCAATATTGCCAACAGCAACACAGTATGCACGTAATGCAATATTCTCGGGACTTATGCCCGATAAGATAGCAAAGATGTTCCCCGATTTATGGGTAGATGAGGATGAAGATGAAGGTAAGAATTTAAATGAGTCGCCACTCATACAAACGCAAATTGATCGTTACAGAAAAAAATATAGTTTCTCATACACCAAGATAAATGATTCGGCTTATGCTGAGAAGGTTATACAAAAAATAATAAATCTCAAAAATAATCAGTTGAATGTGTGTGTCATAAACTTTATTGATATGCTGTCTCATGCACGAACTGAATCCAAGATGATACGCGAGTTGGCATCAACAGGAGCGGCATATCGCTCACTAACAGAGTCGTGGTTTAAGCACTCGCCAACATTAGAGTTACTAAAGAAGATGGCAGATATGGGATATAAAATAGTGTTGACAACAGACCATGGAACAATATATGTTGATAATCCCATAAAGGTTGTAGGAGATAAAAATACCAATACCAACCTGCGTTATAAAGTGGGAAAAATGTTGGGATACAATCCTAAGGAGGTGTATGAGATAAAGTCGCCTGAGAAGTTTGGATTGCCAACCCTGAATCTATCTTCAACATACATATTTGCCTCTGATAACGATTTCTTTGCATATCCTAACAACTACAACTATTATGTAGGATATTATAAAGATACATTTCAGCATGGAGGAATATCTATGGAGGAGATGATAATACCATTAGTAACCTTAACAAAAAAATAATAAGACAATGAATATAACATTAGAGATACCATCATTAGACAAGATAAACGAAGTAGCCCGTGAGTTTATACGCAACATGGGCGATGCCACAGTATTTGCATTCTATGGAAATATGGGGGCAGGAAAAACAACCTTCATCAAAGCCATTTGCGAAGAGTTGGGAATAAGCGAAGGAGTAAACAGTCCAACCTTTGCCATAGTAAACGAGTATCGTTCTGATACAACAGGAGAGTTGGTATATCACTTTGATTTCTATCGCATAAACAAAATAGAGGAGGTTTACGACTTAGGCTACGAAGACTACATTTATAGTGGCGCTTTATGCTTCTTGGAGTGGAGCGAGAAGGTTGAGGAGTTGTTGCCACCTGAAACTGTAATGGTAACAATCAAAGAGGTAGAGAACTCAGCACGAATGGTAGAGTGTAAACCAATATAGAGGATATGCTAAATTTAGTAGCGGCAATAATATTTTTGATATTAGGGTTATTATCAATTTCGGCATCCATATTTAATTTTAACTGGTTCTTTACAAGCGAGAATGGTAAGATGTTTGTAAAGCTCTTTGGTAGAAAAGGTGCAAGAGTTTTTTATGGAATAGTGGGAATATTAATACTCTATATGGCGTATTATGTGTATAGTATGCCCATATCTTAAAATAAAGTGGTAATTTTGTAAAACTAATAAAAATATATGAATATGAACAAGCAAGGATATGTTGAGGTAAACGAGCATAAACAGACAAAAAGATATTGTCAAACATTGGATTTAGTGGCCGATGCTGAGAAGATTGCTGAGTATCGCAAATATCATCAATCGGAACATATATGGGATATAGTACCCGAAGGGTTACGTTCAATAGGTATATATGATATGGAGATATACATATTAGGAACACGCCTATTTATGATAGTTGAAACTCCTATTGATTTTGATTGGGACGAAGCATTTGGTAAGTTGGCACAAATGCCCGATCAGGATGAGTGGGAAGCGTTTGTTGGAGCATTCCAAAAAGCACCCGAAGGAGCATCATCAACCGAGAAGTGGCAAATGATGGAGCAGATGTTTAAACTATCTGAAATCAAAAAATAATGATCTCAAAATAGAATATGGGAATAAATTTATTAGAATATTTAAAAAACCTATTATCAGATACCAGTATATCTGCTGATAATGTTGAAATAGTGGCACGAATAGTATTGGGTATAATAGTAGTATTACTCTCTATATTGTCATACTATCTGTCACGTTGGATTATAACAAACCCACTTCGTAAATTAGCAAAGAGATCCAAAGCATCTTGGGATGATAAACTTTTTGAACGCAAGTTGCCCGACAGAGTATCTAAGATAGTACCAGCGGTAATAGTATATTTAATGTTGCCATCGGTGTTGCCTCAAGGTATGTTTGCCTATATGTTCTTTGCTAAATTGAGCATACTCTATATAGTTGCAGAGGTAATGCGAACAATGTCGGGAGTTATAACATTTGCCTACGATGTAGTATCACAAAGCGAAAGATTTAAAGACCGCTCACTGAAAGGAGTATTTCAGGTAATACAGATGCTTATGATATTTGTTGGAATATTGGTGATGGTAGCGGTAATGATAGATAAACCCGTAGGTACACTAATAGCAGGATTAGGAGCATCGGCTGCAATATTGACATTGATATTCAAAGACTCTTTTGTGGGACTTATAGCAGGAATACAACTCTCATATAACGATATGTTACGTCCTGGCGACTGGATAACAGTGCCGGGGAAGAATGTTGATGGTGATGTATTGGAGGTAACACTCAATACGGTAAAAGTTCGTAACTTTGATAATACCATTACTACTATTCCTCCAATAGCACTGATAAATGACTCTTTCCAAAATTGGAGGGGAATGAGCGAGTCTGCCGGGCGAAGGATAAAACGTGCTATTGAGATAGATATGTATTGCATTGAGTTTGCTCGTGAGGAGTTGATAAGAAAACTATCTGAGAAATATCCTGCAATAAAAGAGTATGTTGAGAATCGTACCCAAAAAGATATAGAGCGAGGAGATATAACAAACATAAAACTATTCAGGGTATATGTTGAGAGTTATATAAGAAGCAATTCCGATACAGCAAAGAATGCAACAAAGATGGTTCGATATTTAGAACCCACATCTGAGGGACTGCCCTTTGAACTATACTTCTTTAGTGCTAATAAAGATTGGGTATATTACGAAAGTTTTGCTTCAGATGTAATGGAGCATATAATAGCCGTTATGGTGGATTTTGAATTAAAACCATATCAAAGAGCATCGGGTGTTGATAATAGAAAAACAACTCTACGCTCACTGCCAAAATAGGAGATGAAAATGCAAAAAATCATATATACTTTTGTTGCGGTTATGTTTTTTATGAATGTAACCGTATCAAAAGCATCACTATTTAACACAGGTTTAACAGATACCGATACAATATCTGTTTCGCTATTAACAGCATCGCAAGGAAAACAGATATACGAAAAGTTTGGTCATACAGGTATAAGAATACATATCCCCTCAAAAAAGTTTGATGGAGTATATCACTATGGGCTATTCTCATTTGAAGAGCCTCACTTTGAGTATCGCTTTGTAAAGGGAGAAACCGATTATATGATAGGACTAATGCACTATCACGACTTCTTAACAATGTATGCCATAAGAGGTAGTAGCGTTAGAGAGTTGCCTCTACTATTAACGCAAGAGGAGGCTCACAATCTTTATGAAGCCCTAATGATAAATATGTTGCCCGAGAATCAAACATATAGATATTCGTTTCTATATGATAATTGTGCAACCCGACCATTGGAGATAATAAAACGCAACTTAACAGGAACACTTATAGTTGATACCACTAACATAGAGTTGCCAACATGTCGTAACTTAATTCACGAGTGTACCACACAAGATAAGTGGCTCACATTCGGATTGGATTTAATCCTTGACGGGGAGGTTGATAAGCAGATATTATTGCCCGATAAGCCCTTCTTGCCACATATAACAGAGCATATATTTGCTACGGCAAAAATAGATAGGGGAGGAGTGGTAGAGCGAATAGCAACAACACCCAAAGAGGTATTGGCGGCACGAGAATCAGAGAATAAAACTTCAATATTAGATATTGTCACTCCCAATATTTTTGCTTTTGGAGTGCTAATAGCAGTGCTGATAATCTCAATTTTTGAGTACAAGAGAATGAAGCATAGTAGAATAACCGATACTATACTCTTTGCAATATTCGGAATACTTGGAATATTGGTATATTTCTTGTTACTCTTCTCAGAGCATCCGGCAGTGTCGGCAAACATAAACGCAATGTGGATACACCCTATATGGTTGGTTGCAATTCCATTCATCTGGGTAAGAAAATATCAAAAGTTTCTAAATTGCTATCATTTTATTAACTTTGCACTTTTGTTGCTCTATCTTATAGTAGTTGCATTTGCAATGCAAGAGGTTGGAGCGGCTGCAATATTGCTTGTTGTTGTCTTGTTAATAAGGTCAATAACATATATAGCCGTAGAGCAAAAACGCAAGTAACAGACATAAGAGAACAGATGAATAGGTTTTTAACACCGCTAATAATATTAATGCTATCGGTCACTGCACAATCGCAGGAGCGAGAATCTGATATACCCAAACTGGTAGTGGGTATAACAATAGACCAACTTCGCACCGATTACATTGATATGATGCAACATCTGTTTGGGACAGGCGGATTTAACCGCCTTATGACCGAAGGGGCGGTATATGAAAATGTCAATTACGGATATGGCGATATAACAAGAGCCTCATCTGTGGCAACAATATACACAGGAACATATCCTTCTACTCACTCAATAACCTCAAACACACGATTTAACCAAGATAAAAAAGAGGCATCGCCCATATTGAGTGATAAGAATCAACTGGGAAACTTCACAAGTGAGGCATTATCCCCTCGAAAAATATCTGTATCAACCATAACCGATGAACTAAAATCGGCAACATCGGGCGAGGCAAAAATATACTCAATAGCACCAACCTCTGAGGTGGCAATAATCTCGGCAGGTCATGCAGCCAATTCAGCCTTCTGGTTAAACGAAGAGAACGGAAAGTGGGCATCCTCAACATATTACAAAGAGGTGCCAGTATTTGTAACAGAGCATAATATAAAAAACGGACTTGATACACGAATAGAGAAAACTGTATGGTCGCCAATGTTGCCTCTTTCGGAGTACAATGGGTTGCCATACAATCAGCCAGAGTTTGCCTTTAAATACTTCTTTGATGGCGATGATAAATACAAAAATCTAAAACTATCGGCATTAGTAAACAGCGAGGTAACCACAATAGCCTGCTCAATATTAGAGAAGGGACGTTTAGGTAAAGGCTCTGTTCCTGATATGCTCAATGTAGGGTATTATGCAGGAAACTACAAAGAGCAGAATGTTCGTGATTACGGAGTAGAGATACAAGATACCTATCTACGCTTGGATAAGGAGATAGAGACATTGTTACAAACTATCGATAATACCGTGGGTTTGGATAACGCCTTTATATTCATTGTCTCAACAGGATATAGCAACTTTGAAGCACGTCCATACGGACTATACGGAGTACCCACAGGGCAATTCTATCCACGCAAGGCAACCGCATTGCTTAACTACTACCTGATGGCAATGTATGGGCACGAAGAGTGGGTGATAGGTTACCACGACAAAGAGATATATCTAAATCGTGAACTAATAAAAAAGAAAGAACTCAACCTTGAGGAGTTTGTAGTAAATAGTGCCGAGTTTCTGTCTCAAATGGAGGGAGTGCAAGATGCACTAACCTCATATCAAATCTTACATGGCGATATAGTGGCAGTTGCCCCCCAACGCCGAAGATATAACCGTCAATATTCTGGCGACATAGTATTAGAGATAAAACCGGGATGGGAGATAAACTACGAAGAGGAAGATAAGAAGAATGAATATGTACAATATAATGCAGTACCAACTCCGTTGATATTCATAGGAGAAAACGTAACACCCCAAAGAGTATCTACGCCAATTGATGCAACAGCAGTAGCCCCAACCGTATGTAGGGCTATACGAATACGCGCCCCGAGTGCGTCAAAGTCGTACCCCCTAATATTGAACTATAAAACAGAAACAAAATAAACATCATATAAAAGAATAAGAAAATGGCATTTGTTGATATATTAAAAAAACTATTTGGAAACAAATCTCAACGCGATATGCGTGAGATACAACCATACGTAGAGAGTATAAAAACAGCATACGAAACAATAAAACCTCTCTCAAACGATGAGTTGAGAGCAAAAATTGATGAAGTAAAGCAAGAGATACAAGATGCGGTAGCCTCAGAGAAAGAGCGAATAGCACAACTAAAAGCAGAGGTTGAGACACTCCCATACGAAAAGAGAGAGAGTTATTGGACAGAGATTGATAAATTAGAGAAGACAGTTCTTGATAAATACGAGGCAAAACTTAACGAAGTAATGCCTGTTGTGTATGCAGTAGTAAAAGAGACTGCACGCCGATTTGCAGAGAGTGAGGAGGTAGAGGTAACAGCAACCGATTTTGACCGCTCATTAGCAGCCGAAGGACGTGACTTTATACGCATCGAAGGCGACAAGGCAATCTACACCAACCATTGGGTAGCAGGAGGAAATGAGGTTAAGTGGGATATGGTACACTACGATGTACAACTCTTTGGTGGAGTAGTGTTGCACAAAGGAAAAATTGCTGAGATGGCAACCGGAGAGGGAAAAACATTGGTGGCAACTCTGCCAGTATTCCTGAATGCCTTAACCCGCAATGGAGTTCACGTAGTAACAGTGAACGACTACCTGGCAAAACGTGACTCGGAGTGGATGGGTCCACTATATATGTTCCATGGACTATCAGTTGACTGTATTGATAAACATAAACCCAACTCTGATGCACGCCGTAAAGCATACAATGCTGACATTACCTTTGGAACAAACAACGAGTTCGGTTTCGACTACTTGCGTGACAATATGGCAATATCGCCACAAGACTTGGTGCAACGTGCTCACAACTATGCAATTGTCGATGAGGTTGACTCGGTATTGATTGATGATGCCCGTACTCCATTGATTATCTCAGGACCAGTACCCAAAGGCGAAGACCAACTGTTTGAGCAGTTCTGTCCAAAAGTGGAGGAGTTGTATCGTGCGCAACGCACATTGGCAAACCAACTATTAGCCGATGCACGTAAAAAAATAGCCTCAGAGGATAAAGAGGAGCGTAGAGAGGGTGGTCTATTACTATTCCGTTGTTACAAAGCACTCCCCAAAAACACACCATTAATCAAGTATTTGAGTGAGCCGGGAATAAAAGCCCTGATGTTGGAGACCGAAGCATTCTATATGCAGGAGAATAACCGACAAATGCACGTGGTAACTGATCCTTTGTTCTTTGTAATAGATGAGAAGAACCATAGTGTTGATTTAACAGATAAAGGATTGGATATAATCTCAAGGAATATGGATGATCCTAACTTCTTTGTCTTGCCCGATGTAGGCTTGCAAATCTCTGAATTAGATAGTGAGAATATATCGGCAGAAGAGAAACAAGAGAAGAAAGATGCCATATTACAGGACTATGCAATCAAGCAAGAGCGTACACACACAATACATCAACTATTAAAAGCATACGCACTATTCAATAAAGATGAAGAGTATGTGGTAATTGACAACAAAGTAAAAATAGTTGATGAACAGACAGGTCGTATTATGGAGGGGCGTCGCTACTCTGACGGACTTCACCAGGCAATTGAGGCAAAAGAGCGAGTGACCGTTGAGGCAGCAACCCAAACATTTGCAACCATCACACTCCAAAACTACTTCCGTATGTATCACAAACTGGCAGGTATGACAGGTACTGCCGAGACCGAAGCAGGAGAGTTTTGGGACATCTATAAATTAGATGTAATCACTATCCCCACTAACCGCCCAATATTACGCAACGATATGGAGGATCGCGTTTACCGAACAAAACGCGAAAAATACAATGCCGTAATTGAGGAGATTGAGGAGTTGGTAACAGCAGGGCGTCCCGTATTGGTGGGAACAACTTCTGTTGAAATATCAGAGTTGTTAAGCAAGATGCTTAAGATGCGCCGTATTGAGCACAACGTATTGAATGCCAAATTACACCAAAAAGAGGCAGACATTGTAGCACAAGCAGGACAACGTGGAACAGTAACCATAGCAACCAATATGGCAGGACGTGGTACCGACATTAAACTATCTGATGCAGTAAAAGAGGCAGGAGGATTAGCAATCATCGGTACAGAACGTCACGAGTCGCGCCGTGTTGACCGTCAGTTACGCGGACGTTCGGGACGTCAAGGAGACCCCGGATCATCAGTATTCTTTGTATCATTCGAGGATAACCTGATGCGTCTGTTTGCATCAGACAGAATGGTGAAGATATTGGATAGTTTCGGATTTAAAGAGGGAGAGATGATACAACACAGAATGGTATCAAACTCAATTGAAAAAGCGCAACGCAAAGTTGAGGAGAACAACTTTGGAATCCGTAAACGTCTATTGGAGTATGACGATGTAATGAACTCGCAACGTGAGTTGATATACTCAAAACGCCGCCATGCCTTGATGGGTGAGAGAATTGGAATTGACATAATGAATATGATAGCAGACTCAGTAAGTACTATGGTAGATATTTACTCTTCAGACTCTGACTATCAATCATTGCAAGAGGATGCACTCAAAACCTTTGCCGTTGAGTTGCCATTTGATGAAGCAACATTCAATAAAGAGAAAAAACAGACTCTTATTGACAAACTATACGAAACCGTAATAGATGCCTTCAACAGAAAACAAGCACAATTGGCATCGGTTGCATATCCTGTAATAAAAAGGATTTACGAAAATGAGGGAAATCGTTACGAGGATATAATGATACCCGTAACTGACGGAAAACGTGTATATAACATAAAATGTAACTTAAAAGAGGCATACGAAACCGAAGGAGCATCAATATGCAAGCAATTCCAGAAATCAATATTGTTATACATCATTGATGAATCATGGAAAGAGCATCTTCGTGATTTGGACCAATTACGTCAATCGGTACAGGCAGCAAGTTACGAGCAGAAAGATCCCCTGTTGATATACAAGATAGAGTCGTTCGGATTGTTCCGCGATATGTTAGAGACAACCAACCGTAAGAGTGTATCAATACTTTTAAGAGGAAGAATTCCTATGCGTGAGGGAGAAGAGGTACGCGAGGCAGCACCTGAACGCCGCCAAGATTACAGCCGTTACCGCACACAAAAAGATTCACTCTCTGAGCAACAGGAGGGAGCAACTGCATCGGGTGGTGGAGCATCAAGTTCAGCAGGACATACACCAATAAAGGCTGAGCCTAAAGTTGGACGTAACGAGCCTTGCCCATGCGGAAGTGGTAAGAAATACAAAAACTGCCACGGAAAAGGGTTGTAGTTAAATAAGTTGTTAGTTAACGAACGATGTTCGTTAACTAACAACTTTTTTTCGCTGACACCCATAAAAGTATATAGGTTATAGCAGCGTTAATCATCAAAAGTTCGTAGCCAGTTTTGTAACCTATGGTGTGTTGTAGGGTGTAACTCAACGCAAAGCAGATTATGGGTGATGCAATGGCAAAATAGGGGATATGTTTGTCGTTAGGTCTGCCTTTGCTAATCAAACCATATGCAAACAATCCCAACAATGGGCCATACGTGTAACCTGCAATAGTGTAGATGGCATCAATAACACTGTCGCTGTTCATATATCTGATTGCCATAATAATAATGGCAAACAACCCAGCCATACCAATATGAGAGATTTTTCTAACTCTCTCTGCTCTGTTGCTATCCATTTTGTCGGTACGCAAAATATCCAAACAGAACGATGTGGTGAGTGAAGTCAAAGCCGAGTCGGCACTCGAAAAGGCTGCTGCTACAATACCTATACAGAAGAGTACCATTACAGCACCGCCCAAATGGTTGGTAGCCAAAAGCGGAAGAAGTTCATCGCCCTTCTCAGGTATGACAATCCCATTATAAGATGCAAATGCTAAAAGCAAAATGCCAATACACAAGAATATCAAATTAACAGGGATAAATGCCACTCCATAAATATACATATTGCGTTGTGCCTCTTTTAAACTTTTGATAGTAAGGTTCTTTTGCATCATATCCTGGTCAAGCCCTGTCATAACAATAGTTATGAAAATACCACTAAGGAATTGCTTGAAGAAGTTCTGTTTTGAACCCCAGTCGTCAAAAACAAATATATTTGAGTGCTCGCTGTTTGTAATAAGAGATACGGTCTCGCCAAAGCCAATACCCATCTTTGACATAATGGCATAGATAATCAGCCCAGCCGCAGTAAGTAAAATAATGGTTTGTAAAGCATCAGTTCTAACAATTGACCTTATACCTCCTTTGTTTGAGTATAACCAGATAAGGAATATAATTGATATTGTAGTAATCTCAAACGGAACGCCTAACTCATTAAAAACCAAACTTTGCAGAATTAGAACCACTAAAAACAGACGAGCCGCCGCACCAGTTATTTTTGATATAATAAAAAATATTGCACCAGTTTTGTAACTCTTTGCTCCAAATCGTTCATCAAGGTATTTGTAAATCGAAATCAGATTTAACTTGTAATATAGAGGTAAAAGAACTTTGGCGATAATGATATAGCCAACGGTAAAACCAAGTACCATCTGCATATAGTTCATATCAATACTCTTTGGCATACCTGGTACCGACACAAAAGTAACCCCCGAAATTGATGTACCAATCATTCCGATAGCAACCAACCACCAAGGTGAGTTACCGTTGCCTCTGAAAAAAGCATCGTTACCACCCTTCTTTGCCGACAGTCGGGCAATAATAGTAAGCAAAGTAAAGTAGCCTATAATGATAAACAATATTAAAATCCCATTCATTTATCTGCAATAATAAAAATTTTGTGCGAAGATATTGAAAAAACTTAGATGTTGTTTGATTTTATTTTGCAATATTAGGAAAAAAATATAAGAAAATTCAAACAACATCTTTGATTGTTAAATCAAAATAATTAATTTTGGCACATAATTAAAAAATAAAAGCAATGAATACTATAAAATTAGAGTTAGAGAAGGCACTTGGAGCATCGGCTCAAGAGCAACTTCAAAAGATAGCCCCAGAGGTAGAGAAAGCAATAGAGACACTCTATGCAGGTAATGGAGCAGGAAACGATTTCTTAGGATGGTTAAACCTCCCGGCAGAGATTGATCACAAGTTTTTAACCGATATTGAGACAACAGCAAACTCGCTACGCCGAAAATGTCGTTTTGTTGTAGTAATTGGTATTGGAGGAAGTTATCTTGGAGCAAAAGCAGTAATTGATGCACTATCAAGCACCTTTGCATGTTACGATGCAAATGCAAAAACTCAAGTGCTTTTTGCAGGACACAACATTGGTGAGGACTATTTGGCAGATATGCAGGAGTTCTTAAAAGATAAAGAGTTTGGTATAATTAATATCTCTAAATCAGGAACAACAACTGAGCCTGCAATTGCATTCCGTTTGTTAAAACAACAACTCGAAAATCAAGTAGGAAAAGGAGAGGCTCAACGCCGTATAGTAGCAATTACTGATGCTTCAAAAGGTGCATTGCGTACTTTGGCAGATAACGAAGGATACAAAACTTTTGTTATCCCCGATAATGTAGGAGGACGTTTCTCTGTTCTTACTCCCGTAGGACTATTGCCAATAGCAGTGGCAGGATTCGATATCCGTGTTCTTGTAGCAGGAGCGCAAAATATGATGCAACAATGTAAAACTGCTCCATTTGAAAGCAACATTGCAGCACAATATGCAGCAGCACGTAACATCCTATATCGCGATGGTAAAAAAATAGAGATATTGGCAAACTTCAATCCTAAACTACACTACCTTGCAGAGTGGTGGAAACAACTCTACGGAGAGAGCGAAGGAAAAGAGGGTAAAGGAATATTCCCTGCATCAGTTGACTTTACAACAGACCTTCACTCAATGGGACAATGGATACAAGAGGGAGAGCGTACAATCTTTGAAACAGTAATCTCAGTAGAGAACGTTAACAATACATTGGTAATACCAACCGACAAAGAAGACCTTGATGGTTTGAATTACTTGGCAGGAAAACGAGTTGACTATGTAAACAAAATGGCAGAGTTGGGAACACAAATGGCTCACGTGGATGGCGGTGTACCTAACATTCGCATAGTAATACCCGCAGTACGCGAGAACTGTTTAGGGGCATTAATCTACTTCTTCGAAGCCGCATGTGCGATAAGTGGTTATACATTAGGAGTGAATCCATTTAATCAACCGGGAGTAGAGGCATACAAGAAGAATATGTTCCGTCTATTGGAGAAACCCGGAGTAAAATAGCAGATTACATCATATAATAACACAAAGAAAGGGGTTGCACTGAAAAAGTGTAACCCCTTTTTGTAATTGTTTTAAAGAGACAAATGACTCACAAGAATGACTCAAATAATAAATATTGTTAATTTTTTTTAGAAAAAGCGATTGAAATTCAGAAAATATATCTAAATTTATTTTTTAAACAAGTTAAAATACATTATACTAATTTAAAATTATATTTTATGAAGAAATTTTTACTTTTTGTAGTAGCATTTTTGTTTGTAGCAGCAAACTCTTATGCTGATTATTGTACTGGAACAGCACCAAACAGTGGAGGAGGTAACTACTATGCAATTAACAAAATTGTTGCAAAAGTTAATGGAGCAGAAGCCTTTACATGGAATAGTGATGGGGCTAATTTGCAAGACGCTTCATCAACATGTTCAATGGAGATTAATGCAGGAGATGTGCTAACTTTTGTTATGAGTTCAATTACAAGTGAGGGCGGAAAACACTCTCAATGGGGACAAACAATCTTGTATTTTGACTGGAATCAAAATCAAGACTGGACCGATTCAGGTGAGAAATACGTAGTTTACACAAACCCCGGAACAGCACAAGTAGGAATAGAATATTCGGTTACAGTACCATCAACTTTTGTATGGAATTCTACTGAGTTAAAATTCAGAATGAATTCAGGAGAGGCTCCACAACATAATTCATATGGAGAGGCAACTCCATGTCAAGCATTGTCTCGCGGTTTGATGGCTACATTCAAGGCCACAGCACCCGTTGCAGTTGCTGAACGTACAATTAAATTCCAAGTTTCTCCTGCTGGAGCAGGAACATTGTCTAATTATCAAGAGACATCAACAGTTGCTATCTCGTCTGTTGCAACAGCGAATGAGGGTTTTGAGTTCGTAAATTGGACATTAAATGGCGAGGAAGTAACAACTTCAACAACAGTTACCGATAACACAGAAGGAGATAAAACATATGTGGCTAATTTCCAAAGAGATCCCAAATTAGACCGCTCAGGATGGACAGTTACAGCATCATCGCAAGAGTCATCAGGAGAAGGAGCAGGAAACGGAATTGCTTCATGTATTATAGATGGAAACAATTCAACATTTTGGCACTCACAATGGAGTGGCTCAGAGCCTGGATACCCCCACTGGTTTATGATTGATATGAAAGAGGTAAAATCATTTGATGAGTTTGAATATGTTTCAAGAGGAAATGGTACTTCTGATGATGGCACAAACAATGGTAACATTCTTAACTATGTGTTGTATGTAAGCGATACTGAAATAGATCCTAACAATCTTGATGCTGCAACAAAAGTTACAGAGGGAAGATTTACTTAT
Organism: Bacteroidales bacterium; assembly: GCA_015061035.1. Taxonomy (GTDB): domain Bacteria; phylum Bacteroidota; class Bacteroidia; order Bacteroidales; family G3-4614; genus Caccoplasma_A. Next base: position 65,755 of record SUXK01000001.1, read on the forward strand.
GATGGAACTTCTAACTCTCATAAAGTTGCTGTAACACCAGCAGAGGGACGCTATGTAATGCTATATGCAACAGGTCAATCGGCAAATGGTAGAGTAAATGCCTCTTGTACTGAGTTCTATTTGTATTCAAGTTCATATACAGTGTCAGTGTCATCATCTGATGCAACAATGGGAACAGCATATATTGGAACAGAAGGAACAACATCTGCTTCATGTGCATCAGACGGAACAGAAACAGTAACTCTAACTGCAATCCCAACTGAAGGCTACCAATTTGCAAACTGGACATTGAATGGAGTGATTGTATCAACAGATGCAGTATATACAACAACAGCGGTAACAGAGAGTCGTGAGTATGTGGCAAACTTTGAGTTCAAACCAGTAGAGCCACGTACAGTAAAAGTTGCATCAAACGATAAAACAAAAGGATACGCAGTATTTGTTTCTCCAATGCCTGAGGGAACAGCAACTGATGTAACAACAGGTGAGATAGTAACAGTAAAGGCTATTTCACAAACAACAAACGATGTATTTATAAACTGGACAATCAATGGCGAGGTTGTATCAACAGAAGAGACATATAACTATGCAGGAGCAGAGGCAGTAACAATACAAGCAAACTTTGCAACATTATATCCCGTGAACATTGCATCTTCAACAGGAGGCGAAATAAAAGTAAAACAAGGCGCAACCTCAATTGATAGTGGAAATAGAGTGGCAGAGGGCTCAATAATAACAATTACCGTAGAGGGAAAAAACAATCAATGGGTTAAGACATTGATGATAAATGGAGAAAATGTATTGCCAAGTTCACAAGAGAAGAAATACACAACACAAGTAACAGTAAATGGCGAAACCAATATTGTCGCAACATTCGGAGCCCCTGCAATGATATTGACATACGAATATACAGGAGGTGGTTACATAGAGGTATGGAGTAGCGATTCATACAACGAAGGTGATGAGGAGACCTTCCCAGTAATTCCAGCAGGAGATCAATATGCGATGAGTGACGAAATAGAAGGTGATGGAGTTTGTATCTTCATATATCCACAAGCAGGAGAGGAGTTGTTATCATTAACAATCAATGGCGAAGATCATGACTTTGCCGCAGACTTGGAAGAGTATGGAGATATCTTCTATGAGCCAACTGAACCACTACATATTGAAGCCGAGTTTTCAGGAGTATGGAATTCAGTAGAGACATCGGAGGTTGCAGAGACAACAATCTATGCAATAGTAGATGGAGTACAAGTTGAGGTACTCGAAGCAACAAACGTAGAGGTTTACTCAATAGCAGGAACATTGGTAGCCGAGAAGGTAATTTCAGGAGCATCAACAATTGCTCTTGCAAAAGGCGTTTACATTGTAAAAGCAGCAGATAAAGTAACTAAGGTGGTTGTAAAATAATTAGGAATTAAAACATTATTAATAAAATTCATATCCTATTAAAAATTAGTTACTAACCATAATCTAATAGGGGTTGCGCTTAAGTGTAACCCCTATTTTATTCTCCAAATTAGACTGAATAGTCTAATTGAATATGATAGTCAACAAACCAATGAATATTAAAAAGAAGTTCTCTATTCTATTCCTAATGATTCGAATCTTCAAAGAATATATATAAGAGTCCCTAATAAAAAAAATATTATTTTTTTAGCAAAAAATGAAAAATGATGTAATTTTTTTAAGAAAAATAGTTATATTTGTCTCGTTATTAGAATTAATTTATTAACCTAAAATAATTAAAGTATGAAGAAAATTTTACTTTTTACTTTGGTATTATCTTTATTAATACCATTTGGTGTAAAAGCACAAGTTGCTGCAGACCAATTACCCACAGGTTATTGTACCATAAATACAAAACTACCTAACTGGGCAGATGCATGGTCACATGCAATCAGTAATTTTCAAATTGCTGTAAATGGAGAAACCGTAGCATCGCAAGGAGCACCATCTTCAAAGTTTAATAACCTTACAAGTTCTATTGTATTTAATGCTGCACAAGGAGATGAGGTTACTATAACTTTTACAAATGGAGGATGGTCTTATAATGTATGGGCTGGTTTTGACTGGGATAGAGACGGAAACTTTGATGAAGTTATTGCCGCTTATCCTGAGGAGACAGGTCGTGGACAAACTGAATTTACAGAGGATCAAGGAACAATAACCGTAACTGTTCCAGATAATGCTGAGATTGGTAAATCAGTAGTACGTATATTGTCAGATGGACAATGTACTGATGCTTGGGATCCTATTACAGCACCATTGTGTGGAACTCACGGAGCAGGTGCAATTGGATATGCTGGAGTATATTACGATGTTGCAATCAATGTTGAGGAGGGAGCGTTTACAGGAAATGTATTCACTGTTTCGGCAACAAGTGCTGATGCAACAATGGGAACAGCAGAGGCTTCATCAACAGAGGTAAACGAGGGTAGAACAGTAACCTTGACAGCAACACCTGCTTATGGTTATGGTTTTGTAAATTGGACAGTTGCTGGCGTTGAGGTTTCAACCGAGAACCCATACAAACCAACAATTACAGCAAATACTGACTTTGTCGCTAATTTTGAGGAATTACCTATGTGTACAGTAACAGTTACATCTTCTGATGCAACAAAAGGAAGTGTTGAAACATCTGCTACAAGGGTACCACAAGGAGAGTATGTAACAATTACAGCAACACCACAACCAGGTAATATATTTATAAATTGGTCAGTAAATGGTTCTATTGTTTCAACAGAAAATCCATTTAATGTGCCTATAAATGCAGATACTGAGTTTGTTGCAAACTTTGAGGAGTCTGCAATAGTAATAGGAAAAGAGTATCGCATTAAAGATGTTGCTACAAACCAATACATAACTGCATTTAATACAGACGCTCATGCAACAGGACCTAATGGTGGTGTAGGAACATCTGCCTTTGCAGAAAATGATAATCAAATTATGATTTTTGAGGAGAGCGGAGCAAACTACAAGATAAAAACAAAGAGTGGTTACTATATCTATGCTCAATCATGGAATGTTGATGCATTATCTTCTCAATCAACAGAGTTCAAACTTATTGAGAATGGCTCAGGCTATTACATGCAAGTATATAATACCAATAAAGGTAATGCTTGGTACTATGTAAAGAATGAGAATGTAAGTGGAACATATTATTTGTTTGGCGATGCTGCTATTGGTGCTGCTGCAACTTGGGTATTAGAGCCATTGACACCGATATATACCATAACTCTTAGTGTAACACCTGCTGACGGAGGTGAGGCAACAGCATCGTTGTATTCAGTAGAGGAGGGAAGCACTACAACTCTAACAGCAACTCCCGCTGAAGGTTATGAATTTGTTAACTGGACACTTGCTGGCGTTGAGGTATCAACAGATGCAGTATATACAACAACAGCGGTAACAGAGAGTCGTGAGTATGTTGCGAACTTCAAGTTCAAACCAGTAGAGCCTCGTGAGGTAAGAGTTGCATCAAGCAACAGTGCAAAAGGTTATGCAACAATAATTTCTCCAGCACCTTCAGGAACAGAGCCTTCAGTAACAACAGGAGAGATGGTAACCGTTAAAGCCTTTACAAACGGATCAGATAACTTCTTTGTAAATTGGACAATCAATGAAGTGATTGTAGGAACAGAAGAGACATATACTTATGTAGGAGAAGAGGCTGTAACAATTCAAGCAAACTTTGTATCAAAATATTTGATAACAATCAATAATGTTACAGGAGGAAGAATAAATGTAACATCTGGATCTTCTCAAATCTCTTCAGGAGACAGAGTTCAAGAGGGAGAAGCCATAACAATTACAGTAAAAGAGGATACCTACAAAGAGTTGAAAAAATTAATAGTAAACGGAGTAGATGTATATGCTCAATATAAATCAACAAAATCATATACAACAACCGTAACTTCAGCAATGACAATTACTGCCGAGTATGGAACTCCAGCATGTACTCTTACTTGGGAACATACAGGAGATGGATATATTGAAGTTTGGACAACAGATACATACGAAACAGATGGTGCTGATTGGGCAGAACCAGCAGGAGATCAATACTCAATGTTTGATGAGGCACCTTTTAATAGTAATATAGCAATCTTCGTGTTCCCAGGACGAGAGCCATTATCATCTGAAAATTCACATAAATTGTTATCATTGACAATCAATGACGAAGAAATTGATTTGAGTGAAGATGGAGATCTAATGATGTATGGTGATGTCTTTATTGAAAATATAATAGGTCCTCAACACATTGTAGCAGAGTTTAAAGGAGTATGGGATTCAGTTGAGAGTGCAGAGGTAGCAGAGACTACAATCTATGCCGTAGCAGAAGGCGTACAAGTTGAGGTGACAGAGCCAACAACAGTATCAGTTTACTCAATAGCAGGAACATTGGTTGCAGAGAAAGTAATCTCAGGAACATCAACAATTGCTCTTGCAAAAGGTGTTTACATTGTAAAAGCAGCAGATAAAGTAACTAAGGTTATTGTGAAATAATTAAAAATTAGTTACTAACCATAATCCAATAGGGGTTGCACTGAAAAAGTGTAATCCCTATTTTTTTCTCAAATTAGTCTGATTAGCCCAATTACTCTAATTGAACATTAATATCATATAACAAACTATTAAAACCTTTAATAATTCAATAAAATTGTCTATTTTTGCAAAACGAATGTTTTTGTGCATAAACTATTAACCTTATATTAATCAATTAAATAATTATGAGAAAGATTTTGCTATTTGTAGTTGCATTATTGTTTGTTACAGCAAATATTAATGCAGAGAAGTTGACAGGTACGCTTTCATCAAATATGAATGCGTATAGTACCTGGACAGATGAATACCCTTCATCAAATGCAAATGATGGGAATTATTCAACTAAGTTTTGGTCAGATGCATCACAAGAAGTTGGAGACTATGTAACAATGTCTTTGAACGCATCTGCAAGTATCGGAGAGATTAAATTCTATTTTTCTGATGGTGATAAACCTGCTGCAGCAGAAGTAGAAATCTCTACCGACAATTCAGAATGGCAAAGTGTAGCAACTTTTGTTACTTCTGATATAGTGGATGGTGTATATACTTGTAATGCCAATGCTCTTGTAGCACAATATGTAAGATTGAGATTTACAGAAGCATCAAGCAATTGGTTTCAATTGTGTGAGTTTGAGGTATATGAGTCGCCAGTAGAACTTGCTCCACGTACAATCAGTGTATCTGTTGCTGATGAAACAATGGGAACTGCATATATAGGAGAAGAGGGAACATTATCAGTATCGGACCAAACAGGTGCTGTTCAAATTACTGCTGTACCAGCAGAAGGATACAAATTTGTTAATTGGATAATAGGAACAGATGAGGTTGCTACAACTGCAACTTTTGTTGATGTAACTGAAGGAGATAAAGCCTATGTTGCAAACTTTGCTGCAAAAGAGGTGTATCAAGTAAGTGTATCTGTTAATGATGAAACAATGGGTACAGCATCAGCAACTAAAACAGGAGATGTTTATGAAGGGGAGTCTGTTACATTTACAGCAACACCTAAAGAGGGATATGTGTTATTAAATTGGACATCTGGAGAAGAGGTTGTAAGTAATGAACTATCGTTTACAACAACAATCAGCGAAAGTGTTGAATATAAGGCTAATTTTATGGTGCAACCTACAAAATTGGTGCTTCAAGATGTCTTTGCCAGTTTCCCTCCAAGTACTTATTATCCTCTTTCAAATCTTATAGATGGAAATATTAACTCAGAGATGTATGTATCGGCAGGTTCAGGAGCAACAGTAACTGTAGAAATAGCAGAGGAATCTGTTGTGGGAGATATAGTATTGTATTTCTATAAATATTCATCATATCAACCCAGCAAAGCCAAAATACAAGTTTCAAGCGATAATGAAACATATATCGATGTTGATGGATGTAGTTTTACAAGAACAGATATACAAGACGGTGTAATTACCTTAAAAGCAAATGGAGTTCCAGCAAAATATGTAAGAATCTATTTTGAGGAAACTAACTATGTTGATATGTATGAGATTGAGGTATATGAAGCACCTATTCAAATTGCACCTCGTGCAATCAGTGTATCTGTTGCTGATGAGACAATGGGAAGTGCATATATAGGAGAAGAGGGAACAACCTCTGTTGAAAATCAAACAGGAGTAGTTAAATTGGTTGCTGTTGCAAATAAAGGATATGAGTTTGTAAACTGGACAGTAGGAACTGAAGTTGTTTCAACAAATACAATATTTATTGACAGAACAGAAGGTGATAAAGATTATGTGGCAAATTTCGTAGCATTGCCATTCTTCGACATAAGCGTATCAGTGAATGATCCTCTTATGGGAAGTGTTGTCGCAACAGAAACGGGAGAGGTTTATAAAAATACTGAAGTAACACTTACTGCGACACCAACAGATGGATATGAGTTTGTAAACTGGACAGTAGGCGATAGCGTAGTAAGTAAAGATAATCCATATGTTATTATAGTTGAGGCTTCAGCAGAATATAAAGCAAACTTCAGAATAGCACCAACCAAAATAAATCTTGTAAATGCAGAGTCATCAATGGCGCATTATGATACTTATACTGCAGATAATATGATTGATGGAAATTATAATACTTATTTTGATACATCAAAAGGTCAAGGTTCCTATGAAGAGGTAACAGCAACAGTTACTCTTGAAGAGGAGTCTGTTGTAGGAGAGGTTAAAATAAACTTTATACAAAGTTACATTCCTAATGCTGCAAAATTACAAGTATCAACAGATGGCGAAACATGGAATGATGTTGAGGGAGCAGAATTTACTTCTGATGATGTGGAGAATTGTGGAACAATCGCTAATGGTAGCATAATTAACCGCATAACAGTTGACCTAAAAGGTGCAACCGCAAAATATGTGAGAATGTATGCTACTGACAAGGCTGGCACTTATTTGACTATATGTGAGTTTGAGGTATATGAGGCTATTGTTAATGTAGCACCACGTGCAATCAGTGTATCTGTTAATGATGAAACAAAGGGTACAGCATATATTGCTATTGAGGGAGTAACAGAGGTTACTAATCAAACAGCGGCAGTTAAATTGGTCGCAGTTCCTAATGCTATCGGTTACAAATTTGTAAATTGGACTGTTAATGGCGAAGAGGTGTCAACATCTGCTTCATTTATTGACCGTACTGAGGGAGATAAAGCATACGTTGCAAACTTTATTGATAAACCTTGTTTTAGCATAACAGCAACAACCGCTGATGCAACTAAAGGAGAGGTCTCTTTAACTATCCCAGAAGGCTCGGCAGTAGCAACAGGAGAGGTATATGAGGGTGAAGAGGTAACATTTACAGCAACTCCAACTGCTGGAAATAAATTTGTTGCATGGAAATCTGGCGAAGAGGTTGTAAGTGAGAGTGCAACATATACAATTGTTGTAAGTGAGGCAATGTCACTTGTGGCAACATTCGAAAGAGATCCTATGTTAGACCGTTCAAATTGGACAGTTACAGCATCATCACAAGAGGCAACAGGAGAGGGTGCAGGAAACGGAGTTGCTTCATGTATTATTGATGGAAGCAATTCAACATATTGGCACTCACAATGGAGTGGCTCAGAGCCCGGATACCCCCACTGGTTTATGATTGATATGAAAGAGGTAAAATCATTTGATGAGTTTGAATATATTTCAAGAGGAAATGGTACTTCTGATGATGGTTCAAACAACGGTAACATTCTTAACTATGTGTTGTATGTAAGCGATACTGAGATAGATCCTAATAATCTTGATACTGCAACAAAAATTACAGAAGGAAGATTTACTTATGATGGAACTACTAACTCTCATAAGGTTGCAGTAACACCAACAGAAGGACGCTATGTAATGCTATATGCAACAGGTCAATCGGCAAATGGTAGAATAAATGCCTCTTGTGTTGAATTCTATCTATACTCAAGTTCATATGCAGTAACAGTATCATCTTCAGATCCTGAAATAGGAACAGCATATATTGGAGAAGAGGGTGTAACTACAGTAGGATGTTCAGTAGAGGGAACAGATGTAGTGACAATCACTGCTCAACCAGTAGCAGGTTATCGTTTTGTAAACTGGACATTGGATGGAGAGGTTGTATCAACAGACGCAGTATATACAACAACAGCGGTAACAGAGAGCCGTGTGTACGTAGCAACATTTGAGTTTGCTACTCTTGAACCTCGTACAGTAAAAGTTGCATCAAACGACAAAACAAAAGGATATGCAGTATTTGTTTCTCCACTACCCGAAGGAACTGCAACTGATGTAACAACAGGCGATATAGTGACAGTTGAAGCAATTACTCAATCAAGCGATGACTTCTTCGTAAACTGGACAATTAATGGCGTAGAGGTTGGAACTGAACCAACATACGAGTATCTTGGAGCAGAGGCTGCAACAATTCAAGCAAACTTTATCTCTAAATACGTTGTAACAATAACTCCAAACGAAGGTGGAGTAATTACTGCTAAATCAGGTGCTACATATATATCTTCAGGTGATAGAGTGTTAGAAGGAAACAATATCACAATAGATGTAAAAGAAAATCCTCGCAACGAACTTAAAAAACTATTTGTAAACGGAGTAGATGTATTTAATCAATATAAATACAATCCTAATTACAGCATACAAGTAAATGGCCCAATAACAATCGAAGCAGAATATGGCTATCCAATCTGTTACTTCACATATGAGTGCACAGGAAACGGATGGATTGAGGCATGGGAGACTGATACATATGATGAGGTAGCAGAGGAAGAGGGAACATTGGAGTTACCATTATCGCCCGCCGGAGAACAATATGCATACGGCGATGCAATCCCATTTGATGGAACAGCTGCAATTTTTGCATGTAGTGGAGAAGGAGACTCATTGCTATCATTAACAATCAATGGCGAAGAGATTGACATCACAGAAGAGAGTGATATTGCAATTTACGGAGACTACTTCTTTGAACTTGTTGAAGGACCAATTCATGTAGTAGCAGAGTTTACAGGAACATATACTGGTGTTGAGTTAGCAGAGATAACAGAGACTACAATCTATGCAGTAGCAGGAGGCGTACAAGTAGAGGTAGTTGAAGCAACAACAGTATCAGTTTACTCAGTTGCTGGAACATTGGTTGCCGAGCAACAAGTATCAGAGTCAGCAGTAATCGCACTTGAGAAAGGCGTTTACATTGTTAAAGCCGCGGAGAAAGTTGCTAAAGTTGTTGTAAAATAAGTTATTAGTTGTTAGACTGATAAAACAAATAACCTTTCAAAGGAGGAGAGAGCAAAAGTTCTCTCCTCCTTTATTATTCAAAAAAACAACAACTAAAAACTAACAACTAAAAACCAATAATTGGCAACTTTTTTGTAAATTCGCATATTAAATCGCAATAAAGTGAATATTCAAGAGTTACATAAAATATTTGTATCAGACCCTGTAATTAGCACTGATACAAGAAAGATAGAGCAGGGTTCGATATTCTTTGCTTTAAAAGGAGCAAATTTTGATGCAAACAAATTTGTGGTAGAGGCACTTGATAAAGGTGCGGCATACGCAGTTGCCGATGACCGAGAACTTGCAAAACTAAACGATAATAGAATAATATTGGTAGAGAATGTTTTGCTAACCCTGCAAGCATTGGCAAGGTATCATCGTGATACTATGAATATACCAGTATTGGCAATAACCGGAACAAACGGAAAGACCACTACCAAAGAACTTATAACTGCTGCCTTATCTCCCGCTCATAATGTACTCTCAACAATAGGTAACCTAAACAACAGTATTGGTGTTCCTCTTACTCTGTTGCGTTTAAGAGCGGAGCATACAATTGCGGTAGTAGAGATGGGAGCAAGTCATCCGGGAGATATTGAGGAGTTGGTAAATGTGGCAAATCCGACTTACGGTATAATAACCAATGTGGGACGAGCGCATCTTCAAGGGTTTGGTTCATACGAAGGGGTAATATCAACTAAGTGCGAACTATATGATTATATAAAAGCAAAGCAAGGAAAACTATTTGTTCGTAACGAGGATGATGTGTTGATGCAACGTTCCGAAGGAATTGATAGAGTTCTTTATGGTGCATCTCCTCTGTTGAACATTAGCGGAACTATAAAATCTGTATCGCCATTCTTAAAAGCCGAAATAGTTTGCGGTGGCGAGGTTTACGATATAGATACAAATCTTATAGGTAAATACAATTTAGATAACGTTGTGGCAGCATCAACTATTGCATCACACTTTGGTGTGCCAATGAGTGAGATAGTTAAGGCAATATCAGCGTATATCCCTTCAAATAGTCGCTCACAATTTATAAATGGCGAACATAATAACATAATACTTGATGCCTATAATGCCAATCCCTCAAGTATGAAGGTTGCAATTGAGAATTTTGCTGAAGTAGATGCAACTGATAAGATGCTAATACTTGGTGATATGTTAGAACTTGGCAAGGAGAGCGAGGGTGAACACACACGAGTAGTTTGTCTATTGGAGAGTCTTGATTTTACCGATGTAATATTGGTGGGAAAAGAGTTTGGGAAAGTAAAATCGCACTATAAAAAGTTTGCCACCACTCCCGAAATGATAGAGTTTTTAAGTGAGAATGATATAAAATCAAAAACCATATTGATAAAAGGCTCTCGCGGAATTGCGCTTGAAAAAGCAGTTGAGTATTTGAAATAATGGAGTTTGCAGAAAAGATAAAGAAGAGAATAGATACGCCTATATTTAGACAACTATCTGAGGTTGCCGATGAGGTGGGTGTGCCTTGCTATGTGGTTGGCGGATATGTGAGAGATATAATACTTGAGCGTCCTTCAAAAGATATTGATGTTGTAGTAGTAGGTAGCGGAATAGTGGTTGCTGAACATTATGCAAAAAAACTTGGCAAGGGCGCACATCTTGCCGTATTTTGTAATTTTGGAACAGCACAAGTAAAGTATCGCGGAATGGAGGTAGAGTTTGTAGGAGCAAGAAAAGAATCTTACTCGCACAACTCTCGCAAACCTATTGTTGAAGACGGAACTCTTGAAGATGATCAAAATCGTAGAGATTTTACAATAAACGATATTGCAGCAAGTCTGAATGGTGCAAACTTTGGCGAAGTTTTAGATCCTTTTGGAGGTTTTGATGATATACGTAGCAAAACTATAAGAACTCCTTTAGATCCCGATATAACATTCAGTGATGATCCTTTGCGAATGATGCGAGCAATACGCTTTGCAACACAACTTCAATTTGATATTGCTCCAAATACATTCAGAGCAATAGTTCGTAATTGTGAGAGAATATCAATTATCTCTGGTGAACGTATAATAGATGAGATAAACAAAATAATGAAATCGCCCAAACCATCAATAGGATTTAAACTGTTAGATGAGTCTGGATTGTTAGAGTTAATTCTTCCTGAACTCTCGGCACTTAAAGGCGTTGACAGTGTGGAGGGTAAAGGCCATAAAGATAACTTCTATCATACACTTACTGTACTTGATAATGTAGCACTCCGTAGTGATAATATTTGGTTGCGTTGGGCTGCTCTTATGCACGACATCGGAAAACCTGTTGTAAAACGTTATGACAAGAAAACTGGTTGGACCTTCCATAATCACAACTATATGGGAGCCAAAATGATACAACGTATTTTCCGTAAATTAAAACTTCCGTTGGGAGAGGAGATGAAGTATGTTCGTAAGTTGGTTGATTTGCATATGCGACCAATAGTTCTGGCTGAGGAGATTGTAACTGACTCTGCAATTCGCCGACTCCTTTTTGATGCGGGTGTGGATATAGAGGATTTGATGCTTTTGTGCGAGGCTGACATAACCTCTCGCAATCGCGAAAAGGTGGCTCGTTTCAAAGAGAACTTTGGTGTGGTACGTCAAAAACTAAAGGAGATTGAGGAGAAGGATAGAATACGTGAGTTTCAGCCCCCTGTAAGTGGCGAAGAGATAATGACGCTTTTTGGATTACCACCCTCACGCCCGGTAGGAGATATAAAAGAGGCAATAAAAGAGGCAATACTCGATGGCGTTATCCCTAACGAATACGAACCTGCATATAACTATATGTTAAAGGTTGCTGCCGATATGGGATTAAAACCTGTAAAATAGGAGTGTTATTAGTTAACAAACATTCGTTTGTTGAGCCTACTCTCGCTTAACAATGCTCAAATAAATTTGGCGAATTGTATTTACTCAATTGCACAAAACTTTGTGGGTACTTTTGTCGTTTACTATATATACAAAATATACGCCACCTGCCATATTAAAATCAAAAGGAGTGTTGCAAGTAACCTCTCTGTCAATTAGGTATTTGCCGTTACAATCAAAAATTTTAATTTCAACTCTATTATCTGTTCCCTTAATGGTTATATCTCCATTTGTGGGGTTAGGGAAAATCTCATATTCTGAATTCTCTTTTATACTCTCAATTCCGCTCTCTTCTGTTGCAAGAATGTTGGTTTGATACGATACTTTATCCTGTGCAGTAATAGTCAGTTTAACTAAGTCTCCGCTATTTATACCATCTGTGTTTAACTCTGCTGTTTCATTTATCACAACTTTTGAGTCAATAATCTCTCCATCGCACCATAGTGTGGCAGTAGCATAATTGGTATCACAATAAATAGAAAAAGAGTTTTGGTTGGCAACTATATTCTCATTATGAGTTATCTCCATGAGAGAAGGTGCTTTTGTTCGCAATATTAATGAGGGGTCACCAAACATTGCCCATTGACATGCAACATCAGCACCGCTACCCTTATACTTGCCAATAACACTCTTATATGCAGCGTTTACTACCTCTCCAAAACTCTTTGTAAATCCAACGGAATCGGATATTAAAATACGAGCAAATTCATCTTGTCCCAACATGGGCGGATTCCAATATATTTGGGTTGTAAAAGCCAACATACCCACTGCTCCTATTGGCTTGTTATTCGCATCTCTGCCTCTTAAAAATCCCTCTGCCAAGCATGTGCTTAATCTAAAATGTCCGTTTTGGCAACCGGCAGCAATTATAATAGGTAGTTTGTTTGTGTTTGTAAGATTTTTAACATCGCTAACAGCAAAGCCCGTTGTTTGCCAACTCTCAGTGTATCCATGACCAATGTAATTAATTAACCCGCAACCACTATTTAAAGTGTTTTTGAGGGTGTTTTTTAAGTTGGTTGTGGCAGTTGTATATCCGTACTCTTTAAGACTATTGTTAAGATTGGTAATATGTCCATTATCTGTCTCGCTGTTATCTCCTGTTTCGTAGGAGTAGGGGTTGGCAATACCAAGCGAAGTGCCTAACCATGTGGCCGAAGTGTCAATATCCCGCTCGTAGTATATTGTCCTCTCAACTTGTGTTTTAATGTCATCAATACTCTCTCCCGAGAAACGACCAACTAAAACAGTGGGAGGGTAGTCGGTTGAGTATATGTAGCCATACTCGGCATCAGAATAAGCACTATACTCATTGGGGTCGGTTACTCCATAACTTATATGAGTGGGAACTTTATCTGCATCTCCAACCAAAAGCAAATATCTGTTGTTGTTTGTTTTATGATAGTTTGCTACAAATGCTTTTACATCATTAGCGGTGGAACCTATATCGCTAATTTTAATAACTTTGCACCATAATCCCCTTTGCTCTTTCCACTCAACAAGAGGTTGCATTGCATCACTATATTCATCTGACGATATAATAAGAATTTGAGCCTTTGAAGTAAAGGTGAAAAACAGAAGAGATAAGATTGTTATTATTGGTTTAAACTTCATCATCCAATTGTTTATGAGAGTTAGTAATTATATTGCAAAACTAAATAATAAATGGATAAAATGAAACTATATAAATGATAAAAGAAGTGTAAATTTGACAAAAAAAGAAAAGAGTTCTGATTTTTTTCAGAACTCTTTATATTGGCGGTGCGGACGGGACTCGAACCCGCGACCCCATGCGTGACAGGCATGTATTCTAACCAACTGAACTACCGCACCAATCCGTTTTGTGCTTTCAAAGAAACTCGCTTGTTTCTCATTTGCGATGCAAAGGTACACAATATTTTTATATTGGCAATAGTTTTAATAAAAAAAATATCATAAAAATTTAATTAATTTTTGTTTCCTCTCATTATCAGGCAGATAAAATTACATGTTTAAAGCAAGTCTTTTCCGTTTTTTTAGAAAAGAACTTGCTTACGATTATATATAAATTAAAATTAAGAGAGTCAAAAACTAATAATCACACTCCTTTTTTACGCTACCGTCACTGTTGAACCATATATCACACTCGTTAGGCGATGTTTTTAGTTCAACTTTATACCCATAACTCTTCTTTTCTATCTCTAAAACTGCAACCTTGTTGTAGTTGTTCTTTAGATAAAGAACGGCAGCGTTAGGAAGATGTGCAATAAGATGTTCATTTAACCCTGTTTTCTCATTCTCTATCTTAATCCACTCTCCGTTATGGTTAAAGTAAACCTCTGTTCCATCACTACATTTAACCTCCATTTTGTCGTTTTCGTGTTTAAACTTAACAATCTTTCCATGCGGGATATTCTCTGTAACAAAACTCTCTATCTTAGATGGAAATACCTCTTTTGTCTCGTTCTCACTCTTATCCTCCGAAGCAAAAGTGGTTAGGGCAACAATCATTCCAATGCCCACTAAAAGCAGACTTAAACTTAATTTATTCATAATTTTCATATATTGATTACAATTTTAAAACAACTGAAAAGCAAATATTGTTTTTCAGAGTATAAATATATCCGCTATTATTATTAAATTTACAACGTTTTTATGAAGCGGACAATATTAAAGTGTATTCTATACACCATTGTGTCATTGGTAGTAATCTTATTGTTACTGCCCGCACTTTTGTATGTTCCGGCAATTCAGCAAGGAATAGCACAATATGCCACTCGAGCAGCCTCTGAACAGACAGGTATGCAAATAGAGTTAGAGCGAGTGCGTCTTCGTTTCCCTTTAGATATTGAACTTACTAATGCTTTGGTTGTAACAGCCCCTGACGATACTATGTTACAATGTAAATCGTTAGTGTTGGAGTTGGGATTTAAAAAGATTTTTCAGAAAGAGATTGAGATTGAAAGACTCTCTTTTGAGAAAACCAAATTTCACTATGTTGATTCCTTAAAAACTTTTGGAATAAAGGTAAATGTTGAGGAGTTGGGATTAATGGCGCGTCCTGTTAGTTTGGCAAATGAGAGGGCTATGCTTCCTGATATTTCATTAACGGGTGGAGATGTAATTCTCAATTTGGTAAGTACTCCCGAAGATACTACCGAGACGGCGCCCTCAACCTTTGCATGGGCTTTTGAGGTTGCCAATATCCACCTAAAGGATATAAGTTATGCGATGACAACAATGCCTCATCAAACATCGTTGCAGAGTGCAATAGATGATGCTCATATCTCAAATGTGGTTGTAGATATTGGAACGCAGCAGGTAGCGTTGTCGAGTGCAAAGATTGATGGAGCATTGTGTAAATATCTATCACTCCCAGCACCTAACAATAATGAGGAGTTGCAATCTGTAACTGAAGAGAAGACATTACCTTGGGTAATAAATGTTGATACTCTCTCTCTTGCAAAGAGTAAAGTAACATATGGTAAATTAGACTATCTTCCTGTAAAACATTTTGATCCATCATATCTTTCGCTATATGATTTAAATATCAAAGCCCAAGATATTTACAATAAAGCAATGGAGGTGGCTGCTAAGATAAATCACCTCTCATTTCACGAGCGTTCAGGTTTTGCTGTTTCACATGCTAATATGTCGCTATTGTTAGACTCCTCAAACGTATTGGTTGATAATCTGTATTTGGCAACCCAAAACTCAATATTGCGAGGAGGGGTTAAGGCTGATGCCTCAATCTTAGAGCAAGACCCATATGCCAACCTCAGTTTGAATATGGATTTATCTCTGTCAATGTTTGATGCTCCCTATTTTGTGCCATCAATATCAGACTATTTGCCTCTATTGCCAACCTCAAAGGTGAATGCAAAGATAGATGTCAGTGGAAACCTCTCATTGTTACATCTTAAAAAAGCGGAGGTGTTGTTGCCCGATAATTTAGAGTTGGAGGCATCGGGAGATGTGGCAAATGTCTTGAACAACAGACCATTAAAAGCAAGAACCAATATTAATGGTAAATTGATTAATGGAGAACTTTTACAAGCGTTCATTGGAGATAAGGATAGTTCCTCAATAATTATCCCTGATGATATTACTTTTAACGGAAGAGTGGAGTTAAAAGGCGATACCCTACGCCCAGCAATCAATATTTCATTAGCAGAAGGAAGATCTAATATTGCAGGAGTTGTAAATCTTGCAACCGAGTCGTATGGAGTAGATATCTCTATAAATAAATTCCCTCTTCAGAAAATCTTTAAAGATATACCATTGGGTAATATAACAACTTCGTTAACTGCAAGAGGAGAGAAGTTTAATCCTATACATGAGGGTGCAACTTCAAATATATCACTAATGGTTGATTCGCTCTATTACAACAGATACGATTATACCGATATAAAACTCCAAATGGTTCTCTCCGGAGGTATATACAATGGCTCAATTGTAAGCAAATGTCAGGATGCAGAAATGTCGTTGACACTTCAAGGCTTGCTTTCGGATCAGAAGCAGACTCTTAATCTTAAAGGAGATATTCCAAATCTTGATTTTCAGAATCTTAATTTCTCACAAGATAAATTCTCTTTAGTGTCAAGTGTTGATATTTCGGCATCTGCTGATACTTTGGGGATATATACTATAAAGGGAGGAGTGGGTAAGACTGTAGTTCGTATGTATGGTGCAAAACGAACACTGCAAGGCTTAAATATGGATATATCTGCCGATACAACTCAGATAAATGCAAATGTTGAGGCTCAAGGTTTGTATCTCAGTTTTTTTGCACCACAATCATTAAATAATTTTATATCGGCAGTTGATTCGGTAATAGTTGAGGCAAAGAGTCAAACAGATTCTCTAAAGTTTAATATTGACCAGATAAAGGAGAAAATGCCCTCATGTAATCTCTCATTCTCTCTTTCGGATAACCCAGTAGTCTCGGCTCTTTTAAAGAGAAATGGAATTACATTAGGATTGGCACAATTAGACTTCTCTTCAAATGGCAAAGAGCCTGTATATCTAAAATCGGGTATATATTCGCTTAAGCAGGGTGAGGCAAGCATCGATAGTATATGTGCAAATCTAAATCAAAACAATGGAACTCTTGAGTATGAACTCTTGGTTGGCGGAATAAAGAGTGGTGAAACAAAAGGTGGTTCAATAAAACTATTTGGAGGAGCAGTAGACAATAGTTTAACAATAAATTGTTTGCAGACTGATAGCAAGTATAACTCTGGCTTTGATTTTGGAGGAAGAGTATTAGTAGATTCCACTTCACTTGTATTTTCAATGATAACGCCAAAACCCATACTCGGGTATAGAGAGTTTCTGGTTAATGAGAGCAACTATATAACTCTATCCAATAAAGGTAGAGTGGATGCCGATTTTGTATTAACATCAGGCGAAAAACTTGTATCATTAAAATCAGACCAAGATACAACCCAAAATCAACTCCTTGTAAAGTTGCAACAACTCGATATAGCATCAATGTTAAAACTATATCCACTATCTCCTAAGGTAGAGGGTGTATTATCTGCCGATATGGGTGTAAATCTAAATTCTAAATATTTTGGAGTAAAAGGAGATTTAAGAGTTGATACATTGGTGTATGAGGGTGGCAGTGTTGGAGATTTAAACCTGAAAGCAGGATATGTTGCATTAGAGGAGGGTGGCCAACGTGTAGCGCTATCTCTAAATCTTAACGATAAAGAGGTAGTAAAACTTGGAGGAAAGTATAATGCTGAGTCAGAAGATGGAATGAAATTAAAACTCTCAATTGATGAGTTGCCATTCTTGTCTGTAAATCCATTTATCCCAGCCGACCTAATGAAACTAACAGGCGAATTAAATGGAGATTTTTCGCTTGATGGTTCGCATGAGGCAATAAATATGAACGGGTTTTTACAATTCCAAGATGTAGATATGACGCTCCCTTCAATAGGAACAACCTTTACCCTCTCGCCCGAGAAGATAACCATGAAGGATAATACCATAACTATGTATAACTTTGGAATGTCGGGCCCTAACAAACAACCTATGCTGCTTGAGGGAAGTATAGCGTTAGGAGATATAAAAAAGACACTCTCTGACTTTGGTAAAATAAGAAGTGATATATTGATTACTGCAAGTGAATTTCAACTTATAAATGTAAAGAAGAATAACAAAACACTTGTGTATGGTAAAGCCTTTAGTGATATGTTCTTGGTTATACAAGGCTATTTAAACAATCTGACATTAGGCGGAAATGTGGCACTGCTCAACGGAACAGAACTTACCTACACCATGCGAGATGGTGGAATGGGGCAACAAGAAGATGTATCAAGTTTGGTAACGTTTACAGCCTTTAACGATACAATAAATCAAGATGAGGTAGAGGTAAAACGGAATGTTCATTGGGGAGTAGATATGTCTGTTGGTATATCAATAGGACAAGCAGTAAAAGTTGCGGTAAATTTAACTCCTGATGCAAAATCGGGAATAGATATACAAGGGGGAGGAGAGTTGCTATATACAATGAATATGTTGGGAGATACCCAATTTACAGGTAAATATAACATTATGAATGGAACAGTTCGTTATTCATTGCCCGTTGTAGCAACTAAGGTGTTTACGATTGATGACGGAAGTTATATAGAGTGGAACGGAGATATTGCTGATCCAACAATGAATATAACTGCACAGAACAAGGTGAGGGCAACAGTAAATCAAGGAGGAGTGAGCAATATGGTAAACTTCTATGTTGGGATAGGAATAAAGAATACTCTTGAGGATTTGGACCTAACCTTTGACCTTACCGCTCCTGAAGATATGACAATAAGTAATGAGTTGGCATCAATGAGTGAAGACCAACGCTCAGAGCAGGCTCTCTCTATGCTTTTGTATAACACATATACAGGTGTTTCGGGAACGGACTCAAACTTTGATGCAAATACAGCATTAGGCTCATTCTTGTCAAAAGAGTTAAATCAATGGGCAAACAAAACACTTAAAAACGTAGATTTAACTTTTGGAGTAGACAGTTACACTTCGGCAGCAGGAGAGTCATCATTAGACTACTCGTATGAGTTCTCAAAGAGTCTTTTAAATGATAGGCTTAAGGTCTCTGTTGGAGGCTCATATAATCCTGATTTGTCGCCCGATGAGGTTGCTCAAAGCATATTGGGAGATGTGTCGCTGGAGTATCAATTAGACTCTCGAGATAATATGCTTCTAAAACTTTTCCGTTCATCAACGAATGATATATTAGAGGGTAATATAAGTGAATATGGAGTAGGTTTTGCCGTTCGCAAACAGGTGGTAAAATTAAAAGAACTATTCCAAATAACAGGTCGCAAGGAGAAGGTGGCCCAAAAACGAGCAGAGAAACAAAAAGCAAAAGAGGCAAAAGAGAAAAGTGAAGAGGCTTCAAAAACAGAAGAAGAGAAATGAGAAAGTATAAATATATCATCTATATAGTAGCATTAATAATGATTGTAACATCTTGCTCAACCACATCAAGGTTGGGCGAAGGTGAACAACTCTATGTTGGTGTGAAAAAGATGAATATATTATCAACTCAGGGAGCAGATATAACATCAGATGCCAAAAGCGAGGTAAAAGAGGATTTGAGCGTAAAACCAAACAATCCTCTATTCTCTCCTTACGTGCGTTCGCCATTCCCATTCGGAATATTGATATACCAATATTGTAAACCAACAAAAGATAAAGGATTTAAACATTGGTTTTACGAGCAGTTTGCAAAAGAGCCTGTATTAATCTCAACAGTAAGTCCGCAAATGCGAATGAAGTTAGTTGAGAGCAAACTCCAAAATATGGGATATTTCAACTCCGAAGCAACCTATCAACTGCTACCAAAAAAACGTGATCCAAAGAAAGTGAAAATATCATATACGGTTGATGTTGCAAAAGGTTGGAAGTATGATGAAATATACTATCCCTCTCCTGAGGATAAACTAACAACAATGATTGATAGTTTAAAAGCCACATCGTTTATACAAAAAGGCAAGCAGTATAATACCGATACCCTTAATATGGAGCGTGATAGAATAACCTCAGTGTTGCGAGATAATGGATTCTACTATTTCCGTTCCGACTATCTTCACTTCTTGGTAGATACTACACAAAATCGTTATGAGGTAGATGTTAAAATGATACTTCAGGATGATATACCACCTATGGCTCTTCGCCAATATAAAACAGGAAAGATAGATGTGTATATTGAGAGTGTAAAAGGTGTGGGAGAGATAGATACCCTCTACTCAAAACGAGGTAAAACATCACGAAACATAAATATAACATATCAAACTCCAAAGAGGGTAAAGTATGGATTGATCAGACGTAATGTTCAAATGCGAACAGGAAGAATATGTTCATTGCAAGACCAACGACTTACTCAGAGCAATCTAAGTAGAACAGGAGTCTTTAGCAAGGTACAGATATTGCCCATACTAACCGATACCTTAAATTCAGATACCCTTGATTTTAAAATCAATTTGGTAATGGGAAAACCCCTTGAGGCAGAGTTTGGATTAAACGTAACATCAAAATCAAATAGTTTCTTAGGTCCGGGAGCCGACTTCTCTATATCTCATAACAATATATTTGGAGGAGCAGAGAAACTTACCCTTAAATTAAACGGAGCATATGAGTGGCAAACAGGAGCAAATCATGTAGAAAACGCTGCATTGATGAACTCCTACGAATTTGGAGCAAGAGTATCGCTTCTTTTCCCTCGCTTGTTGCTATCTAAAAAACTGACAAAACAGAGAAAGTATCTCTCAACAACAAAATTTGAGTTGGGAGCAAGCATATTAAACAGACCAAACTATTTTAGAATGTTCTCTCTTGATGCGGCAATGGAGTATAACTTCTCAACATCGTTGTCATCAACACATACATTCAACCCATTTAAATTGATATATAACAAACTGTTAAATACAACATCTTCGTTTGAAACAACACTAAACGAAAACCCTGCAATAGCATTAAGTTTTCGCGATCAGTTCATTCCAATGATGCGATATGCCTATACCTATACCAAGTCGTTTGGTAAAGCGGATGTGAATAAAATATACTTGAGATTAGAGGCAACCCAAGCAGGAAACCTAATAGATGGCATAGGGCGTATGTGCGGAATAGGGGGAGAGAAGAACCTCTTTGGAAACCAATTCTCGCAATTTGTGAAAGGTCAGTTTGAGTTTAAATATTCGCGTAAACTGTGGGGCGAAAACTGGTTGGTGTCACGCTTCCTGATAGGAGCAGGACACGCATATAGTAACTCAACAGTAATGCCATATAGTGAACAGTTCTATATAGGCGGAGCAAATAGTATCAGAGCCTTTACGGTGCGTTCATTAGGTCCCGGAAGTTATCGTCCCAATACCGATAATCCCAACTACTATTTTGACCAAACAGCCAACTTCAAGTTGGAGGCAAACGTTGAGATGCGATTAAAAATATTTGGAGGATTACAGTTCGCACTATTTCTTGATGCTGGAAACATTTGGTTGTTGCAAGACGATCCACTTAGACCCGGAGGAAAACTTGAAGGAAAAACATTCTTAAAAGATATAGCCTTAGGAACAGGATGCGGTATCCGTTACGATTTGTCAGTGATAGTACTCCGTCTTGACTTGGGAATAGGACTTCATGCTCCGTATGATACAGGCAAGAGCGGATACTATAATATGCCCAAATTCAAAGATAGTTTAGGCCTTCACTTTGCAATAGGTTATCCATTTTAGTTAAAACATCTGTATAGTTTGTTGCTATGGATAATTTGTAGTAATTTTGCACTCGAAAATAAAAAAAGAGAAAATATAAACATTTTTCAAGGAAAAATTGAATACTTATGAAGTATAGTAATGACAATTGGACAGGTTTTAAGGGTGATGTTTGGCGCGATGAGATAAATGTTCGCGACTTCATCCAATCAAACTACACTCCTTACGAAGGTGATGAGAGTTTCTTGATGCCTTCATCAGAGAAGACTCGCAAAGTATGGAACAAATTAACAGAGATGTTTAAGGAGGAGCGTGAGCGTGGCGTTTATGATGCCGAAACAAAACTTCCTCAAACAATTACTACATACGGTCCTGGATACATTGATAAAGAGAATGAGGTAGTGGTAGGTCTTCAAACAGATGCTCCTCTTAAACGCGGAATCTTCCCCAAAGGAGGAATTCGTATGGTGGAGAATAGTTTGAATGCATACGGATACGAACTTGATCCTATGACTAAAGAGATATTTACAAAATATCGCAAAACTCATAACGAAGGAGTATTCTCGGCATACACAGAGGAGATGTTGGAGGCTCGTCGCTCGGCAATCATCACAGGACTTCCTGATGCTTATGGTCGTGGACGTATCATTGGTGACTACCGCCGTGTTGCTCTATACGGAACAGCAATCCTTATAGCAGAGAAAAAACACTTCCAAAAACGCTTGGATATTCAAGAGATTACTGAGGAGACAATCCGTAGTCGTGAGGAGGTAAGTGAACAAATCAAAGCATTAAAGGACTTTGAGAAGATGTGTGCAGGATACGGATTTGATGTAACACGTCCAGCAAAAGATGCACGTGAGGCAGTGCAATTCGTATATTTAGCATATTTGGCAGCAGTAAAAGACCAAGACGGAGCAGCGATGTCAATAGGACGTACCGCAACATTCTTGGATATATATATTGAAAAAGATATTCGTGAAGGTAAACTAACTGAAGAGGAGGCTCAAGAGTTGGTTGATCAAATGATTATCAAACTTCGTATAGTACGTTTCTTGCGTACACCCGAATATAACGACCTATTCTCAGGAGACCCTGTATGGGTAACTGAGTCATTAGGAGGTATGGGGCTTGACGGAAGAACATTGGTAACAAAATCATGTTATCGTTACCTACACACTCTATACAATCTTGGACCTGCACCAGAGCCAAACTTAACTGTACTTTGGGCTGAGAGATTGCCAGAGAACTGGAAGAAATATTGTGCAAAAGTTTCAATTGATACATCTGCTATCCAATACGAGAACGATGACTTAATGCGTGTTGAGTATGGCGATGATTATGGAATTGCATGTTGTGTTTCTCCTATGAAGATAGGAAAACAGATGCAATACTTTGGAGCAAGAGCAAACCTTGCAAAATGTCTGTTGTATGCAATCAATGGTGGACGCGATGAGATAAGTGGAGTTCAGGTAGCACCACGTTTTGAGCCAATCACAAGCGAGTATCTTGATTACGATGAGGTAATGCGTAAATACTCTCAAATGATGCGTTGGTTGGCAAAAGTATATGTAAACGCATTGAAGATAATCCACTATATGCACGACAAATATGCATACGAGGCATTTGAGATGAGTTTGCATGACGGACGTGTAGAGCGTATTCGTGCAACAGGAATTGCTGGATTATCAATTGTTGCCGACTCATTGGCTGCAATTAGAGATTGCAAAGTAAAAGTAATTCGCGATGAGCGTGGCTTGGCAGTAGGATTTGAGCGTGAAGGCGACTATGTTCCTTTCGGAAACAACTGTGATGCAACAGATAAAATTGCCGTAGATATAACAGAACGTTTTATGGAGTACTTGCGTCAACATGAAACATATCGCAACGCAACTCCAACACAATCAATTCTTACAATTACAAGTAACGTTGTGTATGGTAAGAAGACTGGTTCAACTCCCGATGGTCGTCAAGGAGGAACACCATTTGCTCCAGGAGCAAACCCAATGAACGGACGCGACATAAAAGGTGCGGTAGCAGCATTGGCATCGGTGGCAAAACTTCCATTCCAACACGCTCATGACGGAATATCATATACATTTGCAATATCTCCTGCTGCGTTAGGAAAAGAGAACGAAGTGAGAGTAAACAACCTTGTAGGTTTACTTGACGGATATTTCACTCCAACAGGAGGACAACACCTAAATGTAAACGTATTTGATTCATCTCTTTTGATTGATGCAATGGAGCATCCCGAGAAATATCCACAATTAACAATTCGTGTATCGGGATATGCTGTAAACTTTGTAAAACTAACAAAAGAGCAACAGTTAGACGTTATTTCAAGAACTATCAACCAATCTATGTAATTAGTAGATGAACAAGATAGTTGGTAAAATACATTCAATAGAGAGTTTCGGGACCGTAGATGGTCCCGGAATTCGTTTTGTAACCTTCCTTCAAGGATGCCCCTTGCGTTGTGCTTATTGCCATAACCCTGATACGTGGGATGCTCACGCAATAACAAAATATGAATATACTCCAAGTCAACTCTTTGATGAGGCAATGCGATATAAAAACTTTATAAAGAGTGGGGGAGTGACACTGACAGGGGGAGAACCTTTGATGCAACCTGAATTTGTAAGAGAATATTTTAGATTGTGTAGGGATGCAGGAGTACATACTGCCCTTGATACTGCAGGTTCTATAATAACAGAGAAGACTCTGTCAGTATTAGACTATACAAATCTCGTACTTTTAGATATAAAGGCTCTTGATGCAGAGTTGTGTAAAAAAGTATGTGGAAGTGACGGAAG
This sequence comes from Bacteroidales bacterium, assembly GCA_015061035.1. GTDB lineage: Bacteria > Bacteroidota > Bacteroidia > Bacteroidales > G3-4614 > Caccoplasma_A. The sequence continues at coordinate 90,459 of SUXK01000001.1, forward strand.
TGCAACACTCCGTTTCTTAGATGAATTACAACGCAGAAATATACCCACATGGATTCGCCATGTTGTGGTACCAACCCTCACTGATAACGATAACTCTATAAGAAATCTGATTGAGTATCTGAAACCATATAGCGTAGTTGAAAAGATAGAGTGGCTGCCCTATCATACATTAGGGGTATTTAAATATAAAGAGTTGGGGATTTCTTATCCATTAGAAGGCGTTGAGCCTCTCAATAAAGAGCGAATTGCAGAGATAAAAAAGATGGAAGAAACGAATGTTTGAGAAACAAAAGTTTCTCAACTACTTGCCTACCTTAAAAAACTTCTTTATCTCAAGAGATTTCAGATACTCGCTATCATCTCTTTCATCCTCTTTGATAAATAGCAAAATATCGTTTATGATAATTTGGGTATCACCACGAGGAACAATATATTTATCACCCCTGCGAATCATCATAACCAAGATGTCTTTAGGAAGATTAATATCTCTTAGTGTGTTACCCTTAAACAAAAACTCTTCGGTAACTTTTAGTTCAGTAAGTTTTGCTTTAACTTCATCAGGCAGGGCAATATCAAAACCTTTCTCAACGGCTTTTGTTGATAGTCCCAAAAGATTTGCAAACCAAGTAACTGTTGTGCCTTGAGTTAAAAGTGAAACAATGGTTATAAAGAATGCTATATTAAACATAATATTTGCATTCTCTAACCCTTCAACCATAGGATATGTGGCAAATATGATAGGAACAGCTCCTCTTAATCCAACCCACGAAACGTATGAGCGGGCTTTAAGCGAGAGTTTGCGAAATGGAGCAAGAGATGCAAAAATGGCAAGTGGACGAGAAATAAAAATCATTACAAAGGCAATGATTAGGCCAAATATAGCAACATCCCATAACTCATGAGGATTTACAAGTAATCCTAAAGTCAGGAACATCACTATTTGAAACAACCAAGCAACACCATCAAAGAACGAAACAAGAGTTCTTTTGTTGTATATCTTGTTGTTGCCCACAACCAAACCTGCTATGTAAACTGCCAAATAACCGTTACCTCCAATAAAGTCAGTAAAGGCAAAAATAAAGAATACTAAAGCAAGAAGCAGTATAGAGTATAACGATTTATTCTTAAGGTCAATTCTGTTGATTGATATAACTGTTAATCGACCAAGAAGATAACCCGATAAAGCACCCACAATCATTTGTGTAAAGAACTTAAAGATAGCATCTCCAATGTTCATATCTCCCGAACTAATCATACCAATAAGCACAATGGTAAGAATATAAGCCATAGGGTCGTTACTTCCGCTCTCCAACTCAAGGAGAGGACGCAAATTCTCTTTAAGACCTTGTTTCTTTGTGCTGAATATAGAGAATACAGTAGCCGAGTCAGTAGAAGACATTATAGAGGCAAGCAATAGAGATTCAAGGAACGACAGACTTACCCCAATAAATTGAGAAATATAGTATATAAACGTTCCCGTTATGCCTGCGGTTAACAATACCCCTATTGTGGCAAGAGTAATGCCCTCTGCTGCAACAGGTTTAATATCATCTGTTCTTGTATCCATACCGCCAGAGAACAATATAATACTTAGGGCAATCATACCAATAAATTGAGTGATAGCGGGAGAGTCAAATTGAATACCCACACCATCACTTCCAAATAGCATTCCTACCATAAGGAAAAGTAAAAGGGTAGGAGTGCCAAGTTTTGAACTAAATTTACTTGCAATTATACTTACAAATAAAAGTATTGAACCTATAAGTACTATATTTTCTGTGCCTAAAATCATCGGTATAGTAGAGTCTCTGAGAGTTTATTTATTTCTTACAAAATTAACCAAATTCTTTTATAGTTCAAGCAATAAAATGCTCGGCAAAAATTGAATTTGTATTGATTTATGAATTTTAATAGCTAAGTTTTTATTGGCTCCATATGTATTCCTATATGAGTTCTTTCTCCAAACTCGTCTTTTAACATTCTCTCAATTCTACTTGCTACTGCATGTGTGTCATTAAGAGAAGTATTGCCATCCATTCTAATATGCACTTCAATTGCAATATGGTTTCCAATTCTACGAGTTCGAAGGTGGTGTGGAGAACTTACCTCGTGAACCGATAAAATAATCTCTTCTATCCGTTTTTCAACTTCAACGGGTAATGATTTCTCAAGCAAGTCATCAATACAAGGTTTTAGAAGTTGAATTGAAACTTTTATTATAAAAATACTAACTATAACGGCAGCAATAGGGTCGAGAATTGCCCATTTGTTGCCAAGACAAACTGCACCACAAATACCTGCAAAAGTTCCAATCGAAGAGAAAACGTCACTTCTGTGGTGCCAAGCATTGGCTATTACTGCTTGAGAGTTAAGTGATTTGCCTTTGTGTATAGTGTATCTAAAAAGAATCTCTTTAAGAATAATAGATATTGTGGCAGCAATCAAAGCCAAGATGCTTGGCGATTTAATTGCTTCGCCTTTAATGGCGTTAACAATAACCTCAAGACCATTAATAAGAATACCTACTCCCACAAAAAATAGGATAACACCTATTATGGCTGTTGCAAGAGTCTCAAATTTTCCATGTCCGTAGTGGTGCTCTTTGTCTTCGGGCTTACCCGAAATCTTCACAAAAACAACCACTATAATATCGGTGATGAAATCAGAGAGAGAGTGAACGGCATCGGCAATCATAGCACTACTATTGCCCAGTATGCCCGCAACAAATTTAAAGATAAGAAGAAAAATGTTTACAAGGCTCCCAATCCCTGTTACGCGAAATATCTCTCTTTCTCTATTTCTTGATTTCATGTAAAAAAGAGAATTCTTATATTATTTTGTGAGCGAAAAAGATTTTTTGCCAATCAAATCTCCGTCTGCAAAAATCTCAACTTTATATGTTCCTGGAGTAAGGAATTCTTCAACCTTCCAATACATATCAACAGCAGTCTCTTCGCTATCGTATGCAATTAGTTTCCTCATAGAGTAGTTGATTTCGCTATCTTCATAACTAAACACGTTATCCATGTTCTTTACCAAAACATCGTTATCAGGTTTAACAATTCTAATATAAATATAGCGTTCTCCAGGTTTTGCTGTTATGTTTTTAGCAATTAAGAAATTTATTTGAATATTCTCAATTCTGTCAATCTTAGAGGTCTCTTTCTCTCTCTTGTTAAGCGTTTTTACCGATATTGCCACAGCATCAAGTTTCGAAGCCAAAGTAACCTGATGAGTTAATTCCTCTTTGTCCTTTTGAAGTAACGAAGCAGTTTTTGCGGCCTCTTGATATTTTGTGTTTACAATCTTATTCTCCTTTTCAAGTTTCTGGTTGAGTGAATTTAAGGAGTCAATCTGAATTAAATACCCCTTCATAACACTTCTTAGCGTGCTTAACTCTTTCTTTAACTCATTAATGCGTTGAGCATTAGAAGCCTTTGTGGTACGTAACTCCTCTAAAAGACGTTGAACTTTAAGTTTTTCGTTTTCAAGTTGTTTAATAAGGGTGTCGTTGTTAATATACATTTTGCTACCCTCAAACTGATCATATTCAAATGCGAGATTGGCATATTCTGCCTCAAGTGCCCTACGCTCCTCCTCAATGGCTATTTGGGTTTTAAAGTCGTTCATCTCGTTGTGTTGCGAAATTATTAGATATATAGCAACACCCAATATTGCCATAAGTCCAACGCTTACAAAAATCCAGATACCATATTTATTTTTTATATTTGAAAAAACTTCTTTCATAATCCAAAGAGGTAATTAATATTAATTTATATGTGCAAAGTTAACTAAAAAACAGACAACAACAAGGTATATATTTATAAATCTATATAAAAAAAGATTAAGAATATCCCCCATTAAAGCATAGCAGAATGAAAATCCTCTAACCTTTTTGAAATCCCAAACAAAATGGTTAACTTCGCATTTTAAACTAAAGACAAATATGCAAAAGAGAGGTTTAATATCATTTCTTAAAAATCACAGAATATTAACACACTTAATTCTAATGTTTTTTGTGTTGTTGGTAATATTATATTTTGCTGTGAGTTATATGGATGATTATACTCGACATGGAGTAGAGGTTACAGTTCCAGAGATAAAGAATCTGACAGTAGAGGAGGCAACTCCTATCTTAGAAAGAGAATCTTTAAAGTGCCAAGTAATTGACTCTATATACAATAAAAATCTACGACCAGGAATAATAATAGAGCAAGTTCCCAGCGAAGGCAGTACTATAAAACGAGAGAAAGATATATATGTGGTGATAAATACCATTATGCCACGTCAGATGCCATTCCCAGAGATAAAGGATATATCGTATCGTCAAGCAATCTCTATGCTTGAAGGAGTGGGATTTCCCAAACCAGAAATTGAGTTTGTGAAGTCGCAGTATAAAGATTTGGTTGTAGGAGCCAAATATCGCAATAAAGAAGTTTTGGCAGGAGATAAGTATCCCTTAACAGCAAAATTTACTATAATTGTTGGCAAGGGAATGAATTATGAGCCTACTGATACCCTCAATATAGATAATATAGAACTTTAATTACTCTTAATCTATGTCACTCGAAGAACAAATCTTTGAAGAAGAGCAGTGTGCCGATGAGAACGGAATGTATGAGCATTTTCGTTTTGTCGCAGATAAAGGGCAAGGTTTATTAAGGGTAGATAAGTTCTTGGTTGCTCGAATGGAGGGAACATCGCGTAATCGAGTACAGCAATCTGCTGAGGCTGGGTGTATCTTGGTAAATGGTAAACCAGTAAAATCGAATTACAGGGTAAAACCCGATGATATTGTAACCATTGTAATGGATCGCCCTCGTTATGAGAACGAGATAATTCCTCAAGATATACCATTAGATGTTGTATATGAAGATTCCGATGTGTTGGTAATAAACAAACCTCCGGGATTTGTGGTGCATCCGGGTCATGGAAATAAAGACGGAACATTGGTAAACGCATTAGCCTACTATTTTAGAAACAATCCCGATTTTGATGTTAGTGATCCACGTTTGGGATTGGTCCACAGAATAGATAAAGATACATCAGGACTCTTGGTGATAGCAAAAACCCCCACTGCCAAAACCTCTTTAGGTCGTCAATTCCATGACAAAACCACCTACCGAAGATATTATGCTCTTGTATGGGGTAGAATAGAGGAGGATGAGGGAAGAGTTGAAGGTAACATTGGGCGAGATTTGCGAGATAGGTTACAGATGGCGGTATTCCCAAATGGAGATTACGGAAAACATGCAGTAACACACTATAAGGTGTTGGAACGATTTGGTTATGTAACACTTGTTGAGTGCCGATTAGAGACAGGACGTACACATCAAATAAGGGTACATATGAAGCACATAGGACATATACTCTTTAATGATGAACGTTACGGAGGAACTCAAATCTTAAAAGGAGTATCAACGGCAAAGTATCGTCAATTTGTTCAGAACTGTTTTGATGTGTGTCCACGTCAAGCCCTACATGCCAAGACATTGGGTTTTACGCACCCAACAACGGGAGAGGAGTTGCACTTCAATTCAGAGTTGCCAGAGGATATGCAAAACTTGATAGAAAAGTGGAGAGTATATAGTGCGGATAAACTTAAAAGTTAAAAAAACAACGCAAATCAATAAAATTATACAACTATATACAACTATCTAAACAATAAATTAGTATATTTGAATATTATTTACAATTTTCATAGAGGAAAGGAATGTTTACAAAACGTGTGGCAATAGTAGCAGGGGGATATTCATCAGAATATCCAGTCTCAATAAAGAGTGCCAATGGAATAAAAACCTTTTTAGAAAACTCTTCATATGAAACATATATCGTGAAAATATCGCGAGACGTATGGGAGGTATTGTTACCCGATGGAACAACATCGGAGATAGATAAAAATGACTTTACCTTTGTTGAGGATGCAAGAATCAAGAAATTTGATTTTGCATATATAACTATACATGGAGTACCGGGAGAGAACGGGGCATTACAAGGATACTTTGATATGATAGGAATGCCATACTCTTGTTGCGGAGTGTTTGCTGCAGCGGTTACTGCTAACAAATATGCGTGTAACAGATACCTTTCAACATTTGGAGTAAGGGTATCTCCATCTGTTGTGATACGTCCATGCGATAACTACTCTGTTCAAGAGATAATAGATACAGTAACACTCCCATGTTTTGTAAAACCAAATGAGGGAGGCTCAAGTTTTGCAACCACCAAAGTAAAGGAGGAGAGGGAACTTGCAAAAGCAATTGAGGATGCTTTTGGCGAAGGTGGAAATGTTATAGTTGAAAAATTTATGCAAGGCACCGAAGTGACATGCGGTTGTTATAAAACTGCAAACAAACAAGTGGTCTTTCCGATAACTGAGGTTGTAAGTAAAAATGAGTTTTTTGATTACGAAGCAAAATATACTGCTTCAAAAGTGGAGGAGATAACCCCTGCAAGAATTTCTGCTGAGGTAGCAAAAGAGATATCTGAGACAACATCAAAGATTTACGACATAGTAGGTGCTAAAGGAATAATTCGCGTTGATTATATAATAATTGAGGGAGAGCCATATTTGTTGGAGGTAAACACAACTCCGGGAATGACTGTAACATCATTCATCCCACAACAAATAAGAGCGGCGGAGTTAGATCCGGGCAAAGTATTAAGTGAGATAATAGAAGATATATTGCAAAAAAAATAGTTATTCGTATGGATAATTTTGATGATATAAGACCATTCTCCCCTGAGGAGATGACGGCAGCCATAGAGGAGATAAAAAAAGAGGAATATTTTAAGAAAGCATTATCGTATGTTATTCCCGATGTGGAGTTGTTCTTGCAACGATTATCACAAGTGAAGAGTAACGATGAGTTTCAAAGAGATATGCTCTTCCCTGTGTTGAAATGGTTGTTGGGAATAGTCTCTGAGAGTATAGACGGAGAGGGGTTTTCTTATATAGAGCAAGATAAAGGATATACCTATATATCAAATCACAGAGATATATTGACCGATGCACTCTTCTTGGCCTATCTGTTATCATCAAAAGGGTTAAAAACTCCCGAAATGGCATTGGGAGATAATCTTCTTGTTTATCCATGGATGCGAACATTGGTGCGACTATGCAAAGGTGTAATCGTTTATCGTAACTTGCCTTTGATGCGAACATTGGAGGAGGCACGCCGCCTATCAGGATATATAAATCATACACTCCGAGATAATAAAAACTCTGTGTGGATTGCCCAACGCGAAGGAAGAACAAAAGATTCTGATGATAGAACTCAGGAGAGTGTATTAAAAATGCTCTCATTTGAGGGAGGAGGAGATATGCGAAGCAATATATTAGCTCTAAACATCGCTCCAGTCTCAATATCTTACGAATACGATGCGTGTGATTATCTAAAAGCAAGAGAATTTCAATTAAAACGCGATGATGCCGAGTTTAAGAAATCTCCAAAAGATGACTTAAATAGTATGTCGGTTGGATTAATGTCGCGAAAAGGAAAAATAAACTTTGTAATAGCAGAACCAATAAATTCAAAAGTAGAGGCGTTGCCCGAGAATCTAACAAAGGCAGAGTTCTTTACAGCCGTGGCAACAATCATAGATGAGTCAATACATCAAGGATATGTATTGTATCCTATAAACTATGCAGCATATGACTTGCTGAAAGGAACAGATTGCTTTGCCGAGAACTATACTCCTGAGGAGAAACAGAAATTCTCAGACTACGTTGATTCGCAAGTGACAAGGATAACCGATTTGCCATCTCCTGATAAACCATTCTTACGTTCAAAGATATTGGAGATGTATTCAAATCCGTTGCGTAACAAACTAAAAGTAGAGTAACAAAGATGATGAAATAGATTAGAGAGAGGGTTCAACAGAACCTTCTCTTGTTATTTCGGGAAAATCTGTTGTGTAGTCAATAATAGCAGAAGGTTCGCAATTGCCAATACCACCATCAATAACAATATCAACAATACTCCCGTAGGCCTCAGCAATAAGTTCGGGGTTGGTGTAGTACTCCTCTTCGCTATCGTTATTTCTTAAAGAGGTGGTGAGTAGAGGGTTTCCTAAATGCTCAGCAATCTTAACGGGGATAGAGTTTGAAGGAATTCTAATACCAACGCACTTTCTGTTCTTATATATCTTTGGTAGATTGTTGGCAGTAGGGAGAATAAAAGTAAACGGGCCGGGCAGATTTTTGCGAAGAATTTTATAACAACTATCACTAATCTTAACATATTTGCTTAACGAACTCAAATCTGAACCAATAATTGACAAGTTAGATTTTGTTGGATTCACCCCCTTTATGTCGCAAATCTTTTCAACCGCCCTAATATTCAAAGCATCGCAACCCATCGCATATACCGAATCGGTAGGATAGATAATAATTTTCCCATCTTTAAGAGCATTAGCAATTTCATCTAATAATCTCTCATCAGTATTTTTCTCGTATAGGCGGATAACTCTCATAATTGTGATGCATTGTAAAAGAAAGAGAAAAACATTAGCAATAATGTTTCCCCCTTTCGTCTATTTAATTTAGTAGTTAAATACTGTCAAGTTTGTGTCCCATACGCTCTTTCTTGGTCTTCATATAGAACTCATTGTAAGGGTTTGTCTCTACTTCAATAGGAACAATCTCTGCAATCTCAATACCATAACCCTCTAAGCCAATACGTTTAACAGGATTGTTGGTCATTAATCTAAGTTTCTTTAAACCTAACTCTCTTAAAATACTTGCACCAACGCCGTAATCACGCTCGTCGGCCTTAAATCCTAAGTGAAGATTGGCATCAACAGTATCCAAACCATTCTCTTGAAGTTTGTAGGCTTTAATCTTATTCATCAAACCAATACCTCTACCTTCTTGGCTCATATAAACGATAACGCCTTTGCCCTCCTTCTCAATCTGCTCCATAGCGCGGTGAAGTTGCTCTCCACATTCGCATCTCATAGACCCAAATATATCGCCAGTCATGCACGAAGAGTGAACTCTTGTCAATACAGGCTCATTATCGCTCCACTCTCCTTTTATTAGGGCAATATGCTCAGCGTTATTAGATATTTGTCTAAAAGGAATAAGTTTAAAGTGTCCCCATTTAGTGGGCATATCAACCTCTTCTCCTTTCTCTACCATCGACTCTTTTTGCAGACGATAAGCAATTAGGTCTTTAATTGAAACAATCTTTAATCCCCATTTGTCAGCAACCTCCTTAAGTTGAGGAAGTCTTGCCATAGTTCCGTCCTCGTTGATAATCTCAATAAGAGCGGCAGCAGGGAATAGACCAGCCAAACGAGCCAAATCAACAGCCGCTTCGGTGTGTCCTGCTCTGCAAAGAACACCTCTTGAGCGAGCCCTTAGTGGTGAAACATGTCCGGGTCTTCCCAAGTCGGTAGGTTTAGTGTTGGGATTCGCAAGAGCCTTAATAGTCTCTGCTCTATCAAACATTGAAACACCAGTGGTACAGCCACCACCAATCTTATCAACCATAACAGTGAAAGGAGTCTCATGAATAGAAGTATTGTTGCTAACCTGCATAGGTAGGTCAAGTTCAGCGCAACGCTCCTCTGTAATTGGAGCGCAAAGAACACCTCTTCCGTAGGTCATCATAAAATTGACTTTTTCAGGAGTAATCTTTTCGGCTGCAATAATAAAGTCGCCCTCATTTTCGCGATCTTCGTCATCAACCACAATAACAAACTTACCCTCCTTAAAATCAATCAGAGCCTCATCAATAGTGTTCAATATAATATCTCCCATAATTATGCAATTATATTTTCGTTTTTAAATTCTTTCTCAATAATAGTTAAAATCTCTTTGTTGGTTTTTCTAATAACACCAATCTCATGCCTTAAAAGTTTCTGCTCATAAATACCAATAAAATATATAGGCAACGACAAAGGTAATAATAAAGCAATGAAAAAACCAAGTTTTTTATCCTTACAAGGATAATAAAGTAATAAATCTCTAATAATAGGGTAGTCCATCAACTTTAGAACTACCAATCTTGATTTAGAATATTGAGCATACTCAACAAAACCTTCCAAAGAAATTCTCAGTTCGCTTAAAAGAGACTTATTGTAGCCCTTTTGCCAATAAGAGAATAGATTCTGCATGCGTTTACCACATTCATTTTGAATTTGAGAACAAAGATCTTCAAGATGATTAACCCTCTCAATAAGTCCGCTCTTATCAACATCAATCATTGCAATCTCCTTCAACTCCACAACACGAGCAGTATGTCTGCCAAATAACTTTCTAAAGAAGTTCCGATAAGCATCTTTGTTGAATACAGCCGAGTCGTTTACTGCTTTGTATGTAAAAAATATACCCAAAGGCAATAGAACAGCAGAACTTAACCATAAACCTTGCCAAACCTCCCAAACGCCATCGCGTGCAAGTTTGTAGGCAGAGTTATCAATTATGTAATAGAAAATAAATAGTATTACCGACACCACAATAGGAGTACCCAATCCACCTCTGCCAATAATAGCACCAAGAGGCGCTCCAATAAAGAAGAAGATAAGACATGCAAACGAGAGAGTAAATTTCTTGTGCATCTCAATCTCATGCCTTCTGATTACAGTCTTCTGCTCTTTTGCCCTGTAACTCTTGAATTCATACTCCTGTTTTATAGTTCTGGCTTTGCTTAATGCTTTGTTGGTCCAGTTCTCTCGTTGTTGAATTGAGGCCGAAGCATAAGCATTGTCAATATTGAAATCTTCAAGCGAAGTTTTAGGGGCAGGAACTGATGAAGAACGTTCAATAATATTGTAGTACGATGAAGTTTTAAGTTCATTTCCAATATTAACACCAATGCTGTCTACAATAAACGACATGGAGTCAATAGAGTGTTTAAGTTCAGCAATATTCTTTCCAACATATTTATTAGCCATAGTGCTTTCATCAATACGATTAAAGCCACCGTCAAACGGGATAAGAATCTCTTTCAGCGAGAAAACCTCTCGGCGATACGGAACAGAAGTGGTTGTTGCCTCTTGCGATTTAAGATTCTCAAAAGACTCTCCACTATTAAGTGTTAAAAACAGAAATTGTTTATCATCAGTAAATTTTAAACTGCCCGAGTCGGCAACAATAATCATAGCATTCTCTGCGCCCTTTGAAATATCATATATGGTAATACCATACATCATATTTCGCTTGTTGTCCTTTTTCTTTACAAAAATGTTGTATCCGTCAATTTGGTTATAGAAAACACCTTCGGGAATATCCAGAGCAGGAGATTTCTGTTTCATTGAGTATAGCAGACTCCACATTTTAACCTGCACGGTGGGTAAAACATTGTTTTGAAAGAAAAAAGCACCAACTGCAATTATTGAAATAGAGACAATAAGCGGGCTCATAATTCTAATAAGCGATACTCCCGAAGCCTTAATAGCAAGCAACTCAAACCTTTCACTAAGATTTCCAAATGTCATAAGCGAAGCAAGGAGAATTGCCAAGGGGAGAGCCAAAGGAACCATCGAAGTGGCAGCGTAAAAGAACATCTCTGCCAGAACACTAATCTCTAAACCTTTACCAACAAAGTCTTTGATGTGTTGCCAAATAAATTGCATTAACACAATAAACAGACAAATCATAAACGTCATAAGCAGAAGAGGTAGAAATGTCTTCAGAATAAAAAGATATAGACGTTTAATCTTAAACATGCTGAATGTAGGTTATGGTAATATTAGTAAAAATATAGTCGTATTGCTTATATCGGGGGCAAAGTTACTAAAAAAATGCAAGTTTTCTACCTATAATACATTATTTATAATATAATAATAAAAAATAAGCACCAATTCCTATATCGAAGAGGTGCTATTATAGGTTTTAATAAGAGTTGATTTTATTAAAAAAATCAGATTGCTATCTGGGGTAAGAGATAAAAAGGAGTTGTAACAGTGAATCAGGCACCCAATTTTTTACGTAATATTGCTATCTGTTCGTCCCATAAATCAATATAATCCTTTATCTCCTCTTTGTCGGCAAAGTCCGATACAATAAGAGTGATATTCTTTGTTAGTTCGTTTTGAATAAGTTTGAACTCAAAATAGTTTTTTTTGTTACACTCATCATCCCATCTTAATTTAATATACGCACCACTCTTGATTGCTATTTGAGTAGCAGTTCGTTTCTCGTTGTTCCAATAGAATGAGAAGTGCTTTCCGTCAACCTCAACCCTATCTGCAAACCAAGAAGCAAGACCGTCAGGGGTTACTATATGATTCCATAAAAATGTAGATGATACATTATTAAAATCGTACTCAATAGAAAAAAGAATCTTATTCATAGCCGTATAATTAAATTAGGGTGTATGTAATGGTGTTTTTTAAAATAACAAAAAAGTTAAAACATTGATGTAAACTTTAATACAAATTATTAAAAAACTATGATGTCTGTAACTCCCATTGCGAATATATAAATAATTTTTTGTTTTCTTAAAACTCTCTAAAAAAAAATAGTGTTTTTTTTATTGTAAAACTTACTATATATAGAAAAATTGTCTATATTTGCAGATGATAATACCTTGTGAGAGAAGTGTCTTTGTTAATAGAAAGAGGGCTTTTGAGTTAATTTTAACAATTGGCAAAATCAAGGATTGAGGTATGTAATGTTGTAACATCTTAACTTGTAAAGTGTTGTAGAAATTTGTACGGGAAATGACAAGGTGTAAAGATGTGCGTTTTTTTGTGTGTGAAAGAGAGATAATAATATAATCATATTTAATAACAAAATCATATTTATGAGAAAAGAAAGTCTTTGTATCGTAAGATTGGCGAAACAAGCCTTTGCCAATCTATATCCTGGTTTTCTTATGAAAGCAGGATTGAGTCTTCTTTTTGCAGCATTATTGCCATTATCGGCAAACGCTGTTCATAAAGCAGATGCCTCTGCCTCAGTTGAGGGTGTAGAGCAAGCATCAGGCTTTGTGGTAAAAGGAAACGTAATTGATGACACCAAAGAACCTCTTATTGGTGTGAGTGTAATGGTTGAAGGTACCTCAATAGGTACAACAACTGACTTTGACGGAAATTATGAACTTAAGATTCCCGATGGAAAAAAGACCTTGGTCTTCTCTTATATCGGTTATTCTGATCAAAAGATTCCCGTAAAAGGAAGAAGCCAAATTGATGTAACAATGAGCGAAGACGAGCAAGTACTTGCTGAGGTTGTTGTAACAGCGATGGGTATCGAGCGTAAAGCAGAGTCACTAACCTATGCAACACAACAAGTAGGAGGTAAAGAGTTAACTCGTGCAAAAGAGTCAAACTTCATCAACTCATTGCAAGGAAAGATGGCAGGTCTTACAATTACACCAAACTCATCAGGAGCAGGAGGTGGATCATCAAAAATCATCCTTCGTGGACAAACATCAATGTTGGGTAACAACCAACCTCTAATCGTATTAGATGGTATTCCATTGTCAAACGGATTGTCATCACAAACTTCAGAGATTGCTCTTGAAGGAGGACGCGATGGTGGAGATATCCTTTCAACAATCAACCCTGATGACATTGCAAGTATGTCAGTCCTAAAAGGTCCCAATGCGGCAGCACTTTATGGATCAGCAGCAAACAATGGTGTAATCATCATCAATACAAAAGGTGGACGTGAAGGTAAGATAAGAATTGACGTATCAAGTAACATTACACTTGAGACACCTCTATTCACATTCGATAAACAAACAATATTTGGAACAGAGATGGCTGCTCAAGGACCACTTTTGAATGGATGGGGAGATTTGGCATCAAACTACACAGACGATCAATTGGCTCAATATCCATATTTGACTCGTACACCTAAGAACCAAATCAATGACTTCTTTAAAGTAGGTCAAACATACAACAACTCAATATCATTAAGTGGAGGTACAGAGCATACAACATCATACTTCTCTTATGGTAATACAGTTCAAAAAGGTTTGTTAGAGCGTAACAAATTCGTTCGTCACAACATTTTGTTCAAAGAGACATTCAACGCATTCAATAACAAATTGAAAATTGACCTTTCTCTTAACTATATTACACAAAGAACACAAAACCGTCCTGTAATTGGTAAAGTATTCAACCCATTAACAGGATTGTATCGTATGCCAACATCTGCTGACTTGCGTTTCTTCAAACAAAACGTAACACACATAGCAACAGCGGATGATGACATCACTAAAAAAGATGGAATGAACCTAATAGGATTGCCAATCCAAACATGGCCTGTATCATTCTCAGGATCACCTTGGGTAAACAACCCATACTTTATGCAACAAGCAATTGATGATGACGCAAACCGTGATCGTATCTTGGCTAACGTAACAGCAAAATACGAAATCATCAAAGGTTTAGATTTGCAAGCACGCGTGAGTCTTGACAAAACAATGGACAAAAATTACCAATATCGTCAACCATCAATTTGGGCAGACCCTGTACAATATGCTTTTGCACACTATTATAGTGGAGAGAGTTCTTCAAGAGACATCTACTCAGACTATTTGTTGACATATAACAAAGAGTTTAAAAATATCTCTTTCAATGCAACATTAGGAACAAGTTTCAAGAGAACAAAATCTTCTAACACTTCAATCACAAAATGGACCGACTCAACATTCGTATATCCTAACATTGCATGGCCGGGTATGGGTAACATGAGTGGTAACGCTAAAAACTTATTGTTAGGAGCAACTGCATCAGGAGTAAATACAAACTGGGAGACAGCAATATTTGCAACAGCACAAGTTGGATTCTGGGGTAAAGCATACATCGATGCATCATTCCGTAACGACTGGTCAAAAGCATTCCAACAATTTACAACTGACGGAGGTTATAAATCATTTGCATACTGGTCAGTAGGAGGTAACATCCTTCTTGATCAACTGCTACCTCGCAAATTGCGTAATGTTAACCAAATGAAAGTTCGTGCATCTTACTCAGTAGTAGGTAACTCAATTCCTTTGTCTGATTACAACGCACAAACAATCGATCCATTATCAGGATCAATTTCACCACGTCCAGCATCATTTGATGATCCTAAACCAGAGACAACTGAGGGTATTGAGGTTGGATTTGATGGAATATTCTTCAAGAACAAATTTGACTTTGATGTTACATTCTATCAAAACACCATGTCAAACCAATACTTGAACATTACAACTGCATCAGGACAATCTAAACCTATTAACTCAGGTAAAGTTCGTAACCGTGGAGTTGAGTTTACAGGTAACTACCATATGAAATTTGGAAAAGATTTCCGTTGGACAACAGGAATCAACTTTGCATACAACGATAACAAAATTCTTGAGACTTACACACCAGCAGACGGTGGACAAGTAGAGATCGTAATTGGTGCATCATCATTCGCAATCCAATCTAAATATAAAGTAGGTGGATCATACGGAGACCTTTATGGAAAAGACTTCTTATACAGACCTGACGGATCAATTCAATTAGATGCTGACGGACGTCCAATGTATGATAATAAATATACCAAATTCATTGGTAATACAACATCTAAATTTACATACGGATGGAACAACACATTCTCTTGGAAAGGTCTATCAGTATATATGTTGATTGATGGTAAGATTGGAGGTAAAGTAGTGTCATTGACAGAGGCAGACTTAGACTTCTACGGATTATCACAACGCTCTGCTGATGCACGTCTATCAGGCGAGACAATGATTTGGGATGGAGTTGAGGTTGCAGCAGTAACACTTCCAACAGGACAACAAGTTCCTGCTCGTGCATACTACGAGGCAGTTGGTACAAACCAAACTGAGTGTATCTACGATGCTTCTAATATCCGTTTCCGCGAAATATCAGTAGGATATACATTCTATGATCTATTCGGAGTTTCTAAAAACCTTTCAATATCATTGGTAGGACGTAACCTTGGATTCATTTACAAAAAAGCTCCAGTCGATCCAGATATCTCAATGACAGCAGGTAACAACTTCGGTGGTGTTGAATCATACGCATTGCCAACAACACGTAGTTACGGATTTAATATAAAACTTACATTCTAATGTAAATAAACGAGAAAAGATATGAAAATTATGAATAAATCAATTTCAATATTCGCAACTTTGTTTGTAGCGTTGTTTCTCTTCTCTTGTGGCGAAAAGCAAACATTAAAAATGTGGCAAATTGTAGATGATTCACAAGACGTTACAAACCAAGGACAAGGAACAGTTGATATAACTGTCCTAAAAGGAGAGTTGCAAAAGGCAATGACCGATGAGAAATCAAGTGTTATATCAACAAGTCCTCACGGTTATCAATATACTAACTCAAACTCAGTTGACGTATTTGCCGGATATACAACAGTAAGTAAGAGTGACTTCCAATACGGACCTGCTCTATTCCATACATATCAATGGCCTAATGGATATTATGGTTCAGCATGTAGTATGGGTCCCACAAGTGCATTGTATAACACTTACACATACGCTGAGTCACTTGGAGTACCTGAGTACAAAGCTTTGGCTCAAATCATCTATGCACAAACAGCACTTCACGCTGTAAATAGTGCAGGTTGTGTACCTTACGAAGACAACCGTAAATTGAAAGTATCACGTCCTCTTAAATATTCTTCACAAGAGGAGACATACAATTTGATACTTGCCGATTTGGACGAAGCAATCAAAACTCTTGAGACAGTACAACCCAAAAAAGAGGCATTCATTGATGTAGAAGGAGATTCTTACGACAAAGGAGATGCTAAATATGCTTTCTCTGAGTATCGTTGGGAAAAATGGGTACAACTTGCAAATACTGTAAAATTGCGTATCGCAATGTATTTGGCAAAACCAAATCCAACTCTTGCGCAACAAGTTGCTTCAGAGGCATTGAATCACTCACTAGGAGTACTTACTGAGGATTTTGGTCCTACATATAAAGAGGGTATAACAGCCCACCCATATCATCAGATTTCAGCTCAAAAAGGAGGATGGGGCGATAGCCACATGAGTGCTTCTTTTGAGAACATTATGAAACGTACAGGAAATCCATTGATTGAGAAATTCTTTGACAAAAACTATGGCGAGGTAAAATGTAAAGTAACTGGTCAAAAAACAAAAGCACTTACAGACTACTACGGAATCCGTCAAGGAACAAACGTAGGAGTTCGTACTCAAGGTGCAGGATACTATAACTTCTCAGGAATTTCAGTATCATTCAAATATGAGCGTCAATTATGGGTATGTAAAGAGGAGGTAATCTTCTTGAAAGCAGAGGCTGCTCTTCGTTGGGGATTAGGAGGAGATCCTAAAGCATTATACGAAGAGGGAATCCGTTCAGCATTTGCTAAATATGGATATAGTGCAAAAGTAGATTCATATCTTGCACAAAAAGAGGTTGTTCGCCAAAAGAAAGCAGGAAAATTCTACGATATTCACTATGTTGACATCTTTGATGCTAATAACAATATTGACGGACGTTTAAATATTTGTGTAGCATGGGATGATGCAGACTCAGATGAGACTAAATTAGAGAAAATCATTACTCAAAAATGGATTGCAATCTTCCCCAACGGATTTGAGGCATGGGTAGATTACCGCCGTACAGGATACCCTCGCTTGTTCCCATCAGTACAAGCATGGCAAGGAGTTCCAACATTCCCAACAGAATTACAATTGCGCCGTATTCCACATGATGAGAGTGATGAGAACATCCTACTATATGACCTTCCAAACATTGAGACTGCATTGTCAGTATTTGGACAACCCGGAGAGAACTCAGGAGGTCAACGTCTATACTTTGAGGGAGATCCCGCAGAGTATCCATATGAATTTGAAACAGGAGAGGATAATCCAAGACTTGGATGGCCTATACCAAAAAACTTTTAATAATAAAGTAAATACTTAACAATATGATAGCAAGAAAATTATTATTATCAGCATTTGCTTTACTTACCCTTGTATTTGTGGGTTGTAAAGATGATGAACCAGAATTTGTTGCGCTTAACGTTGAGACTAAAGATATCGTAGAGGGTGAAGAGTATCAATTCTACGTAGAATCTTATCAAGGAACAATAGAGTGGAGCATTGATTCTGAGGAAGTGGCTACTATCGACCAAACTGGTAAGGTTAAAGGTGTGAAAGCAGGAACCACTAATGTACGTGCATTACTTTCTAATGGAACTAAGTTAATGGCAGTTCTTACTGTAAATGGAAGAGCTATGGATACAGACTCAATCTCAGTATCAATTGAGACTTTAAATCTTGCTCCTAATGCGGTAAGTAAGTTTTCAGTTGATATAACAAAGAAAGAGTATTTAGATCAAGAATTATATCCATTACGCTTGGCTTTAACTGAAGTTAAAACTGCTGCTGAGGCTGAAGGTGAAATTCCAAATCCAGCAACAATAGAGGGAATTTTCCGTCCAGATAGCACAGGATACGATATAATATTCACTGCAGGTGCTAAAAAAGCAGAGTACCTATGTTTGGTTGCTGTTGGAGAATTTGAGCAAGAGATACCCGTTATAGTAGATTATGGTGTATATCTATCTCACAATCTAATTATGCCTGACAACCTAAATGAGGGTATAGGATTGTTGACATACAAAACTATCAATTTAGGAGAGACATTGAATTACTCTTTCTTCTGTTATTTAGACGGTGCTTCAGATGAGCAAAAAACAGCAGTTAAGAAGATTCTTCAAAACAAAGAGAATTATGTGGCTGATGGATTGACTCTTGAAATAGGAGACGTAACAATTGATGACAGCGATGATGTTTGGGTTGTTTCGCTTCCATTAACATCAACTGCAAAAGTTTATGAGCAAGGACTTGTTGCTTTAACAATTGAGGACAAAACATTGCAACTTAACCTAACATGTGATGACGGTAAGAAATTTAGCGAACTTTACATCTCATTCAACCAAATTAATACATACTCTGAGGATGTAAAATTAGGAAGCCGCGAATTAAACAACAGTTACCTAAAATATGTAGGTGGTAATGTTGATGAAAATGCAGAGCCAGAAAGATTCAAAATCATTGTATGGTACACAATGAGTCCTGATGATCGTGGAGATTATATCAATTGGAACTTATCGTTACCACAAGGTGCAAGTGCTCCTGTGAAATATCTTGGAATGCAAAAAATCAATACTCAACAATTTGAGTTTGAGTTTGAGGTACAAGCAGCAGGACAAGCAAATATTGGATTTACAATTGAGAACCCCAAAGCAGATGATCCTTCATTGTCAGAAGAGGACAAAGCATTGTACGAGACATACCGTATTCAAACAGCAACTGCTCTTGTTAATGTGATTGACCGCAATACTGTTGAGGTAGAGACTGTTGATTTCATGGATAATCCAGACGTGCTTAATGCTGAGGTTATTACAGGAACAGTACAAGAGACAACATCAGGATCAGTTCCTCTATATACTTACATTACTCCTGAGGAGTCAGCAGGTCCATGGCCAGCAATATTCTCTTTAGAGTGTACCGAGGGAGCAGAGGCAACTGTTAAACAATCAGGAATTGATGAAGCAACAGGTAACGAAATTACTCCAGAGGTATCAATTACTCACGCAGGTACGATTGTTGTTACTGCAACATCAAAAGATAAAACAGCAACATTGACTATCGATGCGAAGTTTAAAATTGATCAAACTTCTCAAGGAGAAAAACTTCAATTACAAACTACTAAAAACGAGTATACTCCCGGCGAAACAGATAAAGTTAAAGCAATGCTCCGTTCAACATACAAAGTATATGACAATGAATATACTTGGGTATCAAGCAATACTGAGGCTGTTGAGATAGATGCTGAAGGAAATATCATAGCAAAAGGTGATGGAACATCAACAATTACTGTTTCAATAACTGACGACTTTGGTTATACAGTTACAGCAACAAAAGAGGTTTCTGTACGTTCTGTCTCAGCTGATGCTAACTTCAATGATGCTCAATGGGATGGATATTATGTAATTGACCTTGGTGAGGGAGGTAAATACTACATCGATACAGAGAAAGGTTCAAATGATCTATTCACAATAGAATTAGATAGAGAGTTGATCGTTGATGGAGTTTACACAGTAGGAACAGACTTCACAGGAACTATTATGTTCCCATCAAATGATGTATTTACTATCGATGGAGGTACAATAACAATCTCTGGTGGTGGTGATGAGTGGACATTTAATCTAAATGTATCAAATGCTACTGCATCAGGAACAGTAGTTGGAACAAAAACATATATGTTAATTCTTGAAGAGTAATACCAACTAAATAAATTAAGAAAGAGAGTTGCAAGTGCAACTCTCTTTTTTTTGTTATTAATTAATAGATCAAAGGAATTATCTAAAAATAACTCTCTCTTTGTTGTGTTTCAAAACTAATAAAATAGGCAGTTGTGTATAAGAAAATATCCTATGTTTTGCGGAGTTAATAGACAGGAGTTATTTACAAGATTTTTTGGAAGATATATACGTCTTTGTATCCACTGCTTGCTTTAGTCCAACTCTTAAGGGTTCCACACTTTTCAAAGTCACTCTTTTCAAAAAGATTTAAACAAGCACTATTATTGGCAGATATATGAACATAGAGTTGATTCAATAGAAGAGTTGATTTTGCATAGTAGCACAATAGGTCAAGAGCCTCTTTGGCATAACCTTTGCCTCGATGATTGTTGTCAATTAAAAGCCCTACCGCTGCTCTGCTGTTAATTGAATCAATGTCAAAAATATCGGCAGTGCCAATAACCTCTTTGCTATCTTTTAAACAGATCATAAGTCTGATTTGCCCAATTTCAAAAACACTCTCGCTTAAACTTCGCTCAATAAACCTCTTAATGGCAAATTTTGAATAGGGGGCAAGAGTGTTGCTCTCTTCCCATACATCAACACAATTCTCCCATTTGTATAGAAAATCTAAATCTTCAGGTTCAATAGCCCTTAAATATATATTTTCGGAATTTAAAATATTCATATCTACAACTTAAATGATTCTGTAAAAAGAGTTCTGTTCAAGATTGATCGGCCCAAGGTAACCTCATCGGTGTATTCAAGTTCATCGCCAATTGAGACTCCACGTGCAAGAATTGAAATTTTAACATCTGTCCCTGCTAATTTCCTGAATATATAGAAGTTTGTAGTATCTCCCTCCATAGTGGTGCTGAGAGCAAGGATAACTTCCTTTATATCTTCGTTTTTAACTCTTTCAACAAGCGATTCAATTTCAATATCATTAGGCGAGATACCATCAATGGGCGAAATAATACCACCCAATACATGGTATAGTCCGTTAAATTGGTTTGTGTTCTCTATTGAGATAACATCTTTAATATTTTCTACAACACAAACTGTTGATTTGTCGCGTTTTGAATCGGCACATATATCGCAAACGTCACTATTTGAAATGTTGTGACAAACCTTGCAATATTTAATCTCCTTACGTAATTTGATAATTGCCTCGCCTAAAGCAACAGCAACTCCCTCGTCTTGACGAAGCAGATGCAATACCAACCTTAAGGCACTCTTTTTACCAATACCGGGTAATTTTGAAATTTCATTAATAGCACTATCCAATAAAGGAGAAGAAAAAGCGTTATTCATTTAAATAAAAATAGAAAATTTGCACCAAAAGTAGCAAAAAAAAATCGTATCTAAATAAAGATTTTATATATTTGTAAGATGAAAAAGTAGAGATATGCAAGAAGAGGTAAAAAGCGCAAAATTCGTAATAAGTAATACTGACGTAAAAAAGTGTCCAACTGATGGCTTCCCTGAGTATGCTTTCATAGGACGTTCAAATGTTGGTAAATCATCGTTGATTAATACTCTTACGCAAGTAAACGGATTAGCAAAAACCTCCTCAACTCCGGGCAAAACATTATGTATAAATCATTTTTTGGTAAATGAAGAGTGGTATATAGTTGACTTGCCGGGTTATGGATATGCAAAGTGCAGTAAAGATGCACGAGAGAAAATAAGAAAAATAATAGAGGGGTATATATTAAACCGCCAAGCAATGACTCTGCTATTTGTTCTGGTGGATTCGCGACATAGCCCTCAAAAGATTGATACCGAGTTTATGGCATGGTTAGGTGAGAATGGAGTGCCATTCTCAATAATATTTACAAAAGCGGATAAATTAGGTAAAACAAAATTAGATGCAAATATAAACAGTTATAGACGAAAGTTGTTAGAAGAGTGGGAAGAATTGCCCCCTATGTTTGTAACATCTTCTGAGAATAAAACGGGACGTGCAGAACTTTTAAAGTACATATTTGATATAAATAAAAGTATAAAAACTGAGAAATAATAAAGTGGAGAGGATAAAAATGAGTACCAAGAGTGATACTGAATTTATGAGGGAGGCAATAGCCATATCTTTAAAATGTATAAAAATTGGAGAGGCACCATTTGGAGCAGTGATAGTTAAAGATAATAAGATAGTGGCACGAGGAGCAGATAGAGTTGCACGAAAAATTGACCCAACAGCACATGCTGAAATTATTGCAATTCGCCAAGCAGCATCGCGACTCAAAACATACGATCTTTCAGGTTGTAAAATATACACCTCAACCATTCCCTGCAAAATGTGCATGGAGGCAATTAAGGCAGCAAATATTGATGAAGTATATTACGCATGTACCGAAGAAGATATTTCTACAACTGCCGTAATGTCGCGATACCAACACACTGCAACCATAAAGATGAAGATGGTGTCAGATATAAAAACAACGAACATATTACGACAAGAGGGTGTTGAATGTGTTAATGTATTAGAAAGATTGGAAGATTAGAAATCAGAATTAAATATATAAGGATATGAGCAATTGGTTTGAATGTAAAGTCAAATACGACAAGATGATGGAGAATGGTCTGCCAAAAAGTGTAAGCGAACCCTATTTGGTAGATGCACTATCGTTTACTGAGGCAGAGGCAAGAATAATAGAAGAGATGAAACCATATATATCAGGTGAATTTACCGTAGCAAATATAAAAAGAGTAAAATTAGCAGATATATTCTTTGATGAAACAGGAGATAAGTGGTATAAGGCAAAACTAAACTATATAACTCTTGACGAGAAGAGTGGAGTAGAAAAACGTACCGCAGCATTTATGTTAATACAAGCCCAAGACTTTGCAACAGCACTTACAACGCTTACAAACGAGATGGGAACAACAATGATAGACTACGAAGTGGCTTCAATAACAGAAACAGCCATTATGGATGTCTATCGATATGAAGTATCAACACCAGAAGCACAATAATAAAAACTTTTCAGAGATGGGAACAATCACTGAAAATATAAACCAATACAAGGCTTCGCTTCCGCAAGGAGTGAAGCTTTGTGCTGTTTCAAAGTTCCATCCCGAAGGCTCAATACAAGAGGCATACGATGCAGGACAACGAATTTTTGGCGAGAGCAGAGTTCAAGAGTTAATACCCAAACAACAAAATTTGCCATCGGATATTGAATGGCACTTTATAGGACATTTGCAAACAAACAAAGTAAAATACATAGTACCCTTTATATCGCTCATACATAGTGGCGATAGTGCTAAACTATTAAACGAGATTAATCGTTGTGCTAAAAAAGAGGGACGTGTGGTGGATGTTTTGTTGCAGATACATGTAGCCAAAGAAGAGAGTAAGAGCGGATTTTATCCTGCCGAGTTGCAAGAGTATATGGCAACGGGTCAGTGGCGTGAATTACACAACATTCACCTTTGCGGAGTTATGGGAATGGCAACCTACACCGATGACCAAGAACAGATAGCCGTTGAGTTTAAGATAATACGAGGTGAGTTTGATAAAATCAAGCAACAATACTTCTCAGATGATGATAAATTCTCTTATTGCTCTATGGGTATGTCAGATGATTATCTATTGGCAATAGAGTGCGGGTCAAACATAATAAGAGTTGGAACCGATATATTTGGTGAAAGAAAATACTAAAAACTCTGTTTTTATGTTATATAACATATAATAGTATCGGTTAGCCGATGCAAAATAATGCTAATTTTGTACAATCACATATTGTGAACTTTTTAGAATAAAATGTAATTATGACATTATCAGGATTAAAACAAACCGATTTTGAATCAGAGATAGCAGGAAAGAAAACTGCTATGTATGTTCTAAAAAACAGTAAGGGAGCCGAGATTTGCGTAACAAACTATGGTGGAGCAGTTATGTCGATAATGATGCCCGATAAAGATGGTAAATACGCAAACGTCATACAAGGACACGACTCAATTGAGAAAGTAGTAAAAAGTCCCGAGCCATTCCTCAGTACATTGGTAGGCCGTTACGGAAATCGCATAGCAAAAGGTAAATTTACCCTTGATGGTAAAGAGTACACCCTTGCAATAAACAACGGACCAAACTCTCTGCACGGCGGTCCAACAGGATTTCATGCAAGAGTATGGGATGCTGAACAAATTAACGAAAGTACCCTTAAATTAACATATACATCGGCCGATGGTGAAGAGGGATTCCCCGGAGAACTTAAAGTAACAGTCGTATATTCGCTAAGCGAAGATAATGAGTTTATAATAGAGTATTCGGCAACAACTGACAAAAAGACTATTGTAAACCTGACACATCACGCATTTTTCAGCCTGTCAGGAATACAAAAAGATACAGCATCGGTTGAAAACAATATTCTAACTTTGAATGCAAACTTTTATGTACCAGTAGATGAAACATCAATTCCATACGGACGTATTGATGCTGTTGAAGGAACTCCAATGGATTTCCGTACACCTCACGTTGTGGGCGAGCGTATTGATGCAGATTTTGAACAAACAAAGTTTGGTGTAGGATATGACCATTGCTGGGTATTGAATAAACGCGAAGTAGGCGAGTTGTCATACGCAGCAAAATGTGTTGAACCAGTAAGTGGTCGCACTTTAGAGGTTTATACAACAGAACCGGGAGTGCAAGTATATACTTCAAACTGGCATAATGGATTTGAGGGAGCCTTCGGAGCAACATTCCCAAAACGAAGTGCAATATGTTTTGAGGCACAGCACTTTCCCGATACCCCCAACAAACCACACTTCCCTTCATGTGTTTTAAATCCGGGTGAAGAGTATTACCAAAAAACAGTTTATAAGTTCGGAGTAGAAAAATAACTAACAATAAACTAAAATAAAACAATTATGAGTCAACAAAAAAAACAATGGGGAGCCATAATCGTAATGATTGCGCTCTTTGCGATGATTGCCTTTGTAACAAACCTATGTTCGCCAATGGCAAACATTATTAAAGCACAAGGTGGAGTATCTGAAGTATTAGCACAAATCGGAAACTACGGAAACTTTGTAGCATATCTGATTATGGGAGTTCCAGCAGGAATGCTAATCTCAAAATTTGGTTACAAAAAAACAGCCTTGATAGGTCTAATGGTCGGAATCATTGGTATTCTTGTGCAATGGTCAAGCAGTCTGTTAGATGTGGCAAACGGAATAGGTGTTGTATTTACTGTATATTTGATTGGAGCATTCATTACAGGATTCTGTATGTGTATCCTAAACTGTGTAGTAAACCCAATGTTGAACCTACTTGGTGGTGGAGGTAACTCTGGAAACCAATTGATTCAAACAGGAGGAGTATTCAACTCATTGGCAGCAGTTGCAGTATATATCATAATGGGAGCGTTAATTGGAGAGGTAACATCAGAAACAAAAATTGCTGATGCAACACCTGCATTAATGATTGCATTAGGTATCTTCGTAGTAGCATTCTTAACAATCTTGAAAACAAAAATTGAAGAGCCAGAGCAAGCACCAGTTGATATGTCATTGGTAAAAGGTGCGTTCAAATATCGTCACTTTGTATTGGGAATTTTAGGTATCTTCCTATATATGGGAATTGAGGTGGGAACACCAACTTATGTAAATATGTATCTTGTAAACACTCCTGAATTAGGAATCAATGCAGCAACAGCAGGATTGATAGTAGCGGTATATTGGTTCTTGATGATGGTTGGACGTTTTGTTGGAGCATCAATAGGAAATAAAGTGTCAAGCCGTGCAATGATAACAACTGTATCAATTTTGACTTTGGTATTAGTGCTATTCGGTATGTTTGCTCCAACAGATATTAAAGTACAAGTGCCAGGAATTGATTGGGGAACATTAACACTAATCTGGGCTAACGTGCCAGTTGGAATCTTTGCCTTCCTATTAGTTGGATTGTGTACATCGGTAATGTGGGGAGGAATCTTCAATATGGCAGTAGAGGGACTTGGAAAATATACTGCAGTAGCATCTGGAATATTTATGACAATGGTATTCGGTTGTGCTGTAATGTTGGCAATCCAAGCACAAGTAGCAGAGATGACCGATTATATGACAAGTTTCTGGGTAGTAGTAGCATGTGCGGCATATCTATTGTTCTATGCACTAATCGGTTCAAAACCCTCACAAGTAAAAGAGTAATATATTAATTCATCATATAAACTAACTAATTATGAATATAGATTTTGTCAGAAGTCGTTTCATCAAACACTTTGATGGTACAACAGGAGAACTTTACGCATCACCCGGTCGTATAAATCTAATAGGTGAACACACCGATTATAACAACGGATTTGTATTTCCCGGAGCAGTAAACAAAGGAATTATAGCAGAACTAAAACCAAATGGAACAGATAAAGTAAAAGCATACTCAATTGATGAGAAAGATTATGTAGAGTTTGGTTTGAACGAAGAGGATGCACCTCGCGCATCATGGGCAAAATACATCTTTGGTGTATGTCGCGAAATGATTAAACGTGGAGTTCCTGTTAAAGGATTTAATACTGCATTTGCAGGAGATGTGCCTCTTGGTGCAGGAATGTCATCATCGGCAGCGTTAGAAAGCACATACGCATACGCACTAAACGATATGTTTGGTGATAACAAAATAGACAAATTTGAGTTGGCAAAAGTAGGTCAGGCAACAGAGCATAACTACGTGGGTGTAAACTGCGGAATTATGGACCAATTTGCAAGTGTATTCGGAAAAGAGGGAAGCCTAATTCGTTTGGATTGTCGCTCATTGGAGTACTCATACTTCCCATTTGAACCCAAAGGATACAAATTGGTATTGCTTAACACTTGCGTTAAACACACATTGGTAGGTTCGCCTTACAACGATCGCCGTTTAAGTTGCGAGCATGTTGCTGAGGTAATCAAAGCAAAATATCCTGAAGTTGAGTCATTGCGTGATGCAAACTTTGATATGCTTGAAGAGGTTAAAGATCAACTAAAACCAGAAGATTACAGCCGTGCTAAATATGTAATAGGCGAAGTTCAACGCGTTCTTGACGTGTGTGATGCCTTAGAGGCTGGTGACTACGAGACAGTTGGTCGCAAAATGTATGAAACACACTTTGGCCTAAGCAAAGATTACGAAGTAAGTTGCGAAGAGTTAGACTTCTTGGTTGATGTGGCAATTGATTGCAACGTAACAGGAGCTCGTATGATGGGAGGCGGTTTTGGTGGATGTACAATCAACTTGGTAAAAGAGGAGTTGTACGAACTATTCATCGAGCAAGCCGAGAAAAAATACAAAGAGAAATACGGAAAATCACCAAAAGTATATGACGTGGTAATAGGTGATGGTTCTCGCAAATTGGTGGTAGAATAATAAAAACCAATAATAAAAACAATCTTAAAAACGGAAGTCGAAAGATTTCCGTTTTTTTTGTTGATAAATAATGGTAAATAATTATAAAATATACAGAATAAATAATTAATTTTGCAGAAGTGAATAAAATACGGCTTAAACCGTGCTATATAAAACCCTAACGAGTTATCAAAAATGGCAATCGACAAAAAAATTCAAGAGAGAGTGGCGGATAATATTCGCGTACTAACAGTGGCAATGGTGGAGAAAGCAAAATCAGGTCATCCCGGAGGAGCAATGGGAGGAGCAGATTTTATAAACACACTCTATTCAAAAGTAATGGTTTACGATCCAGATGATGCAACATGGATGAATCGCGACCGTTTCTTCCTTGATCCGGGACATATGTCACCAATGTTATATAGCGTATTGGCAATGATTGGTAACTTTACAATGGATGAAATAAAAGAGTTTCGTCAATGGGGTACAAAAACTCCCGGACATCCAGAGGTAAACATTGAACGTGGAATAGAAAACACTTCAGGACCACTTGGACAAGGTCACGCTATGGCCGTAGGAGCAGCAATGGCAGAGCGTTTCATGGTAGCACGTTTTGGAGAGTGGATGTCGCACAAAACATATGCATTCATCTCTGACGGAGGAATTCAAGAGGAGATTTCTCAAGGAGCAGGACGTATGGCAGGATACTTTGGTTTGAACAATCTTATTATGTTCTTTGATAGTAATGACATACAACTCTCAACAGATACTGATGCTGTAACAACAGAAGATACAGCAGCAAAATATCGTGCATGGAATTGGAACGTAATAGAGATAGACGGAAACGATTCTCAAGCAATATATGATGCCTTAATAGCAGCACAAAAAGAGGAGAAACGCCCAACCCTAATCATTGGTAAAACAATTATGGGTAAAGGTGCAGTAAAAGAGGACGGAAGCAACTTTGAACGTCAATGCTCAACACACGGACAACCTATAAGTGCAGCAGGGGCATCGGTAGAAAAAACAATCCTTAACTTAGGTGGAAATCCCGAAGATCCATTTACATTCTTCCCTGAAACTATTCAACTATACGAAGAGCGTAAGGCGGAGTTGCGTAAGATTGTTGCAGAGCGTAAAGCGCAACAAGCAGAGTGGGAGAAAGCAAATCCAGAGAAGGCAGAATTACTTAAAAAATATATGTCGGGCGAGGTTCCTGCTATCGATTACAAATCAATAGCGCTAAAACCTAACCAAGCAACACGCGTAGCATCATCAACAGTATTGTCGGTATTTGGCGAGAATATTGGTAATATGGTTGTGGCATCAGCAGATTTGGCAAACTCTGACAAGACAGACGGATTTTTGAAAAAAACATCGGCATTTGCTCCATATAACTTTGAGGGAGCCTTCCTTCATGCAGGAGTAAGTGAGATAACCATGGCTGCCGTAATGAATGGTATGGTATTGCACGGAGGTATAATAGCAGCAAGTGGAACATTCTTTGTATTCTCTGACTACATAAAACCAGTAGCAAGAATGTCGGCATTAATGAGACTCCCTGTTAAATATGTGTGGACACACGATGCTTTCCGCGTGGGTGAGGACGGACCAACACACCAACCAGTAGAGCAAGAGGCTCAAATACGTCTATTGGAGGAGTTGAAAAACCACAAAGGTAAAAACAGTATGTTGGTATTACGCCCTGCTGATGGTGCGGAGACAGTAGTGGCATGGAAGTTGGCAATGGAGAATATTGATTCGCCAACAGCTTTGATACTATCACGCCAAAACGTAGATGATATTCCAGCAATGAATGGTGATCGTTATGAGGAGGCTCTACAAGCAGAGAAGGGTGCATACATAGTTGCAAAAGATGAAAACCCAGATGTGGTAATGGTTGCGAGCGGAAGTGAGGTGTCAACATTAATGGCTGCATTACCCCTATTACATGAGGCAGGAATAAAAGCACAGGTAGTATCAGCACCATCAACAGGTTTATTCTTCAACCAAACACCAGAATATAGAGCAAGTGTAATTCCAACTGACAAACCAGTATTTGGATTGACAGCAGGATTACCATCGGCAATGGCACGTTTGGTAGGAGTAAACGGTGTAGTATGGGGCTTGGATCACTTTGGATATTCTGCTCCTTACAAAGTTTTGGATGACAAATTCGGATTCTCTGCTGAGAACGTACTTAAACAAGTAAAAGCGATGTTAGGTAAGTAGAATTCTGTAATTTAATAGTTATAGCACAAGAGGTTGTTCGTTGAGGATAACCTCTTGCTTTTTATTGTCAACGTAGATTTAATGGGTGGATGTTAGTTGACTGGTTATTAACATCTGATTATAGTAAACCAGCATCAATAGCAGTAACTCTAAATTCTGTTCTACGGTTAATCTGGTTGGCAATTTCAATATCCTCTTCAGAAAGAGTCATAATAAACTCTTCGTTAAGAATAGTACCTTCGGGGAATTGGGGATATAGTTTATTAAGTTTCTTTGTAATAGTAACGGGAGTACTCTCTCCATAACCTTTTGCTGTAAGACGCTCTTTTGAGATACCGTTCTTAATAAGGTATTCAATAACCGCTTCGGCACGGCGTTGAGAGAGTGTTAGATTATACTCTTCGCTACCCTTAAAGTCGGTATGAGCACCCATCTCAATGGTAATGTTTGGATTGTCTGTAAGAGTCTTAATTACATCGTTAAGAGCGTTTTCTGATTCGGGACGAAGAGTGGCTTTATTAAAGTCAAAGAAAATATCATCAACAGGGATAGGTTTGCCAATTGATGAGAGAACAAAGTCTACCCAATAAGTTTCATTTTGTTCCTCTGCTAAAGTAGTGAGTTCGGCACTTGAGTTAAGATACCCTCCGCAACCAGCCATCATAACATAGTCGGTGTTCAAATCCAGTGGAAACTTAAAGTATCCATCATCTTGGGCAAACTCTTTAAGGTTTGTTCCGTCTCTACCTACAATTCTGATAACTGCACCGGGTAGTGGCTCATCATCATAATCAACTACGTAGCCCTCAATCCAAACCTCAATTTGGGGAAGTTCAAATGTGTATATGTGGTCGTAGCCTCTTGCATCGTTTCTGTTAGAACTCAAATAACCCCTCTCACTTGCCATAAACATAATTCCAAAATCATCGGCAGGAGAGTTTATGGGAGCGCCCATATTTCTTCTGTGCCAATTTCCTATCTCGTCTTTATAAGCAAGAAACACATCAAGGCCTCCTAATCCGGGATGTCCATTTGAGGAGAAGTATAGGTCTCCGTTTTTTCTGACAAAAGGGAAAACCTCATCGTATGGAGTGTTGACTTCAGGACCAAGATTCTCTAACTCAGTCATATCCTTTAAAGATACTCTCCAAATATCTTTGCCTCCATATCCGCCAGGCATATCAGATGTAAAGTATAACCAATCTGTGCCAGGCATGACAGCAGGGTGTGCGCAAATGATAGTTGAGTCAATTGTAATGGCAACTCTTTCGCCCTTTTTCCATGTGGCATCTGAACGAGTTGACTGATAAATTGATACGTAAGTGTCGCTGTTGGCATTAGTTGATTCAGCAAGAGAGTAGTACATAATCTGTCCATCATCAGAGAACGATATGATGCCTTCATCATTCTCTGTGTTAAGTTCTCCCTCTACTGGAATAGGTTTTGACCATACTCCCTTGTCGTTTCTCTCTGAGAAGAAAATATCGTTATTCTTTAACCCGGTAATAGGACTTTTGTCTTTTCCTGTTGCCTTGTCGTTTGTTGAGGTAAAGTATATCATACTCTCATCCTCCAAAGTAAACATTGCACAACATTCGCTACGGCGAGAGTTAAAAAGATTTGCTTTTTTAACAACATAGCGAGTAGGATTCTCTTTCTGTTGTAATCCCAATTCACAACCTTTCAGTCCATTAGTTGCTCTTAAGTCATTGGGAACAATCTCAAGATACTTTTCGTAGTTTTTAATGGCATCAGAATATTTGCCCTGCTTATGAAGTTCTGTCGCTAAGTATAGATAAGCAGTGCTGTCGGGATAGTTATATCTGATAGCATTCTGAAAAGCGGCAGCGGCACGAGGCGAAGAGTTCAAGATTCTATAACAGGTACCTAAACTATAAGCAATCCTGCCTCTTAATGCTCGTTCTTTTGAAGCAGAAGTCTTGTTATAAACTCTACGGTAAGTGTCAGCGGCTGCAAAATACTCTCCTCTTTCAAATTGAGCATCGGCAGTACTTAACTTTGCAGGATGGCAACCCCACAAACAAATACAAATGAATATAACAAAAACTACTTTATTGAATCTCATATAAGAATTACGTAAAAAAGGCCATTTTATTATATATTGCCCTATCTACTTCTCCAGAAATCGATATATTTCATAGCAACATCAATGTAGTTATGGTGTTGCTCAACAAATTTACGACTATTTTTGCCAATTTTCTCAATGCTCTCAATATTCTCAACCAAATTTAAGATCTTATCATAAATATCGCTTCTTTCAGGAATGGGGTTTACGATAGGTGTGTTATCAGTTTCGTTGAGAATTGAGTATATTTCTGGTTCTCCTCCGCTAATAGTAACCATGCCTTTAGCCATGCCAAGAAGGGCATTCATTCCTGGTGAGTATGAATATAGTTGGTCAATGAGAATATTACATCCATTCATAACCTCCATATACGAGGCGTATGGAAGTGATTCTACCATCTTGAATTCGCATATATCTTTATATTTGTGGCAAATCTCGTTAAGCACCTCGCTCATAACATCGCAACCTTTAAGGTGCGATTTCAATTTTTGAACCCCCATAAAGAATTTTGCCTTACCGTCATAAACGGCAGTAGGCTTAATTTCATCGGTGTTTATTGGAAGAGGAATGTACTCGCTCTTATATCCCCATATGTTTTCGTATGATACTTTATATTCATACAGGCACGAAATAATACCATCGCACTTTTCTGCAAGAGTTTCGTTTAGATCTTTAAGAGGAGATTTTGTCCATTTAATATTATCATCAGGAAGATTCTCTTTCATGCCCGGAACCATAAAGTCAGAGTATCTAAACTTGCGCTCCAAGCATGCCTTTGTGTAGTAGAAGTCAGTGCCAAAAGCACCAAGAAAGACCTTTCTGTTATGTTTCTTTAGGTATTGAAATAATCTTAGAATATCATTAGTGTTGAGTTTTAGGAAAACGGGCGATATAATTTGAACAACATCAAACCCTTTAAATCTTTTTATATTACGCAGAATATCAATTCTATATCTAATTTTATCAAGAAAAGAGTTCCCGTTAAGGGTAAGGTCAATGTCGCGTTGGTTATTTTGCCAACCGCACCCATCTGAGGCAACAACAACTTTATGTCCTAAACTTCTCAATCCCTTAGCAAGGGTCCAATGCAAGTTGCTATACTCTCCAATTAATAAAATCTTCATGTAATTTATGTTTAAACACTAAATCTTTACAAAGTTAAACAAATTTATTACCTTTGTCAATATCTAAGCAATTAAATATATCGCAGATATGAATATTAGAATTTTTTTATTAACTATTCTAACTGTTGCTATCACAACATCGTGTAACGACGGAGTGTATAAACTATCTGATTATGGAATATATCCAAACACTGGAGAGGATATAACACAAAAATTAGCAGAAGTAATAGAGGTTATAAAATCAGAGAGAGAGGGATTGCCAACAACGCTTATTTTTGATGAGGGAGATTACGACTTTTATCCACACTCGGCCATTGAGAGGGAGTATTATATCTCTAATCACGATCAAGATAACCCCAAGAAGGTGGCAATGGCCTTAGATGATATTTCAAATCTGACTATCGATGGTCAAGGAGCAAACCTATATATGAATGGGCGTATGTTGCCTATAGCAATGGTTAATTGTGAGAATTGTACTATAAAGAATCTCTCAATAGATACCCGCATACCGCAAATAACGCAAATTGTAGTTGTAGAGAATAATCAAAAAGAGGGTACAATAACATATAGAGTTTCCCCTGATACAAAATATAAAATTGATGCTGATAACCGATTAATAACCTATGGCGATAATTGGAGTGTGCATCCAGTAGCGGGAATAGCCTTTGATGGAAATACTGGTCATATTGTATATCAAACAAGCGATATAGCGGTAGGAACTAACAATGTAGAGGAGATTGAGCCATATTTGATAAAAGCCCCATGGCAAAACGAAAAGTTAAAAGAGGGTACAATCATAGCGTTGCGTAACTATGCCCGACCAACTCCGGGAATATTTATGAGTGGAAATAAGAATACTTTGCTCAATGCTGTTACAGTACACTATGCCGAAGGAATGGGACTATTGGCACAACTTTGTGAGGATATAACGTTAAATGGATTCTCAGTATCAATACGAGAGGGAAGTGGCAGATATTTTACAACACAAGCCGATGCTACACACTTCTCGGCATGTAAAGGAAAAATAACCTCAACTTATGGGTTATATGAGGGAATGATGGATGATGCTATAAATGTGCATGGAACATATCTGAGGGTAACCGAACAACTCTCGCCAACTGAGATTGTGGGACAATATATGCACCCGCAAGCATACGGATTTTACTGGGGAGGTGAAGGTGATAGCGTTCAGTTTGTAAAATCCTCAACAATGGAGTTAGTTTCGGGGAATGTTATTACAGATATTATCCCCTATGACAAAAAGACAATCTCAGGAGCAAAACTCTTTAAAATAACTTTGCGTGATGCAGTCAATGATGATATTGCATCGGGTGATTACGGAATAGAAAATCTTGAGTGGACTCCTGAGGTCTATTTTGCCGATAATACAATCCGCAACAATAGGGCAAGAGGAACACTCTTTAGTACACCTAGGAATGTTGTGGTTGAACGAAATCTTTTTGACCACACCTCTGGAACAGCAATACTACTTTGTGGCGATTGTAACGGATGGTTTGAGACTGGTGCGTGTAGAAGTGTTGTTATTAGAAATAATCACTTTATAAATTCACTAACCAATATGTTCCAATTTACAAATGCCATAATCTCAATATATCCCGAGATACCTAATCTTGCAGCACAGAAAAAATATTTTCATGGCGAAGATGGTAAGGGTGTTGTGATAGAAAAGAATACTTTTGAAACTTTTGATCGTCCAATAGTTTATGCAAGATCTCTTAACGGATTACAGTTTAAAGAGAATACAATAATAGATAATAACGACTATCCTCCTTTCCATTGGAATACTCGCCGTTTTCTGTTTGAGAAAGTGATAAACGTAGAAATTGAGAACAATAGTTTTGGCAGTGGATTTGACAGGTCAAAAGATATAGAATTTCGTAATTAGTAATACAAAGAGTGATTCATAAATTCTCCAAAGATATATCAAAGGTATCTATACCTGCCGAGTTTAATAACCCTTTCCGTTACACGCCTCATCAGTTGTGCCTTATGGCAGCCGAAGAGGTGCGTAACTATATTAACAGCAGAAGCGAGTGGAGTGAGGAGTTAATGAAGGGTAAAATGTTTGGAGTTTTGGTAGTTTCAACACCCACAGGAGAAGTAGGTTATATCTCTGCATTTTCTGGGTTACTTGCAGGAGAAAACCGCCACCCATTCTTTGTTCCTCCAGTTTATGACCTTTTAAGTAAAGATTCCTATTTTCAGCAGGAGGAGGCGGAAATATCGCAGATAAATAGAGAGGTAGAACAGTTAAAAACCGATACCGATTACCTCCGACTCTTAAAAATATATAGTGAAAAAGAGAGGGAGATAAAGCAATATATTACCCAATATAGAGAGCAGATAAAACTTCATAAACAGGAGCGAGATAAAAAGCGGGAAGAGTTGACTCTTTCGCAATTGGAGCAGGAGTTGTTAATTCGTGAGAGTCAATTTGAGAAGGCAGAGTTAAAACGTACCTCTGACAGAGGAAAATCAGAACTTGCAAAAATAAGAGAGCAAATTGATGTTTACACAGATAAAATAGAGGCTTTAACTGAGGAGCGGCGCCAACGCTCTGCCGATTTGCAACTATGGTTATTTCGTCAATTTAGATTACTTAATGCTAAAGGTGAAACAAAAGATTTAATTGAGATATTCTCTAAGTATGGTAATATCTTTCCCCCAGCAGGAGCAGGAGAGTGTGCGGCTCCTAAAATGTTGCAGTATGCATACCAAAATAACCTAAAACCTATACAGATGGCAGAGTTCTGGGTAGGTGCATCGCCAGTGGGAGAGGTACGTGTTGATGGTAATTTCTACCCTTCGTGCAAAGGAAAATGTTTGTCAATACTAACTCACATGCTGCAAGGATTAAAAGTGAAAGAGATTAATCTTGAATATAGAAATACTGATGCAGAGTTAAAGGTTATATATGAGGATGATTATCTTATAGCAATAGACAAACCTGCAGGAATGTTGTCTGTGCGAGGTAAAATAGGCGGTAAGTCTGTAGAGGAGATAATGCAAGAGAGTAACCCCAATATAAAAGTTATTCATCGTCTTGATATGGCAACATCAGGGGTGTTGCTTTTGGCTAAAGATATTGAAATGTACAAGGCAATGCAAACACTCTTTGCAACCCGAGAAGTAAGAAAAACATATATCGCATTGATTGAGGGCGAACCTAAGCAATCAATGGGCGAAATATCATTGCCCCTCTCTGCCGACTACAACAATCGCCCTATGCAGAGGGTTGATTATGAAAATGGGAAAGAGGCAATAACTGAATATTTTGTATTGGCAACATATAACAGAGAGGGTAAAAAAATAACCAGATTATCGTTAAATCCCATAACTGGCAGAACTCATCAGTTGCGAGTACATTTGGCTCATCCAAAATCGTTGGGAATGCCCATTATAGGAGATGAGTTATACGGAAAACCTGCATCAAGGTTAATGCTTCATGCAATGGAACTTGTATTTAAACACCCTATAAAACAGACTGTAATAACTATTACTGCAAATTGTCCATTTTAGTATTTCTGCAAAAAATATTATATTTACAAATAAAATCAAAAAGATGAAACTAAACATACTTATATCAACGCACAACCAAAAGATAGCAAACATTCCATTGCTATTACTTCCTGAGCGAGAGGATGTAAGTTATGTAGTATCATTTCAATATACCGATGACTCAATGTTGGCTCTCATTCCTGAAGAGTTCAAACGGGAAGATATAAAATTTACCCCAGTACAAACAATAGGATTGTGTAAAAACAGAAACAATGCTTTGCTATATGCCGATGGAGATATAGCCTTAATAGCCGATGATGATGTAAAATATACAAATGAATATATTGATACTATAATTGATACATTTGCCAATAATCCTAAAACCGATGTGGCTCTATTTAAGATAAAGACTCGCGATGAAGATCCACCAATGAAGCGTTACCCAATATCTAAAGGAAGTTACAAAGTGGTAAAAGGTTACTACCCATCATCGGTTGAAATGGCTTTCCGTTTGTCAAGTATAAAGGATAAAGTATCGTTTGATGAGAGATTTGGACTTGGTTCAGAGTATCTGAATAGTGGTGAAGAGGAGGTCTTTATAAAGGATTGTATTGATAATTCGTTACAAGTAGATTTTTATCCATACTATATAGTTGAGCATCCTTATACTTCAACAGGGAAAAAATATCTGACACCAACAAGCCTTCGTTCGCGAGGAGCAGTATCATCATATCTACACGGATTTTCGGCATATCTGAGAATGATAAAATTCTCAATGTTCACAGCACTCCGAGGACGTTCAAATATCTTCACACTATTGAAAAATACGATGTGGGGAGTGGCATACGAACGAAGAACAAGAAAAGAGAGAACCAGTTATGAGTAAGTTGTTTTCAATAGTAATACCTGTACACAATAGAGAAAAGTATATAAAAGATACTTTGCGGTCGGTTGTGGGACAAGATTATCGGCCATTACAATTAATATTGGTTGATAACAACTCAACAGATAACTCAATGCAACTGGCCAAACAATATCTCTCGTCATATGAAAGTGCCGATTTTAAAGTAATCTGCACGCAAGAGAAGAAAAAGGGAGCGTGTGCAGCACGAAACAAAGGTGTGACTTTGAGTGAAGCACCCTATATGATGTTTCTTGATGATGATGATATGCTCTCAACCTTTACAGCCATTTCAAAGATAGTAGAGCGTTTTGAACAAAGTGGGGCAGATGTTGTAGGTTTTAAGGCATATCACTACTACTCATACAAGAAAAAGAGAATACGACATTACTCTTTTATA
The DNA here is from genome assembly GCA_015061035.1 of Bacteroidales bacterium. Taxonomy (GTDB): domain Bacteria; phylum Bacteroidota; class Bacteroidia; order Bacteroidales; family G3-4614; genus Caccoplasma_A. Next base: position 128,305 of record SUXK01000001.1, read on the forward strand.
AACGATATAAAAGAGCAAGTGTTACATTGTATGTTGTCAACACAATGTTATGCAATAAGAAGAGAGTTTTATGATACAACAAGAGGTTGGGATGAGCGTATAATGAGATGGCAAGATTGGAATCTTGGAATAAGAATAATGCTACTCAACCCCAAAATTGAATGGATAGAAGATAAACCTTTAGTAAATATAAGAGTTCACTCAAAGAGTATAACAGGCAACGGATATTTACATTCGGCCGAACATCTTTATCAAACAATAATGCTAACGGTAGAGTCCGTACAAAATAGTAATGTTGAAAACAAAAAAGAGATAGTATCCGCAATATACGCACGTTTGCCAATATTGGCAGCGCATTACCTAAGGGAGGGAGGAATAGACACCTCTCGCCAGACTCTTAAACTTTATAATAGTAAAGTACAACTCTCTATTTGGCAAAAAATAGTAGTAAATTTGTTATATCTATATACCGCTCTGGGAGGTAGAGGAGCAGGTAGAGTATTAAATAAATTAAAAATAGAACTTAAAGAGATAGATGAAAAGTAATATAGAACTATCCATAGTAATACCAGCATATAATGCAGAAAAATATATAAATAGGTGTATCAGTAGTATAACTGAGGCAAATTTAAAGGAGGATATATATGAGATTATAGCCATTGATGATGCCTCAACAGACTCTACCTATACAATATTAAATGAGTTAAGCCAAGATATTCCTCAATTAAAGGTGTATCATCGCCAAAAGTCAGGTCCGGGAGGAGTGAGAAATTTGGGACTGAACTACTCAAAAGGCAGATACATAATGTTTGTAGATATAGATGACCATCTAAATACAAAGAACTTTAAACATTTTGTAGAGGTGTTACTCCCTATGTATAGTCACGATATAATAGGATTTGATTACTTGAAAGTTGATGAAGAGGGCAACGAATCTCAAGTAACAAAAAAAATATTTCCTTATTGTAGAGAGATGAGTGGGGCAGAGTATATGAATATACAAGCACCTCAGAGTGTATTATGGGGATATGTTTATAGACGTAAATTCCTATTGGAGAATACACTAAAATTTATAGAGAAGAATATTCACGACAATGAGTATTTTTTGATAAAGGCATTCTGTTTAGCAGAGAAGATAACATTTATACCCACACAACTCTACTATTATCACCATGCAATACCAACTTCGTTAACAAATAAACCTGACACAACACATCAAGAGTTGTACGTAAACCAACTACTTAATGTAATAACAGAGTTGCAGAAATTTGGATTTTTGTTAGGTGACCCACTATCAGAAGAGGGCTTAAATCGTAAGTTAGATTTACTGTCAGCACGACTATTACGAAGATTAATTGCACTTGATTATAGCGTGGATTTCATAAAAGAGACATTGATAAAATTAGAGAAAATGGATCTCTATCCACTTCGTGAGGCAAAGTATAGTTTGCGTTATCGTTTGTTGAGAAGAGCAACAAAAACCCCTAACAAACTAATAGAGTGCAAGGGGTATAAAAACTCAAAAATTAAAAACAGACTTACTCAATATTTTTTAAGTTTGTAAAACTATATTTGTAGCCCGTCAAGCAACTTGATGTAAAGTTCAATAGCCTCTCTAATTTCGCTATAATAAATAAACTCATCAGCAGTATGAGAGCGGGCAGAGTTGCCAGGCCCAATTTTTACTGACGTGTATGGAATAAGAGCCTGATCCGATAGGGTAGGAGAACCAAAAGATTCAAGCCCTAACAAGTTACAACGTTGCATAAATGGATGGTTTGACTCTATGCTCGAGGAGTTTAATCTTGTAGAGCGAGGAGTAAACTCACATTCTGGGAATCTCTCTTTTAATATCTCCCAAATCTCAATATTTGAGTACATACCATTAGGCCTAACGTCAATCATAAAAGCGCAAATATCAGGAATAACGTTGTGTTGAGTGCCAGCGTTAATGCCTGTAACGGTTAGTTTAACTTCACCTAAAAGAGGTGAAACTTTTTCAAACTTATATCGCTTAATGCCCTCAATAATCTCAATTGCTTTATATATAGCGTTAACACCCTCATTTCTTGCAGCATGTCCCGAAACACCCTTAACAACACAATCCAAAACCATTAAACCCTTTTCGGTAGCGGCAGGTCTCATATTGGTAGGTTCTCCAACAATAGCAAATGAGATATTGGGGAGTTGTTTAATTAAACACTCCATACCATTCTTGCCAGAGACCTCCTCCTCTGCCGAAGCAGCAAAGATAAGGTTGTATTTTTGTTTGCTATCAACCAATACTCTAAAAGCAGCCAATAGTGCAACAACCGAAGCCCCAGCATCGTTACTACCTAATCCAAATAATTTATCTTCCTCTTGCTGTGCAGAGTATGGGTTGCGATTCCATCCCTCAACGGGCTTTACGGTGTCAATGTGAGAGTTGAGTAGAATTGTTGGCTTTTCAGTGTCAAACTCTTTGCTTGTAACCCATACGTTGTTGCCAATACGATTAACTTTGCAAGAGCCAATCTTATTTTTAATATGCTCAACCAATAAATCGGCAACCTCACTTTCCTCTCTGCTATGAGAGGGAATTGAGATCATCTCTTTGAGAAGAGAAGTTGAGTCATATAAAATCTCATCAATAACTTCGCTATTCATATTTATCAACTTAATAGTGCGAAAATAGTAAATAAATTTTGTTTAACCCCTACTTTTGGTTAACTTCGCACCACAAAATTAAGAAAAGATGGAAGTTAAAGGAAAAGTTGTAACAGTATTGCCACTACAAAGTGGAACAAGTCAAGCAGGAAATCAATGGAAGAAACAGGAATTGGTAATTGAAACACACGATCAATTTCCTAAAAAAATATGTCTTACACTATTTGGAGATAGAGTAGATCAATATCCCGTTGCTCAAAACGATGAAATAGTTGCAAGCATAGATATAGAGAGTAGAGAGTATAACGGACGTTGGTACACAAATGTTAATGCGTGGAAAATAGAGAAGGCGACAGCCGAAGCAGCGCCTGCTCCACAACCAGCACCAATGCCAACTTTTGAACCACAATCAGAAGTTGATGAATTGCCTTTCTAATATATAGAGATTGATGGTTTACAACTAAATAAGAAAAAAGCAGAGTCATGTGACTCTGCTTTCTTTGTAATATGTAGTAAAAATTTACTCTTATTTTACACCGCTAACCTCAACAGTATTGTTAATCTTTGAAACCAATCCTTGAAGAACGTTACCGGGCCCAACCTCAGTGAATGAAGTAGCACCATCATTAATCATATTCATAACAGATTGAGTCCATCTAACTGGTGCAGTTAATTGAGCAACTAAGTTTTCTTTAATAATATCGGGATTTGTCTCTGCTTGAGCAGTAACATTTTGATATATAGGACATTTTGGTGTTTTAAACTCAGTCTTTTCAATAGCCGCAGCAAGTTCTGCTCTTGCAGGTTCCATTAATGGAGAGTGGAAAGCACCACCAACTTTAAGTTTAAGAGCGCGCTTAGCACCAGCCTCTAAAAGTTTTTGACAAGCAGCGTCAATAGCAGGTTCTTCTCCTGAAATAACAATTTGACCGGGACAGTTATAGTTTGCTGCAACAACAATACCATCTTTAATTTCGGCACAAATCTCTTCAACTGTTTCATCTGAAAGTTTAAGAACAGCAGCCATAGTAGAAGGAGTCATTTCGCAAGCCTTTTGCATAGCCGAAGCACGAGCAGCCACAAGTTTTAATCCCTCCTCAAACGATAAAGCACCAGCGGCAACCAAAGCCGAAAACTCTCCAAGAGAGTGACCAGCAGTCATATCAGGGGCAAACTCCTCACCCATGCTTTTTGCTAATGCAACAGAGTATAGAAAAACGGCAGGTTGAGTAACTTTAGTTTGTCTAAGATCCTCCTCTGTGCCATTAAACATAATATCAGCAATGTCAAAACCTAAAATCTCGTTTGCTTTATCAAACATTGCTTTAGCCTCGCTATTATTCTCGTAAAGTTCTTTACCCATACCAGGGAATTGTGAACCCTGTCCAGGAAATACGTATGCTTTCATATAAGATATAATTAGTTTTTATAAGAAATTATAACACTTATCTCTATCACCTTACAAAAGTAACCAAAATATGTAACTTCCCCAAGTTTTAAAACTCTAATTTTAATGTATGAGATGAATTATAAGACATATTAAACGCAAAATCAATTTGTATAAACCGATTAGAAAAGTTATTTTTGCATCCGAAAATGTATTAAAAAAAGAACTATGAAAAGAGTATTTGCAGTAGGTCTTGCTCTAATATGTTTATCTGCAACACAAGTAGCATTTTCTCAATATATTGAGAAGTTGCCCTTTGGAGATATGGAGCAATGGCAAACACGAGTAATAAAGGAGTCGTTTTTATTGGGAGGTGATACAAAGAATTTGTACGATATAGCCCCCAAAGCCGAGATAAAGGGAGCAACTCCATACCGAAGAAATAATATTTCACCATGGGCGTCATCAAACGTATTGGCTTCTCCAGCAGGAATTGTTAAGACAAGTTGCTCGGTAAGACCAGAGAAGAGGGGAGACGGATATTGTGCAAGATTAGAGGTTGTAGAGGAGAGATGTAAAGCAATAGGAATAGTAAATATAGTGGTAGTGGCATCAGGTTCAGTATTTTTAGGAGGTATGGCAGAACCTGTAAAAACAGCAAAAGATCCAATGTCAAAATTGGATCAAGGAATACCATTTACAAAACGACCAGTTGCTCTGCAATTCGACTACAAGACAAAACGCGAAAAACAAGTATATAGAGCAACAGGAAGTCCCAAAATCTCAAAATTAGAAGGAACTGATAATGCAGAGGCAATGATGTTGTTAATCCACCGATGGGAGGATGAAGATGGAAATGTATATGCAAAACGCGTAGGAACAGCAATAGAAAAATTTGGAAGTGATGTATTAGAGTGGGTAAACGATTATCAAATTCCAGTTCACTATGGCGATATAACAAACGAACCATTCTATAAAAGTTATATGGGATTAATCAATACATCATCTCCAAACCCGTACTATACAACTAATAGCAAAGGAAAAATGGTGCCAGTGCAAGAGATAGGATGGGCAGAGCCGGGAGTAGAACCAACACATATGATTCTAAAAATATCATCAAGTGACTTAGGGCCATACGTGGGAACTGTTGGTAGCGTCTTTTGGTTAGATAATGTGGAGTTGGTTTATGATAAGAAACCGTAAACAAAGAGTAAATATAAAAAATAAGGGCAGCCGCCCTTATTTTTTTTATATGGTTTGATAAAGAAACTAAATTGGGATAGTTAAACAGAAATATTATAATTCTATATAAATGTCAATAATATCGTACTATAAAGTGTAATTATATTCCTGAAAATACTTACAACATTACATAAACTATACTTTAAAAATTAAAAAATGCTATAAAAATGTATATTATTAACAATTATTAACTATAATGTGAATAAAATATATAAACAACTATATATATTTGTGGAAGTTTTTCATAGTATTAGATTTAAGGTTAAATTAAGAATGGCAGTCGTTGTGAAACGGCTGCCATTAACTTTATCAATATAAAAAACCAGTAATGGGGTTATTTAAAGTTCTTGTGAAATTCAATAACTGCCTCAATACCTTTTCTGAAAATATCTAATCTAAAGTTTTCGTTAGGTGAGTGAATAGCATCGCTCTCCAATCCAAATCCCATAAGAATGGTTTTGATACCTAAAATCTTCTCAAAGTCGCTAATGATAGGAATACTGCCACCTCGGCGAACAGCAAGAGGTTTCTTTCCGAATGCTTTTTCAAATCCAATTTCAGCAGCCTTGTAAGCAGGAAGAGATATTGGACAAACATAACCCTCGCCACCATGCGAAGGTGTAACTTTAACCTCAACGCAATCAGGAGCAATAGAGGTAAAGTACTCTTCAAACATTTTTGAAATTTTATTATGCTCTTGGTGAGCAACCAATCGGCACGAAACCTTAGCATATGCCTTAGAAGGTAATACAGTTTTACTACCCTCTTGGGTATAACCGCCCCAAATACCGCACACGTCAAACGAGGGGCGACAACTATTGCGTTCAAGAGTTGCATAGCCCTTCTCTCCACGAAGAGCCTTCACTCCGATAGCCTTTTTATAACTCTCCTCATCAAAAGGAATAGAGGCAATCATATCGCGTTCCTCTTTCGATAACTCCTCAACATCATCATAAAAACCGGGAATAGTTATTCTGCCATCCTCATCGGTCATTTTAGCAATCATTTCGCACAAAACATTAATAGGATTTGCAACAGCTCCGCCAAAGTGACCAGAGTGTAAATCTCTATTAGGACCTGTAACCTCTACTTGCCAATAAGCCAAACCACGTAAACCAGTAGTTAGTGAAGGTAATTCAGCACTCAACATACTTGTATCTGATACTAAAATAATATCAGCCTTTAAAAGTTCCTTATGCTCTTTTAAGAAGGCATTAAGACTTGGAGAGCCAATCTCTTCCTCGCCTTCAAAAATAAACTTAATATTATTTTTAAGAAGATTGTTTTTTACAACATACTCAAAAGCCTTAACCTGAATCATAGCCTGACCTTTATCATCATCTGCACCGCGAGCCCAAATTCTGTCGTCCTTAACAATAGGCTCAAAGGGGTTGCTGTTCCATAATTCCAAAGGCTCAGCAGGCATAACATCGTAATGGGAGTATATAAGAATAGTTTTAGCATTAGCATCAACAAACTTCTCGGCATAAACAAGCGGATTACCAGCCGAAGGCATAATCTCTGCTTTGTCAGCACCTGCCTCTAAAAGTAAAGTTTTCCATCTCTCGGCACAAGCAATCAAATCGCTTTTATGCTCTTTTTTTGCACTAATACTTGGAATTCTAATCAACGAAAAAAGTTCCTCCAAGAATCTCTCTTCGTTCTCCTCAATATATTTTTTAACCTCCATAATATGTTGTTTTGTTAATTGTTAAATCAATATCCTTGTCAAAGATACTAATAACAGAGTAAAATCGTATAAAGTTTACTTCAATATTTTTCACAGCGAGTGCATATTGGACTAATTAGACTAATAGGACTAATGGGATTACACAAAAAAAAGACTGCACATTGTGCAGTCTTATAGTGACCCCGGAGGCACGCAAGGCATTTGCAACGCAAATAGGATTGACTAAATGTCAATCCGTGCCACAGGGTGGGGAGCACAGTGCTATGTGCGACGGGGGTATACAAAGCATTTACGAAGTAAATAAAATTGACTAAATTTAAGCCCGTACGTTCGAAAAAATCGTTCTAACTAAATATATTTCAATAATTTTAAAGAACAATTTTAAATTTTAATGGGACAGTAGTGATGTTATATATAAACAATTGTGAAGCAAATTCAACATAGTATTTGCCTCACAATTGATTTTTAATGTAGAAATTATCTTACGACTTTTACATATGAACTAAAATCACTATTTGCTATTCCTAAATAGCTCAGAGCTTTAGCTTTGACCTTGTAATAGGTCGTGCCTGATAGTGGGTTGCTATCAGTTAGGACATAACGCTTGCTTGCAGTGCTACCTCCAGAAGCTGAAATTTTTGTATAGCCCGATGAGGCTGACCTACTTCTATAGAGTTCATACTCATATGCCAAAGGAACTTCATCAACTGAAACCTGAACAAAATATGAAGACGAATACGCTTCGATATTTTTAGGAGTTTCTAATTTGGATGGATTATCTCCACCTTGATCCCCTCCTGCACTATTAGATTTGTATGTACAATAAACTTTACTAGATTTATCACTTTCTTCATAGTTGGAATTTAAGGCTTGAATCCAAAATTGATATGTTCCATCATCCATATAACGATCGAATACTGCCGTGGTTGTCGGGGCATAGACATTAGTAAAATTTTCTGTTCCATAAGGTGTACTGTACCATAAACGATAATAGTAAGTGTTCGCTACAGAATTCCAAGAAACAACTATTGATTCTCCACTTTGAACTGCTTTTAATCCAGTCGGTACAGAAGGTTTCTGAGAGCCACTATTATCTGAGTACTTGCAATACGCATAGTCACTAAACTCACTCGTAGTTGATCCAATTGCTTTTACTTTATAGTAATTATTAGTAACCAAAACAACTTCATCTATATATCTATTATTTGTCCAATAACCGTAACTACTATATGATCCATTTGCTGAACTTGCATGGAAAATTTCATATCTGGAAGCTCCATCTACCGCATCCCAAGTAAGTACAATTGTTTTGCCATTCTGAACCGCTCTGACATTAGTAGGTGCTTTAATTTTGTTCTCATTTTCGCCTCCGGGATTGTTGTTGCCACTAACGTATTGGATGTATATTGGAGTAGATGCTGGACTTTGTATATTTAGGGATTTACATGCATAGATGAAATAATAATTATTCCCATCTAATGGATTAGTATCAATGACATTATTATTGTAGATATAGCCACCATCGCCAATGTAAGATAACATTACTTTTGAACCATTAAGTGAACTTGCGCGGCAAATCATATAGAACTTCGCATCATCTACGGTATTCCAAGATAGTCTAATGCCATTAGATACGACGCTTCCAGACACCCCTGTTGGGGCAGTTAATCTAGAGTAATCGGGATAAGGATCTTCTTCACAAGAGGTTAATGTGAATATAATGAACAATGAAAACAGGATACCCCATAAAACAGATTTATTCATTTTTATCATTTTTATTATTGTTATGTGTTAATACAAAAAAAGTCCTAAGAGAGTAAAGTCACAAAAAAAGCGCGGACAAACTCGGTTTATCTGTATCTGAGGTCTTCGACTACCTACCATCCATCTAAACGAGTAAAGCCCACGCCTATGACGTGAGCATTTTCGCTTTACTCTTGGATGGTTTGAAATTGTCGAAGTTTCAGATACCAGATTATGCAAAAACGCTTTTTCCTATTCTATGGTGCTTAACTTGATAATTAGTCTTTATTTCATTAGCATTTGGTGTTAGTTTATAGAGCAAAGGTACAAACTTATTTTGAGATACACAACTTTTACTTTTTTCGTAGAAAAATATAGCATAGAATTCTGGCGAAGATAAGTGCGATGATTGCAACCGCTGTGCCGTCAGACGAATTATAAAGGTGCTACGAGGCGGTGCTTAGCCGTTAGATAAATCAGATCAGTGTGCCACGGGGTTAAAGAAACGCACCGCCACCGATTAGTCTGTGTCTTTATTCTTTGAATTTTGACACAGCCTCTTATAGTGACCCCAGAGAAAGGACTCTAATTTTTGTGCAACAAAAATCAACGCATTTTAAGGTATTAGCGAAGCAAATAGGATTAACTAAATGTTAATCCGTGCTTTAAAATGGGGAGCATAGTGCTCTATGCGACGGAGTAAAGACGTAGAAAGTGCAAAGCCTTTCGACCGCTATCTGTTAGAGAGTTAACTTTTCAGTGAGAGTCCCGACTACAAAAAAAGAGCAACCATTTGGTTGCTCTGTAAGTGACCCCGGAGGGACTCGAACCCTCGGCCCAATGATTAAGAGTCATTTGCTCTACCAACTGAGCTACGGAGTCATCTTAATCGCCTATTTGCGGGTGCAAAGGTAACAAGATTGCTTGTAACTCGCAAACAAAAATCAATAAAAATTAATCTAAAATATATAATTCTGATGCTTTGTCTCGTTTAAGGGCGTGAATATTAACCACTTCGCCAACTTTAATGCCAGCATTTAAAAGTGCATCGGTAGTAGTTCTTAAAGCAAGTTCTGGAGTATTATTCTCGTTACTTAAGTGGCAAAGGAAAATATTTTTCCAGTTGCATTCAGTAAAACTATCTGCTAAAAAGTTAGCACAAACATTGTTGCAAAGGTGTCCGTTTTCGCCTAAAATTCTACGTTTAAGAAAGTATGAGTATTTTCCATTGCGTAACATTTCGGCATCGTAGTTCGATTCAATAACCAAATGTTTTGCTTTGGAGATAAAGCGTTTAACTGTTGGAGTAATTCTTCCCAAGTCGGTAGCAAAAGCCATACACCAATCTCCTCTCTTTATTAAGAACCCTACATTGTCGTGTCCATCGTGAGGAACTTCAAAGGGTGTAATCTCAAATCCTGCAAGAGAGAAACTAATCTCTTTAAAAATAAACCTATGAGCAGTATAAATCTTCTCGGTCATTCTCCAGTTTCTGTTCATCCCCTCTAAGGTAGTTTTGGTAACATAGATAGGTTTTCCCATACGTTCTCCCAAATACCCAGCGGCGGCAATATGGTCGGCGTGGTCGTGCGATATACAAACGCCCTTAATCATTGCCATATCAATGCCATGTTCTGCAAGAGATTTCTTTATCCTTCTGGCACTAATACCAGCATCAATAAGAAAGCCCTCTTCTTCTGTTCCAATATAGTAACAGTTACCGCTACTTCCACTCGAAAGACTTAAAAATTTAATGCCCATTTCCTTTAAAAAAGAACGGCAACAAAATGCTGCCGTTCCCAAAATATGTTATAAGTTAATCAATTACTTAACAATAACTCTCTCAACTTTGCTGTTGTTGCCGATAGTAACCTTAACAATGTATATACCGTTGTTAATATCTATTGACTCATTTCCGTAGCAAACAGTAGAGTTAATTAATGCACCACCCATATTGAATATATCAACATTAGCAGTCTCGTTGCAGTTGATAACAATAGCACCGCTCTTAGCGAAGATTGTTACCTCATCCATTGTACTCTCCTCAATACCTGTAGGAGTAATATCTAATGAGTAACTTACGCTTGTCTCTAAGTAATCGCCCCAAGCCTCTTGAGTTGCAGTAACAGTTATTGAACCAATGCTCAAGAATGTAACAACACCAGTTGTTGCATCAATTGTAGCAAACTCTTCGCCACTTGTAATTGCGTATGTGATAGTACCCTCTGAGTTAGTTGAAGAAGCAGTGTTAGAGAATGTACCATTGTCAATATCGCTATACTCAATATCGGTTATCTCAAATGCAAGGTCGCTGATTGTTTTTGCTGCAAAGTTTGCAGTGTAAGTAATATCCTCAGTTATGCTTTCTATTGTGTAAACAGCCTCGGTGCTTACATTTACTCTACCATTCTTCCATGCAGAGAATCTGTAACCCTCGTTAGGAATTGCTGTTATTGTTATAGATGAACCCTCTTCAACAGCAACTGAAGTTTGTCCTTCTGTCTCAATATATACTGTTCCGTATGCACTATTGTTTGCACTTACTGTTACAGTGTAAACTTTAACGAAGTTAGCAACTAAGTTTGTATTCTCGTTAGCAGTAACAGTGTATGTAGCGTCAGTGCTTACAACTGTACCGTTATTAGTCCAATTCTTGAACATATATCCGCTATTAGCAACAGCAGTAACAGTAGTTGAAGTGCCTTGAGTGATTGTGGCAGAAGTAGTACCAACTGTACCTACGTATGCACTACCCATAGTGTTGTTTGCTGATGCAACATTAACTGTAACTTTAGGTACGGCAAAGTTGATTGTATATGTGTGGTAGTTTCCTGAGTTAACGCTAATGTCACCACCCTTAACAACAACAGTAGCACAATAGTTTGCTGCATCAATACTTGTAGTATAAGTAGCAGAAACACCATCAACAGTAGCAGTTACGTTAGTAGGCATTGTACCGTTAGGCATCTCAACGTCATAATATATATATGTATTCTTGTTGAATCCTGAAAAGTTTACACCATTGAAACTAACTGAGTTCGCTTTTGAGTTATAAATCATCTCAGCATCATCAACATACAATGCATCGTTTTCATTACCTTCTCCCGGGGTTGCATTTGTAGTATATGAAACAAGAATGTACGCAGGAGTTTTGTTGCCCTCATAAGTGAAAGGAACAGAAATTCTTTGCCATCCTTTGTCAGAAGTTGCATAGAAGTTGTGTTGTGCTCTTGCAACTATATTGGTATAAGTTGTTGCTTCTGGGTCTTGATAACGAGAGTTCTCGTGAATAACAGCACTTACACGTGCCATTTGCGATGTGCTTTTTGGCACAAACTTTAACCAAGTAACAATAGAGTCGGGTTTACCTGCAAATGAGTGTTTGTATGCTGCATCAGATGAAGGATCTGAGAAGTTGTAGTTTCCACTTGCATCGGTAGCAGACAAACTACCTCCATAAATTCTACCAGTAGTAAGGTTACCATTAGCAACAACTCCTAATACTGAAGTTGACCATATTTTTGCAGATTTACTTCCTGTTGTTCCTGGGCGAACGTCAGTTGATGGTTCACATTTCTCATCAATAGCACTTGCAAAAGTTGAACTCTTTACTTGAGCAGTAACAAATGAGTTCCATTGAGTAGGCTCATCACCCGATATTGTTCCTCCAAACAATCCAGGTTTCTTTTGGCTTACACCCTCCCAATTCTCAAAACCAGAGTTTGTAAGTTGGTATTGGGCAAAAATTAAATTCGTTGTGAACAAAAACGCTATAATAAGCGAAAAATTGAGTAATAATTTTTTCATATAATGTAATTTAAAATTTCGGGTGCAAAGATACTCAAAATATTACAGACTACCTAAAAATATAGATACTTTAACTCTTTTGAAATTATATAAACATTTGATTATTAGTGTATAGTCTAATTTTAATAAGGCAAATTTAACAAATAAGAGAGTTGCGTATATATTAAAAAATAAATTTTTTAGTGTTAAAAATGTAAACTCTACATTGCAAAACAAAAACTTTGTACTAAATTTGTAATTTAGAATTGTACGGAAGAAACGAAAGAGAGGACTATGCTACCAATGGAACTGTTTTATAAAACGCACGAGTATCTTGTCGAGCATGTAAATTCGCCCGTCGAGCGAGAACTTATGCGAGAAATAGATTGGAGTCATCGCCTTATAGGAATTAAAGGAAGTAGGGGTGTAGGTAAAACAACTTTCCTTTTAAAATATGCCAAAGAGAAGTTTGGTACATCTCGAGAGTGTCTGTATATAAACCTCAATCACCTCTGTTTTACCGATAAAACATTAGCACAATTTGCTCAAGAGTTTGCTGCCCAAGGAGGTAAAACATTGTTGATTGACCAAGTATTCAAATATCCCAACTGGAGCGAAGAGTTGCGATATTGCTACGATAATATACCTCAATTAAATATAGTATTCACAGGCTCATCGGTAATGCGATTGAAAGAGGATAATCCCTATCTTGCCGATGTAGTACACTCATATAACCTTAGAGGATTCTCATTTAGAGAGTATCTTAATCTGTTTACAAATGCCAATATTAAGGCGTTGACGCTTGAAGAGTTGCTTAAGAATCATCAGCAGATAGCCGAAGAGATAACTCAAAAAATAAATCCTTTTGACTATTTTGATGCCTATTTACAACATGGGTTCTACCCATTCTTCTTAGAGAAAAGAAACTTCTCGGAGAATCTGCTCAAGACAATGAATATGATGATGGAGGTAGATATATTGCTTATTAAGCAGATAGAGCCTGCATATCTGACTAAAATACGCAAACTGCTCTATATGTTGGTAAAAGATGCACCATGCACTCCCAATGTGAGTAAATTGAGTCAGGCAATATCAACCTCACGAGCAACCGTTGTAAATTATATAAAATACCTATCAGATGCAAGGTTGATAAATGTTCTATACGAAGAGGGAGAGTCTTTCCCCAAGAAACCAGCAAAGGTATATATGCACAACCCGAATTTGATGCAGGTGGTAGGTGAAGAGAATCTTAATTCGCAATCGTTGGCAGAAACATTCTTCTGTAACGCTTTGTTTAAAGACCATACCGTAACCAAAGGCGAGAAAGGAGTACATTTCGTAATAGATGGAGAGTATTCATTTAAGGTAGGAACAATAAAATACAGAAAAAAAGAGACAAACATTATTTATGCAGAGGATAATATAATGATAGGTCGAGAAAATGTTGTACCTTTGTGGATGTTTGGACTTCTCTATTAATGAGAGTGAGAATAAACAATAATAAAACATAGTAAAAGACTATATAAATTACTAATACTAAATAAATTAAACGAACATGAAACAAAAGAAAATGTTGACATGTGATGGAAACCAAGCGGCAGCGCACATATCTTATATGTTTAGCGAGGTAGCCGCAATTTATCCCATCACCCCATCGTCACCAATGGCAGAGTACGTTGATGAGTGGGCAGCCGCAGGACGTAAAAACATCTTCGGCGAAGTAGTATCAGTTCAAGAGATGCAATCAGAGGGAGGTGCCGCAGGAACCCTTCACGGATCACTACAAGCAGGAGCCTTAACTACAACCTATACAGCATCGCAAGGATTGTTGTTGATGATACCTAATATGTACAAAATAGCAGGAGAGTTATTACCATGCGTATTCCACGTATCTGCACGTACATTGGCATCACACGCACTATCAATCTTTGGCGACCACCAAGACGTTATGGCATGTCGCCAAACAGGATTTGCAATGTTGGCAGAGGGCTCAGTTCAAGAGGTTATGGACCTATCAGGAGTAGCACACTTGGCAACAATCAAATCACGCGTACCATTTGTAAACTTCTTTGACGGATTCCGTACATCACACGAGATTCAAAAAATTGAGATGATTGAGGAGTCTGATTTAGTTCCATTGTTAGACCAAGAGGCACTTGCAGAGTTCCGCGAAAGAGCATTAAATCCAGAATCTCCTGTAATGCGTGGTATGGCAGAGAACCCTGAGACATTCTTCCAACACCGCGAATCATGTAACCGTTACTATGAGGCAGTACCTGAGATAGTACGCGGATATATGAAAGAGATTTCAAAAATCACAGGACGCAACTACGATCTATTCACATATTACGGAGCAGAAGATGCTGATCGCGTAATCATAGCAATGGGATCAGTAACTGAGGCTGCACGTGAGGCAATTGATTATCTAACAGCAAAAGGCGAGAAAGTAGGTTTGGTAACAGTACACCTATATCGTCCATTCTCAGCAAAAGACTTTATTGCAGCAGTACCAGCAACAGCAAAACGCATTGCAGTATTAGATCGCACTAAAGAGCCAGGAGCAACAGGAGAGCCTCTATACCTTGACGTAAAAGATTGTTTCTACGGAAAAGAGAACGCTCCCGTTATCGTAGGTGGACGTTATGGATTATCATCAAAAGACACTACACCTGCACAAATCCTTGCAGTATATGAGAACTTAGCATTACCAATGCCTAAAAACCAATTCACAATAGGTATAAACGATGATGTAAACTACACATCACTACCAGTTGGCGAGGAGATAGCAATGGGCGATGCTGACGCATTTGAAGGAAAATTCTTTGGATTAGGAGCAGACGGAACAGTAGGCGCAAACAAAAACTCAGTAAAAATCATCGGAGAGAACACAGACAAATATTGTCAGGCATACTTCTCATACGACTCTAAAAAATCGGGAGGATTTACTTGTTCTCACCTACGTTTCGGAGACAAACCAATCCGTTCAACATATTTGGTAAACACTCCAAGTTTTGTGGCATGTCACGTACAAGCATACTTGAAAATGTATGATGTATTACGTGGAATCCGTCAAAACGGAACATTCCTATTGAATACTATCTGGAACGAAGAGGAGTTGGTAGCAAATATGCCAGCAAACGTAAAACGTACATTAGCACAAAAGAACATCACTCTATACACAATCAATGCAACAAAAATTGCACAAGAGATTGGTTTAGGTAATCGTACCAATACAATCTTGCAATCAGCATTTTTCCGTATAACAGAGGTAATCCCTGTTGATTTGGCAATTGAGCAAATGAAAAAATTCATTGTTAAATCATACGGTAAAAAAGGAGAAGATGTTGTTAATAAAAACTACGCAGCGGTAGATCGCGGAGGTGAGTATGTAAAAGTAGCAGTAGATCCCGCATGGGCAACACTTGCTGATGATGTAAAAGCAGAAAGCAAAGCACCTGAGTTCTTCCAAAAAGTAGTAGCACCAATCAATGCACAATTAGGAGATGACCTTCCTGTATCAACATTTGTTGGATTAGAGGACGGAACATGGCCAGCAGGAACAGCAAAATACGAAAAACGCGGAGTATCAGCATTTGTTCCTGAGTGGACAGCAGAGAACTGTATCCAATGTAACAAATGTGCATACGTTTGTCCTCACGCTTCAATACGTCCATTCGTATTAACAGCCGATGAGCAAGCAGGAAAAGAGTTCAAAACAATCAAAGCAGTAGGAAAATCATTCGAGGGAATGACATTCCGTATGCAAGTAGATGTAATGGACTGCTTAGGATGTTCAAACTGTGTTGACGTATGTCCCGGAAACAAAAACGGAAAAGCACTTGCAATGAAACCATTGCAAACACAATTAGCAGAGGCAGAGAACTGGGATTACTGCGTAGAGAACGTATCATCAAAACAAGCACTTGTTGACGTTAAAGCAAACGTTAAGAACTCACAATTTGCAACACCATTGTTTGAGTTCTCAGGAGCATGTTCAGGTTGTGGTGAGACTCCATACGTTAAACTAATCACTCAACTATTTGGTGAGCGTCAAATGGTAGCAAATGCAACAGGATGTTCATCAATCTACTCAGGCTCAATACCTTCAACACCATATACAACTGCTAAAAACGGACGTGGACCAGCATGGGCAAACTCACTATTCGAGGACTTCTGTGAGTTCGGATTAGGAATGTTCATTGCAGTAGATAAGATGCGTGTACGTTTGGCTGAGTTGATGACAAAAGCACAAGATTGCGATAAATGTCCAGCAGAACTTAAATCACTATTTGCTGAGTGGGTTGAGAATAAAGAGAATGCCGATAAGACAGTAGAGTTAGAGGCACAAATCACACCACTTGTAAAAGCAAATGTTGACGCATGTCCTTACTGTAAAGAGATAGCGCCATTGTGCAAATTCATCATCAAAAAATCACAATGGATTATTGGAGGTGACGGAGCATCATACGATATTGGCTTTGGTGGATTAGACCACGTATTAGCATCAGGAAAGAATGTAAATATCTTGGTACTTGATACAGAGGTTTACTCAAACACAGGAGGTCAAGCATCAAAATCAACACCAGTTGGAGCGATAGCAAAATTTGCTGCTGCAGGAAAACGCATCCGCAAAAAAGACCTTGGATTGATAGCATCAACATACGGATATGTATATTGCGCACAAATAGCAATGGGAGCCGACCAAGCACAAGCACTAAAAGCAATTCGCGAGGCAGAGGCATACGATGGACCATCAATCATCATTGCTTACGCACCATGTATCAACCACGGAATTAAGAAAGGAATGGGAACAGCACAAGCAGAGCAAGCAGCCGCAGTTGAATGTGGATACTGGCACTTGTGGCGTTACAACCCACAATTAGAAGAAGAGGGCAAAAACCCATTCTCTTTGGATAGCAAAGAGCCACAATGGGATAAATTCCAAGACTTCTTAAAAGGCGAAGTCCGTTTCGCATCATTGTGGAAACAATTCCCCGACCAAGCAGCAGAGTTGTTTGAGGCAGCACAAGCAAACGCAACATGGCGTTACAACAACTACAAACGCTTGTCAAAACAACAATGGGGCGTTGATGCAGAGTAAAAAGATTTGTTAGTTTTTAGTTTTCGGCTTCGCCGCCCCTACCGGGTAGTTGTTAGCAGAATAAAAACACAATAATTAATGTAGGAGGTTGTTCGGTAGAGCAACCTCCTATTGTTTAAATCGTACCCAAAATTTTGCAAAACTATAATAAATGCGTAAATTCGCATCTGTTAGAGAATAAGAATATATTTATTATATAAGATAATTCCTAATTGTGGCGTTAGCCACTCTCATTTCTAATTGAGAAAGAGGCCTCGTAGCTTAGCTGAATAGAGCGTCAGATTCCGGTTCTGAAGGTCAAGGGTTTGAATCCCTTCGAGGTCACATTATAAAAAAATAGATAGTAATTAGTAGTAAGTAGATAGTAGTTATCATAAAATGTCTGTCACGTCCGCAAGAGCGTAGTTTGAAGGAGGAGAAACTAACTAATTATTCCAATTAGACTAATAAGACTAATTGGTCTGATAATCAACTAACAACTAAAGAAATTATGAATGTAAAAATAGAAGAGAGTTGGCAACAACGCTTACAAGAAGAGTTTGATAAACCATATTTTGAGATATTGACCAACTTTGTGCGTAACGAATATGCCACAAGTACCGTATATCCACCTGCAAAATTGATATTCAATGCCTTTGACTCATGTCCATTTGATAAAGTAAAGGTGGTAATCTTGGGGCAAGATCCCTACCATGAGCCGGGGCAAGCACATGGTTTATGCTTCTCGGTAAACGATGGAGTAGCGTTTCCTCCATCTCTACGCAATATCTTTAAAGAGATAGAGGGAGACTTAGGTATTCCCCAACCACAAAGCGGAAACTTGCAACGATGGGCGGAGCAAGGAGTGTTGTTATTGAATGCCACCCTAACCGTAAGAGCGCAACAGGCAGGTTCGCACCAAAACAAAGGGTGGGAAGAGTTTACCGATGCAGTGATAAACAAGTTGGCAACCGAGCGAGAGAACTTAGTATTTATTCTTTGGGGCTCGTATGCACAGCAAAAAGGAAAATACATTGACCGCAAACGACACTTGGTATTAACATCGGTGCATCCCTCGCCACTGTCGGCACATCGCGGATTTTTTGGTAATAAGCACTTCAGTAAAACAAATACCTATCTGAAAAACAACGGGATAGAACCCATAAATTGGTAGATTATGAAAGAGAAAATAGATGTAGAGGCAAGAGCAGAGTTAGCACGTAATCTGTTTAAAAGCGGGTATAACTGCTCGCAATCAGTATTTATGGCGTATGCCGATGTATATAATATAGATAAAGACTTTGCTGCACGACTTGCTGCTCCTCTTGGTGGCGGAATGGGCAGACTGCGTGAGGTGTGCGGAGCCGTAAGTGGAGCATTCCTTGTAGCAGGGCAGGAGTTCTCGGCCGAAAATCCCAAAGACAGAGAAGCCAAAACACAAAACTATGCAGTAGTACAAGAACTTGCCGAGCAGTTTAAAAAAGAGAATGGCTCAATAATATGTCGTGAACTCTTGGGACTAACCCCCGATGTAAAAGAGACGCATGTGCCATCGGAACGTACTGCCGAATATTACAAACGCCGCCCTTGTGCCGAGTATGTGGCAATAGCCGCAAGAGTAGTAGGGGAGAGAATAAACAAGAACAGAGAATAGGGACCTATTCTCTGTTCTTGTTGTTTATAAGTTATTAGATACTTTAGTCTTTTATTATAAGTTTACTTAAAATGGTTTGTTTCAACAAACCATTTTTTTTGTTTATTATCTTCTCTCTGTTAATAATCCCTTTCTATAAATGTCTGAAAGATAGTAATCTCTTTCAAATAAATTTTAAATAAACTTTTTGACCGCAAAAAGTTACTTGCCCTCCGTAGTGCAGGGTGCTACACTTCCCATTTTAATATACGGATTAACATTTAGTTAATTTTAATAACCTCGTAATTACCTTAAAATGCCCGTCACCCGTATAAAACAGTCATTCACCTTTTTGTTCGGGAGATTTCACTCTGTTTTATAATGGTGCGGTATTATTTAAAAAATTAGTACTTGTTGTTCTACCCCTTCAAATAAGGGGCTTTTACAACGAAAATTTAAGAATTAAAGAATAATAGTTAGTTGTTCTACCCCTTCAAATATGGGGCTTCTACAACGAAACTTCCGATTTGTATAAAGAATTAAAGTTGTTCTGCCATTTCAAGAAAATGGTTTCCACAACACTTCTTCCAAAACATTACCTTCCAATTTATTAATATAATTCATTCCATATAATATGGAATTTCAGTAGCAAAAGTAATAAAGATATATGAATCTTTAAAGATATGCTTCTGTAAAATACTCTTCATATAGTAATTCCCTTAGCGCATAATCCTTTAAAACTTATCCTATCAAGTAGGGACGTGGCCTGCCACGTCCGCCATTATCATAAGAGAAAATGTCTGAAAGACTATAATCTCTTTTAAATAAATTTTTAATAAACTTTTTGACCGCAAAAAGTTACTTGCCCTATGTCGCACAGAGTACTGTGCTTCTCGTTTTAAGGCACAAACTAACATTAGTTAATTTTAATTACCTTGTAATTACCTTAAAATGCCCGTCACCCGTATAAAACAGTCATTCACCTTTTTGTTCGGGAGTTTTCACTCTGTTTTATAATGGTGCGGTATTATTTGAAAGTTAGTTCATGTTGTTCTACCTCTTCAAACAAGGGGCTTCTACAACTCAAGATGAAAGGCGATGCTTCGGCAGAGGTTGTCATACCCCATCAAATAAGGGGCTTCTACAACCACAGCGCATGGGTGTATTGCTACAACGTGTTGTTCTACCCCATCAAATAAGGGGCTTCTACAACCTTCCAGAGGAAGAGAAATTAGCATATATAGTTGTTCTACCCCTTCAAATAAGGGGCTTCTACAACATAAAGCAGGAATAGAAGTTCAACAAATTCGTTGTTCTACCCCATCAAATAAGAGGCTTCTACAACTGGAGAAGTTGTACGAAAGTTTGGGAGTAAGTTGTCATACCCCTTCAAATAAGGGGCTTCTACAACAAAAAAAGCGTAGCAGTAAGTCTTTATTAAGTTGTCATACCCCTTCAAATAAGGGGCTTCTACAACGTGGTGTTAATAGAATATTGTTAATCAATATTTTATGATGTAATTTGCTTTAAAAATACTATTTATATTCTAATTTGTTAGTTTCTTTGACTCTTTTTCTAATATATCTTTAAGTGATTCTGCTACTTCGGGCATATTGTCGTAGTTAACATCTTTTATTGTTGGGTAGTAGTTATGCGAGAAGGCATTTCTTATTAATCGTAAAATCTTTTTTTCTCCCTCTTCCATTTTAATGACATTTAATACATCCCCAAAGGTTATATGTTCAAGGTCTTTTAATTCTTTGTGCTTTTCTACAACTATTTTTTCAATCATAAGAAGAGTTTCAAATACTTTGGGTCGAGAGCCATCGTAGTTGCTTAACTCATCTTCAAGAATATTCCTGTCAATTTCAACTTTTGTTCCATTGCTAAGCAACGAATCAATACGTAGGTCAAATATAAATTTTAAGAAATCGCCGTAGTTCTTTATCTTCAAATATTGTTGTTTAATGGTAAATTTCTTTCCCTCTTTTAGTGTTATTGTTGTCTTAAATTCTGGCATCTTATAATCAAAGAAGTTACTATTCTTGCCGTCAGTAATCATACTGAGTTTATAGCCAAAATCTTCTCTCATAATACCTTTTATAATGTCACATGCGAGTAGATACAAAAGCATATCTTGTACTTTGTAGCGTCTTAATATGCGTTCGTTATTATCCATTTTGCGATATAGTGAGTTGAATTTCTCTTCAGTATCTCTATCCTTTATGGTATTTTTATTCTCGCCTTTATTATATCTCCTATTTCCTCTTCTATTCTCATTCTCTTTTTCCCTCTCTCTCTTCTTGAAACTATTGAGGGCATCGCTCTTGGCGATTGCTTCGCGTTCTGTTAGTGATAAATATTTATCTTTTTCGCTTAAACAAGAGTAGTGGCGTGGTAAACTATAAAATTGTTGACTATCATCTTTGAGAACATCTTGCATATATCTTGCAATAAGATATGTAACATTGCATTGCTCTTGTGCTATAACATCTTCTAATATTGATTTACTTTTTAGATACTCTTTTATTGCTCTATCATATAATCCTCTTGGTAACTCAATGGGTTGGGTGGCATATCTTTGGGCAAGTTCTTTAAAGAACTTCTCATCTCTCTTTTCCCAGCGTTTGCGTTCAGTGTGTATAAAGGGGATAGTGGCTAAATCCATCTTCTTTATACATTTATCCAAATATTCTCCTCTCAACTCAAGGTATATTTTATAAAAGGCAATAATATCTTTAGGCTCTTCTCCTAATACATATTCAAGGAATGGATGATTGTCTGATTCATTTTTCCAATAACAAGCCTTTATGTTATCAAACATGTCATCCACCTCATCTAATGTTGAGCCTGATTCACTGCCGTTAAATGTTGCAAGTAGTGCTTGCATTACATTATAGTTTTTGCTTGTTGGTTTATATTTTGCCTTGGGCATAAACATAACAATATCTTTTGCTAAGTACTGAGCCAACTCTCCTGTTCTTATCTCGGTATAGTCGCGTTTGCCATATTTAACTTCGCCATCTTCAATCTTTTTAAGTTTGCTATTAAACTGCTCCAAGCGTATTCTGTTCTCCTCTATCATCTCTCTGATTTGGGCTTTGGCATATTGCTCAATACCATCTCTCTCTGTTCCATTAAAGTAATCTTGTAGTTCGCGTGGGATGTCGCTCTTTTCAATGCCATACTCTTTGCTTATCATCTCAAAGTCACTTGTGGCATTGCCTGTTCTTGCAACTTTGCCTTCAGCAATGTCGTTAAATAGTTTTTTGTATCTCTCAACGCAATCTATTATAATCTTTTCGGTAAGACTCTTTTTCTCATCTTTAGTTAAAATGTGGTGGAAAATAAGAGCGGGTAACTCATAATTACTAATCCAGCAAATTGGTTGAATACAGTGTGCTCCACTCTCAATATCGGGGATGTATGCTCCATTGCGCATTGCTTTGCCGTGTGCTGAGTTAAAATATATACCTATTCTATTTCCGTTAAACAGATATTGGGGGTATTGATCGGTAATGTAGGGTTTTGTCTCTGCAGTATCAATCTTGGCATCTTCAAATTTTCTTATTAGTCCTCCCCACTTCTCCTCTTTTAATAACTCAATCTCGTTAATTCTTCCAAAACCGTTTAACTCCTTCTGTAAAATTCTTACGTGGGTATCTCCGTCAACACAGGTTTTGTCATAGAATTTATATCTGTATTTACCTAACGATAGTTGAAAACGAATCTTCTCAAAAACTTTTCTGTTGTCGATGTATTGTAGTGCAAGAGTTGCAAATCGGTCGCTATGTCTCATTAGTAAAACCTCCTCGCCAGTTGTCTCTGATTTAGTTCTAAATCTTTTTTGCTCCTCTTTAGAGATGATTTCAAAAAGTTCTTTTGGGCATTTTCCTAACTCGTTGAACATATCCATAGCAATAGTTATCTCGTTGCGTTCAACATCCATACGTCCACGAGGCAGTACTATTCTGTGGGCGCTAAATACCTCTCTAATGTATTTGCATTGTGCAGGAGTGAAGTCAAAATAGATATCTCTTCCCATGTAGCCTTGTTGGTCGAACAGCATAGATGCATATTTTTTCTCAATAAGTTGGCATGCCAAAAATATCAATCCCATTTTGTTTAATCTTTCATTCTTGTCTTGAAGTGAGTATATGAAATTGGGATTTAATTTGGTACTCCTCTTGCCATCTATAGTCTGTGTGCGATACCTACCTTTGGTTAAGAATTCTAACTCGGTGGATAATCCAAAACGCTCTTTAATAACACGAGCCGATGCTGTGAATATTTGGTTAAGGTCATTCGCAACACTCATCTCTGCGTTTAGAAACTCCTTGTTTTCGTGTCGTTTGTCAATAAATACGTAATGGGTAAACTTGTCACGATAGTAGGTAATAACTTTGGCCCAATTTTTAATAACCTTTGCCAATAACTCTGGGCTCTTTACGTTCTCTTTGCTCTTCTTACGCAAATCCTCAACGGCAGGTCTAAAAAGGGGTAAATGCTTATATATGAGTTTTTCAATACGAATCTTCTCCTCGGGATGACCTTTTGTAGTTAATACCCTAAGGAGTTGCATGTCTTCTATTTTGCTCTCTTTGTTGTCTTCTCCCTCTTGAATTCCAGAGATTTTTGAGATGTAACATAGCGTTTCGTACATGTTGTGGCGAGCCATATTGTAGTACGCCGCAAAGTGTGATTGTTCTTTAATTGTCATAATGTGATATTTTAATTAATAATTATTTTAACTGTTTATGTATGGGTAATAGTATAACTATCCTTTTCTATATTTTTTTCTTCTACAACTTATTGATAAGTTGCAATTTAACTCATCTCTAAATTTATTAAAGTAGTGAAGGTGAGGAGATGATTCTAATTTACGGAAAGACATCTTCCTGTTCCAATCAAACGGTCGTAACGTTCGCCAGGAACACGATGGTAAACATTTACCCTATACTCGTTTTGAGTCTCATATCTGTTACCTTCAATAACAGATGCTTTACCAACGCTTTCGCCTTTGGGTACGAATAGGTATTGGTAGTTGTATGCACCCTGTTTTAATAGCATAAACTTCTCAAACATCCCTGTTTGAGGGTTGCGTAACATGCGGTTGTTGTCGCTAAAACGATATTCGCTTAACTCTCCGTCAATATATATATCACCTTCAGGGAGTAGCATCTCGCTTGCATCAAGTGTGAAGTGTACAACAAAATAGTCTGCCTGAATATGGCTATCCTCTTCAAAGTCTGTTTCACGAATAACATATCGCCCGTGCTGAGTCTCATCGTAAGAGTAAACTCGGCTCTCTCTTGGGTAGTCACGCTCTAATATGGCGTGGTAGTAGGGATCGTAGTGGGTGAGCACATCAACCCCCATACCCTTATATTCGGTGCTGACCATCTCAAAACGGCGATACTCATTCCCTGCATCAAAAATCAAATCTTTGTTATGTTCATAAACAATCTCATTCTTATTAAAGTATTGTGGAGATTGAACAAACGCCATATTGTCGAGGCGATTGTTCTGCATAACATAAATTTTTAAGTCGTTAACGGGGTTAACAATATTGTAGTCGCTACGGTCAATCCTGAACGATACCTGTTGGTAGTTATCGGCAAACCCTTTATCTGTTCTTGAACTTGCCGAGCAGTTTACCTTAACAGCCTCTTCGCTTACCATAAAACATGCATAAAGAATAGGTCGTTCCCTTTGGTTTTGCGGATATACCACAACTGCATAATTACCCGACACTTTGAACTGAACATCATCGTTTGGCAGAGTAATGTTGTAGTTTACATAGTTTTGGAAAGTATTAAATGATAAATCCCAATCATAAACCTCTTGAATGTCAAAGCCATCGATATACTCAATGGTTGATAGCATAGAGGGTTGCCAGTTTGCGTTACAATGAACAATGCTATAACTTAAATCTTGATGTTCGTCTTCAAACAAATCAAACGAAATGTTTATATAATCATCAGAGTTAAGGCGTATAACGGTAGGGTACATAAACCCGTTGCCCGATTCAACCTTAAGCGAGTGGACTCTGCTATCTAAACTTGCAGTTCTGTATGGTTTGTTTTGAGCAACTGCAACGTTGCATACAATCCAAAAACTAAATATTATATATAAGTATCTCATTTCTTTTTATTAAACAAACAAACCTGCGGGTAAGTGAATACAATACTAAATTATTAGAGTATTGTTGAGCAGATTAATAAATGAATGCTTGTTAACTAACAAAGTTGCGAGTAAGCGAATACATTACCAAACTTGTTTGAGTATTGTTGAGCGAGAGCAAGTTCAACAAGCGAATGCTTGTTAACTAACAACTCCCTTACCATTTTACCATGACCGAAGCACCAGTAACGTTGCCTGAGATTGGAGGCTTAACCTTTATTATTTCAACCTCTCCGCCCTCTATTGAGGTGAAGTTTGCTTTAATGGCATTCATTATTCTATATGCTACGCACTCTAACAAGTTTGATGGAGTACTCATTTCACACTTTACAACATCGTAAATGTCAGCATAGTTTATAGTGTCGCTAACTGAGTCGCTTTCGGCGGCTTTTGATATATCAAATTTAACCTTAATTCTTACAATATAGTCGTTACCAACTCTTCGCTCTTGCTTACAAACGCCGTGGTAAGCATGAATCCTTATCTCTTTAAGTTCAATATAACTCTCCATACTTGGTAATTATCAATCACTTTCACAAACTTACTAAATAAATTCAATACTTCAAATATAGTATATAGGTAAAAAAGAATATTTTTTTTGTTTTGATTAACTAAAAATCTAAAGGTTTAAGATTAAAAAATAGTAGTTGGGAAGTTTGAATATCAAAATGTATATAAAACGAACAATAAATTATCATTATGATACCTCTCATTCTATTTTTGTAGAAAACCGATTTTTGCGCAATTTCTGAAAAATGAGTAGAATGTACTTCGTTTGTTAATCGCAAACGTACGAAAATCAATTAATTACAATATTAAAGATTTTTTTCTTTAATTATTATATATAATATAACAAAAAGTTGTAACTTTGCACTCGGTAAAAAATCCGTTGTAGAAAATGGCAGATTTAGTAAAAATAAAAAGAGGATTGGATATTCCATTGGTTGGAGAGGCTGAGAAAACCATACAAGAGGCACCTAAAGCCGAAATGTATGCAATTATCCCTGATGACTTTCATGGAGTAGTTCCAAAAATATTAGTTAAGAGTGGTGATGCTGTAAAGGCGGGAACACCACTTATGTGCGATAAAAATCGCCCAGAGGTAAACTTTGTATCTCCTGTTAGTGGAACAGTTGAGGCAGTAAATCGTGGCGAGCGTCGTAAAGTGTTGGAAATAGTAGTAAAATCGGATGGCAAGTTTGAGAGTGTAGAGTTTGAGAAACTTGATGCAAAGAAAATGGATGCTCAAGCAATCAAAGAGACTCTATTGCAAAGCGGACTATTTGCATTTATCAAGCAACGTCCATACGATGTAATTGCAAATCCCGAGGTGGCACCTCGCGATATATTTGTAACAGCGTTTGATTCGGCACCATTAGCACCCGAGTTCGAATTTGTTGCAAAAGATGAGGAGGCTGCACTACAAGCAGGAGTTGATGTGCTTGCAAAACTAACAAACGGAAAAGTGTATGTTGGTGTAAACGCAACAAGTCAGATAAAACTCAATGGATGTGAGGTAGTGAAATTCCAAGGCGCTCACCCTGCAGGAAACGTAGGTGTGCAAATAGCAAACATTGCACCAATAAGCAAAGGTGAGGTGGTTTGGACAATCTCTGCATTTGATTTGCTTTTGATTGGACGTTTGTTTACAACAGGTAAACTCGATTTTACTCGCATTATTACCCTTGCTGGTTCAGAGGTTGAGGCTCCTAAATATGTTAAAACTACAATGGGAGCATCAATAGCGTCAGTAATCACTGGTAACGTTAAGAAAGCGGACCACAACCAACGTATAATATCAGGTAACGTTCTTACTGGAACAAAAGTTTCGGCACAAGATTACCTTCGTGCTTATTCTTCTCAAATAACAATAATTCCAGAGGGAGATGATTGCAACGAGTTTGTTGGATGGGCAACTCCCGGATGCGGAAAATTCAGTGTAAGTCGCACATTTGGCTCATGGTTGTTTGGTAAGAATAAAAAATATAACATTGATGCACGTCTTCGCGGAGGAGAGCGTGGTATTATAATGTCGGGTGAGTACGATAGTGTATTCCCAATGGATATACTTCCCGAGTTCTTGGTAAAAGCAGTAATAGCATTCGATATAGATAAGATGGAGAATCTTGGAATCTACGAGGTTGCTCCCGAAGATTTTGCTCTATGTGAGTTTGTTGATACATCAAAACTCCCATTGCAACAAATAATTCGTAACGGATTGGATGCTCTAATGAAAGAGATGAACTAATAAGGAAAATTATTTGCACAGAGTATGGAGAAATTAAGAAAATATATCGACAAGATTAAACCAAATTTCGAGCCAGGCGGAAAATATGCAAAACTTCGCTCAGTGTTCGAGGGGTTTGAGACATTCCTGTTTGTACCAAATACAACATCAAAATCAGGAGTGCATATTCACGACTCAATCGATAGCAAGAGAACAATGACAGTTGTTATTCTTGCATTGTTGCCAGCGCTATTGTTTGGTATGTATAATGTTGGATACCAACACTATTTGGCAATAGGAGAGTTGGCAGCAACAAGTTTCTTTACAATCTTCTTGTACGGATTCTTGGCAGTGTTGCCTAAAATTGTGGTATCGTATGTAGTTGGATTGGGAATTGAGTTTATCTCGGCTCAACTTCGTGGACACGAGATACAAGAGGGATTCTTGGTATCGGGTATGCTAATACCAATGATTGTTCCAGTAGATACTCCATTATGGATGATTGCAGTAGCAACAGCATTTGCTGTAATATTCGCAAAAGAGATTTTCGGTGGAACAGGTATGAACATCTTTAACGTTGCACTTATTACACGTGCATTCTTATTCTTTGCATACCCATCAAAAATGTCGGGAGATAGCGTATTTGTCCGCACCTCAGATACATTTGGAATGGGAGCAGGAAACGTAGTTGAAGGTTTCTCAGGAGCAACACCTCTTGGTCAGTTGGCAACTCAAACATCTGAGAATATAACTTTGACAACAACAGTAGGAGAGCCTATTTCAACATGGGATATGTTCTTAGGATTAATACCCGGTTCAATTGGAGAGACTTCAACACTTGCAATCCTAATTGGTGCCGCAATATTGTTGTTCACAGGAATAGCAAGTTGGAGAATTATGTTGTCAGTATTTGTGGGAGGAATATCAATGGCATTATTGGCAAACGCTTTTGCATCTCCAACATATCCCGGCTCGTTGCTAACTCCATTTGATCACATCTGTTTAGGTGGATTTGCCTTTGCAGCAGTCTTTATGGCAACTGACCCTGTAACAGGAGCAAGAACAAATGTTGGAAAATATATCTACGGATTCTTAATTGGTGCAATAACAATCATTATTCGTCTATACAACAATGGTTACCCCGAAGGTGCAATGTTGGCAGTTCTATTAATGAATGTGTTTGCTCCATTAATTGACTACTTTGTAGTTGAGAGCAATGTTAAACGCCGTTTGAAACGAGCAAAGAAAGGAGGAACTACAAATGAATAAGCAATCAAACGTATATACAGTTATATATGCCTCTGTAATGGTAATAGTGGTTGCAGCAGTGTTGGCCTTTGTTGCAATGAGTCTTGCCCCAAAACAAGAGGAGAATATTCAAGTTGATAAGATGAAGCAAATCCTCTCGTCAATTGGAGTAGAAACAACAGCCAATAATGTTCAGGCAGAATATAAAAAATATATTACATCATCGTTTGTTTTAAACTCAAACGGAGATAAGGTAGAGGGCGAAGCATTTAATATAAATGTAGCAGCGCAAGTAAAACTGCCCGATGCTGAACGTAAATTACCCGTATTTGTAGCGCAAGTTGATGGCAATGCAACAAAATACATTATTCCAATGTATGGTGCAGGATTGTGGGGGCCAATATGGGGATATATCTCATTGGATGAAAACGGAAGCACTGTATATGGAGCATACTTTGCACATCAAGGAGAGACTCCGGGATTAGGTGCTGAGATAGATAAACCTGCATTCTGTGACCAATTTATAGGTAAAAACTTCTTCAAAGACGGAGAGTTTAAATCGATAAAAGTTGAGAAGGTTGGACAAAAACCTATGAACGGAGCAGACTATGTAGATGCAATCACAGGTGGAACAATCACAAGTCAAGGAGTATCGGCAATGATTGGAAACTCGTTTGCACCTTATGAGACATTCTTCAAATCATTAACAAATAATCAGGGAGAATAAGAGTATGTTATCAAAAAAGACAAAAGAGGCATTATTAGGTCCTCTATCAAAAAATAACCCTGTGTTAATACAGGTACTTGGTATATGTTCGGCACTTGCAGTAACCGCTAAATTAGAACCTGCATTTGTAATGGCTATATCGGTAACAGCAGTATTGGCTTTTGCCAATGTTATAATATCGTTGTTGCGTAATACAATACCTAACAGTATTCGTATCATAGTGCAATTGGTTGTGGTAGCAGCCTTGGTAATCATTGTTGATCAAGTATTAAAAGCGTTTGTTTACGATGTAAGTAAACAGTTGTCAGTATTTATCGGATTAATCATTACAAACTGTATTATTATGGGACGCCTTGAGGCATTTGCAATGGGTAATGGTCCATGGGAATCGTTCTTGGACGGCGTTGGAAACGGACTTGGTTACGGTTTGGTATTGATAATAATAGCGTTCTTTCGTGAGTTGTTAGGCTCAGGAACACTATTCGGTTATCAAGTAATACCCGATTGTATATATGAGATTGGGTATGCAAACAATGGTTTGATGATTTTGCCTCCTATGGCATTGATAGTTGCAGGATGTATAATCTGGGCGCATCGTTCAATGAATAAAGATTTACAAGAAAAATAATAACTATAAAGATTAGAAAAAATGGAAACACTAAATCTCTTTATTAAGTCTATCTTTATAGACAATATGGTATTTGCCTACTTCTTGGGAATGTGTTCATATTTGGCAGTATCAAAGAATGTGAAAACATCAATGGGATTAGGTATTGCAGTAACTTTTGTACTTACTATTACCTTGCCAGTAAACTATTTGCTTGAGAACTATATCCTAAAAGCAGGAGCATTGCAATGGTTGGGTGAAGAGTATGCTCAAGTCAATTTAAGTTTCTTATCGTTGATACTATTCATAGCAGTAGTAGCATCAATGGTGCAATTACTTGAAATGATAATTGAGAAATATTCACCATCGTTATATAATCAACTTGGAATATTCTTGCCACTAATAGCCGTAAACTGTGCAATATTAGGAGGCTCTTTGTTTATGCAACAAAGAGAGTTTGCATCTGCAGGTGAGGCTACAGTATTTGGATTAGGTTCAGGAATAGGATGGTTGTTGGCAATAGTAGGAATTGCGGCAATACGCGAGAAATTATCATACTCAAATATCCCAGCACCACTTCGCGGAATAGGTATTACTTTCATCGTAACAGGTTTGATGGGAATAGCATTTATGAGTTTCTTGGGAATAAAACTTTAATAACGAACAAATAAAATATTATATATATGCAGTTGACAATTTTTTCAGCAGTTATAATATTCTTGATAATCATTCTTTTGTTGGTAGCAATACTATTAATTGCTAAGGCAAAATTGGTGCAATCAGGAGATGTTACAGTAAATATAAATTCCGAGAGAAAAGTAGTAACTTCAGCAGGTTCAAGTTTGCTTAATGTAATGGCAGAGGATAAAATCTTTTTGCCATCGGCATGTGGAGGACAAGGAAACTGCGGTATGTGTAAGTGCCAAGTTGAAGAGGGTGGAGGCGAAATACTTCCAACCGAAGTTGGTTTCTTTAACCGCAAACAGATAAAAGAGAACTATCGTTTGGCTTGTCAGGTTAAAGTTAAAAACGATATGGAGGTAAAAATACCTCAAGAGGTACTCGGAATTAAGAAGTGGGAGTGCGAGGTTGTTTCGAACAACAACGTGGCATCATTCATCAAAGAGTTTGTTGTTAAACTACCCGAAGGAGAAACACTCGATTTCAAATCAGGAAGTTATATCCAAATTGATGTGCCTAAATATGAGGCTAAATTTGCCGATATGGACATAGATGAAAAATTCCGTGATGAGTGGGATAAGTTCAAAATGTGGGGACTTGTTTCTAAAAATACTGAAGAGACATACCGTGCATACTCAATGGCTAACCACCCAGCAGAAGGAAACATTGTTATGTTGAACATTCGTATAGCAACACCTCCATTTGATCGTGCAACAGGAACATGGGCTGCAGGAATCAATCCGGGTATCTGTTCATCATACATCTTCTCACGTAAACCGGGCGATAAAGTTACTGTATCAGGACCTTACGGAGATTTCCATATCTTGGATACTAAACGCGAAATGTTATATATTGGTGGTGGAGCAGGTATGGCACCATTACGTTCACACCTATTACATCTATTCCATACATTAAAAACAACTGATCGTAAAATATCATACTGGTATGGAGCGCGTTCACGCCGTGAGATATTCTACGAAGAGGATTTCCGTGCAATAGAGCGTGAATTCCCTAACTTCTCATTCCATATAGCATTATCTGATCCACAACCAGAGGATAACTGGACAGGTTACACAGGATTTATTCACCAAGTAATCTACGACAACTATCTTAAGACACACGATGCTCCAGAAGACATTGAGTACTACATGTGTGGTCCTGGTCCTATGGCTAATGCTGTTAAGAAAATGCTTTGGGATTTAGGAGTTCCTCGCGAAATGTTGATGTTCGATGACTTTGGAGGATAGATAAATCTTTAATTAGAAATTAGAAATGAGGAATTAGGAATTTAAAATACTAACTCCTCATTTTTATATATGAGAGAGTTTTTTAGTTGTACGGTGCGTTGCCCCTTTTTGTAAGAAACTAATATCAAAATATACAGCAGGTTGTTCAAACAGTCAACCTGCTTTTGCTTTATATTGCAATAAGATTAATAAGTAGTATTAAGTATGGTGTAAAATATATTTACGCTGTTTTTTTGATATTTTTTAAATATTTGCAGAATTTAGCATTTATTCTATAAAATATCAGAAAAATGAAACATTTAAAATCTATTTTGGTAACATTGGCTGTGTTGTTTATATTGCCATTAATAACAGGTTGTAATAATAATGATGACGATGACTCAGGTTTGTTGCCTGAAAATCCATATAACGGACACGAATATGTTGATTTGGGATTGAGCGTAAAATGGGCAACTTGTAACATAGGAGCAACCAAACCAGAAGGTTATGGAGATTACTTTGCGTGGGGCGAGACCTTAAGCAAAACAACCTACGAATGGAGTAACTATAAATGGTGTAATGGCACAGGTGACCTAATGACCAAATACTGTTTAAGTTCAGAATATGGTCAGGTTGATAATAAAGAGAGCATTGAACTATCAGATGATGCAGCACGAACAAGTTGGGGAGGAGACTGGCGAATACCCACCGAAACAGAGTTAGAAGAGTTAAGAGTAAAGTGTACATGGGAGTGGACAACTAAAAACGGAGTAAACGGATATAAGGTAACAAGTAAGATAAACGGGAACTCAATCTTTTTACCAGCCGCAGGATACTCTTCAAATGAAAATCTACTTGAGGTGGGAGTCTCTGGAAATTATTGGTCAAACAAACTCATTGCTATCAATAGTCGTATGGCATCATACGTTTATCTACAATCAGCACAAACAAAAATGAATGAGGGAGTTCGCAGATGCGGACAATCAATACGAGCAGTATGCGGAGAAGAAAACACAAATGCTCTATATTGTCAAATATCAGTGACCACAACAGAGGGTGGTAAAGCCACTGTATCAGATGATAATGTAGCATTTGGAGCAGAGGTAACACTAGAAGCCGCACCTGAAGCAGGATACCAGTTTGTTAATTGGACAGTTGATGGAAAAGAGGTTTCAAAAGAAAATCCCTATACAGTAACAGCAAATGAGTCAACCATATATAAAGCCAATTTTAAAAAGAACGACCTGTTAAACGGCCATGAATATGTTGATTTGGGCTTAAGTGTAAAATGGGCAACCTGCAATGTGGGAGCAACCACTCCAGAAGAGTCTGGCGATTACTTTGCGTGGGGTGAAACCGTAACCAAAACAACATACGAATGGAGTAACTATAAGTATGGTAATGGGGAAGAAGGTTTGTTTACAAAATATTGTACTGATTCAAAATATGGAACAGTAGATAACAAGACCACTCTCGAACTATCTGATGATGCAGCAAGAGTAAATTGGGGAAAAGGTTGGAGAATGCCCACAAAAGCCGAACTTGATGAGTTGCAAACAGAGTGTTTGTGGTATTGGTCAAATAAAAATGGAGTAAAGGGATTTCAAGTAAAAAGTAAAATAAATGGGAACTCTATATTTCTTCCAGTCACGGGCTTTTACTATATCAATAGAATTGTATTGGAGGAAGAGGGGGCTTATTTCTCAAGTAATCTAAGTATAACAAATAGTTGCTATGCTTACTATAATGGCTTTCAATCTAACACGACTTATGTGGGCTCTCTTAAACGATATTATGGACAACCTGTTCGTGCGGTGTGCGAGTAGTCTAAGAATGAAATAAATTAAAAATTATCAAATACATGAAAAAGTTTAAATATCTTTTGCTAATATTGGCGGTGTTGTTTATATTGCCAATAATAACAGGTTGTAATAATAATGATGACGATGACTCAGGTTTGTTGCCTGAAAATCCATATAACGGACACGAATATGTTGATTTGGGATTGAGTGTAAAATGGGCAACTTGTAACATAGGAGCAACCAAACCCGAAGGTTACGGAGATTACTTTGCGTGGGGCGAGACCTTAAGCAAAACAACCTACGAATGGAGTAACTATAAATGGTGTAATGGTACAGATGACGTAATGACCAAGTACTGTTTAAGTTCAGAATATGGTCAGGTAGATAATAAAGAGAGCATTGAACTATCAGATGATGTAGCACGAGCAAGTTGGGGAGGCGATTGGCGAATACCCACCGAAACAGAGTTGGAAGAGTTAAGAATAAAGTGTACATGGGAGTGGACAACTAAAAACGGAGTAAACGGATATAAGGTAACAAGTAAGATAAACGGGAAATCAATCTTTTTACCAGCCGCAGGATACTCTTCAAATGAAAATCTACTTGAGGTGGGAGTCTCAGGAAATTATTGGTCAAACAAACTTATACCCACAAATAGCCGTATGGCATCATACGTTTATCTACAATCAGCACAAACAAAAATGAATGAGGGCGTTCGCAGATGCGGACAATCAATACGAGCAGTATGCGGAGAAGAAAACACAAATGCTCTATATTGTCAAATATCAGTGACCACAACAGAGGGTGGTAAAGCCACTGTATCAGATGATAATGTAGCGTTTGAAGCAGATGTAACACTTGAAGCCACACCTAATGCTGGATACCAGTTTGTTAATTGGACCGTTAATGGAAAAGAGGTTTCAAAAGAAAATCCCTATACCGTAACAGCAATGGTGTCAACCAAATATACAGCCAACTTTAAAAAGAATGACTTATTAAACGGACATGAATATGTTGATTTGGGCTTAAGTGTAAAATGGGCAACTTGCAATGTAGGAGCAACCACTCCAGAAGATTACGGTGATTACTTTGCGTGGGGTGAAACATCTCCAAAAACAGAATATAATTGGGGAACCTATAAATATCGTTCAGTAAATAAACTAACCAAATACTGTTTTGCTACAGCATCAGGAATAGTAGATAATAAGACTACTCTTGAACTATCAGATGATGCAGCCTATGTAAATTGGGGAAAAGGTTGGCGAACACCAACAATCAAGGAGATTGAAGAACTGAGGAATGAATGTGAGTGGTATAAAACTTCGCTAAACGGAGTAGATGGATGTATTGTAAAAAGTAATAAGAATGGGAACTCGATATTTGTTCCTTATGCAGGGTATTGTTCTGGTGCAGACTTTATTGACGGTAAGATGACATTAACTTGGTGGTCATCATCTTTAAGTGCAGATGATTCTGCTCAAGCATATATGTTCTACTTCTCTGCCAGTTCTTCTAATGCTATAATGGATGATGGCCGTTTTTATGGACAAAGTATCCGTGCAGTGTGCGAGTAGAAATTAAGCGTGCGTTTAATTTCGGTTGTTAGTATTTAGTTCTCTCCTTCGTTCTCCCTTAGGGGTAGTTGATAGAAAGTAATATTCAAATATATAGCAGGTTGTTCAAAAGAGCAACTTGCTGTTGCTTTATACTGTTAATATTAACAACGCTAATTAGCCTAATTAGTCTAATTGGACTAATAACCAAAGACTATTTTTTAGTTAAAATATACAAATCAATTAACAAAATAATGGTAAAATTATTATCTTCGCAAAAAACAATAAAACAAGATACATATGAAGACAAAGATAATTATACTTTTTTTGCTCATAACATTGCCTCTGTCGGCACAAATATTAGAACCAGTAAAGTGGAATATAACAGAGCAAAAGGTTGATGAGAGTACTTTAGAACTCCATTTTAAAGCAACAATAGAGGAGGGGTGGCATCTCTATTCAAACCAGTTACCAGATGGTGGTCCATTAGCAACAGAGGTAACATATACAACTCTCGAAGGGGTTGAACTATCGGGAGAGTTAGCATCTAACAAAAAGAGCGAAGAAGAGTATGTTGAACTCTTTTCAATGGTACTCAACTTTTTTGAGAAAGAGGTAACATTTGTGCAACGATTAAAAATATTGTCGCCTGACTATAAAATTGAGGGAGCAATAAGATATATGGGTTGCAACAATCTAACATGTCTGACGCCAACTACTGAAGAGTTTGATTTTTCATCATTGCAGGGTGGGGTAGTTGAGAGTGTCACATCTCCCGTATCTGTTACATCTTCTTTCTCGTGGACACCTGTCGTAGATGAACTAAGAGAGATGGAGAGCGAAGAGCAAGAGGACAGGTCGTTACTCTATATCTTTATAGCAGGATTCATTGGCGGACTATTAGCACTTTTAACCCCATGCGTATGGCCTATGATACCAATGACTGTAAGTTTCTTTTTAAAGCATAGCGGTAATCGCAAAAAGGCAATAAAGAGTGCAGGAATGTATGGTTTTGCCATAGTTATAATATATTTGATGTTAGGGTTGTTGATAACAACCATATTTGGAGCAAGTGCGTTGAATGATCTCTCAACAAATGCATGGTTTAATATATTCTTCTTTCTGTTGCTGGTTCTATTTGCAGCATCGTTCTTTGGAGCGTTTGAGTTAACGCTGCCAGCATCGTGGACAACAAAGCTTGATGCAAAAGCCGACTCAACAACAGGATTTGTAAGTATTCTGCTAATGGCATTTACTCTTGCATTGGTATCATTCTCATGCACAGGACCAATAATTGGTACTCTCCTTGTTGAAGCAGCATCATCGGGTATCACATTAAGCCCTGTTCTTGGAATGTTGGGATTTGCAATAGCCTTGGCAATACCCTTTGTATTGTTTGCCATATTTCCAACAATTATAAAATCGTTACCTAAGTCGGGCGGTTGGCTTAATAATGTAAAAGTGGTATTAGCATTCATTGAGTTGGCATTAGCACTAAAATTTTTATCAGTTGCCGATTTAGCATATGGTTGGAACATTCTACCTCGCGAAACATTCTTAACTCTATGGATAGTAATATTCTTTCTGTTAGGTTTGTATCTGTTGGGTGTAATTCAATTTAAACATGATAGTAAACCTAAATATCTTTCGGTTACGCGTCTGTTTCTTGCTATAATTCCATTGGCATTCGCAATATATATGATACCGGGATTATGGGGAGCCCCGTTAAAGGCAATATCTGCGTTTGCTCCACCTATGAGTACCCAAACATTTAATGTTTTACCTCATAGCACAGGAGTACAATTTGATGATTACGATCAAGCAAAAGCATACGCAAAAGAACAAAACAAACCAATGTTTGTTGATTTTACAGGATATGGATGCGTAAATTGTCGCAAGATGGAGGCGGCGGTATTGGCTGATGATAAGGTAAAAGATATATTGGAAAAAGAGTATGTAATGGTAACCTTACATGTTGATGATAAAACTCCTCTTGCAACACCCATTGAGGTTGAAGAGTATGGAAAAAAAGTAACCTTAAAAACATACGGAGATAAGTGGAGTTATTTGCAACGATATAAGTTTGGAGCAAATGCCCAGCCTTATTATTTGCTTGTTTCGCCTAAAGGAAAACCTCTTGCGTCACCATATGGTTATAACGAGGATATAGATAAATTTATCAAATTCTTAGAAAAAGGAATAAATAATTAACAATAATAAAAATCGTAAGTTAAAAATTTAGTTTTAAATTTTGGAAGTTACGATTAATACACTATATTTGTGTAGTTATTTAGGAAACTATGTCAGAAGATAGAACGGCTAATATTATTAAAAGATTGCAAAATAGTGTAAGACTATTGAAGGAGAATTATCTTCAAGCCGTTGAAGCCAAGACTCTTGCTGAAACAGAATTAGAAACATTAAGAAGTGAAGTTGAATCACTAAAAAAAGAGTTAGCAGAGTCAAAGGCACAACTAAACGACATAAAAACCGAAAAACAAAGACTAATCACAGCTCGAGGATTTGTTGCCGATGAGGGCGATATTAAGAGTGCCAGATTAAGGGTAAGTAGGTTAGTGCGGGAAATAGACAAATGCATCTCATTACTTAATCAATAGTTCTTAGATGCTATGGAAGATAAATTACGTATAACAATAACTGTTGCAGGAAAACGATTCTCAATGATTGTCCCTCGAAAAAACGAGGAGATGTATCGTAGAGCGGCTGAACAACTATCTAAAAAAATAGAGGAGTATACTCGCCGTTCTCCTGAAATGGAAGAGTCGGATATATTAGCACAAGCAGCCTTTTATATGTCGCTTCATCTTCAGTTCTTAAAAGAGTCACACTCTCAAGAGATGAAGATGATAACAGATATATGTGAAGATATAGAAGCGATATTGCCTTCGCAAGAATAATAGAAACGTAAAATACAAACATATACCGCACTACGCCATGGCAAGAGATTGTCATTGGGTGGTGCGTTTTTTTATTAACATTTAAAAAATATAATATGGATAGCAGTATTATTATAATGACAGCAGTAGGAGTGATTGCGGGAGCAGTGTTGATGCTGTTTATAACAAAAGTCCTTCTTCGCTCAAGAGCAAAGAGAATTTTGGAGGAGGCACGCCGTGAGGCCGATGCTCATAAACGTGGGCAAATGTTAGAGGTGAAAGAGAAGTGTATTCAAATGAAGTCAGAGATGGAGCAACAGATA
This sequence comes from Bacteroidales bacterium, assembly GCA_015061035.1. Classification (GTDB taxonomy): domain Bacteria; phylum Bacteroidota; class Bacteroidia; order Bacteroidales; family G3-4614; genus Caccoplasma_A. The sequence goes on from SUXK01000001.1 coordinate 166,986, forward strand.
AATGCTCGTTACTCAAAACTTCAATCGGCTGAGTCAAAAGCACAACAACGTGAATCACAAATTAATCAACAACAACAAGAACTACAACGTAAGAAAACTGAATTAGAGAGTCAAAAAGCGAACTTGGAAACTCAATTAAATCAGGTAGAGAAGAAAAAAGTTGAGGTTGATAAAATATATAAAGCTCAAGTAGAGAAGCTCGAGAAACTATCGGGATTATCAGCTGAAGAGGCAAAGGAGCGTTTGGTTGAGACACTCAAAGATGAGGCTAAAACTCAAGCAGCATCATACATAAATGATATTATGGATGAGGCAAAACTAACAGCAAATAAAGAGGCAAAACGAATAGTAATTCAAACAATACAAAGAGTTGCAACTGAAACTACAATAGAGAATGCTGTAACAGTGTTCCATATTGAGTCTGATGAGATGAAAGGAAGAATCATCGGACGTGAAGGTCGTAACATACGTGCCTTAGAAGCAGCAACAGGTATAGAGATAATTGTTGATGATACCCCTGAGGCAATAGTATTGTCAGGATTTGATCCAGTTCGTAGGGAGATTGCACGTTTGGCTCTACACCAATTAGTAACTGACGGTCGTATCCACCCCGCAAGAATTGAAGAGGTGGTTGCTAAAGTTCGTAAACAAATTGAGGATGAAATAATTGAAACAGGAAAACGTACTGCAATAGATTTGGGAATACACGGATTACACCCTGAGTTGATAAGAATGGTAGGAAAGATGAAATATCGTTCATCATACGGACAAAACCTATTGCAACACTCACGCGAAACAGCAAACTTATGTGCTGTCATGGCAAGCGAGTTGGGATTGAATCCTAAGAAGGCAAAACGTGCAGGATTGTTACACGATATCGGTAAAGTACCCGATGATGAGCCAGAATTGCCACACGCACTATTAGGAATGAAACTCCTTGAAAAATATAAAGAGACTCCCGATATATGTAATGCAGTAGGAGCGCACCACGATGAGGTAGAGATGACATCTTTATTAGCACCAATAGTTCAGGTGTGTGATGCTATATCAGGAGCAAGACCAGGAGCAAGACGTGAGATTGTAGAGGCATACATTAAACGTCTAAACGATTTGGAGCAATTAGCATTATCATATCCCGGAGTAACCAAAACATATGCAATACAAGCAGGTCGCGAGTTGCGTGTAGTTGTTGGAGCAGATAAGATAAACGATGTTGAGACCGAAAACTTGTCGGTAGAGATAGCAAAACGCATTCAAGATGAAATGACCTATCCGGGACAAGTTAAGATTACTGTAATTCGAGAGACACGTGCAGTAAGTTATGCGAAGTAATCAATAATATTTTCACCTATTGTAATTACTTAAATGGACAACAATCAAGAAAACAGTATAAAAGATAACGATTCTCCTGTTGTCTGCAATAAAAGATACGGTCGAAATAAATTAGAGACATTTGATTGGCTCAGCGATGTACCTGCGGTGGGAACAAAGCAGTGTAACTTAGTTGAAGTGCAATTTAAAAATACTCGAAAAGGATATTACTTAAACTCTCTTAATCTTGACCTCTCAAAAGGCGATATGGTTGCTGTTGAGAGTAATCCAGGTCATGATATTGGAGAGGTAACTTTAACAGGTCCATTGGTAATATGCCAAATGAAAAAGGTTGGATTTAAATCTGACCAAGAGATTAAACGAGTATATCGAAAGGCGAAAGAGACCGATTTGCAGAAGTGGCAAGAGGCAAAATCGTTAGAACACTCAACAATGCTTAGGGCAAGAAAAATTGCCGAAGACTTAAATCTTAACATGAAGATTGGAGATGTTGAGTACCAAGGTGATGGTGCAAAGGCCATATTTTACTACATTGCCGATGACAGAGTGGATTTCCGACAACTTATAAAGGTGTTGGCTGATGCCTTTAAGGTGAGGATAGAGATGAAGCAAATTGGTGCGCGACAAGAGGCTGGACGAATAGGAGGAATAGGCCCTTGTGGACGACAACTATGCTGCTCAGCATGGATGTCAAGTTTTATCTCAGTATCAACAAGTGCGGCACGTTATCAGGACATTTCTCTTAACCCTCAAAAGTTAGCAGGACAGTGTGCAAAACTAAAATGTTGTATAAACTATGAGATTGACGCATACGTTGAGGGAACAAAAAGAATGCCTTCGCGAGAGATAGTATTGCAGACTATTGATGGAGATTATTTCCATTTTAAATCAGATATATTTAAACGCGAAATAACTTACTCAACAAGTAAAGAGATGCCTGCAAACTTGGTTACAATATCGGCATCACGAGCATTTGAAGTAATATCGATGAACAAGCGAGGAGTGAAACCTGAAGCATTAGATAACACAATGTCGCAAAAAGAGGAGAGAAAAGAGTTCTCGGATGTAGTTGGGCAAGATAGTCTTACACGCTTTGATAAAGGAGCAAAAAAGAAAGGTAATAAGAGCGGGAAATTCCGCAAACCTAACAAATATCATTCAAAAGAAAAACCAAAGAATGGACAAAAAGAGTAAGTCTATAATATTAGGCATAGCAACACTACTTGTGTTGCTATGTTATTCTTGTACCCAATCATCAGTAGCGCATATTTATAATAGTGTGTCAAGGGATGGTTGGGACAGAGATTCTCTGTTGAACTACAACATTCAAATAGATTCGTTAAGTCAAGAGTGCAATATTGACATTGAACTGACTTATAACAACAACTATCCATACAGCAATCTGTATCTCTTGGTATCTGTTATAGATAGTGTGGCAAATATAGTATCATCAGACACCCTGCAGTTACTTCTTGCCGATGAATATGGCGAGTGGAAAGGCAATGGGTGGGGAACAACCTATCAGCAACGAGAAGAGTATAAACGTGACTTTAAATTTCCTTCATCTGGTAAATATAACATAACAATAACGCAAGGGATGAGAGGAGAACCTATTAAGGGAATAGAGAGAGTGGGAGTGAAGGTTGATAAAGTGGAAAAAGAGAGGTAATAGTACCTTGCAATATAGATAGAGATATGGCAACTGAGGTAAAAATATCGGAATTAGCAAAAACTCTCTTTGCAGAGTACTCTGCTGGTGTAATATGGGCAGATGTAGATAATACTAAATACAGCCCTGAATTGTGGAGTGAGATTGATGAATTGACCGCAAAAATAAGAACTAATTATACTGTTGCCTCTATCAAACAACTATCTGCAATCCACGCAACACGCAATGCCTATAAAATAGCAGGTAAAGACCCTAATCGTTACCGCCCGTCAGCAGAGGCACTAATGCGTAGGTTGATTAATGGTAACGACCTGTATAAAATCTCAACTCTTGTTGATTTAATAAATCTTGTTTCGCTTAAAACGGGATACTCAATAGGAGGTTTTGATAATGACAAGATAGTAGGAGTACCTACACTTGGAGTGGGAGAGAAAGATGAACAATTTGAGGGAATAGGCCGAGGTCTGCTCAATATAGAGGGCTTGCCCGTTTATCGCGATGAAATGGGAGGAATAGGAACTCCCACAAGTGACGAGATTAGGACATCAATAACCGATTCTACTAAACGAATCTTTGTAATAATAAATGCATACTCAGGAATTGAGGGATTGCAAGAAGCAATCAATTTTACCGAAAGTTTGCTAAAGAAGTATGCGAATGCAAAAGATGTAGAATCTGCAATATTTACGGCAAATCCGTAAAAGCGAGTTACTCTTTTACAAATATCGAAAAGTTTACGCTGCCATAAACCCTATGCTCAGAGAAGTATGGAAGCGATGAAAAGTCAAAATTTCTTGGATGCTCCATAATAAACACTGCCCCATCATTAAGAATATCACTCTCAAGAATTAACGATGGAATAGTATCAAAATTCTTCATGTCGTAAGGGGGGTCGGCAAAAATAATATCAAACTTCTCGCTACACGATGGGACAAATTTAAATACATCACCTCTTATCACTTCAATTTCGTTTGCCCCTAAAGTTTCGGCAACCTTTTTTATAAATTTGAATTGAACAGGGTAGTTCTCAACCGATACTACTCTGCTGCAACCTCGTGATGCAAACTCAAAACTAACAGCTCCAGTACCGGCAAATAGGTCGAGTGCTTTCAAACCCTCAAACTCTATATTGTTTGAGAGAACATTAAAAATATTTTCACGAGCAAAATCAGTAGTTGGTCGAGCCTTGATATTAGAGGGGACATCAAATCTCCTCTTTCCGTATTTACCGCTTATGATACGCATAAAAAATCAATCTAAAATTTAGCATAAAATTAGTAAAGAGTTTTCATTAAAAAAACATTTAAGGTAAAAGATATTTTCTTGTAACAACAATTCCTTTATCTAAGATAAAATCTTAATAAAAATAGTTATCTTCGCATTGCTATATAAAATATACTGATGAAAGAGAAATTTATAAAAAGCCTCTCGCAAAACTTGCCATATACGCCTACTCAAGATCAAGCAATAGTAATGGCAAAACTTGTAACCTTTGTTTTTAGAGCAGTAGGTCGCGAGGTGTTTCTGTTAAAAGGATATGCAGGAACGGGAAAGAGTTCGCTTGTGGGGGCATTAGTAAAAACACTCTCTCAGTATTCAATGAAAAGTGTGCTGTTGGCACCAACAGGGCGTGCTGCAAAAGTATTTGGATTGTATGCAAATACCCCAGCATATACTATACATAAGAAGATATATCGACAAAAGAGTTTCTCGCCAGATATGACGGGTTTTACCTTAACAGATAATAGACATAAACAAACGCTATTTATTGTTGATGAGGCATCAATGATAGCATCCTCTTCCGATGCATCATCAGACTTGTTGAGCGACTTAATAGAGTATGTCTATTCCTCGCCAGGGTGTAAACTTGTACTGATTGGAGATACAGCACAACTACCACCAGTAGGTCAGCCCAATACTCCTGCCTTGGAGCCAAAGGTATTAGAGGATTATCTTTTAAAAGTAACAGAGGTAACACTTACAGAGGTTATACGTCAGAGTTTAACATCAGGTATTCTTTACAATGCAACTCAACTGCGAAAGATGATGCAAGATGATTTTCTTTCTACACCTAAGTTAGAGGTTCAACACTTTCCTGATATTAAAAATATTACAGGTTATGACCTTATAGAGGAACTTGAGAGTGCCTATACTCGTGACGGAAAAGACCAAACCATAATAGTAACCCGTTCCAATAAACGTGCAAATATATTTAACGAAGGTGTAAGAAACAGAATACTCTACCGAGAGGAGGAGTTAGAGTCGGGAGATTTGCTGATGATAGCAAAGAATAACTATTTTTGGGGAGAGAAGATAGATGAGATAGATTTTATAGCCAACGGAGATGTTGCGCAGGTGTTAAGGGTTAGGGGGTATAACGAGATGTATGGCTTCCGTTTTGCAGATGTAACGCTACGCCTGCTTGATTATGATGTAGATATAGATGCAAAGATAATACTTGATACTTTGCATTTGGAGTATCCATCTCTTACTCCTGAACTCAACAATCAACTCTTTACAAAGGTAATGGAAGATTATTCCGATGTGAGAACTAAAAGGGAGAGAGTGAAACGGGTAAAACTTGATAAATGGTTTAATGCACTGCAAGTAAAATATGCATATGCTGTAACATGTCATAAGGCACAAGGAGGTCAATGGCAGAACGTGTTTATTGATATGGGTAATATCTCGGAGGATGCAGTAAATCTTGATTTTTTCAGATGGCTATATACAGCCTTCACTCGTGCAACAGATAAACTCTATTTGATAAATACTCCAAAACACTTCTTAAAAGATAGTGATGCTGAGTTATAAAATAGGACTGAAAAGCCGTGCAACAGATTCAGCAATCTTGGAGAATATACTACGTCTGTTCCAACTCTTAATAGATACCCTTCTACACTCTTTCAAATCTTGCATAAAAATAGCGGCATATCTACTATTAAACTCTTTGTCATATATAAAGGCATTAATCTCAAAATTCTGCTCAAAACTTCTTGAATCAAAGTTTGTTGAACCAATACTTGTAATCTCGTCATCAACAAGAATGGTCTTTGCATGTAAGAATCCTTTATTGTAAAAGTATATCTTAACGTTTGATTTCAGCATCTCTGTAATATATGAATTACTTGCCTTTTGTAAAAGTTTAGAGTCTGAATGATAGGGAATCATAATTCTGACATCAACCCCCGAAAGAGCTGCAATCTTAAGAGCATTAATAGCGGCACTATTGGGTAAAAAGTATGGAGTTTGAATAAATACCCTTTCTTTTGCATTACTGATAATTTTAGAGAACATTAAAAAAATAGATTTATGTTCATCTAAAGGACCGCTTGTCAATAGTTGAATGGTTGCCCCATTTGAAAAGTTTTCAGTTTTTGGGAAATAACTACTATCAGACAGTAACTCTTTAGTAGTAAAGTTCCAATCAACCATGAAAATTGCTTGAAGTTCTTTTACGGCTTCACCCTCAATTCTTATATGAGTATCTCTCCATTCGCCCCATTTATCTCCAGTAACATATCTATCGGCAACATTCATACCTCCCACGTAGCCAATAGTACCATCAATAATTGCAACTTTTCTGTGATTTCTATAATTGAGTTTGTTGGCAAGTTGGGGAAACGTAACCTTAAAGAATGGTTTGGCATCAATACCTGCCGAAATCATACTATCAAAAAAATCTTTCTCTCGCAAATTCCAACAACCCACGTCATCGTATAAAACTCTTACTTCAACACCTTCTGATGCTTTTTGTATTAGCACTCTTTTAAGTTCATTGCCAAGATTGTCATTCTCTATAATGTAATATTGAAGATGAATAAAACTTTTAGCATTTTTTATATCATTAAAAAGAATATAATATTTATCTTTACCGCAAGTAAAAATATCAATCTTATTATTGATGGTTACAAAAGCACGAGTAAGTTTATTACCAAGAATAATAAGTTGTTGAGTTGCATCTTTGAAATTAGGAATATTGCTGTCGCTTACCGAAATACTATTGTTAACCAAACGCTCTAATTTGCGTTTGCTTCGGCGCGAAATCATACGCTGAGAACGTTGGTCTCTACCAAAAAATAGGTAGAATACAAACCCAACAATAGGTAAAAGAGTTAATACAGATAGCCATGCAATAGTTTTTACAGGGTTTCTGTTTTCCGATATTATAAGAATTATAAATATAATATTAAGCAGAATAATGGTGAGGTAGATAAAATTATATATCCACTCCCCAGCATTACTGATTGATAATAATAGATTCATAAGTAATAAAATAAGGTCAATACAAACTTACTAAAAAACATATAAATAAAAAACAGATATAGAGAATATTAATTAAAAACAAATTATTATGAAAAAGATTTTATTACTATTTGTTGTTACAATTATTAGCATGACAACAATGTCGTTATCCGCAAAAGAGATAACGCAAGCAACAGATCAAACGTTTGCATCAGAGATAAAAGAAGGGTATGTGTTAGTTGATTTTTGGGCAACTTGGTGTCCTCCTTGTAGAGCTTTAGCCCCAATATTTGCTGAACTATCACAAGAGTTCTCGGGAGAGGTGAAATTTGTAAAATTGGATGTAGATAGAGCAGGTAAAACAGCAACACAATATGGAATAAGATCTATTCCAACGTTGATCCTATTCAAAGATGGTAAGCAAATTGAGAAATGGATTGGAGGAAGAAGTAAAGAAGATTTAAGAATACTTATAAAAGAGGCGATAAGGTAAATGTAAAATAAAGTTAAAAATTTTATTCTTCCATAAATAAGTATTACTTTTGCACTCGTAAAATTTTAAAACTAAGAAAAAGATGAAAGCATTAACATTTTCAATTGGTGAGAATGCAGGAAAACTTTGGCACGTTTTAGAGGCTAATACTGAAATGAATGTAACTCAATTAAAAGAGAAAACAGGTCTTAAAACAGCAGATTTGTATGCTGCAATAGGATGGTTGGCTCGTGAAGGTAAAATATATTGCCGCGAGGAGAAATCAACTCTATATTTCAGCAACAAATTTATTGAAGGTTTCTTTGTATTCGGATAATCTTAATTATCTGACAATAACAAATAAGAGGTGTATTCATTGAATAACACCTCTTATTTTATTATGTATATGTATATCTATATATAAAATCTTTTTTATAAAGTAAGGATAGCGTCTAACTAATAACTCCTCCCCGCTGGGAAGGGACAATTAATACTCCTTATCCTACTAAACCGAAGTTTACTATACGTTTAAATAGTTTATCGAGTCTTATCTTTAAAATAAGATGTTCTGGTTGAGATAAGTCGGGGTCAATGTCTAATACTCTACTTGCACAATCTCTTGCCAACTGCAAAATTTGAGCATCGCGAGTTATATTTGCAATCTTCAGGTCAAATGCCATACCGCTCTGCTGGGTTCCTTCCATATCACCAGGACCTCTCAATTTAAGATCGGCCTCAGCAATCTCAAAGCCATCGTTAGTCTTACACATAATATCTAAACGTTTGCGAGAGTTCTCGCTAAGTTTATGTGTAGTCTTAAGAATACAATATGATTGTTCAGCACCTCTGCCAACCCTCCCTCTAAGTTGATGTAGTTGAGCAAGACCAAATCTCTCGGCATTCTCAATAACCATAACTGAAGCATTAGGAACGTCAACGCCAACTTCAATAACGGTTGTTGCAACCATAATTTTAGCCCTGCCAGAAGCGAATTTCTGCATCTCCTCCTCCTTTTCAGAACTCTTCATCTTGCCATGCACCATGCAAACCTCATACTCTTTAAATAGGTTTTTGACATAGTTATAACCCTCTTCAAGATTCTTTAAGTCACTTTTTTCGCTCTCCTTAATTAATGGATAAACAATATAAATCTGTCGTCCTGCCTCAATCTGTTTTCTTATGCCGTTATACATCTTATCAGCACCCGAATCAAATCTAAGAATAGTAGAGATGGGTTTTCTGCCAGGAGGAAGTTCGTCAATAACCGAGACATCTAAATCTCCATACAACGTCATTGCCAAGGTGCGAGGAATAGGGGTAGCGGTCATTACTAAAACATGAGGAGGTTGATTATTTTTCTTCCAAAGTTTTGATCTTTGAACAACTCCAAAGCGGTGTTGCTCATCAACTATAACTAAACCAAGATTTTTAAAAATTACATTATCCTCAATAAGAGCGTGTGTACCAACAATAAAATTAATAGTACCATCTTTCAGTCCCTTATCAATAGCATCCCTTTCACTCTTTTTTGTTGAACCCGTTAGTAGAGCAATATTAATATTTAATCCCGAGAGAAGTCGTTTGATATTTTCATAATGTTGAGTAGCGAGAATCTCAGTTGGAGCCATAATACATGCCTGAAAATCATTGTCAGAGGCAATCAACATACTCATAATCGCTACAAGCGTTTTACCACTACCAACATCTCCTTGTAAGAGCCTGTTCATCTGCTTGCCGCTACCCATATCATATCTAATTTCCTTGATAACCCTCTTTTGGGCATTTGTAAGTTCAAAGGGGAGATTGTACTTGTAAAAATTGTTTACGTTATCTCCAATACGTTTAAACTTAAAACCATTTAAACTTCTCTCTCTCAACTTCATGTATCGTAAAATATTAAGTTGAATATAGAAAAGTTCTTCAAATTTAAGTCTAAAAGTTGCCTTTTGTAGTTCTTCGTTTGATTTTGGGAAGTGGATGTTTCTTAACGCATCGTTAATATTAATAAGGTTACACTCTTTAGCAACATCTATTGAGATGGTCTCAAAAATAGGAACTTTCAAACTTCTGAAGATACTCTCAATAAGTTTTGAAATAGTCTTAGAATTTATAAATTTCTTTTTCATCTCTTCAGTGGTACTGTAATATCCTTGAAGAGTATGTTTGCGTTCGGTAAAAGGTTCTACTTTATCTATTTCAGGATGAGCAATTGAGATTTTGGAACCATATTGAGCAGGTTTTCCAAATACTGTATATTTGGTTCTAAGTCGGTAATTGTCTTTTATATATTTAGCACCTTTAAACCATACTAATTCAATTGTCCCTGTGCCATCCGAGAAAGTAGCACTAAGGCGTTTTGCTCTACCTGTTCCTACCTCTTCGTATGAGATGATTTCTCCTTCAATCTGAATGTATGGGAAATTACCATCTATCTCGTTTATTTTGAAAATTTTACTGCGGTCAATATATTTATAAGGGAAGTAGTACAACAAATCTTCGTATGTTGCAACACCAATCTCTTTTTTTAGAATCTCGGCGCGTTTAGGGCCAACTCCTGCAAGAAATTTAATATCGATTTTAGAAAATTCTGACATTGTTTACTAATAACTCAGCAATAGCAAGATCTTTTGCCGATGTAATTTTAATATTAGTATCTTCTCCCTCTATAATGTTAACTTGAGTACCATATCTTTCAATAACAGAAGCATCATCGGTAAAGCACTCCTCAAATGGTAACTCGTATGCCTCCTTAACAATATCGCTTTTAAAAACTTGAGGTGTTTGTATGGCTCTATAAACCTCTCTATTAACAGAGCGACTCTTACCATCCTCTTCGTTTACAATTCTTAATGAATCTGTAACCTTAATGGCAGGGATAACGGCAGAGAGAGTCTCTGCATTTGAGTAGAGTCTGTCAATCAGTTGTTTTGATATTAATGGCCTAACGCCATCGTGAATACCAACAATAGAATCATTGTCAATTTCAGATAAACCATTCTTTACCGATTCCCATCGAGTAGCCCCTCCCTTAACTATCTTATGAGGGGTGTTAAAATTATATTTTTTGCATAACTCTTTCCAAAAAGGGAAATGGTTTTCAGGTATAACAACAACAATATCAAAAGAGTTGTCGCTACTAAAAAAAGCATCAATAGTATGCATTAAGACGGGTTTGTTATTCAAAAGCAAAAACTGTTTTGGAATATCACTCCCAAAACGAGTGCCTTTGCCTCCTGCAACAATAACAACACACCTTTTCATCCTCTATTTATATAAATTCTTTTTAACGTCTTTAATACTATTGTATTTGTTTTCAACAATAATATTTTGGTTTTTATCCATAGCCCCCCATTTGCCATCTTTCTTAAAGATGAATACCTTGTCGTCAAAACATAAAATCTCAAAGACATCAACAGTTACAGCATCATCGCCGTTGTATGAGTTAACAATATTAACCTCAACCAATTTATCGTTAAAAGCGTAAATATTCTGGTATTCAAAAGGAATAATCTCGTTGCCTTCGTAATCAATGTATCCATATCTACCACCATATTTTACTTTGGCCATACCGTTGCAGAACTCTGATACCTCATTATATTTGAAGGCAATTTTAGTCTCTCCATTTTTGTTTATGTAGCCCCACTTGCCAGTGAATTTAGCAATAGCCAAACTATCAACAAAATTGCCTAAGGTATCGTATTTGGCAGGAGCAATATCCATTCCGTATGCGTCAATATAACCCCATTTAACATTAAGTTTAACAGGAGTTCTTAATTCGTTATCAGGTTTGCCCAAGTTAACATACATGCAAGGAACAATCTCCTCTCCATTTGTATTAACGTATCCCCACATACCCATAGAGTTGACTTTTACCATACCATTTTCAATATCTTTGGTATCATCGTAGTTACAAGCAATAACCTCTTTGCCGGTTTTGTCTATGAAACCATACTTGTCGTTTAAACTGACTCTTGCATAGTCGCCAACAAACGATTCAATTTGTTGGTATTTGGGAGCAACAATTATAGTACCATTTTTCTTAATCAAGCCCCATTTCAAGCCCTCTCTGATTTTGGCAATATTGTTTTCGTCAAACTCAGATATGACTGTGTATTTAGTGGGAATAACCTCTTTGCCAGTTTTGTCAATATATCCCCATTTACCATTCTTTTTAACCTTTGCAATACCGTCTTTAAAATCTCCAGCCTCCTGGAATTCAAAGTAAGTTACAGTGTTGCAATCAATGTTGATGTAGCCCCATGACCATCCATGCTTAACTCTCGCAATTCCTTCGCTGAAAGGCATTGCGTAATCATAATGGGCCTCAATAATTTTCTTGCCGGTATTATCGATATAACCGTATTTACTATATTCTTTGTATGGTGCTCTTCCTTGAACAAAATTTCCTAATTGCTCAAATGCGCTATTTGATACTTTCTTCCCGCTTTTATTAATAACGTACCATGAAGTACCCTCCGATATAGTAGCAATGCCATCACAGAAAGGGGTGGCATTATCGTATTTTACCTTGACAACTTCATCACCAAGAGTATTGATATATCCCTTTTTGCCGCCTGATATAACACCTCTTTTATTAGGTGTTCCGCCAATATTAACAATAGCCATTCCATCGCAAAAATCCGATGCGTCATCATATTTAATATCGGTTATGTTTTCGCCTCTATAATCAATATAACCAAATTTGTTATTCATCTTAACTTTAAGAATACCAACCTCCGAAGTAAAGATGATTTCATCATAAATAGGGGGAACAACCTCTTCGCCTTTATCATCTATAAGCCCATATTTACCACCTCTAAGTTTGTAAATTTGTTGCATAGTTGGTTCATAGACATATGCCGTTGTGGTAGTATTATCATATACCCAAATTTTTTCAAAATTTCGCTCTTTTTCTGTGTCACTTACACCCTTTGGAGTAGCAGTCTTAACCCATTTTGCACCCATATTAACAACGGCGAAACCATTGTTAAAGTCCCATATTGCATCGTATGCAGGAGCGGTGATTTCATTGCCATCAGCATCGCATACGCCCCATTTTAAATTATTCCAAACTTTGAAATAACCATTCTTGTAGTTGTCAAATTGAGAGAATCCGTATCTTGCATTTACAGATTTTTCAACAGTAGATGCCTCTGTAACAAATGCAATAACAAGCGAAAATAATACAAATAGAGAGAATTTTTTTAAGTTCATGATAAATGTTCTTTTTTTATTACAAATGCAAATATATGCAAAAAAGAGTTTTATGCAACTTTTTTTTTATACAATTCTCCTATTTTAAATATATTTTTTGCATTTTTATTCCATTGCTGTCTTTTACTCTTACAATGTAAATACCTTTGTTGTATTTGCCAATGTTTACTGTCAAAGAACTGTTATTGCAGGTAGAGTTGTGAATACACATACCCGAAACATTATAAATCCATATTTGGGCATTGCCCTCTATGCCATTAATTGTTAATACCTCGCCATTAACAATGGTAAATAATGGTTCTTCAATATTTTCACTCTCTTCAATGCCAGTAGCAGTGTTAGGGATAAGAGTAAAGGGACAATCCCACGAAAGGAATGGCTCAAACTTTTGAGTAATATTTGCATTTAAGTTAACCTTATAATCAAATGGAGGGATTTCGTTCAATGATATAGTAAATACCTTTATTGCCTCTTCATCAACATTCAAAGCGTTAAGATTAACGCTATTTGTTACGATTGTTATATATTCATCATCACTTGAAAGAGTTATGGTACTTCTTGCTTGTTGGTCATATTTACCATCGTTAATAAAGGTAATCTCTATCTCATTTTCTCCAATTGCCATAGTTTCGTTATAGGCAACAGATTTTATTGCAATATTGTAGTCGGCTTTCTTTGTTGTAGCATAAACCCAATCAGATAACTCAGATTCGCTGCCATTGTAAACCGAACTAATCTTATAGTAATATTCAGTATTAGGTTTAAGGTTTGTATTGGTAAATTGGGTTACTCCATTAACAGTTGTAATAAGTTCTCCATCGCTGTTATATATGTTGTAACTTTGAACATTTGCAACAGCATCCCACGAAAGCATAATACTCTTATCGTCAATAGCCGTAGCCGTAATATTTGAAGGCGCAGGGATAGGATCAGATTTTACCTTAACAGAGAAGTAACTGTAATTATTATATTTAAAGTTGTCTGAGATGTCAATAACGCTCTCAAACTTGGCATCATCTACAAGCAAAAGATATAGATCAAATCCATTACTAAGCAGTTGCCACTCTTGTTCGGTAAAGAAGTTTCTAATAGCAACATAAATATCTTTACCGTCATATTCGCTTAAATCAATGGTGTATTCTTGCCACTCGGAGCCACTTATGTCATTAATAATCCACTCCTGAATGGTGGTAAAACAATCGGCAGAGTTGTTCTCTGATTCAGAAATAGCAACGCCAAAATGTTGTCCCTTATAGAAAATATTATCAGTTCTTATTCTGAAACTAAATTTACTATCTTTTGTAGCTCTTATTTTTGGTGAAACTAAATAGTTGTCAACAGGAACGCTATATTCAATTAATGATGCTTGGCAGTAAGTTTCACTTATTAAACAACTTTTGCCTGAAAAAACATCACCTATGCTCTCAACATGATGACTGACATAATTTGATGAGTGCCACCAAGGATGATCTCTGCTGTCATCGCTGGCATCAAAAGTGGTCCAGCCACATAAACCATCATCGTAATAACCATACTCATTCTTTTCTGTCTCAAATTCATAGATAATATCTTTTACATGAGTAAAGTTATTAGGAGTAGTGTATATATCAAAATTTACTGTGGCGTTGTCGGTAATAGATTTGTCAATATTAACACCAAAACTAACACTCTCTTTGCCTCCTACCTCTATGGCGTTAATCTCATTGATATTTTTAATGAAATTAACGTATGGCGAAGTAGAACTTATTGTAACCGATGACTTATCGGTTGTGGCAATGGTTCCGTTATTAATCAACTCTACGTCAAACCAAACATCTTCTCCAGCCTCAATAGTCTCAATAGATTTTGAATTGAAAACAATCTTAGGCTCAGCATCAATCTTGATAACTATTTCATCGTTCCAAACAAGTTCTTCGTCAGTAGTGGTTAGTTTCAAGAATAAATTATGTCCATTGGGAGTGGCAGAACTAATATTTAATGAGAAGATAATCTCTTTCTCTTCATTGCTGTTTATTATGCCCAAACTCTTGGTAGCATCATTAATGGTAATGTAGTTATCATCGGTTGAGAGAGTTGCTGTTGTACTCTCGCCACTATTGCCCTTTCCAAAGTTTTTGATAGTCAAACAAACATCTAATGCTCCCTGATTTGCTTTGGCGGGAGTAAACTCTGTAAGTTTAACAAAAGGTTTCTCAATAGAATTCTCAATACCATTAATAGCATTTAAGGCATCAATACGACCAGAACCTGTAAGGTTGTTTTTTTTATCTGATAATTTAATAGCAGTATTCTCAATTATTTCGCAAATTTCGGAAGGAGTTAGGTTGGGGTTTTTCTCCAACATAAGAGCCATAACACCAGCAACGCAAGGGGTAGCCTGTGATGTGCCTGAGTTAAACTTATATTTATTGTTAGTATCGTGTTTAAGTGAGTAAATCATATTACCGGGGGCAACAATGTCGGGGCGTATAAGTCCTATGTTATTATCGTCAAAGGGATAATCATTCCATTCACTGCCTTGCCAAGTTGATGGTCCTTGAGAAGAGAAAGATGCATAGTCGTCATTGCTGTCAACTGCACCAACGCAAACAATGCTCGAAACGCCGCCGCTATTCTCCATTTGGTCTTCGTGAATATATGGAGGAGGACAACTTGCAGGAATATCAATATTATTAGGTACTCCTGAATTATTGCCGTCATTACCTGCTGCCGCACAAACAATAACACCAGCCTCAAGGACGTTCTCAAATGTTTTACGCAGAGATGCTTTAGCAGCATCGCCAATCTGATGGTTCTTAAATCCTAACGACATACTCAATATATCAGCGCCATTCTCTACTGCAAACTCAACACCTCTAATCATCTGCTCTGGGGTTCCGCCTCCGCTTCTGTTTACAATTTTTAAAGTCATCAACGATGCATCTGGAGCAATACCCGTTGTATTCCCCGATGAACCATCTCCACAAACAATTCCCGCACAATGTGTGCCGTGTCCGTAGTCATCTCTAATATTGCTATTACCAGCAATGTCATTAGTTGCAAAGTTCCATCCGTGAATAATATCGTTAGCATCACCATCACCATCGCAGTCGGCATATCCGCACCATAAATGGTCACTTAAATCATAATGTTCAAAGTTGGTACCCGAATCTAAAACTGCAACAACAACATTCTTTCCTGTGTAGCCTAACTTCCAAACATCGTCAGCATTAACTTGTAGGACGTGAGGTGTGGCATTGGAGTTGTTTGCGAGAGTTTCAGTCAAACCCTCATCCTCAAAATTGTCGCATATAAGGGTTACTTCTTTGTTTAATCCAATAATTTCAATCTCTTCAATTAAAGAGAGAGCCTCAATAACTTCTTTTTTTGCATCGCAACATATTGAGTTAGAAAGCCAATGACAACTGATGTTCGCTACGCGATTTATCTTCTCTTCGCTTTTGAGTAGTTCAAGAATGTTCCGTTGCGACTTTTGTGAATGATTTTTAAGTTCGCTAATAATAACATTCTTTTTTATTTCGGCATTTTTAATGAGTAGAGTTTTAGATTTTAACCCTTTTTTATCTATTTGCGATTTAAAAACGATATTAATGCTTATCATATCGTTGCTACTTTGCATCATTATTTGTTGGAGTTCTTGCTCAATCTTAGGTTGGGCTACAATAATAGAAGATAAAAATAGCGAAAACGCTATTATAAAAACATGCTTTTTCATAGTGATTATATTTGGGTAGCGAAGTTACTTAAAAAAAAGCAAAAAGGCAATTTTGTAGAGGAAAATAGAAATTAACAATTTTAAAATAAATATTTCATTTGGTTAACAAAAATAGAAGATAATTTTTAATTATTTTTGTGCATTAAACAAATCCATAAGGATAAGCGTTTTTAGTTTGTGATATTTAAAATAAAACAATATGAAAAGATTAACAACCCTATTAATGATGATGGTCGTGTTTCTCTCTCTAACAATCACATCTTGTCAGAAAGATCCCGACTTTGATGAACTCTCAACAGAGTTTGTGACCTATACCGATTACGATAAGTCAGTCAATTTTTCATCGTTTTCAACCTTTTATATATCAGACACAATAAAGGTTTTGTCGGGAAAAGTTGCGAATTGGTATGATGAAAATGCCCAAACATTAATAAATACATTTGCCAGCAACATGAAGGATAGAGGGTATGTGCAGTTGAGTAAAGCCGACAGAGAGAGTGCCGATTTGGGTATCCAATTAAGTTATGTTGAGAGTTCATACTACTTTACCGATTACTATTCGCCTTATTATTGGTATGATTGGTGGTGGGGATATAACTATTGGCCAGGATGGGGACCAATGTATCCATATCCAGCATACGCAGTGACATATCGTTATGATATAGGATCACTATTGGGTGAGATGATTTGGATAAACAGAGAGAAAGAGAAACTGCACCAAATATGGAGTATGTGTGTAGGAGGAACAATGAGTGGTTCAACTCGTTCAGATATAAACAATGCTAAACGTGGAATAAATCAGGCATTTACACAATCTCCTTATATTAAAAAGTAGAACAATATAAAATAGAACTATTATGAAAATCATAAATAAAATAATAATATCTGCACTACTATTGGTATCGATGCTATTTGTTTCTCCAACAGCAAAAGCACAAATAACAGATAATGGTTATCTTGATATAGATTGGCAGTTTAATATTCCTATAAATACAAACTTTGCCGATAAGGCAGCAGGTTGGGGTATGTCTTTAGATGGAGGTTACTATTTGACTGACAATGTTGGAATAGGAGCCTTTATGACATATAGTACAAATAATCAATATATTGAAAGACAGACTTTAATGTTGAATGAGACTTCGGCTCTTACAACCGATCAGCAGCACTCAATATTTCAATTACCATTTGGAGTGTCGGTGCGTTATCGTTTTATCCCCGATGCAATAGTAAAACCCTATTTGGCTGTAAAATTAGGCCCAGAATTTTCAAAAGTTTCATCGTACTACAACTCATTTACATCAAGAGATAAAAGTTGGGGATTTTATGTGTGTCCTGAAGTTGGAACAACCATCTACTTTACCTCAAGTCAGACAGTGGGATTGCATGTTGCACTCTATTATAGTTACGCAACCAACAAATCAGATGTCTTGATATATAGTGTAAAAGGACTAAATAATGCAGGATTTAGATTAGGATTGTCGTTCTAAATTTCGTGAATATAAACTTGAATATGCCATTTGATTTTCTTTCAGACTCTCGAATGGCATATTTTTTAAAAGTTTTTTACATCTTCTCTTGCATAAGAGAAAAATAATGACTACCTTTGCAACCGCAAAAAGGATGGCGGGATAGCTCAGTTGGTTAGAGCGTCGGATTCATAACCCGGAGGTCACGAGTTCAATTCTCGTTCCCGCTACAGAGGAAAGGTTGTCATTTGGCAACCTTTTTTTTTATTTCTCTAAAAATGTTATATTTGCACATAAATAACGCACGGTAATAAGCAGGTGCTAAAGTTTAACAATAAATATGAAAAAGAAGATAATAATATCGCTACTGCTAATAACTCTAACCTTTTTGCCTATCTCGGCAAAAACATTCTCGTTTGGAGTAAAAGGCGGAGTGACACTATCAACGTTGTCGTTTAAAGGTGACTTTGCCGATAACTTTACATCAGACAATAGAGCAGGATTCTTTGTAGGTCCTATGCTTAATGCAAAGTTGCCTTTGGGATTTAATATCGATGCCGCAGTGATGTATGCACGAGAAACAGTAAACTACGACAATGAACAAGGAGGAACCTCAGACAACCGCAATCTTATAGATGTGCCTCTGAATTTAAGATGGCAAGTGTCTTTGGCAAATGTGATTGGAATATATCTTTCGGCAGGTCCCGACTTCTCTTTTAACGTAGGAGATATAGATAATATTGAAAATTTTATAAAGGGTTCGTTAGATCAACAAGGCGTAGATTCATCCTCTTTAGAGTCGCAAACTAAAACGCTCTCTATGGGAGTAGGTGTGGGAGCAGGAGTAGTTTTGTTTAATCATTTGAATATAGGATTTAACTATATTATTCCTCTTGATTATACTTATAAATATGTTTTAGAAGACAAGGGAATGGAGTTCTCGTCAAAAGCAAAACGTTGGCAAATATCAGCAGCATATATATTTTAATAGATAATGGATTATGAAAAAAATAGTTTTAGCAATAATTGTGGCAGTGGTAGGGTTGAGTATCTTTTCTTCGTGTGGTGACTCCGATGATAACTCAAATATGTATAATTGGAAAGACGTATGGTATGCCTTTGATATGGTAGAGGATGCAACCTCTCTAAAAGGACTACATGTTGATATAACTTACGTTGACAGAGTTGCCCTTGAGCGTCAATATGATTATAAAGGTTTTGGCCAATGGGATACAATATTTACACGCCTACCATGGGGATTTATACCCCGAATGAAGGCAACAATAATTCAACCCGAAGATGTAGTATTTACAGAGAGCGATTTTCCTGCAGTAATTCATCTTAAGATGGGAATATCAGAAGGGGATCAACTTCCAGTCCGTTTAGAGGTAACTGAGGAGTTTGAAACACTTTCAGATTTTACAAAATATATAAACGATAAGGCGAAGAAAACCTATAAGATATATCCAGCCTCTACTGAGATTGAAAAAGAGTAATTCTTTAATTATATGTAAAAATACGGATTGTCTTTAAAACAATCCGTATTTTTTTATATCTGTTTTAAAACCTGTTGAAATTGTTCAGACTTTAAAATAAGTCTTTTAATATTGATCTCTATTGTTGCCCATTATTAATGGCGTCAAGTTTAAGTTGGGCTTTTTGAAGACCTTTTTCGGCAGCCTTACCATACCACTCTTTAGCCTTCTCAATATCACCTTTGGTAACGGCACTCTCTCCTAAATAGAACTGGGCATCAACGCAACCATCTTCGGCGGCTTTGTTAATCCATATCATAGCCGAGTCGGCATTTTGGGTAATGCCACCCCTGCCAATCATATACATTTGTCCCAAATAGAATTCAGCATTAGGATAACCTAAGGCAGCGGCTTTTCTCCAAAGTTCAGCCGTCTTTAAAGTATTTGTTTGAACACCTTGTCCTCTGCTATTATACATACCTCCAAGGAAGAACATTGCTTTGGCATCGTTTTGCTCTACAGCCATTTCGAACCATTTTGCCGCTTTAGTATAGTCGCGTGGAATACCTTTGCCTCTGTAATACATCTCTCCAAGATCTGATTGAGCAGTAGCGTAGCCATTGTTTGCCGATTTCTCATACCAAGCAGCCGCTTCGGGGTAACTCTTGTGAACACCTCTTCCCGAGTAGTATAGTGAACCAATAATATATTGAGCCTCTGCGCTATTGTTATTTGCGGCTTCGGTGTAGCACTCCAATGCTTTGGCAAAATCGGCGTGAGTCATACCCAAACCATCAAGATACATATCTCCTAAAAGAATCTTTGCATTGTTGCAATCGGGTAGTTGTTGAGCAATAGTTAATGCGGTTTTGTAGTCGCCACTATCAAATGCACTTTTTGCCTCTTCGTAAGTTTGGGCATAACCATTAACAGCAGTCAATAACAGGATTGACATCAAAATAAAAATTTTCATAATCAGTCTCTTTAAAAATATTCAGCATCAATAAACTTAATACCATGCTTATCTTTTTCCGACATAATAATATTCATGCCCTCAATTGGCCATTCAATACCTAAATCCTTGTCATCAAAAGAGATAGTAATCTCTTCTTTAGGGGCATAAACATTGTCAACCTTGTAAGCAAAGGTTGCACTCTCCGAAACAACTAAAAAACCATGAGCAAAACCACGAGGGATGAACAGCATCTTTTTGTTTTCATCCGATAGTTCTACCATAACATGTTTTCCAAAGGTTGGAGACTCTTTTCTTAAATCAACGGCTACATCAATAACCTTACCTGATAATACCCAAACCATTTTTGCTTGAGAATAATCTCCTTTCTGGTAGTGCAGACCTCTTAAAACTCCTCTTGACGATAGTGATTGATTGTCCTGAATAAAATCAACCGTTCCAATCTCTTTGTCGAATAACTCCTTACGATACCTCTCAACAAAGTAGCCTCTGCTATCGCCAATAAAATTGGGGGTAATTACATAAACCCCATCAATATTGGTTTTTTCAAAAATCATAGTGTGTAGAAATAAATCAATATCAAATATTTTTATGTTTAACTTTTGCTAAGTTACAATATTTCTATTAAAAATAATATTCTTTATCAAAAAAAAATATTGCATCTCTTAAATAATTCACTAATAAAATTGAATTAAAAATTTATTTAGTCTATAAAAATAATTATTTAGCAGATAATAATTGTACTTTTGTATAGTGTGTTATTTTATTAACAGACAAACAATATACTTTTATATAACAAAATAATACTTGCTCGGTAACTATCAGATAAACACATGAATATGAGTAAAATAGAGGTTTTTTTATTTTGCTCAATATTTTATAAATGTGCAAAAATGGTTATCTGCTAATGTTAAAGTTTGGTATATAATTTATATATTTTGGTCTAAAAAATTTGTTAGAGGAGTTATATACTCTACCTTTGTAGGTGAAAGTAGTCATACTTCCTCAATTTTTTTTGGTTAAACTATTCTATATTTAAGATAGGCAGATTCGTGAGAATGTGCCTATTGTTTTTTATATTGCTTTGTTATTCTGATATATATCCCAAATATCCTCGCATGTGTCAGCAAAATTAATTGCTCCGTTCTCCTCCAACTCTTTCCGAGTTCTAAATCCCCAAGTAACACCAATGAAGGTCAATCCCTCAACCCTACTGGCAGTTTGTGCATCAACTCCAGAATCTCCAATATAAATAGTCTCTTTGGCGCAAACATTAGCGCACGCTAAAATCTCATTAATAACATAAGGGTTAGGTTTGATAGGAATACCCTCTCTCTGTCCTAATACCTTTATGAAATCAATATCCCCAAAGTAACTCTTAATAATAGACTCGGTAGCCTCTTGATATTTATTTGAAGCAACAGCCAGCATGCAACCATCGCACATTAATTTATGTAGTAACTCCACAATCCCATCGTAAGGTTTGGTAAAAACATTGTTGTTCTTTGAGTAGTGCCACAAAAAATACTCTCTCATCTCCCTTAAAGTCTTAGCATCCCTTCCCTCTTCGGGGAGAGCCCTCTCTATAAGTTTCATAATACCATTCCCTACAAAAAAGTTATAGGCATTAACAGGGTGTGGCTCGTAGCCGCACATCTTCAAAGCGTAATTGCAACTTTCAGCAAGGTCACCAATTGAGTTTAAAAGAGTACCATCTAAATCAAAAATAGCAAGTTTATACATGTGTAAAATATTTTCTGCGAAAGTAAAAAATATTCTAAACTCAGTCAATAGTATAAAGCAAATAACAGAGTAAAATATAAATCTAAAATTGTTGATAACTTTTTATGCTTTTGAATTTGAAACACAATTAATGTTTCTTAAATTTGTAAACTAACCCAAATGCTCAAAATAAATAATATGTCGTTACAGCCTTTTGTACATTTACACGTACATACGCACTACTCAATACTTGACGGACAAGCATCCGTTTCTGCTTTAGTTGATAAGGCCATAGCCGATAATATGCGAGGAATGGCAATGACCGATCATGGAAACATGTTCGGAATAAAAGAGTTTTATAACTATGTAAATAAGAAAAACTCAGGAGTAAAGTCTGAAATAAAAACTCTTACAAAAAAGATAGAAGCATTAAAGAGTGAAGGTGCAGAAGAGGCAATGATAGCGGAGGTGGAGGCGGCCCTTTCGCAACAAAAACAAAAGATATTCAAACCAATTCTCGGGTGCGAAATGTATGTTGCACGAGGTGAAAGTCGTTTCAGTAAGCAATCAAAACATGAGCAGGGAGGTTATCATTTAGTAGTGTTGGCAAAGAATCTTACAGGTTACCACAATCTGATAAAATTGGTATCACATGCGTGGACCGAAGGATTTTATATGCGCCCACGTACTGACCGCGATGATCTCAAAAAATACAGCGAAGGCTTAATAGTGACATCGGCATGTTTGGGTGGAGAGGTGCCACAAAAAATCCGCCACGGATTAATCTCAGAAGCAGAGGAGGCAATTGAGTGGTATAAGAGCGTATTTGGCGATGATTACTATCTTGAGTTACAACGACACAAAGCAACTGTGCCTCGAGCAAATCACGAAACCTTTCAAATACAGCAAGAGGTAAACGAAGTTATTATTTCACTTGCCCAAAAGCATAATGTAAAACTGATCTGTACAAATGACGTACACTTTGTAAACGAAGAGCATGCCGAGGCACATGACCGATTAATATGTCTAAGTACAAGTAGAGACTTAGATGATGAGACACGTATGCTCTACTCAAAGCAGGAGTGGTTTAAAACAACAGAGGAGATGAACAAAGTATTTACCGATATTCCAGAGGCACTGGCAAATACAAATGAGATATTAGACAAAGTAGAGTTCTACTCAATTGACAATCCTCCCATTATGCCAACCTTCAATATCCCCGAAGAGTTTGGAACAGAGGAGGAGTACCGACAAAAATATTCGCACCAAGATATATTTGATGAGTTTACGCGTGATGAGAACGGAAATGTTGTCTTATCGCAAGAGGATGCTGAAGCAAAGATTGCCCGATTAGGAGGATATGACAAATTGTACCGAATAAAATTTGAAGCAGATTACCTCTCAAAATTGGCGTATGATGGAGCGGCAAAACGATATGGAGAGTTAACTCCTGAGTTGCAAGAACGAATGAACTTTGAACTCTATATAATGAAGACCATGGGTTTCCCTGGTTACTTCCTTATAGTACAAGACTTCATTGCTGCAGCACGTAATATGGGAGTGTCGGTAGGTCCGGGACGTGGATCGGCAGCAGGCTCTATGGTAGCATATTGTTTAGGAATAACTCAAATTGATCCAATAAAATATGACCTTCTTTTTGAGCGTTTCTTAAACCCTGATCGTATATCGCTTCCCGATATTGATATTGACTTTGATGATGATGGTCGAGGCGAGGTGTTGCGATGGGTAACAGAGAAGTATGGAGCAAATAAAGTAGCCCATATTATCACATACGGAACAATGGCGGCCAAGATGGCAATCAGAGATGTAGCCCGTGTAGAAAAACTTCCATTAAGCGATGCCGACAAATTAGCAAAATTAATCCCTGCACACTTGCCAGAGGTTGACGGTAAAGAGCCAAAAATAAATATAAAGAACTGCGTAAAATATGTCCCCGAGTTAAAAGAGGCGGCCGAAAATGGTGATGACCTTACACGAGAAACAATGCTCTATGCCGAGATGTTAGAGGGAAACGTACGCGGAACAGGAGTGCATGCTTGTGGAACAATAATCTGTCGTGATGATATAACCGATTGGGTGCCAGTGAGTACCGCTGACGACAAGGAGACAAAAGAGAAACTGCTTGTAACTCAATATGAGGGCTCTGTAATTGAGGATACAGGATTAATCAAGATGGACTTCTTAGGATTGAAAACTCTATCCATAATAAAAGAGGCAATCAAGAATATTAAGCAATCGAAGGGAGTTGAGGTAGATATTGATAACATACCTATTGATGACAAATTAACCTACGACCTATATAGTGCAGGACGCACAATAGGAACATTCCAATTTGAGTCGCCGGGAATGCAGAGTCACTTGCGTAACCTCAAACCAACCACATTTGAGGATCTTATCGCCATGAATGCCCTCTACCGACCGGGACCAATGGAGTATATTCCGCAGTTCATTAAACGTAAACACGGAATAGAACCAATAGTTTACGATATACCCATTATGGAGCAGTATCTAAAAGATACTTATGGTATTACTGTATATCAGGAGCAGGTCATGCTTTTGTCGAGACTATTAGGAAACTTCACACGAGGAATGTCCGATGCTCTTAGAAAAGCGATGGGTAAAAAGATTCGCTCAAAACTTGACGAACTAAAACCAAAATTCATTGAAGGAGGAAAATCAAACGGACATGATCCTCAGGTTCTCGAAAAAATTTGGGGAGATTGGGAGAAGTTTGCATCATATGCCTTCAATAAATCACATGCCACATGTTATTCGTGGGTAGCATATCAAACAGCCTACTTAAAGGCGCACTATCCATCGGAGTATATGGCGGCGGTATTGAGTCGCAATATCTCCGATATAACCGAGATTACCAAGTTTATGGATGAGTGTAAAGCAATGGGTATAAAAGTGCTATCTCCCGATATAAACGAAAGTAATCTTAAGTTTACAGTAAACAAAGAGGGAAACATCCGTTTTGGATTAGGAGCTGTAAAAGGGGTAGGTGAGAATGCTGTAAAAGCAATAGTAGATGAACGCGAAAAAAACGGAATATATACATCAATATTCGATTTCGTTCAACGCGTGAATCTAAATGCATGTAACCGAAAGAATGTAGAGAATTTAATATTGGCAGGAGCATTTGACAACTTTAAAGAGATAACACGAGAGCAATTCTTTGGTACAAACCCCAAAGGAGAGACCTTCCTTGATTTATTTATGCGATATGGTTCAAGTTATCAAGTAGATAAGATGCAGCAGCAGAATTCGCTCTTTGGAGGAGATATGGTAGTGGAGATACCTAAACCTGAGATCCCCAAAGTAGAGCCGTGGAGTGATTTGGAACGACTAAAAAAAGAGCGAGATTTGGTAGGAGTCTATCTCTCATCCCATCCATTACAACAATACTCACTGTTAATGGATTATGTGTGCAATATAACATTAACCGACTTTAAAGACTCAATAGAAAAATACATAGGAAGTGAAGTGACATTCGGCGGAATTGTAATATCTCTTTTTGAGGGAATAACAAAAAACAATGCAAAGTATGGAAGAATATTACTCGAAGACTATTCTGGAAGAGCAGAAGTACCTCTCTTCTCAAAAGACTATGTAAATTATGGTTCATACGGAAAAGAGAACCTATATATTCTTATACAGGGAAAGATAGACCGAAGTAAATATAATAATAGAATATACTTTGCTATAAAGGATATATCATTAATGGAGGATGCCTCAAAGAAACTTATAACGGATTTGACAATAGTAGTTGATTCTCAAAACTTCGATTCCTCAAAAGCAAACGCTCTTAATGAGTTGGTAAATAGATATGTTGGGGGAACAGGTAATTTGAAATTTGAGATAGTTGACAGAAGTTTAGGCTATTGTGTTCCACTATATTCACGTTCTAAAAAAGTAAGTATTGAACCTGCTCTGGTATCGGCACTCAAAGCAATAGACGGAATAGAGGTAAAAGTAAATGGTAAACTCATTGAACGAAAAGAGAAAGAAGTAGAAGAATCTTTTGAAGAAGAGTACATAACCGATTAACAATTAGATAAATATAAAATATTTAAAATGTGTTGATAACTTCAACATAATAATTGGTTGCAAAATAAAAAAATATATATAAATTTGTAAAACTAAAAAATAACAAGGCGGTTGATGCTCGTTTTTTTCGGGGGAGATCAATCGTGCAAGTAGTCCTCGAAAAATAAAAAAAAATAAAAAAAATTATGGCATTAGAAGTTACCGATGGTAACTATCAAGAGTTATTATCAGGCGATAAATTAGTAGTAATAGATTTATGGGCAGAGTGGTGTGGCTCTTGTAAAGGCATGCTACCTACAATTGAGGAACTTGCAACAGAGTATGAAGGTAAAGCAATAATAGGAAAATGCGATACCGAAGATAACTACGATTTAACAGATAACTATAAAGTTCGTAGTCTTCCAACAATTCTATTCTTTAAAGGGGGAGAGTTAGTTGATAAAATAGTAGGGTCAGCAACAAAAGCCGAATTAAAAGAGAAGATAGATGCAAATCTATAATCCCGTCATGTAAAAGAACAGCACCTAAAAGGTAAAAAAATATGAGAGGGTAACTTATAAGTTGCCCTCTCTCTTGTTGTAGTTATAAAACTTGTTATTTTAAACCTTCCAAAATCTTCTTCAAAACAACTTGAGCAGAAATCTCACGATTAGCAGCCTCAGGAATAACAATTGATTGAGGTGACTCAATAACATCATCGGTAACAATCATATTGCGTCTAACAGGCAAGCAGTGCATAAAGTAGGCATTGTTGGTTAGCGCCATTTTTTCGCTATCTACAGTCCAGTCTGCATCTTGGTTTAGAACTTTTCCGTAATTGGGGTCGCTATAAGCCGACCAGTTCTTGGCATAAATAAAATCGGCACCCTCAAATGCTTTGCGTTGGTCGTATTCAACTTTTGCTTTACCAACAAACTTAGGATCAAGTTCGTAACCTTTTGGGTGTGTAATAACAAACTCATAGTCGGTTTCGTTCATCCACTCTGCAAACGAGTTTGCAACAGCCTGAGGTAGAGCCTTTGGGTGAGGAGCCCAAGTGAGAACAACCTTTGGACGTTCAGTTTTTTTATACTCCTCGATAGTTATAAGGTCGGCAAAACTTTGAAGTGGGTGTCTTGTGGCAGCCTCCATACTGAATACAGGACGTCCCGAATATTTAATAAATTGAGAGATAATCTTCTCCTCGTAGTCATCACTCTTGTTCTCAAATTTGGCAAATGAGCGAACTCCAATAACATCGCAGTAGCAACCAATAACGGGGATAGCCTCTAATAGATGTTCACTCTTATCGCCATTCATAATAACGCCACGCTCAGTTTCTAACTTCCATGCCCCTTGGTTAATATCCAATACCATAACATTCATACCCAAGTTCATAGCAGCCTTTTGAGTACTCAAACGAGTTCTCAAACTTGAGTTAAAGAAAATCATAATAAGAGTTTTATCTCTTCCTAACTCTTTGTACCCAAACCTGTTTGCTTTAACCTCAAAAGCCTCTTTAAGAGCCTCTTTTAAATCGCCTAAATCTTTAACATTGGTAAAGTGTCTCATATCTAATTATAATTTTATTGACAACATTTTTGAATGGTCGCATCATCACGCGTTTGACCATTACCTCTAATAATATATTTATAACTTGTAATTTCGTTTAGTGCCATAGGCCCACGAGCGTGAAGTTTTTGAGTGCTGATACCAATCTCTGCACCAAAACCAAACTGACCACCATCGGTAAAGGCAGTAGAAACATTGCAATAAACACAAGCAGCATCCACCTCTTTTGAGAAACGCTCAGCCACTTCGTTATTCTCAGTAATGATAGCCTCGCTATGTTTCGATGAGTATGTTGCAATATGTTCCACAGCCTCACTATAACTCTCAACACACTTAACAGAAAGTTTGTAATCAAGAAACTCTGTACCCCAACTCTCGGCATCGGCATGTTTTAGTAACTCATTTGGATATTCTCCGTTAAGAGCATCATAGCACACCTCATCAGCGTAAACGATAACACTCTTATCCTTTAATGGAGTAAACAATGCAGGTAAATCAGCAATTCTGCTTTTATCAATAATCACAGAGTCAATAGCGTTGCAAACCGAAACTCTTCTTGTCTTTCCGTTGAAGATGATTTTTTTGCCCTTTTCAATATCTCCATCTGTGTGAAAATATGCGTGGCAAATACCAGCACCAGTCTCAATAACTGGAACTTTTGCATTATCCCTCACATAGTTGATAAGATTTTTGCTACCTCTTGGAATTATCAGGTCAACATAACCAACAGCTGTTAATAACTCTGTTGAAATCGCTCTGTCATTATCAAGTAAAGTAACTGAGTTAGAGTTAATTCCAAACTTTATCAACACCTTGTTAATAACTTCTATAATTGCAGCATTTGAGTATTGAGCCTCTTTGCCACCCTTTAAAATACAAGCACTACCTGCCTTAAAGCAAAGCGAGAAAACATCAAAGGTAACATTAGGCCTTGCCTCATAGATAATACCAATAACACCAAAAGGAACAGAAACTTTACTAATCTTCATTCCATTAGGGCGAACATCTTCCCAAAGCGTTCTGCCAAGAGGCGAGGGTAGAGTGGCAACCTTTCTAATATCCGAAGCAATATCTTTAATACGCTTCTCTGTGAGCATCAACCTGTCATATTTAGGATCACTCTTATCCATAGCATCAAGGTCGCGTCTGTTCTCATCTAAGATATATTGGCAATCTTCCTCTGCTTGGTCGGCAAGTGCTGTCAAAACCTCGTTAATGGTTTTCTCCTCCAACAAGTTTAAAGCAGCCGCCGCTCTCCTCGCATTTACAAAAGTATCTTTAAGTATCATAATCTTATACATTATATATATTAATACAAAGGTAATAAAAAATGCGAAATATGCTATATCTATAAATTACAGATTAAAAGATGTGATAACTAAAATTATTATGTCATAATAAAAAAAGTCCAAAGTATAACCTTGGACTTTTCTGTCTATTTAATAATCGCATTCTCTTACTCGTTGATTAACAACCAAGCGTCATCAAATTTACCAGGGAAGCGTTGTTTGATAGCCTCTCTGAAAGTAGTAGCCGCTTCTCTTGTGTCAAAACTTGCAGCAACAACTCTGTACCATCCTTTAGCATTTTGAACGGTAAAAGCATTATAGCCGTTGCTTATTAAATTATTTTTCAATCCGTTAGCGTTGGTGGTGATTGAGAATGTGCCAACAATAACATTGAATCTTTTAAGTTTACCAGCATCACCAGCATCAACGGTAGTAACTTTCTCAACAGTAACTTTGACAGGAGCCTCAACCTTAGTAACCGAAGGGGTCTCAGTTACAACAGTTGTTTGGGTTGGTTGAGCAGGAGTATTAACCGACTCGTCAGCCAACTCTTTCTCTTGTGCCATTTTGTAAGCAGCAGTGTAAGTGCTCTCTTTAGCCTTACATCCTACCATTAAAAAACCAGCAATGGCAATAATTGCAATAGTGTTTAAAAACTTCATACTCTTTTATTAAAAAATTAAATTATTTATTTTGATTTTGCTCTCTCTTTAACATCTGTTTCCCGAAGTTATGTTCGCAGTTAAAGAACATAAACATCTGTTTTGGAGTAAGAATCTGTTTGAGTTTTTCATAATACTCACTCTCAATAGCCGCAATCTTTGAAGGAAGTTCTGCCAATTTGTTAGCGACCTCAGCATACACCTCATCACTTATGGGTTCAGTCGATTTTTTTATCTCTCTTGCCTCTTTGTGGATGGCGAACATAATATTAAATTTTGCTTTCTCTAATTCATTGTAGATAACAAAGAATTTTTCAGCATCACTATCGCTCAAGGGAATGCATTGTTTTAAGTACTGTTTCTTAGTCTCCATATACTTAATCATCATTTCAGAACATCTGCCTTTTCTGTTAGGGTTGTTCTCTTGAGCATTAATTCCTAAAAAAGGAATAAGAACTAAAAATGATATGAGTAAAAAACGTTTCATAACACTATTGTTTATTTGTTATCAAGAATATTGAGTCTCTCTTTTTTTAATTTCCGTCTGCAATAAATTCGTATATTGCAAAATCCGACACATTGTTATAGAACATAAAGTCTTCAAAGACTTCGCTCTCAATCTCTTCTGCCGAAGTAGCCATCTGTTGTTGGTTGCTCAAGTCTCCGCTTGTCCATACAAAAACTTTGAACATAAGAGCAATACCTGCAAACATAGCAGCCATATAAACCCAAGGTTTGGCCATAGTCCAAAATGAGATAGGGGCAGGGCGTTCAATAATAATCTCCTTTTCAGGCAGATTCTTCATTACTCTGTCGTGCAGTGCCTCAAAGTACCCATCGGGAACTTTCATACCACTATTTCTGTTAATATTATCCAATATACCTTTATTCATACCTCTCTTTTTGCTATTTGACAGATTAAATAAAAAATGGTTTAATCAACACTCCTTGATTTTATATAATTCTCTATTTTTTTTACTGCATGGTGATAAGTAGCCTTTAATGCACCCACCGAAGTCCCTAATATATCCGAAATATCTTCATATTTCATCTCATCAAAATATTTCATATTAAAGACCAGTCTCTGTTTCTCTGGAAGAGACATAATAGCCTCTTGCAAATATTTTTGTATATCATCACCATCAAAATATTCATCGCTCTCAACTGACGATAACATATAGTCGTTTTCGCCGTCCAGCGAAATATTTTGCATTTTGCGTTGCTTGTTCAAGAAATTAATACTCTCATTAACAGCAATTCTGTATAACCATGTCGAGAGTTTGGCATCACCTCTGAACATTTCAATGTTATCCCAAGCCTTTAAGAAAGTATTTTGTAATAAATCATCGGCATCTTCGTGCGAAGCAACCATTCTTCTTATTTGCCAATATAGCGGACGTCCAAAATGTTTGACAACCTCCGAAAACGCATCTCTGCAAGTATCGGGGTGTCTTAACTCTTCGGTGATTTTATCTTCATCAAATTGTGTCATCTAAATGTCCGTTATATCTTGGTTTATAAATCGGTGTAAAGATACGAAATAAAACTCAAATAAAAAAGTTGTCAGTTACAACCACTTGCTTATTTGTAATTAGTCTAATTTGACTAATTAGACCAATTGGACTAATATATCAAAAAAACTAATAGATGATAACTAACAACTAACCTAAAGTTCCCTTAAATCAACAATACCGTTCATAACGGCATAAATGGTAAGGCGGCCAATTGATTTAGAGCCAACCCTTTCGCAGATATTCTTTCGGTGAAAAATAACGGTTGAGGTAGAGATGTTTAGCCTGTCGGCAATCTCCTTGTTGATATAACCTTTAACAATAAGTTCAAGTACCTCTTTTTCTCTAATTGACAAACTCTCCTCTTTAGGCTTCTCAGTGTGGTGGTGTAGCGAATGTGAATGATGAGTGTGATTATGAATCATAAGCAAACTCTTAATCAACTCACGTTCGGGGAGTAAAATATTAATATATTTAAACTCTTTGTGAGAAAACTCCTCTCCCTCGTTCAGTACAATACATCTTCGGGCAATTTGAGAGAAGAATTGCAAGTTCTCGCAAACAATATCTCCCGATACAAAATAAAGAAATATCCTGTTTTGGTACTCTTCACTTATCTCGTCAATATTGCTGAACGATACAATCTCAACACTCCCCATTGCACCCATAAATGGCATAATATCATTTAAGATAGTACGCATAGCAAGGCAACAAAGCGAATTTTGATGTATTACTGCAATATGAGAGGGCTGATTGTGCATAAATAAAATGTTTACGATACAAAAGTAATACATTTAACTTTAATATAAAACTATAATAAATGATAGTTGACTAAAACCATAATAGGGAGTAATTTTGCAAGCGTTAAAAAAAGATAGTAAAAGATGAAAAAAATTAAAGCGATAATTCTGTTATTATTCGTTGTTGCAACATTTTCGGTAAATGCCACCAATGTAAATGTAGATGCACTACCCGATTCAATACAATATAGTGTTGACTTGGATGCGATAGAGATAATCTCAAATCCCAAAACCAACACACCTGTAATAACATTCCCAGGTTCGGTATCGGTCTTAAATGCTCAAATGTTGGAACAAACCAATACTGTGTCAATAAAAGATATATCATCGTATGTCCCCAACCTATATATTCCCGATTATGGAACAAAACTAATATCGGCAATATATATTAGAGGAATAGGCTCACGAATAAACTCTCCAGCGGTAGGATTATATGTTGATGACGTACCCTATATTGATAAAAGTTCGTTTGACTTTGATTTTAACGATATATCAAAGGTAGAGGTGTTTCGTGGTCCGCAAGGAACACTCTTTGGACGTAACACTATGGCAGGTCTAATAAATCTCTATACCGTTTCGCCATTTCAAGAGGAGGGCCTAAAAGTTAAACTTGGTGTAGCAAACTACGATACCTACAATGCCGCATTTAATTTCAGAAAGAAAATTTCAGATAAATTTGCTCTTTCACTATCGGCAAATTACAACACTCGCGATGGCTATTATACAAACCAATTTACAGGTAAAAGTTGTGGTGATGAAGAAGTTGCAGGAGCAAACCTGAAATTGCAGTTCCGCCCCACATCTTCGTTAGATATAACACTATCATCAATATATGAGTATAGCAATCAGGATGGTTATGCCTATCAAATGTACGACAAATCAACTCAAGAGGTCTCTCCTATAAACTATAACGATTATGCCGGGTATAAGAGAAATATGTCGGTTAACTCGTTAAAGATAGCATACACACACGAAAAATTCTTGATGAACTCGGTTACAAGTTATCAATTCCTAACCGATGATATGAATCTTGACCAAGACTTCACTCCTATTCGTGATTTTACATTGCAACAGATGCAGAAACAAAACTCTATAACACAAGAGATAGTTTTCCGCTCGCCCAAAACCATTAAAGGGTGGGATTGGTTAGCAGGAGTGTATGGTTATTACTCTCATATTCGTACCAAAGGTCCTGTAACTTTCTACGATGAGGGATTGCAATATATGGTAGAGACACCATTCAATACAATGTATTCGCAAATAGCATCACGTCCAGGTTTTAGAGGCCCAAAAGATTTATCACTCCAACTTGATAAAACCACACCTCTATGTGTTGATGGGCTATACAAAACCCCATCATGGGGAGTAGCAGGATATACACAAGCAACATACAACAACCTATTTACTGAGGGCTTATCACTAACAGTAGGTTTACGATTGGAGTATGAAAAAACAAAACTCAACCACATAACAAACTCTCTACGCAATATGACAGGGGCGATAGTAGGCTCAATGCAGATACCTCAAATGCCATTCCCTATACCCATCAACGAGGCAATAGACGTGCCTTTATCAGTGCAAGGGAATGAGAGTATGGATGCTCTTGAACTCTTACCTCGATTTGAGATTGAGTATAAAGTAAACTCTTCGCTATATACATACGTTTCGGCAGCAAGAGGCTATCGCTCTGGAGGATATAACTTTCAAGCATTCTCTAACATAATCCGTAACAAGATGATAATAGGAGCGGTTGGTAATTATGCCTCAATGATGCCTCCAGCAATGACAGCAGAGACAGATGTAAACTCAATGATAAGTTATGCACCAGAGCATAGTTGGAATTACGAAGCAGGAATACACTACGATTTAGCCGACAAACGTGTTGCATTTGATTTGGCTCTATTCTTTATCGATTGCAAAGACCAACAAATATCGGTAGTAGAGGGCTTTGGCCGTGTAACAAAAAACTCAGGACGTACGCATAGCACAGGAGTAGAGGCAGCATTGCGATACTCGCCCATAAAACCCTTGCAGTTCTCGGCATCGTATGGCTATACTCACGCCGTCTTCCGCGAGAATTATGATGGAGAACGCTCATATAAAGGAAACTATGTGCCATTTGCCCCAGCACACACATTGGCAGTAGATGCAACATATACTCTTGATGTAAATAAAAAATGTTTAGATGCAATAGAGTTTAACTTAGGAATGACAGGGCAGGGACGTATATATTGGACAGAGGCAAATGATGTATGGCAAAACTTTTATGGATTGTTAAACTCAAGCATAACACTTCGCAAGGGTATGGCATCAGTGTCGCTATGGGGTAAAAACCTTACAGCAACCAACTATCATACCTTCTACTTTGAGACTCTCAATGCCAAAAACGTAATGTCACAATCATCATTTGTTGAGCGAGGTCGTCCCATAACATTTGGAGCCGATGTAGTAGTCCGTTTTTAATAAAAAACTTTCGGCAAATATAATTTTGAAAATAGATAAACAATTATTAAGTTTGCACACAGATGAGTGCTAAAACATAACCTGAATGACTCATTCAGGTTTTTTTATTTATAAGAGTAATGTTCGGAAAAATCAGAGAAAAGAGTTATTATCCGTGGTTGGTTGTAGTGTTACTGTCAGGAGTAGCATTTCTTAACTATATGGATAGGCAGATGCTAAGTACAATGCGATTTGCCATGTCGGAAGATATAATAGAGGTAGCAGAGAGTTACACAGGCCCATGGGGCTGGGGAGCATTAATGGCTGCTTTTATGTGGATTTATGGATTGATGAGTCCCATATCAGGAACAATAGCAGATAGGCTTAATCGCAAATATCTAATTGTTGGTAGTCTATTTGTATGGTCGGCAGTAACCTTTTTGATGGGATATGTGGATAACTATTGGCAACTATACACTCTACGTGCAGTAATGGGATTTAGCGAAGCGTTATATATTCCAGCAGCACTATCCCTTATTGCTGATATTCATAGCGGGAAAACACGCTCCATTGCCATTGGAATACATATGACAGGTCTATATCTTGGTCAGATAGCAGGAGGTTTTGGTTCGATATTCTCAAGTAAACTTGAGTGGCAAAACGTATTCTTGTTATGCGGATTGATAGGTATGATATATGCCATAGTGCTTATAATGTTTATAAGTGACCCAGGTCGTGAGAAGAAGAGTGTTGCAACCACTCAGCCAAGCATATTCAAGGGTGTGGCTTTGGTATTGACCAATGTAGCATTTTGGGCAGTATTGTTTGTCTTTACCACATTGAGTATGCCGGGATGGGCAACTAAAAACTGGTTACCTGAACTATTGGCAAAGGTAATCAATAGCAATTGGGGAATAGAGATAGGAAAGGCAATGGATTATGCAGGGCCAATAGCGGTAATATCGCTTGCGGGAGCATCATTTATTGGAGCGATGATAGGCGGAAAACTATCTGATAAGTGGGTACAAAAAAATGTCCGAGGACGTGTATATACAAGTTGTATAGGATTGGCATTGATAGTACCATCGTTGGTGTTTATGGGCTTAGGTAATAGCCTCTTTGCTGTGGTACTTGCTATACTATGCTTTGGAATAGGATACGGATTCTTTGACACAAACAATATGCCTATCCTTTGTCAGTTTGTACCATCAAATCAAAGGGCGACAGCATACGGTTTTATAAATATGGCTGGAGTACTCGGAGGAGCAGCCATAACAACAGCACTCGGTAACTTGTCGTTAGGAACAGGCTTTGCCCTGCTTGGAGGAGTTGTGGTGTTGTCGTTACTTGTACAGATAACAATGCTACGTCCCAAAACAGTAAATATGGAATAAAACAAACATAATATAAGACTATGGAAAAGATTAAAGGACTTATTGATGCACCATTTACACCATTTTATGAGAATGGCGAGGTAAACTACGAACCAATAGCAGCGTATGCCGATATGTTGTATAAAAATGGATTAAAAGGAGTTTTTATAAACGGCTCTTCGGGTGAGGGATATATGCTGACCGATGATGAACGAAAACGTCTTGCTGAGCGTTGGATGGAGTGCGCACCAAAAGATTTCAAAGTGATAGTTCACGTTGGAAGTTGTTGCGTGAAATCAAGTAAGGAGTTGGCACGTCATGCACAAGAGATAGGAGCATGGGGTATAGGTGCCATGGCTCCCCCATTCCCAAAAATTGGACGTATTGAGGAGTTGGTAAAATATATTGAGGAGATAGCATCAGGTGCGCCAGATCTACCATTCTACTACTATCATATACCAGCATTCAACGGTGCATTTTTGCCAATGACCGAGTTGTTGGCAGCAGTAGATGGCAGAGTACCCAACTTTGCAGGAATAAAATATACATTTGAAAGTATATACGAATACAACCAATGCCGTTTATATAAGAATGGCAAATATGATATGCTTCATGGACAAGATGAGACAATTCTTCCATCATTAGCAATGGGTGGAGCAGAAGGAGGTATTGGAGGAACAACCAACTACAACGGACGTGAATTGGTTGGGATTATCGAAGACTGGAAAGCAGGTAACATTGAGTCGGCACGTGAACGTCAGAACTTCTCACAAGAGGTTATCAATGTAATATGCCATTATAGGGGTAACATTGTGGGAGGTAAACGAATAATGAAACTCATTGGACTTGATTTAGGCAAAAACCGCACACCCTTCCGTAATATGACAGATGAAGAGGAGATGGCAATGAAACAAGAGTTGGAGGCAATTGGATTCTTTGAGCGTTGTAATAAATTTTAGGTAATGGACGTAAAAGCATATATAAAAGAGTGGCAAGAGAGTTACAAACGTGATTTTGTAAACAATATAATGCCCTTTTGGCTAAAGTATGGATTAGATAGAGAGAATGGCGGAGTATATACCTGTCTTAATCGAGATGGCTCTCTTATTGATACAACCAAGTCGGTATGGTTTCAAGGACGTTTTGGTTTTGTAGCAGCCTTTGCATATAACAATATAGAGCAGAACAAAGAGTGGTTAGAGGCTTCGAAAAGTTGTATCGATTTTATCGAAAAAAATTGTTTTGATAGCGATGGCAGAATGTACTTTGAAGTAACCGCAGAGGGGACACCATTGCGTAAACGCCGTTATCTCTTCTCTGAGTGTTTTGCAGCCATTGCAATGTCGGAATATTCGATAGCATCGGGCGATAAGAGTTATGCAGTAAAGGCTTTGGATTTGTTTGAAAGAATACTCTATTATCTTGAAACACCCGGAGTACTTGAACCAAAATATCTTCCCACACTAAAAGCAAGAGGTCACTCAATAACAATGATATTGATAAACACAGCATCTCGTATAAGAGCAGCCATTTCATCGGAAAAACTCGATAAACGAATTGAAGAATCAATATCAGATCTAAAAAAATACTTTATCCATCCCGAATATGAAGCGCTACTTGAAATGGTGGGTGAAAACGGAGAGGTTATAGATACTATTAACGGACGCACCATAAACCCAGGTCACTGCATTGAAACAGCATGGTTCTTATTGGAGGAGGCACGTTATCGCAATTGGGATAAGGATATAGTAGATACTGCAATAACAATACTTGATTGGTCATGGAAGTGGGGTTGGGATGAGCAATATGGAGGAATAATCAATTTCAAAGATTGTAAAAACCTGCCACCTCAAGACTATTCACAGGATATGAAATTCTGGTGGCCACAAACAGAGGCAATCATTGCAACCCTCTACGCATATTTGGCAACAAAAGATGAAAAATATCTTGAGATGCACCGTCAAGTAAGTGAGTGGACGTATGCTCACTTCCCCGATAAAGAGTTTGGAGAGTGGTATGGGTATCTTCATCGCGATGGAACCGTAGCACAGCCAGCAAAAGGAAACATATTTAAAGGTCCTTTCCACATACCGCGTATGATGATACGCTCATATATGTTGTGCGATGATATATTGAATATGTAATATAGATATGAATAAACGCAAAATAACAATAATAAAGCATTGCTGCCTAATAGTTATGGCAGTGATGCTTTTTGTTTCATGTCAATGCAACAATATTTCTAAAGATAATATAACCATATATCCATTCCCTTCGGAAAATGACGGAAGTGAAAATGGTTTGTCTGCTCTATATGCTGGGTTGGTTGAAGATAATATAGTTATTATGGGAGGATGCAACTTCCCTGAACAACCAGCATCAGAGGGAGGTAAAAAACGTTACTACAAATCTATATATACAGCACCTGTTCCAACTGATGCTGATACAGTTTTACAGTGGCAAAAGATAGGAGAGATAGATGATGCTTCAGCCTATGGAGTATCACTTTCAATGTTAGGAGGAGTGGTATGTGTAGGCGGAACAACCGAAAAAAAGAGTCTTTCAACTGCAAATATAATAATGATAGACAAAGACTCTATGGAGATAACCATAAATCCTTTGCCCGATTTGCCTGTTTCTCTTGATAATATGGGTGGAGCAGTTATGGATACAATGCTCATAGTGGCAGGAGGAAACGCTAATGGAAAACCTTCAAACAGAGTATTCCTTTTAGATTTTACAAACCTTCAACAGGAGTGGGTAGAGTTACCTTCGTTTCCAGGAAATCCCAGAGTACAACCTGTATGTGCAGTAATGACAAACCAAGAGGGAGAAAAGGCGTTCTATATATGGGGAGGATTTTCTCCATCAATAAATGATAGGCCCCCAACAGTCTCTGCCAACGGATATAGATATATATTCAAAAAAGGAGAGTGGGAGGAGTTGTCTGCACCCAAAGTGGGAGAGGAAGAGATATTCTTAGGTGGAGCAGCAGTATCTATAATAAATGATACAATGAGTGTATTCTCAGGAGGAGTAAACGCTCATATATTTTTGAAGGCACTACAACGCGAGGCGGCAATAAAAGAGGCGGTATCAAAAAAAGATACAATAACTGAAAAGATGCTAAGAGCGGAGGCAAAAGAGTATATGATACAGCACCCTGAGTGGTATAAATTTAATCCTCGAGTATTAGTTTATAACTCAAAAAGAAACAATTGGGAAGAGATAGTTGTTACACCATTAACAGCACGAGCAGGAGCATCCCTTTTACATAAAGAGGGAGAGTTGTATTCCATAGGAGGGGAAACAAAACCGGGAATACGCGATGCTCATGTAGTAAAAGTACTCTTAGAATAGATGTAAACTGATTAAAAAGTTATTAATATAAAAAAATATTAAACAATATCTTTGAAATAAAAAAAAAGAGATATAACTTTGCGATATAGCAAAACAACACATACTATAATTTAAAATAAAATTGTTATGAGCAAACCTTATGTAGTAGGTATTGATATAGGTGGTACCAATACCGTATTCGGCATCGTTGATGCACGAGGAACAATAATTGCAAGCGGATCAATAAAAACAGGAAAACATTCAAAGATTGAAGATTACGTTGATGAACTTCATGAGAATTTGTTCCAATTGTTAGAAAAAAACAATGCAGTTGGCAAAATTGCAGGAATAGGAGTAGGAGCACCAAACGGAAACTACTTCAATGGAACAATTGAGTTTGCTCCTAACTTGCCATGGCGTGGAGTATTACCATTGGCTGATATGTTAACAGAAAGATTTGGAATACCCGTAGCATTGACAAACGATGCAAACGCAGCAGCAATTGGTGAAATGACATACGGAGCAGCAAGAGGATTAAAAGATTTTATAATGATAACTCTTGGAACAGGAGTAGGTAGTGGAATTGTAGTAAACGGACAATTAGTTTACGGACACGATGGGTTTGCTGGAGAGTTAGGACACGTAATAGTAAAACCTATAAACGGACGTGCATGTGGATGTGGAAGAACAGGATGTCTTGAAACATACGCATCAGCAACAGGAGTTGCTCGTACAGCAAGAGAGTTCTTGGAAATCCGTAAAGATAACAGTCTATTGCGTCAAATACCAGTACAAGACATAACTTCAAAAGATGTTTACGATGCTGCAATAGCAGGTGACCAAATAGCAAAAGATATATTTGAATATACAGGAAATATTTTGGGTGAGGCATTTGCAAACTTTACAGCATTCTCAAGTCCTAAAGCAATAATCTTGTTCGGAGGTCTTGCAAAATCTGGAGATTTGATAATGAAACCTATCAAAGAGAGTATGGAGCGTAATATGTTGAACATTTACAAAAACAAAGTAACTCTACTATTCTCTGAATTAAAAGAGAGCGACGCTGCCGTATTAGGAGCAAGTGCTCTTGGATGGGAAGCAAAGGATAAACAATAAAAAAGTTATTATCAGACGAGAGCGGCATTATTTCAGAAGAGAAGTTGTGCCGCTCTTTTTTATAAAAAAAGTTGAAAGGATATGGAAGAATTAAACTATTCCGATCTGTTTGGAATTACACCCAATAGAAAACTTGTTCAGAAGAACATGTTATTGGTAGCAAACCCATTGCTGGAGGATGTTTGTTTTGCTCGTTCTGTAGTCTATCTTGCAACCTTAGAACATGGCGATAACATTATGGGCTTTGTGCAAAATAAACCATATCCCTTTATGTTAGATTCGGTATCTGACACCTTTAAAGATTTTAAAAATATACCAGTATATTGCGGAGGTCCTGTTGAACCAGACCGTCTCTTCTTTCTTCACGCATTAGGTAATACAATCCCCGATTCGCAATATATAGGAAATGGAATAAGCATAGGAGGAGATATAGTCTCGCTATTAGCATATCTATCGGCAGGAAACAAAATTGAGGGATATGTAAAATTCTTCTTAGGTTATAGCGGTTGGAGTGTTAACCAATTATTGAGAGAGATAAAAGATGAGTCGTGGGGTGTCACCGATTTGTATGGCGATAGAATACTCTACTCAAAAGAAAACGAAAAAATGTGGAGAAATTATACTCTTCGTTTAGGAGACGGCTATTCAGCGTGGTTAAGAGTGCCTCCAATGCCTGAGTTTAATTGATATTAGTTTAGTTATTAGTTAACGAGCATGCTCGTTAACTAATAACTTACAATTACTCTTTTCCTGCCAAAGGAGTGGGGGTAACGTATGTGCGAGTAGCAAGATCTTTGTCAATCATATACATACCAAACTTATTACCATCCACAGCACGCATAGCGTCAATTTGCTCTTGAACATTTTCTTCTTCCTCAACTTGCTCGTCAACAAACCATACAAGCATATTTGAAGTAGCAAAATCCTTCTCTTCAGCAGCAATATGGCAAAGTTCGTTAATAAGCGAAGTGACTTTACGCTCATGAACAATAGTATCTTCAAAAGCCTCAAGAGGAGTCTCCCAACTTGTCTTAACCTCAGGGATAGGAGCTAACTCAACTTTACCGCCACGAGCAAGAACATAGTTAATAAAAATTTGAGCGTGAGCCTGCTCCTCTTTAAATTGAACAGCAAACCAATTAGCTACACCTTTGTAACCCTTAGCAGAAGCATCAACCGACATTGATAAATATAGATATGCCGACCAGAACTCCGCATTAATTTGTGCATTTAGAGCATCTTCTAATCTTTTACTTAACATATTATTTAATTTAAAGTTTATACATATATTAATAATATATAAAACAAACGTATAATAACTCCGTTTCGTTTGCGAAGATAAATAATATTTTTATAACTTTGCTACTCTAAAAACTAAAAAAATATATATGGAGAAGTATAAATTACCCGTAGCCGCAGCGTTAGTTGCCATAGGAATATTTTTAGGAGGCTTTGCAATAGCGAAAGCCATAATTACAACAACAGAAATGTCGCGAGTGGTAAATGTAAAAGGACTATCCGTTCGTGAAGTGCCTGCCGATAAGGTAATATGGCCAATCACATTCAAGGAGATAGGCAACAACTTAACAGGCCTATATAATACTATAAATACAAAGAACAATATAATAATATCATTCTTAAAAGCCAATGGAATAGATGAAAATGAGATAATCATTGCAGCGCCCGAGATAGTGGATTTACAAGCGGAGCGATATGGAAATCAAAATTACCTATACCGTTACAATGTAACATCCATAATAACCGTAACATCAAATAAAGTAAACTTAGTAACCGATTTGATGCTCAAACAAGCCGATTTAATTAAAAAAGGGGTGGCAATCATAGTAGGAAATTACCAATATCAACCAACCTTTACATTTACAGGACTTAACGATATAAAACCCCAAATGATAGAGGAAGCAACCATAAATGCCCGAACAACAGCCGAGAAATTTGCTGCAGACTCACAAAGTAAGTTGGGGAAAATAAAAACAGCCAATCAAGGACAATTTACCATAAGTGACAGAGATAACAACACGCCCCAAATAAAAGAGGTGAGAGTAGTAACAAGTGTAACATATTTCCTTGAAGATTAAACAATGAGTATCTCAGATGATGAAAAGTTTATGCAGATGGCATATCGCGAAGCCCAAGCAGCATACTCTGACGGAGAGATACCAGTAGGAGCAGTAGTGGTGTGTAACGGAATGGTAATAGCAAGATCGCATAACTTAACCGAAATGCTAAACGATGTAACTGCTCATGCCGAGATGCAGGCAATAACAGCGGCAACAAACCAACTGGGCGGAAAATATCTGAACAAATGCACTATGTATGTAACATTGGAGCCTTGCATTATGTGTGCTGGAGCATTAGGGTGGTCGCAGTTAGGACGTTTAGTGTGGGGAGCAGATGATGCAAAGCGAGGATTCTCCCGATTTGCACCTGAAGCATTACATCCCAAAACTGAAATAGCCAAAGGTGTAATGGCAAAAGAGTGTGCTGAGATAATACAGGAATTTTTCAAAAACAAAAGATGATATGAGCAAGAAAGTGATAGTCTCGTTTGAGATAAAACCCGAAATGGCAATACTCATGAGTATGATATTGCACGGAGGAACATACGGAGTGCAAACAGCGAGCAAATTGCTAACTGCAAAGAGTATAAAAGATATGCATGACATAGGCATGTCTATAATATCTCAAGTGGAGGAGCAAGAAGATTTAGAGGAGTACGAAGAGGAGATACTATCAAAACTTACACCCGATGAACAAGCTTTCTACAAAGAATTAAAACGAGCAACTGGCCGTTAAATATTGAGGAAAAGTAGGGACGTGGCCTGCCACGTCCGAAAAAAAGGTAATCCATATCAAATGAAAGAGTTTGAATTAACCATATTAGGTTGTGGCTCGGCAAAACCATCAGTACGCCATCAACTATCATCGCAGGTATTGACATATCGCGGGAAACACTTTATGATAGATTGTGGTGAGGGAACACAAGGTCAATTCTATCGTAATGGATTAAATCAAAACCGACTTTCTCATATATTCATCTCGCACCTTCATGGCGATCACTGTTTTGGACTAATAGGATTTATATCAACCCTTGGATTACAAGAACGCACAGGTGAAATAGTGATACATGCACACTCCGATTTAGAGACACTACTTCGCCCGCAAATTGATTACTATTGCAGTGGAAGTACACTAAAAATAACAATAGAACCACTCCCCTCTAAAGTTGCAGAAATCTATAACGATGGAACACTTCGAGTAACATCTTTCCCCTTAAAACATCGCATTCCAACATTCGGATTCAAGTTTGAAGAGATAAACAAATTGCCCCATATAATCAAAGAGAGGGCAGAGAGGTATAGCATACCTCTAAAAGAGTTGCCTCGCATAAAAGAGGGAGCAGATTATATTACACCTGATGGAGATATAATCCCAAATAGTGAGTTGGTATCACCTCCGTCACCAGCATCAAGTTACGCCTATTGCTCCGATACAAAATATACAACATCAATCATTCCTCATATAAAAGGAGTATCACTTCTGTATCACGAAGCAACCTATCTTCACGATATGGAGAAGACCGCCCGTAAACGCTACCATACAACTGCTCTGCAAGCAGCAAAAATAGCAAAAGAGGCAGAGGTAGAGCAGTTGATTATAGGTCACTTTTCAACTCGTTACAAAGATGAATCACCTCTTTTGCAAGAGGCACAAAAGGAGTTTGCAAATACAATCTTAGCAAACGAGGGCTT
Source organism: Bacteroidales bacterium (assembly GCA_015061035.1). Classification (GTDB taxonomy): domain Bacteria; phylum Bacteroidota; class Bacteroidia; order Bacteroidales; family G3-4614; genus Caccoplasma_A. The sequence goes on from SUXK01000001.1 coordinate 211,193, forward strand.
GAAAATAAAGTTTTAACCTTACCAACTTAAAACCTGAATAACCTCCATATAGTCAGGCTCTGAGTTAATATCCTCAACAATTTGAGTGTAATAAATCTTCTCATCTTTAACAACTACAATAGCACGAGTAAGTAGTCCTGAAAGAACTCCCTTGGAGATTACAACTCCATACTTCTCTCCAAAATCTCCAGGATAAAAATCCGATGCAGTAATAACGTTCTTAATGCCTTCAGCACCGCAAAAACGCGACAGAGCAAAAGGCAAATCCTTTGAAACACAAACCACCACACAATCCTTCAACTCTGCCGCCATTTTATTGAAATGCCTAACCGATGTAGCACAAACTCCCGTATCTATACTTGGAAATATATTAAAAACAATACATTTGCCTTTAAAATCAGATAAATGTAATTTTTTCATTTCACTTGTGGTAATTGTAAAATCAGGAGCCTTAGCACCATTTGCAATAAACTTATGTTTAAGTTCTTGCTCCTCACCATTCAGATAAATCATAATTCTTTTTTTTATTATACATTTCATTGTACCAACATATTGCATCATAAGAATGTTTGCTAAAAAGTTTTAAATCCTTATCTTTGCAGAAGAGCAAACAACTAACAACTAAAATATATGGCAAAGCATAACAGTTTGGGAAAACGTGGCGAGGAGCTGGCAAGAGAGTATCTTGCATCAAAAGGTTATGCGATTTGCGAAGAGAATTGGCACTCTGGAAAATATGAATTAGATATAGTTGCTCAAGATGGTATGGAGCTGGTAATTGTTGAGGTGAAAACACGCTCAAAAACAGACTATGGAAATCCAGAAGATTTTGTGACACCACAAAAAATAAAACGTACCGTTGATGCTGCCAATCACTATCTTGAACTGCAACCGCATCACCTTGATATTCGCTTCGATATAATTTCGGTAGTACTTGATGATGTTAATAGTGACAATTATGAGTTAGAACATATTATTGACGCATTTATGCCCGATCTTCGTACCAGATGAAAAAACATATACACCACACCCAAGCAACCTCAACTAATACCCTTATGAGAGAAATGCTGCAAGAGAATCCCAACTTGCCCGCTTTTTTTGTGGTAAGTGCAGGTTTTCAAACATCGGGGCGAGGACAACGCCAAAACGTATGGGAGTCGGAACAAGACAGGAACTTACTCTTTTCACTGCTTTTAAGACCACAAACAATACCAGCAACCAAAGCATTTGTAGTGTCGCAAATTGTGTCAGTTGCCATAGCAAATATACTAAGTAAATATGTTAAAAAAATTGCAATAAAGTGGCCCAATGACATCTATTGTGGAGATAAAAAAATATGTGGCATCCTGATTGAAAACTCTCTAATGGGAAATAATCTAAATACCTCAATAGTAGGTGTTGGAATAAACATAAATCAAACAGAGTTTTCTCCTTTATTGCCTAACCCCACATCCCTTGCAATATTAACGCAACAAACATATTGCTTGCAAGACATATTAGAGGAGGTAGTATGTGAGATAGAGCAACAATACCAAAACTATGTTAGAGAGGGAGAAGAGGAGATAAGTGTATTGTATCATAGTTTGTTATATCGATTAAATTCTCTTTCAAAATATAAAATAGACTCCGAAGATAACATTCAAGAGGCAACAATAATAGGAGTTGAACCAAATGGATGTTTAAAGTTAAAACATGCTGATGATACTATACACAGTTATGCTTTTAAAGAAGTTGAATATATAATATAATTATAAACACATGAGAATGGCAAAGCAAATAAAAACAATAATTATATTGCTATTTGTAACCGTAATAGTAGTAGCACAAGAGCAAGAGGTAGAATTTACAGCCGACCGTCCTGGTGCATCAACAGGAACAGGAGTAGTTGCAAAGAATGTTATACAGTGGGAGCAAGGAGTTCAATATGACGGAGATGGAGGTAGTGGACAATTTACTTTCAGTAACACTCTATTCCGTTATGGATTGTTCAAAGGCGTTGAGTTGCGATTAGGTGGCGATGCTTTAATATATAAAGAGGGAGATAAGTGGCACTCAGCATTTTCGGGATTGAGTATAGGAACAAAAATATCATGTTTTGAAGGTAAGGGCGGAATACCCGCAATAGCAATACTTGCTGACTTGGCTCTCCCTAAAACAGGAAACGAAGGCTTTGTTGTTGAACGGTTGGCACCATCGTTTTACCTGCTATTTGATAATCCTGTAAACGATTGGTTTAGTATAGGGTATAATGTAGGAGCAGAGTGGAATGGCGAGGATGCAACTCCATCGGCATTTGTAGCATTATGTCTTGGATTCTCAATCAACTCGCGTTTGGGATGTTTTGCTGAGAGTTACAATAATTTTGCACGATATGGAAACTTCTATGGTGTAGATTTTGGATTAAACTATATGGTGTCAGACAGAGTTCAACTTGATGTTGCTGCAAATATTGATGCTGCTAATCCAAGAGAATGTTGGGCAGTGAGTTGTGGATTTGCTTGGCAAATAAATAATCCTAAAAGGTAGTTATTTGTTGCCAGTAATAGGTGCTTCAAATGCCGAAATCATATCATCAATCTCTTTTATAATATTTCTTACGTAGGGGCGTTTATTTCTAATATAATCAACATCTAAATAAATCTTTGCACGTTTAAGAGCAGAGTATATATCGGTGTTCTCATACTTTACACCCTCCGATTTTTTACCTCTCTTTTGAGGTAGTTTTACAGTAAAGTTACCGTCCTTGATACTCTGTTTTGCCGATATGTAGTAGTAGTTGCCCAAAAAAAGTCGAGCCTCTATTGATGTAGGATTAATACTTAATACCTCCTCCATTACACCAATAGCAGAGTTAATGTCGCCTATATCATTCATTGCTTTTGCTTTAATGACCATAATATCTGTAATGTTCTTAGGATTATTCTCAATAATAGCATCAGCAATTTCAATGCATTTTATGTTGTTTTTTCTATTGTAGAAAAATTCTAAAAGACGATTGTTAATATAATTCTTTAGCCAAGGTTGTTTGTTCTTAATAAGTAAAAGCGTATTCTCGTAAATATCGGTGCTGCGAGTTTTAAGAGCGAGGTTTAATGTTTTTGTTAATACAGAGTCTAATGGAATACCTCTGTTCTCGGAAATTGAGATATAGGACATTATCCTGTTATAGTTATTGCATTTTCCTGCGGCTATAATAGATGGTGCATATAATGCAATATTACCTTTTTCGTTATTTAATACAATGTTGTATATTTCCGAAGCCTCTTTCCACTCTTTTTTGTTGAAATGCTCTTCGGCTTTAATTAATATTTTGTTCTCACCTAAAACTGAAAATGAGAGCGATGATACAAATAGTAATATCCCTATAATAAAAGTTTTAGTCATAAATAAATTATCTAAATCAGGCATCTAAATTAATAAAGAAAATTCTAATAATATCTTTCTGTAAAAAAATAAATTAGCAAAACGTATGAAAGTTCACACAAAATTTATAATTTTGAACAGATAAATAAAATAACTACTATGGAAGTAAAGTATAAAAGAGTTTTGTTAAAACTCAGCGGTGAGTCGTTGATGGGCGAAAAAGGTTATGGAATAGATGAAAATCATCTTGCTGCATACGCAAAACAGATAAAAGAGGTTGCTGATATGGGCATTGAGATAGGAATCGTAATTGGAGGTGGAAATATATTTCGCGGATTGAGCGGAGCCTCAAAAGGATTCGATCGAGTTCGTGGTGACCAAATGGGTATGTTGGCAACCGTAATAAATAGCCTTGCATTGCAATCGGCATTAGAGACAGCGGGGCAACCAGCAGCGGTATTCACAGCGGTAGGAATGTTCCCGATAGGTGAACCTTACGGAAAGAGTAGAGTAATTGAAGCCTTAAAAGCAGGTAAGATAGCAATCATGGCAGGAGGAACAGGAAATCCATACTTTACAACTGATACAGCATCAGCATTGAGAGGTGTGGAGATAGAGGCTGATGTTATGCTGAAAGGAACACGTGTTGATGGAATCTATACAGCCGATCCTGAAAAAGATCCCAACGCAGTAAAATTTGATAGTATTACTTACGATGAGATATACAACCGCAATCTCAGAGTAATGGACTTAACAGCAACAACACTTTGTAAAGAGAATAAATTACCAATCATAGTATTTGATATGGATACAGCAGGAAATCTTAAAAAAGTACTATCGGGAGAGAATATAGGAACATTAGTATATCAAGAGTAAAAACAAAAAAACGAAATATTATGGCAGACTTAAATGTAATATTAGACGCAGCAGGCGAGAAAATGGAGATGAGTATCGCATTCTTAGATGAAGCATTGGCAACAATACGTGCAGGAAAAGCATCGGCACGTTTATTAGATCCTGTAAGAGTTGACTACTATGGCTCATCAGTGCCAGTTTCACAGGTAGCAACAATAGTAGTTCCCGATGCAAAAACTATAATGATACAACCATGGGAAAAGAGCATGTTGCGCGAGATAGAGAAGGCAATTCAAAATTCAGCCGTTGGTATCACACCTGAGAATAATGGTGAGCATATCCGCTTAGGAATACCTCCAATTACAGAGGATCGTCGTCGCGATCTTGTAAAACGCTCAAAGGGTGAGGCTGAGAATGCAAAAGTTGCAATTCGTAATGCACGCCGTGAGGCAATAGAGGCATTCAAAAAAGCACAAAAGAACGAAGGAATGCCTGAAGATATGGCAAAAGACGGAGAAGATAGAGTGCAAAAACTTCACGACAAATACATTAAAAAAGTAGATGAACTATTTGCCGAGAAGGAGAAAGAGATTTTGACTGTATAATAGCAAAAAGAAGAGTTGAGAGGCTTAGTAACTAAAAATACAGGAAGTGGTTATTGGGTGCGACTCGATAACGGAAAAACCCTTTTATGTAAAGTAAAAGGGAACTTTCGTTTAAAAGGAATACGCACAACAAATCCTGTGGCCGTAGGCGATTATGTTGAGGTAGAGGAGGTTGGAGTTGATGTGGCCTATATAAAAGAGATAGAGGAACGCAAAAACTATATAATACGCAAAGCCTCAAATCTCTCAAAAGAATCACATATATTGGCAAGTAACTTGTCGCAAACCCTTTTGGTGGTAACAATAGCACATCCTCAAACTAACCTTGTGTTTATTGACCGTTTTTTAGCAACAGCCGAGGCTTACAGAGTTCCCGCAATACTTGTTTTTAATAAAATTGACCTCTACAATGAAGAGGAGCAAGAACTCTTGGATGCAGTTATAAATCTATATGAAACAATAGGATATAAATGCTTGAAAGTATCGGCCACAACAGGAGAGGGAATAGAGGCTTTGAGAGGAGAGTTAGAGGGTGAAACTACACTACTTTCGGGCAATTCAGGGGTAGGAAAGTCGAGTATAATAAATGCAATAATACCAGATGCAAATCTTAGAACAGGAAATATATCCTCTTCTCATGGAACAGGTATGCACACAACTACATTCTCTGAAATGTTTGATTTGCCAACCTCGGGAGCAGTTATTGATACTCCGGGAATAAAAGGATTTGGAACAATTGACTTTAAGGAGGCAGAGGTGTCGCACTACTTTCCTGAAATTTTTAAGGAGTCGGCCGATTGTAGGTTTGGAAACTGTACACATCGTAACGAGCCGGGTTGTGCTGTACTAAAAGCATTAGAGGAGCAGAGAATAAGTCAATCGCGATATGCCTCATATTTGAGTATATTAGAAGATATAACAGACGGTAAATACCGAACAGGGTTATAATCAGTTGTTAGTTGTTAGTTGTTAGAGATCTCTAAAAATAGCAAGTAGATACTAACTGCAAATATTAATAAAGATGAAACAATATTTAGATCTATTACAAAGAGTTCTTGATGAAGGCGTAGTAAAAAGCGACCGTACAGGAACTGGAACAACATCGGTGTTTGGGCATCAGATGCGTTTTAAAATGGAAGATGGATTTCCTCTATTGACAACAAAGAAACTCCACCTTAAATCAATCATATATGAGTTGTTGTGGTTTTTGAAGGGAGATACAAATGCAAAATACCTACAAGATAACGGAGTTCGCATTTGGAATGAGTGGGCAGATCCAGACGGAAATCTCGGACACATCTATGGCTATCAGTGGCGTTCATGGCCCGACTATAAAGGAGGACACATTGATCAAATATCAGAGGTGGTGGAGACGATAAAAAACAATCCAGACTCTCGAAGAATAATAGTGTGTTCGTGGAACGTAGCCGATCTCCCAAATATGAACTTACCTCCATGTCACTGCTTTTTCCAATTTTATGTAGCAGATGGTAAACTATCATTACAACTATACCAACGCAGTGCCGATATATTCTTGGGAGTACCCTTTAATATAGCATCTTATGCACTGCTGTTGAAGATGATGGCTCAAGTAACAGGATTAAAAGAGGGCGATTTTGTGCATACCCTTGGTGATGCACATATCTATAACAATCATATGGAGCAAGTGCAATTACAGTTATCTCGAGAGCCAAGAGCATTGCCACAAATGAAGATTAATCCTAATGTAAAAAGCATTTTTGATTTTAAATTCGAGGACTTTGAGTTGGTTGATTACGATCCGCACCCACACATCAAAGGAGTAGTATCAGTCTAAATAATAAGAACGTATGGCAACAATATCTGTAATAGTAGCAGTAGCAGAGGATGGAGCAATAGGTAAGGATAACGGATTACTATGCCGATTGCCAAATGACTTAAAATATTTTAAGTCGCTTACGCTTGGGCATACCATAATAATGGGGCGTAACACATTTCTTTCTCTGCCCAATGGAGCATTGCCGGGGAGAGATAATGTAGTGCTATCGCGTTCACAAGTTGAGTATCCCTCAACCAAAACATATAACAGTGTAGAGGAGGCAATAGAGGCAGTAAAAGAGCAAGAAGAGGTCTTTTTTATAGGAGGCGCTCAAATATATAGTCAAGTATTAAAATATGCCGATAAACTATATATAACAGAGATACATGCTACATTCCCTGATGCTGATGCACACTTCCCTCAGTTAGATAGAACAGGGTGGAGAGAGGTGTCGCGACAAGATAACCCTGCTGATGAGAAACACTGCCACCCATATAGTTTTGTTGTGTACGAGAGAGTGAGGTAGTTGTTAATTAACAAACATTTGTTTGTAGAGTCTGTTTTTGCCCAACAATACACAAGTAAATTTGCTATTGTGTTTGTTTGCCTCACAGACTTGTTGGTTATCAACTATCAACATGATTGGTCTAATTACTCCAATCAGACTAATAACTATAACTAATAATACAAAGAGTTGCACAATTAAAAAAAATGTATTAATTTTGCACCGCAAATTTTTATTAACCATAAACAATTTTTTAAGATGTATTTAACTTCTGAGAAAAAGAGAGAAATCTTTGAGAAATACGGAAAGTCTAATACTGATACTGGCTCACCTGAAGCACAGATAGCATTATTTTCATACCGTATCGCTCATTTGACTGAACACTTAAAGTCAAATCACAAAGATTATAGCACTGAAAGAGCATTGAAAATGTTAGTAGGTAAACGTCGTCGCATGCTTGACTATTTGGTTAAAATTGACATTGAGCGTTACCGTGCTATCATCAAAGAGCTTGGTATCAGAAAGTAATCGAGTTAAAGGCTCAATTACAAAAAGAGAAAAAAGAGGCTGTCGGAAAATATTCGATAGCCTTTTTTTAGTTCTCGGATTGTATATTTAGTATAAATTTGACACTTAAAGTCGCAGAAAAATTGTAACTTTGCACCCGAAATAAAACAAAGTTTTATTCGATTATAATGGAAGCCTAAAAGAAGAGAGGTATTCTAAGAATAAAACGACTAAATAAAATCTTATATATGTCGCAACAAATCAGAAACATTGCAATTATTGCTCACGTTGATCACGGAAAAACAACAATCGTAGATAAAATGCTACTTGCTGGAAAACTATTCCGCGAGAACCAAACATCTGGCGAGTTAATCCTTGATAACAACGATCTTGAGCGAGAGAGAGGAATTACAATCTTATCAAAGAATGTATCAATTACCTACAAAGATTGCAAGATAAATATTATAGACACTCCGGGACACGCCGACTTTGGAGGTGAGGTGGAGCGAGTATTGAACATGGCAGACGGATGTTTGCTGCTTGTTGATGCTTTTGAAGGTCCAATGCCACAAACACGCTTTGTGTTGCAAAAAGCAATAGAGATGGGATTAAAGCCCATAGTTGTGGTAAATAAAGTAGATAAACCAAATTGTCGCCCTGATGAGGTACAAGAGATGGTTTTTGACCTTATGTTCAATTTGAATGCAACAGAAGACCAATTAGACTTCCCAACAATATTTGGCTCTGCAAAACAGAACTGGATGTCGCTTGATTGGCGTAAACCAACCCAAGATATAACAGCTCTTTTGGATACAATAATTGAGACAATACCAGCACCTAAAGTGCTTGAAGGGGAGCCTCAAATGTTGATTACATCATTAGACTTTTCATCGTATGTAGGACGTATTGCAGTAGGTCGTATTCATCGCGGAACTTTACGTGAGGGTATGGATGTATCGTTGTGTAAAAAAGATGGTAGCGTAGTAAAACAACGCATAAAAGAGATGCATCTTTTTGAAGGATTAGGACGTACAAAGGTAACTGAAGCATCATCGGGAGATATATGTGCTCTTGTAGGAATTGAAGGATTTGAGATTGGAGATACAATTTCAGATGCTCTAAATCCTGAGCCCTTAAAACGTATAGCCATTGATGAGCCAACAATGTCTATGACCTTTACAAACAACGATTCGCCCTTCTTTGGAAAAGACGGAAAATATGTAACATCACGCCACATTGCAGATCGTTTAGCAAAAGAACTTGACCGTAATCTTGCTTTGCGAGTAGAAAAATCTGAAGATTCAGACGTATGGACAGTATTTGGTCGTGGAGTATTACATCTATCAATATTGATAGAGACAATGCGCCGCGAAGGGTATGAGTTGCAAGTAGGGCAGCCTCAGGTTATAATAAAAGAGATTGATGGTGTAAAGAGCGAGCCAGTTGAGCAACTAACCATAAATGTAACCGAAGAGTATTCAAGTAAAATAATTGATATGGTAACACGTCGCAAAGGCGATTTGATGGCAATGGAGAGTCAAGGCGACAGAGTACACATGGAGTTTGTAATACCCTCACGCGGAATAATAGGTTTGCGTAATAATGTATTAACAGCATCGGCAGGAGAGGCAATAATGGCACACCGTTTCTTGGAGTATCAACCATGGAGAGGAGAGATTGATCGCCGTTCAAATGGCTCGTTAATAGCAATGGAGAGCGGAACAGCATACGCCTATGCAATAGATAAACTACAAGATAGAGGACGTTTCTTTATTCACCCGCAAGATGAGGTATATGCAGGACAAGTAGTGGGAGAAAATGCAAAAGAGGGCGATATTGTGGTAAATGTGACAAAATCAAAGAAACTTACCAATATGCGTGCTTCAGGAGCAGATGATAAGGCTCGTATTATACCACCAGTAGAGTTCTCTCTTGAAGAGGCTTTGGAGTATATCAAAGAGGATGAATACCTTGAAGTAACACCACATCACTTACGTATTCGTAAAATAATATTGGATGAGATAGAGCGTAAGCGTCAAGCAAAACAGCAATAAAAGAGGACGTTTCAATATTATAAAGAGAGTGTATCGAGAGAATATTATTTCGGACGCTCTCTTTTGTTGTATAAAAGAAAAGATTTTAACCTCCTTTTTGCATCTTATTTTAATATAACACCTTTGTCTATCTTAAATAGTTTATTAAATTTGCACAAATAAAAAAAGAAAAAACTTTTATATAGTTGGTATTGTAATAAGACGTAAGTATAACTACTCCCTTTCTGATGAAATTTAAAATCACACTCTTTATACTCTCTGTTTTGTTGTTGGCAACATCGTGCCGACCAACCAAACACGTACCGCAAGGAGAGTATTTGTTGAATAGAGTGAAGATTGAGGTAGATAATAAGGATGTAAAATCATCATCTTTGAAGCCATATCTGCGTCAGCAACCAAATCATAAAACATTCGGAATTATAGGACTGCCATTGGCATTTTACAATATGTCAGGGACAAAAGACAACCGATGGAATCGTTTTATGCGAAAAATAGGAACTCCTCCTGTAATATATGACTCAACCCTAACCGAGAAGAGTAGAGTAGAGATACAAAAGGCAATGAAAAATAAAGGCTATGCCGAAGCCGAAGTAACTGCCGATACTGTAATAAAGAACCGAAAAATAAAGGTAACTTATAACGTAAAGAGCAATACCCCGTACAAATTAAATAGGGTAACATATAATATTCCTGATGATTCAATATCAAAGTATGCAACCCTTAAAGATACTACTCAATATCTTTTAAAAAAAGGAACGCTCTTTGATTATTATATATTGGACAGTGAACGTGAGAGAATTGCTAAGGAGTTGAACGATAGAGGATATTATGCCTTTAATAAAGAGTATATAACATATACTGCCGACACAACGGTAGGCGATCACTTAGTAGATTTGGAGGTTAATCTATTGCCGTATCCAATAGCAAACCCCGAAGGAACAGGCCCCGTCTTTGTAAAGCATCGCCCCTATACAATACGCGATGTATATTTCTATACCGATTACAACCCTATGAATGTAGATCAACGATATACCGTAGTTGATACTGCTTATTATGAGGGAAACACAATCTACTATGGCAAAGATCACTATCTGCGTGAATCGGTATTGGTAAACAACTGCTTTATAAAGAAAGGAGAGAAATATAGTCAACGAATAGTTGACAACACAATGAGTGCATACGGCAGGTTGAGAGCATTCAAATATGTAAACATACAGTTTGCTCCCGTAGAGGTTGATGGCGAGATGATGCTTGATTGTTATATCCTTCTTACAAAAGGAAAAACACAAACCATATCAACAGAAGTTGAGGGAACAAACTCAGCCGGAAATTTTGGATTTGCACTCGGTTTTACCTATCAGCATAGAAACATATTCAAAGGCTCACAAACCTTCTCAACAAAGATACGAGCAGCATACGAGAATATAACAGGTGATTTAGGAGGCTTAATAAGTAATAACTACCTTGAACTTGGAGCCGAGATGGGAATATCGTTTCCTAAATTTATATTTCCCTTTGCAAAGAAGAAACAGAGACAAAAACTGCGTCCTACAACAGAACTGAAGTTAAGCGGTAACTATCAACGCCGACCAGAGTTTGTGCGTGTTATAGCAGGAGCAGGATGGGGATATAATTGGTTTAGTAATCGTAACAGATTTCGTCATAAATTTGATTTGGTTGATATAAGTTATATATATCTTCCCAAAGTAACCGAAGAGTTTAAGAATAACATTAACGACTTATCGGTAGATAATCCCTTGCTCAGATATAGTTATGAGGATCACTTTATAATGCGAATGGCATACTCTGTTTACCTCTCTAATCTAAACCCTGAATCAATAAAACCAACAGGAAATATATACACCTTCCGTATGGTTAACGAGATAGCAGGTAACTTACTATACGGAATATCAAGTGCAATATCAAAACCTCGTCCTCAAGACGGATACTCACTATTTGGTATACGTTATGCACAATACTATAAATGCGATATGGATTATACCTATACTTTCCTGTTTAACGAAAAGAATTCGCTATCGTTGCACGTGGGAGCAGGAGTAGCAGTGCCATACGGAAACTCTGAGATACTACCCTTTGAGAAGAGATACTTTTCGGGAGGAGCAAATAGTGTAAGGGGGTGGTCAGTTCGAAGTTTAGGACCAGGCTCATACCAAAGGAAAGATCCAACCTCTGACTTTATGAATCAGTGTGGCGATGTCCGATTAGACTTTAACATTGAGTATCGAAGCAAACTGATATGGAAGTTAGAATTAGCAGCATTCATTGATGCAGGAAACATATGGACAATAAAAGATTATGCCGCACAACCGGGAGGTGCATTCAAAATAAATAAGTTCTATAAAGAGTTAGCATTGGCGTACGGACTAGGACTACGCCTTGATTTTGATTTCTTTGTGTTGCGTCTCGACCTCGGAATGAAGGCATATAATCCAGCCGTAACTGGCAAAAGCAAGTGGGTGATTTCATATCAAAACTTCTCTCGCGATGCTGCACTACACTTTGCTGTTGGTTATCCGTTCTAAAAAAGAGGGTTAAGGACTCTTGATAACAACACCTTAGAATCCTGTTGTTTTAATAAAATATTAAAGTTTTACAGATAGATATGCCGTAAAACTTAAAGAATATAACCAATTATTGGAATAAACTTATTGTCTTTAACTGGAAATATTACTAAAAAATAATAAAAAGGTATAACTTTTATTGGTTTTTATTTGCATTAATAATTAAAAGAGGGTAAATTCGCATCTTATTATAAAAAAAAGAGGAGAGGTGTAAAATAAGATAAAGATACTCTCCTAAAAAGAGAAGAATTATGGCAAACAAATTACGTAGTGCGCAAAGTACCGAAGGTCGTAGAATGGCAGGAGCAAGAGCATTGTGGAGAGCCAACGGAATGAAAGAGGAGCAGATAGGGAAACCCATTATAGCAGTAGTAAATTCATTTACACAATTTGTGCCAGGTCATGTGCATCTGCATGAAATAGGACAAAAAGTTAAAGAAGAGATAGAAAAATTAGGATGCTTTGCAGCCGAGTTCAATACAATAGCCATTGACGATGGAATAGCAATGGGACATGATGGAATGTTATACTCATTACCTTCACGTGACCTAATTGCCGATAGCGTAGAGTATATGGTAAATGCTCACAAAGCAGATGCTATGGTGTGTATCAGTAATTGCGACAAGATAACACCCGGAATGTTGATGGCGGCAATGCGATTAAATATTCCTGCAATATTTGTCTCAGGAGGACCAATGGAAGCAGGAAACCTTAGAGGCAGAGCATTAGACTTGATAGATGTAATGATTGAGGGTGCAGACGCAAGTGTAACCGATGAACAAGTAGCAGAGGTAGAGCGAGTAGCATGTCCATCATGTGGATCATGCTCAGGAATGTTTACTGCAAACTCAATGAATAGTCTTAACGAAGCAATAGGAATGGCTTTACCAGGAAACGGCTCAATAGTGGCAACACACAAAAACAGAGAGAACCTGTTTGTAAAGGCCGCAGCGAAGATTGTTGAAAACTGCAAAAAATATTATGAGGATGGCGATGACTCAGTGCTTCCACGTTCAATAGCAACACGAGCAGCATTCTTAAATGCTATGACACTTGATATTGCAATGGGAGGTTCCACCAACACAGTATTGCACCTATTGGCAATAGCACAAGAGGCGGGAGTTGATTTTACAATGGATGATATAGATGCTCTATCACGCAAAGCACCTGTGTTATGCAAAGTAGCACCAAGTTCTCACTACCATATGCAAGATGTTAATCGAGCAGGAGGAATTATCTCTATAATGAGCATATTGGCAAAAGAGGGATTGGTTGATACATCTGTAAAACGAGTTGATGGATTAACACTTGGCGAGGCAATAGATAAGTATGCTATTGATGGTAAAAACTTTACAGAAGAGGCTGCTGATCTATGGAAGAGCGCACCATGCAACAAATTTAATCTTAAATTAGGCTCACAATCAAGTCAATATAAAGAACTCGATACCAATCGTGAAACAGGATGTATCAGAGATTTTTGCCATGCATACGTAAAAGATGGTGGATTGGCAGTGCTGAAAGGAAATATAGCCCAAGACGGATGTATTGTAAAAACAGCAGGAGTGGATGAGAGTATATTCCGTTTCACAGGAACAGTAAAAGTGTTTGAATCGCAAGAAGATGCATGTGAAGGAATATTAGGAGAGAAAGTACAAGCAGGCGATGTAGTAGTAATCACATACGAAGGACCAAAAGGAGGACCAGGAATGCAAGAGATGTTATATCCCACCTCATATATAAAATCGCGACACTTAGGTAAAGAGTGTGCCTTAATCACTGACGGACGCTTCTCAGGAGGAACATCGGGATTATCAATAGGGCATGTATCACCCGAAGCAGCGTCGGGAGGAAACATTGGACTATTGAAAGATGGAGATATAATAGAGATAAATATTCCAGAACGCACAATAAATGTACGTTTGTCAGATGAAGAACTTGCTCAAAGAAGAGCAGAAGAGATGAAACGAGGCAAAGATGCCTTTACCCCTAAAACTCGTAACAGAGTAATATCTAAGGCGTTAAAGGTATATGCTTCTATGGTAAGTTCTGCTGATAAGGGAGCATTTCGTATTATAGAATAATTAATTATCTTTGTTGTTTGAAAATAATAACAAATTTTACCATTCAATTATGGCAAAAGAGAAATTGACAGGCTCTGAAATATTGATAAAAAGTCTTCTTGCAGAAGGCGTAGATACAGTGTTTGGATACCCAGGAGGAGCAATAACTCCAGTATTCGATTGTATGTATGATTATCAAAAAGAGTTAAAACATATATTGGTTCGTCACGAACAAGGAGCAACCCATGCAGCACAAGGATATGCACGTGTGTCTGGCAAAACCGGAGTTGTAATAGTAACTTCAGGACCTGGAGCAACAAATACAATTACAGGAATTGCTGATGCAATGATGGATAGCACACCTATGGTGGTGATAGCAGGACAGATGCCATCATCAATGTTGGGAACAGATGCTTTTCAAGAGACAGATGTTGTGGGTATAACACTACCTATCACAAAGTGGAGTTACCAAATACGCCGAGCAGAAGATGTAGCATGGGCTGTAGCAAGAGCATTCTATATAGCATCAACAGGACGTCCAGGTCCAGTAATGCTTGACTTTGCAAAGAATGCGCAAATAGAAGAGGCAGAATTTGAATACAAAAAGTGCAACTATATACGTAGTTATAACCCCTATCCAAAACTAAACGAGCAATCAATAAAAGAGGCTGCTCGAATGATTAATGAGGCAAAGAAACCTCTTCTGTTAGTAGGACAAGGAGTAACATTAGGAGGAGCAGAAAAAGAGGTTATGGCATTGATAGAGAAGGCTCAAATACCAGTTGCTACAACCCTTTTAGGATTGTCTTCAATACCAACCTCTCACCCACTGAATATGGGAATGATAGGAATGCACGGAAATGTAGCACCTAACGTAATGACAAATGAATGTGATTTGTTGATAGCAGTAGGAATGCGTTTTGATGACCGAGTAACTGCCGTACTTAATACCTATGCACGACAAGCAAAGAAGATACACTTTGATATAGATCCTTCTGAATTTAATAAAAATGTTCCAGTTGATTTATCCGTTTTAGGAAACTCAAAAGAGAGCATTGCAGCAGTAACCGAATATGTTGAAAGTGCAGATCATTCAGAGTGGCTTAAGATGTTTGAGAGACCCAAAACAGAAGAACGAATAAAAGTAATAGATGTAGAGGTCTCTCCCAAAGAGGGAGCATTGAAGATGGGCGAGGTGGTAAACCGAGTATCAAAATACACTAATAACAGTGCAGTTGTAGTAACAGACGTAGGGCAAAACCAGATGATGGGAGTCCGCTATTCGGGATATTCGCAACCACGCAGTGTAATCACCTCAGGTGGATTAGGAACAATGGGATTTGGATTACCAGCAGCGGTAGGAGCAAAATTTGGAGCACCTGAAAGAACAGTCTGCTTGTTTGTAGGAGACGGAGGATTACAGATGACCTTGCAAGAGTTAGGAACTATAAAGGCATACGGCGTAAATGTGAAAATAGTATTGCTTACTAACTCTGTATTAGGAATGGTGCGTCAGTGGCAAGAGTTGTTCTTTAAACAAAGATTTTCAGAAACAGACCTGTCAAACCCCGATTTTGTTGCATTGGCAGCAGCATACGGAATAAAAGGTCGTAGAATAGAGAAGCGCGAAGATTTAGATGGAGCAATAGAGGAGATGTTACAACATGATGGTTCATATCTACTTGAAGCAGTAGTAGAGAAGGAAGAGATGGTATTTCCAATGACACCAACAGGAAAGAGTGTAAACTATGTTATGTTAAACCGCGACGAAATATATAAATTGTAATGGAAAGACTATATACAATAACAGCACTCTCTGAAAATGAGGTAGGTCTGTTAAACCAAATATCAATTATCTTTACCCGTCGCAAACTCAACATTGAGTCGCTTTCGGTATCGGCATCAGCCATAAGCGGAGTGCATAAGTTTGTGATAACAACAAACTGTGATGAAGCGATGGCAATAAAGGTTGTAAATCAGATAGAGAAAAGAATAGATGTAATACGTGCATTCTATTATGCCGAAGAGGATATAGTATATCAAGAGGTAGCACTATACAAAGTTTCAACCCCAGCACTATTAGAGGTGGGAGGTTTAGAAAAGTTGGTTAGAAAATACAATGCCCGAATATTAGAAATTCATCCTGTATATACCATAATAGAGAAGACTGGACACACAGAAGAGACGCAAGCCCTATTTCAAGACCTTGAGCAATATGGAGTATTGCAATTTGTAAAATCAGGAAGAGTCTCTATCACAAAATCAACAATTGAACATGTTGATAAATTCTTGGAGAGTCAAGAGTTGCGTAGAAAAGAGTTAGAGGAGGAGTAGGATGGAGATTAAGCCAAAAGAGTATTCAAAAACCTATAATATTGTAGCATCTGATTGTAATGCACAACGCGAAGTAACATTGCAGTTTCTTGCCAACAAAATATTGGATGTTGCAACCGAGCATGCCGATATATTAGGGATAGGATACGCCGATATTACCCCTAAAAACCAAGCATGGGTATTGGCACGATTGGCATTGGAGATGGAACGTTATCCAAAACCATACGAAACATTAATCATTGAAACTTGGATAGAAGATTGCAATAAGCACTTTTCGGAGCGTAATTTCTGTATGAAGGATGCGGAAGGCAATATATATGGATATGCACGTTCAGTTTGGTTTGTAATTGACTTAACAACTCGCAAGTCATTAGATATAAGTTCGTTTGCAGGAATGGATGAGATGATTTCAGAACGAATTTCTCCTATGCAAAAAATTGGTAAGGTAAGACCTCTTGCTTCAGGTGAGGGTTTTATACATCGAGTAAAGACTGGAGATATAGATTACAACCGACACTTTAACAGTGGTAAACAAGTTGAACATATAGTAAATCTGGTTCCTATGACCGATTTAGACGCAAAGTATATAAGTCGTTTTGAGATAAGTTATATGAACGAAGCGCACTTCAATCAAGAACTCTCTCTTATGCGATTTGAAGAAGCTCCTGATAACTATGTGGCAGAGATGAAACCCACAGATGGAGGAGCAACAATATGTAGATGTAGAATTATTTTAAAAACGAGATAATAAATTAATTAACTTAATAAACAATTAAAAAATTATGGCAATAATGAATTTTGGCGGTGTTGAAGAGAATGTAGTAACCCGCGAGGAATTTCCATTGGAAAAAGCAAGAGAAGTTTTAAAAAACGAGACAATAGCAGTAATCGGATACGGAGTACAAGGACCGGGACAAAGTCTTAACCTTCGAGATAACGGATTTAACGTAATCGTTGGACAACGTAAAGACTCAAAAACTTGGGATAAAGCAGTTGCTGATGGTTGGGTACCAGGTGAGACACTATTCGATATAAAAGAGGCTTGCGAGCGTGCAACTATTATACAATATCTATTGTCAGATGCAGCACAAATTGAGGTATGGCCAACAGTAAAAGAGGCTCTTACTCCAGGTAAAGCACTTTATTTTTCACACGGATTTGCAATCACATACAAAGAGCGTACAGGAATTGTTCCTCCAGCAGACGTTGACGTAATATTAGTAGCGCCTAAAGGTTCAGGAACAAGTTTGCGCCGTATGTTCTTGCAAGGACGAGGATTGAACTCAAGTTTTGCAATCTTCCAAGATGCAACAGGACGTGCAAAAGATCGCGTAATAGCATTAGGAATTGGAGTAGGATCAGGATATTTGTTTGAGACAGACTTCAAACGTGAGGTATATTCTGACTTAACAGGAGAGCGTGGAACATTGATGGGTGCAATACAAGGAATTTTTGCAGCACAATACGAAGTGCTTCGTGCAAACGGACACACTCCATCAGAGGCGTTCAACGAAACAATTGAGGAGTTAACACAATCACTTATGCCACTTGTAGCAGAGAACGGAATGGACTGGATGTATGCAAACTGTTCAACAACTGCACAACGTGGAGCATTAGATTGGTGGAAAAAATTCCGTGATGCTTCAAAACCAGTATTCGAGGAGTTGTATAGCGAAGTAGCAAAAGGAAACGAGGCACAACGTTCAATTGATACTAACAGCCAACCAGGTTATCGCGATGGTCTAAATAAAGAGTTAGAGGAGTTGCGTAACAGTGAGATGTGGCAAGCAGGAGTTGTTGTACGTAAATTACGTCCTGAGAACAACTAAAAAAGTATATAAAACTCGACAGAAGGATGACATTCTATAATGTTGTCCTTTTGTCGTGTTAAAAAATATCTGCACTATTGTTATAGGCAAACTATAATTAAAGAACAAAACTTCTTAATAGAGGAATAAAAAAAGCGAGGAGAAATCTCTCGATTTATCCTCACTCAACCAATTTATAAACTAAACGAAAATATATAACACTATTATGGTTATAAACTCTTATTGATACATGCAAAGTTATAACCAAAAGAGTAGTGAGGCAATACTTAAAAAAGAGTATTTTGCATAGAAAATAACCAACTATTGGTAACAAAAAATTGGTATTGGAGATAAATATACAATAAAGAAGAAAAATAATTGAGAATAAATCATTCTCAATACAATATATGAGTATGTTTCAACGTTATAATGTTGCACATTATAACATTTAATAAAAACGACTGAAATAAAATATCAAACTATGAGAAAGAAGGTTTTCATATTGTTGCTGTTGCTTACTTTTATAGCACTTCCGGTAATGGCACAAACTATGTCAGATGAGGAAGTTTTAGAATACGTAAAGAAAGCAACAGAAAGAGGAGTATCTCAAAAGCAGATAGTGTTAGATTTAGCAGCAAAAGGAGTAACACGTGCCCAAGCCGAAAGAATCAAAGCACAGTATGAGAATGACAAAAAAAATATTAATGCCAAAAGTGCAATTGAGAAAAACCGATTGAGGAATAGTGCTGAACTTCCTTCTCAAATGTTTGAAGAGGATAAAGAGAGTGTAAACCCTCTTAAGAAAACCTCTTCAACTTCAACATTAATAGGAACATCCAAGACAACAAAAACTACATCCTCAACAGAAGAGAACGCTGAGGAAGAAAAACTTTTAACCGAAGATGAAGAACTGTTGCTTGAAGAGAGAGAAAAACAGTATAAAACATATACTCAATTTATTGAAGGTGATACAATAGAGATATTCGGTCGTAGTATATTTCAAAATAGAGATCTAACATTTGCTCCACTTCAAAACATTGCAACACCTGATAACTATAAATTAGGACCTGGCGATGAGGTAATAATAGATATTTGGGGAGTAAGTCAAAATAGTATAAGAGAGATAATATCTCCTGACGGATATATAGTAGTTCAAGATTTAGGATTAGTATATCTTAGTGGAAAAACTATTGAAGCAGCAACATCATATCTAAAAGAGCAATTTGGTAAAATATATTCGGGAATTTCAGATGAAGCCAACTCAAGGATAAGTGTTTCGTTAGGGCAAATAAGAACAATACAGGTAAATGTAATGGGTGAAGTAGAGACACCAGGAACATACTCATTATCATCTTTATCTTCAGTATTTCACGCATTATATAGTGCAGGAGGAATAAATCACAGAGGAAGTTTGCGTAATATACAGATAGTTCGTAACGGCAAGAAAGTTGATTCGGTTGACATATATGAATATATATTAAAAGGAAATGGCATAGGAGATTCTCGACTACAAGATGGCGATGCTATAATAGTGCCAACATACGAAAATCTTGTTTCTATTGAAGGAAATGTTAAACGTCCTATGTATTACGAAATGAAGAGTGGCGAAACGGTCGCTGATTTGATTTCGTTCTCTGGAGATTTCATGAGCAATGCCTATAAGGAGTATATCACTATAACACGTAAGAATAATAAAGAGTACGAAATTTGTACAGTAGATTGTGATGAGTATGCAACGTTTGCTCTTATGGATGGAGATAAAGCAGAAGTGGGAGCAATAATTGATCGCTTTAAAAATAAATTGGAGATAAAAGGAGCGGTGTATCGTCCGGGGGTATATCAATTAGGAGATAAGATAAAAACCGTAAAACAATTAATAGAGAAGGCAGACGGAATAATGGGCGATGCCTTTTTAGGACGAGCAGTGATGCATCGTGAGCATGACGATTTAACATTAGAGGTTGTGCAGGTAGATGTGAAAGGGATATTAAATGGTTCATCCGCAGATATTCCACTGCAAAAAGGCGATGTATTGTATATCCCAAGTATTCATGACCTTAAAGATTTAGGCACAATATCAGTATTTGGTGAGGTTGCACGTCCGGGAGAGTTTCCCTTTGCTGAGAATACAACAATAGAGGATATAATAATCCAAGCAGGAGGCTTAAAAGAATCAGCCTCAACAGTGAGAGTAGATATATCACGAAGAATAAAAAACAGTAGAGGAACAGAAGCCATAAAAGAGACAGGAGAGATGTTCTCATTTGCACTTAAAGAGGGATTTGTTATTGATGGAACACCCGGCTTTGTTTTAGAACCATACGATCAAGTATTTGTTAGAAAAAGTCCGGCATATAAAAGACAGATAAATGTCCAAATAAAAGGAGAGGTATTGTACGAAGGAACATATGCCCTTACACAACGAAATGAGCGATTAAGCGACCTTGTAAAGAAAGCGGGAGGAGTAATAGACGGAGCATACGTTAAAGGTGCAAGATTACTTCGTAGAATAAACGATGATGAAAGAGTTAAAATGGAGAAGACTCTTGACCTCGTATCGCAAAATAGTGACTCACTTGATGTAAAAAAATTGGAGTTAGGTAATGAATATTATGTAGGAATAGACTTGGAGAAAGCAATAAATAACCCAGGAAGTAGTATTGATGTTGTATTAAGAGAGGGTGATATTTTAGATATACCTGAGTTTAATAACACAGTCAGAATAAGTGGAGCGGTACTATATCCCAATACTGTTGTCTTTTCTGACAATAAAAAAGTTGCTCACTATGTTGAACAAGCAGGAGGATATGCTCCCAAGTCTAAAAAGAACAAAACCTATGTTTTGTATATGAACGGACAAATTGCGAAGGCAAAGAAAAATAGTAAGAATGTAATCCAACCGGGATGCGAGATTATTGTGCCTAACAAGGGAGCATCTAAGTTCAATTTACAAAGTATATTGGCATTTGCCACAAGTGCAGCATCGTTGGCAACAATGGTAGCAACAATTGCTAATATTACTAAGTAGATAGTAGATAGTAGATAGTAGATAGTAGATAGTAGATAGTAGATGGCGGTTGGTGGATGATCTATTTGCTTGATTGCTTGATGAATTTCCCCTATACAATTATTAATGTAGATACTCTTGTGTAATTATAAAAAAAATATTAATTTTGCAACGCTAAAAAATATAATAACCCTTTAAAAAATTAATTCAAATGGCAACAAAAATCAGATTGCAACGTCACGGACGCAAAGACGCTCCTTTTTATCACATTGTAATCGCCGATAGCAGGGCACCACGAGATGGTAAGTTTATTGAAAGGATAGGTTCATATAATCCGAACACTAATCCTGCTACAATAAATTTGAACTTCGACAGGGCTTTATATTGGTTACAAACAGGTGCGCAACCAACAGACACAACTCGTAACATTCTTTCAGCACAAGGAGTGCTTATGAAAAAACACCTTCTTGGTGGAGTTGCTAAAGGTGCGTTCACAGCAGAAGAGGCTGAAAAACGTTTTGAGGCTTGGATGTCAACTAAACAAAAAGGAGTTGAAACAATCAAAGCTCAATTAACTGCAGCAAAAGCAGAAGAGGTAAAAAAACGTCTTGATGCAGAGAAAGCAGTAAATGCAGCAAAAGCAGAAGAGGTATCTAAAAAACGTGCAGAGAAAGCAGCAGAATTAGCTGCAGCAGCAGCTGAGGCAGTAGCCGAGGCTACTGAAGAGGCTCCAGCAACAGAGGAGACTCCAGCAGAATAATAAATATCTCAATGAACAAGAAAAGCAATCATCTTACGATGGTTGCTTTTTTGTTTCTCAACTCTTTGCATTTAACCGCTTTAATGACTATAATGACACTAAATACTTTATTCTCTGTTTCTCTAATAATAAATTTTAATAAAGTGGGGTTTGCTATATATAAACTCAAAAAAAAATGCTAACTTCGCAAAAGGAATAAAAATAAACATTATTATATTATGAGTATTTTAAAAGAAGGATTACCTGTTGGTTTAGCATGCGACCATGCAGGATTTGAGGCAAAAGAGGTTATAAAGTCTCTATTGTTGGATATGGGAATTGAGGTTCAAGACTTTGGTTGTTACTCAACAGAGAGCGTTGATTATCCCGATTTTGCACACCCATTAGCATCGGCAGTTGAGGCAGGAGATTGCTATCCAGGTTTCGCAGTATGCGGAAGCGGTAACGGAATTAATATGACACTAAACAAACATCAAGGTATTCGTTCTGCTTTATGTTGGAGTGAGGAGATTGCATCATTGGCACGTCAGCACAACGATGCAAACGTATGTGTAATGCCAGGAAGATTTATCCCTGAAGAGACAGTGAAAGCAATAGCAAAGATATTCTTGAATACCGACTATGAGGGTGGACGTCATCAACGTCGTATTGATAAGATACCTTTGTAAAATAAATTCAATGTAATAGACTATATTGGAGTGTATATTTTATTACTAAACAGATAATAACCCTAATATAGATAATGAAAAACGGCTACCAATTGGTAGCCGTTTTATCTGTATAATGATTTCTGTTATTAATCCTTGTTTCCCAAATTATAATCCCATTGTTTAAGAGCATATCCCCAATGTTTATCAACCAATTCAACGGTTTCGGGTTTATACTTATAAGCATTCTTTTTATGACCTCTCTTTTTGCCAATGTAAGCCTCAATAGCATCTTTTGCCTCATCCCAGCCACCAAGTGAAAGTTTCTCATAAATCTCTTTAGTTTTACCAAAAGGATCAGCCTCAAAATCTTCAAATCTAAGTTCTACAAGGTTACCCTCAGGAATAAGATCTTTGTCAGCCTCATAACGATTATATAATCGAGTGTAGGTTTCCAAAATATCTTTATCTAACTCCTCCATTGAGTAATCTTGCAATTTAAGGGGTTGAATGGTTTTAGAGAAGAAGTTGCGTGTAGACTCCAATACAGTGTATGGGTTGCGAACTAAATATATAAATTTAGCATTTGGGAACATCTTCAATAATAGTTTTACCCTGCCAGTATTTGGTGGATTTTTAGATAGGTATCTTTTACCCTTAGTATCCCAAACCGAGGTCTTTACCAAACGCTCATAACACTCTTTAAAAGAAGTTTTCTCCTCTTCAGTGATAGTCTCAAATAAAAGATATTTGCTTCTGTACTCTTCTGTATCTTGAGGGAAAATCCAAAAATTATAGTATGAGTATGGTGACATATTTGACAATGCAAATTCCTCCTCTTGAGGTTGGTCTGTACTCAACTCCATATTATCGGCTTCGCGTTTTGCAGGCATAGCCAATGCAGCCATCTTTTTGAAGAACCACTTTATGGTAAACATCATAAAAGGGAAGACTGTCTGGTAAGTTGTAGTGTAACCAAACTGTTTGTCACAAGCAAAAACGTTGTGAACAAAAGTAGTTCCGCTTCTCCAGTGCCCAATAATAAATAGAGGAGAGTCGTTAAGTTTTGTATTGCCTAATTTCTTTTTATATCTCCTGTTCTCAATAAAATTTATTGAACTTAAAATACGACATATAAGTTTAGTAAAACGATATTTACTTTTGTACTTTTTGTCAACTCTTCTTCCTTCGCATACACCTTTAAAGGTACTCCACGATGCACCAACTAAAGTGTTTGCAGGAAGTTTCTGAAAATTAAATCCCATTCTCTTGTTCTTAAATTAATGATTCAACATTCTCTGCAATATTGCCCTCTTTAGCATTGCAAACAACTACATCGTTATCTGCTAGACCATTTACAACAATTACAGAGTAACCTTGTTGAGCAATTTTTTTAGCAATAGTCATTGCATCTTGTTTGCTCTCTACATCGTTTGCGTTAATAACAACAGGCATAGCCCCAATATCAAACAAGCGGCGTTCAAGAGTGTAAGTAAACTCATTTAGGCACTCGTTATTATCAGAGTTAACCACAAAAACTTTACCATCAACACCAGTAAGTTTCTTGCGGTCAGCAACAGAAACAAGTGACCTTCCTTCTCTCATTGCTGCTTTGTCCTCTTGGGTTATTTTTGAAGTAAGATCTTTATCATCAACTTCGCCAATAATCATACCAACAGCCGAGGTGTTGTTTGTTATAGGATCTATAATAATGAATGAACCACAATTTTTATTCTTAGTATAGGGATCAAAGAATATAGGCTCGTTAGTAACAAAAACAGCCTTGCCAATTTCGTTTAATGATAGAGCCTTGCAATCTGATTTCTCCATAGTATTCACATCAACTTTGTAACGAATTTGGTCAATTCTTACGCGTGTTGTGTGAGTGGTTTGTTTGATGAAGTATTGTTGATCGGGATTCATACCCTTCTCGTCCATCCATACCAACATAGCCTCAAAGTTACGACTTACGATTGGTTTGTTATTTGTATGAACAATCATCTCTCCACGAGAGATGTCAATCTCGTCCTCAAGAGTGATAGTTACTGATTGAGGAGGGAAAGCGCAATCAATCTCTCCTTCGTATGTATGAATACCTTTAACTCTTGAAGTTTTACCTGAAGGAATAGCCATAACCTCATCACCTTTGCGAACAATGCCTGATGCAACTTTTCCGCAGAAACCTCTAAAATCGAGGTTGGGGCGAAGAACATATTGAACGGGGTATCTAAAATCGTTAAAGTTGTTGTCGTTTGCAATCTCAACAGTCTCAAGGTAGTCAAGTAGAGGAATACCATCAAACCAAGGGGTATTATCCGATTTATTTACTACGTTATCTCCTTTAAGAGCCGATAGAGGGAAACATTTAACATCGGGTATATTCAAAGGCGCAATAAAGTCTGTATAATCCTTAACAATCTTGTCGAAAACCTCTTTGCTGTAATCAACAAGGTCCATTTTGTTTACAGCCAATATAACGTGCTTAATACCCAAAAGCGATACTAAATATGAGTGACGACGAGTTTGTGTAATAACGCCAGTACGAGCATCAACCAATATAATTGCAAGGTTGGCAGTAGAACCACCAGTAATCATATTACGAGTATATTGCTCGTGTCCTGGAGTGTCGGCAATAATAAATTTGCGTTTGTTGGTAGAGAAGTAACGATAAGCAACGTCAATGGTAATACCTTGCTCACGTTCGGCCTTTAAACCATCCAACAAAAGAGCGTAGTCAATATTGTTTTCTCCAGCATTACCAACACGCTCACTATCTCTCTCAAGAGCATCTAACTGGTCCTCGTATAATTTTTTACTATCAAAAAGAAGTTTACCAATGAGAGTTGATTTTCCATCATCAACCGAACCTGCGGTAAGAAGACGTAAAAGGTCTTTCTTTTCGTCTTGATCTAAAAACTCTTTAATATTTAATGTTTGACTCATCTTCTAAAAAATTAAAAACAGGTTCTTAAAAATATCCTTCTCTCTTCTTTTGTTCCATACTTGCCTCTTGGTCAAAGTCAATAACGCGAGTAGTACGTTCTGATTTAGTTGTAATCATCATCTCTTCAACAATCTTTTCAATAGTATCAGCCTCTGATTCAACAGCACCAGTTAATGGATAACAACCCAAAGTACGGAAACGAACCATCTTCATCTCAGCCTTTGCTCTCATCTCTTCTGGCATACGATCATCATCCGCTAAAATCAAGTTGCCGTCAACATTAACCACTGGACGCTCTTTGGCGTAGTATAGAGGAACAATAGGAATGTTTTCCAATCTAATGTATTGCCAAATATCCAACTCTGTCCAGTTTGATAGAGGGAATACTCTGATAGACTCTCCCTTTTGAACTTTTGCGTTGTATATATCCCAAAGTTCAGGACGTTGGTTTTTAGGATCCCATTTGTGGAAACGGTCACGGAACGAGAATATTCTCTCTTTTGCACGAGATTTCTCCTCATCCCTTCTTGCTCCACCAAAAGCAGCATCAAATTTATGTTTGTCAAGAGCCTGTAAAAGAGCCTGAGTTTTCATAACATCGGTGTGAACTTTACTTCCGTGAGTAAAAGGACCGATACCTGCTTCGTAAGCCTCTTTATTATACTCAACAATTAAATTCCAACCAAACTCTTTTGCATATTTATCGCGGAACTCAATCATCTCTTTAAATTTCCATTTAGAGTCGATGTGCATTAAAGGAAATGGAACACGACCGGGGGCAAAGGCTTTCTCTGCAAGGCGAACCATAACAGAAGAGTCTTTACCGATAGAGTATAGCATAACAGGGTTTTCAAACTCTGCCGCAACCTCTCTAATGATATGAATTGCTTCCGCTTCAAGTTCTTTTAGGTGACTTAAATTGTATTCTTTCATACTTAATAATAAATGTTTCAGAAATATTCTGCAAAGATACAAATAACTCCTCATATATTAAGCACTTTATATATATTTTATATATAAAAGGGGATTTATAGAGATAAAATTATACTCTAAAGATGTAAAAATCTTATACTCTTAATAAAAGAAATAGCGAAGTACAAATATATTTGCACTTCGCTATTATGTTGTGTTCGCTTAAATTATTTTCTACTTTTAACGGCTGCTAAAGCGAGTATTACGCCAAGGGCAACTCCCAATAGAGCGGCAAAGAGAACTCTCATCTCTTGCGGAAGAAGAAATGTAATTGTGTGTGCCGGATACCAAAAGAAGGGTATTGTCTTTTTAAATACAAAACCCCATTGAACTTTCCAGTTTAGTTCACTTATGTACTTGCTAAAAGGAATTGGGGTAATAAGTGCCTTTAGTGAACCTCCATTATTCAAAATATGAGTATCGGTAATCTTGTGGAATGTCATAAATACTGGAGCAAAAATAGTATTCATTGCTACAGAAATTGCTAATGCAACCAATACTTTATTTAAGCACAACTCTCCAGCAAGCATCTTAGTGGCATTCTCCATACCAGCCACCTCCATAAATACAGGCACACCAGTAGAAAATATAGTCATTGCCATACCAATACAAATGCCTAACACTCCCCAAATAACCATACGAGGTATAAGACCAAAAGTCTTAGTAATATATTTGCCATTTGAGATTCTCATACCAATCATCTCGCCCATGGTAGAGAGTATGGCAAACTTCAAGAAACTCATTACTATTGCGTGTTCCGAGTTGAATGTTTTATACCACTCGTAAACTGCATCGCATACAAAGAAGGGTAAAAACAGTGCAACAACAATAACAATAAAAACTAAATCACTCTTTTTCATATCTATTATTACAATGCTATTCTGTTTTTAATAATATCTTTAAGTTTTGTAATACACTCTTCAATAGTAAATTTTGAGGTGTCAATCTCTGCAAAAGGATTTTCGGGAGCCTCAAAGGGGGCAGATATACCTGTGAAATCTTTAATAATACCAGCCCTTGCTTTCTTGTATAGGCCTTTTACATCGCGTTGTTCACAAACTTCAAGAGGGGTGCTTATAAATACCTCAAGAAAATCATTCTCACCAATAATTTCGCCAGCCATTTTCCTAACCTCGTTTGTAGGACTTATAAATGATGCTATTGTGATTATACCGCTATCTGCAAAAAGTTTAGCAACCTCCGCAATACGGCGAATATTCTCTTTGCGATCCTCCTCCGAGAACCCAAGATTATTATTAATACCAGTTCTAATGTTGTCGCCATCCAAAAGCCTGCACACGTAACCTTCATTGTGTAGTTCTCTCTCAAGTGCTATGGCTAAGGTACTTTTGCCTGAACCTGAGAGGCCAGTAAACCAAAGAACAACACCACGTTGGTTGAGAAGTTTTTCTCTGTCATTACGTTGAAGCATTCTGTCGAATATGGGATATATATTTTCAGTTGGCATATACTTTTATATTTAAAGTTATTATTAAGGTAAATTAACGGGAATATTGGTTAAACTTCCCCAATAAATAAGGGGTACAAATATAGTTGTTATTATTAAGCATATAATACTCAAAGGAACACCAATTTTCATAAAGTCCATAAATTTGTATCCACCAATACTTTGAACAATAAGGTTTGTTTGATATCCAATAGGAGTAGAGAAACTTGCTGATGCTGCCATACAAATGGTTATAAAGAATGGCATTGGGTCTATTCCTAAATTATTAGCCATAGAGAGTGCTACGGGATATGCCAATGCGGCAGCAGCATTATTTGTGATAAACTCTGTAATAATTGTTGTTACAAAATATAGAGTGGCAATCATACCAATAGGTCCTAAATCCCCTGAAATATTTATAAGAGTGCTTGCGATGGCGTCTGCAATACCTGAATTCTGCATGGCTGATGATATGGCAAATGCCGATGCTATGGCAATCAGAACATCCCAACTTACAAACTTGGTATATTTTTTTGCAGGGTAGAGTTTAAATAGGGTCATCGCAAAAAGAGCCAATGATGCAAAGAAAAACATATCCAACTTCATACCATTAAGGCGTGGTAGATACTCTCCGCATGTTGCGCCGGCAACCATAAGAATTAGAATTATCAGGGCTGCCCATTTTCTATTCTTCTTCATAGGAGCCTCGTAATCACTTACATCTGACATTAGATGAAAAACACTACTCTCGCCCCATGCACCAATAAATGAGTTATCGGTAAGAAGTAGCAAGTCATCACCCTCTTCAAATTTTACATCTTCAAATCCCGATGTTATAGTCTTTCCATCTTTTTTAATTGCTATAATAGCAGCACCATATCGTCTTTGAAAATTAAATTCCTTTAAAGTTTTTCTCAGACCTGGGAAACGAGGAGCAAGAACAACCTCAACAACTTTCTCTGCTTTTTTTATAAAGTCAGGGTCTGCATCTTTAATAGAGGTTAAAGTAATGCCCTCTGTCTTTGTAAGGTTTTCAATATGTATGCTCCTACCGGAGATTAATAGAGTATCCCCCTCTTCAAGAGTTATCTCTTTCTCTGATATATCAATAAATTCGTTATTCCTTTTAATGGCCGCTATATCGTTTTGAGCTAAAAGATTACTATGTCCATTTATTACATTACTTCCAATAAAAGGACTATTCGTGTTAATTGCGAATTCAAAATAGAACTCTTTGGTTTCATTGTCTTTGCTTCTGTTTGAGATCTCTTTCTCATTAGGTAGCCATCTTTTAGATGTTGCAAAAATATATAACAAACCAATAATAAGGGTTATAATTCCTATGTGAGATATTTCAAACATTTTCATTGTATATCCATCTTGATCCATCATACCAGCTACCACAAGGTTGGTTGATGTTCCAATTAGAGTACAAGTACCTCCTAATATGGTTGCATAAGAGAGGGGGATAAGAAATTTCTTAACAGGCATTTTATAGAACTCTGCCCATTTCTTTACGATAGGAGCAAAAATAACCACAATAGCCGTATTATTTAGCAGTGATGATAGAACAGCAACAATAGGCAACATTCTAACTTGGGTAGCAAAAACAGTACTCTTCTTTTGAGGAAGAATAAGTTTTATTAAGTAATCCAATGCACCTGAACGTCTAACGCCTTCGCTGACCAAAAATAGTATAGCAACGGTAATCATACCCTTGTTGCTGAAACCTTGAATCATCTCTTTTGGTGAGATGATGCCAAAAGTCATAAATATAATGGCAACCAGCAGTAGTGTAAGTCCTGGCCTCATTCTGTCTGTTGCCAAAACAGCAAGCATTGCCACAATCACACACAATACAAATATAGCTTCAAGACTCATAATCAAAGATTTTATTTTTCAATAATAAACCAAGGATTTAATAGATTTTCCTTGTTGTATTTTAATGGTGTTGATTCATCGGTAAGGGTACAACAAATTCCCATTGAACGGGCAATAGCATCTCCGGCGGCAGTGTCCCATTCCATTGTGGGAGCAAAGCGAGGATAAACATCGGCACTACCTTCGCATACAAGACAAATTTTAATAGAACTACCCACCGATACCATCTCTAAGTTAGGAAATTGCTCCTTTTTTTTATTAATAAACTCTTCGGTCTCAGGCGATAGGTGAGAACGTGATGCAACTACTCTAAACTCTCTCTCTTGTTGGTAGCAAGGCATTGTCATACTTGCTTTAATTAGGGGCCCTATACCATTATAGTTTTCAATAGTAAAATCTTCAATTTTGTAAGCGCCTTCGCTCTTTGCACCAAAATATAGAGTCTTCTTTACAGGAATATATATAACACCTAAAATAGGAGTGCCGTTTTTTACTAAAGCAATATTTACTGTAAACTCTCCGTTGCGTTTAATAAACTCTTTAGTACCATCAAGGGGGTCAACAATCCAAAGAGAGTCCCACTCTTTCCTCTCGGAGTAAGGGTTGTTTTTAATCTCCTCACTGAGAATAGGCAGACACGATGTATTCAACTCTTTACATATAACTTCGTTCGACATTTTATCTGCAATAGTCAAAGGAGAGTTGTCTGCTTTAATCTCAATATTGAAATCAGAGTTTTCATCGTTATATATCTTTATAATCTCTTCTCCAGCCAACAATGCTGCTTTTACAGCCAAATCCAAATAAATTTTCATCGTTAAATAATTATAATTATAGGGTGTGAGTTCAAAAACAAACATACTCCCCATAAAATGCAAAAATATAAAAAATATGCAAAAAAAGAAGATAAAATCCTCAAAAAACAATATTTGTGATAGCATATTGTAAAAATAAGATATATTTGTAGTTCAGTATAAATAGAGAAAGATGATAGACATAAATAGATATACTCTAAAAAATGGATTGCGTATAGTTCATCACTACGATCCTGATACTAAGATAGTAGTGGTAAATATGTTATATAAGGTAGGTGCAAAAAACGACACTCCCGGTAAAACAGGATATGCACATCTTCTTGAACATCTTATGTTTGAGGGAACAACTAAGGTTCCTGATTTTGATGAGGTATTACAAAGGGTAGGAGGAGAGAATAACGCTTACACCTCTCAAGACATAACAAACTACTACGAGATATTACCATATCAAAATGTTGAAACTGCATTTTGGTTAGAGAGTGACAGAATGGTTAATCTTTGTATAACAGAAGAGAACTTATCGGTACAACGCAACGTAGTGGCAGAGGAGTTTAAACAGAGAATATTAAATAGAGATTATGCCGATGCTTCTGCAATATATCGCAAATTGGCATACAAAAAACATCCCTATCGAATAATCACAATAGGGGACAAATTATCACATATATACGATGCCAAATTGAGTGACGTAAAAGACTATTATCAAAAATATTATGCCCCCAATAATGCAATACTATCGGTTGTAGGTAACATAACATTTTCAGAGTGTATAAGGCTGTCCGAGAAGTGGTTTGGAGATATTGAACCTCAACAAATAGATACCTCTCCATTGCCCCATGAACCCGCTCAACGAAAGGCACGAATGAAGAGAGTCTGTCGGAATGTTCCCTCTTCAAACATATATAAGGTCTATCACATGGTATCTCGCCATCATAAAGATTATCCTTGTTTTGATTTAATATCCGATATCCTATCTACAGGTAAATCTTCGCGATTAAACCATGAGTTGGTGCAAAACAAAAAGATATTCTCTATGGTTGATGCCGCA
Source organism: Bacteroidales bacterium (assembly GCA_015061035.1). Classification (GTDB taxonomy): domain Bacteria; phylum Bacteroidota; class Bacteroidia; order Bacteroidales; family G3-4614; genus Caccoplasma_A. Next base: position 243,185 of record SUXK01000001.1, read on the forward strand.
ATAACAGGCAGTGTAGATTCAGGATTGTTGATTGTTGTGGGGCGTCTTGCTCCAGATGTAAATATGGAGGAGGCCGACAAAGCACTATCGGCAGAGATAGCAAAGTTAAGTAGTGAAAGAGTGACAAAGAGAGAACTCGAAAAGGTAGTAAACAAATTTGAGTCGAACTTTCTATTTGAGAATATTGGAGCAAACGAATTGGCTGCAAATATTGCTTATTACGAAATGTTAGACAGTGACATAAATGAAGAGGTGGATAAGTATCGTAAAGTAACACCCCAGCAAATTATGGAGGTAGCAAAAAACTATCTAAAGCCAAGTAATAGCACTACGTTATATTATCAAGCAGAAGAGAAAGTTTAGGATAAGTAATAAAAAAATATTATTTAAAAATAGAAACATTTGTTTTAAAAGAAAAATTTAATACATTTGTATATTGTAAACATGCCAAACGAAAATGAAAAGTAGTTGGTATAAATAAAATTATTGTGGATGGGGAGTCTTCGGACTCCATAAACTTGTATAGCTATGACAGAATTAAAAGATTCAGTAATGAATGAGAATGAAATTGTAGAATTAGAGAGTGTGATTGTAGTAGATTCAGGACAAGTGACTTCTGATACTACTAGTGAAGATATACAAAAAGAGGAGTTGTCGTTTCCTGCCACAAGAATAGAAGTTATAGAACAGATTGAACGAGCAATAGAAAGAGAAGTTTCAGAAGTGAGGGGAGAGATAGAGCAACTCAAACAACACTATTATAAACTACGAATGCAAGAGTATGAAGTTGCTCGTGCAGAGTATGAAACTTCACAGACAGAAGAGGAGGAGAAAACTCCCTTTGTTGTGCCAGTTGATGACTTAGAAGAGCGTTTGAAGGCAGCAATACAAAATTATAAAGAGAAAAAAGCAAAATATCTTGCAGAGCAGGAGCAACAACGCCAAGCAAATTTAGCGCAAAAACAGGCGGTGTTGGATGAGATGTCTCAACTAATAGCCGATGCTGACAATGTAAACAAACGATATTCAGAGTTTCAACAACTACAACAAAAGTTCAAAAGTATTACCGACATTCCAGCAACTGCGGTAACTCAAATTTGGAAAACATACCAACTCTATGTTGAGCAATTTTACGATATGCTAAAAATTAACAAAGAGTTACGCGATTACGACTTCAAAAAGAATCTTGAGCAAAAAACAGCATTGTGCGAGGCAGCCGAGAAATTATCTGAAGAGAAAGATGTAGTAGCGGCATTCAAGGCACTTCAAAGATTGCACGATGAGTGGCGTGAAATAGGTCCTGTTGATAGAGAGTTACGTGAGTCAATATGGCAAAGATTTAAAGATGCGTCAACCGAAGTGAATAGACGTCATCAAAAGCACTTTGAAGATATAAAAGCAAAAGAGAAAGAGGCTGAAGAAGCAAAAATTGCAATATGCGAAAAGGCAGAAGCTGTAGATTTTGAGACTCTTACTTCGTTTTCAGCATGGGAAGAGAAAACAAAAGAGATTTTAAATCTACAAGCAGAATGGAAAACATTAGGATTTGCATCACACAAAATAAATACACAATTATTTGAGCGTTTCCGCAAAGCATGTGACAACTTCTTTACAAAAAAATCGGAATACTATAAAGAGGTAAAAGATACATTTACATCAAATTTAGAGGCAAAACAAAGATTGTGTGAAAAGGCCGAGGCTTTAAAAGATAGCACTGAATGGCAAAAGACAACAGAGAAGATGATTTCACTCCAAAAAGAGTGGAAAAAAATAGGAGCAGTACCTCGTAAATATTCTGACTCTATATGGAAACGTTTTGTATCAGCATGCGACTACTTCTTTGAGAAAAAGAGCGAGGCTATGAAACAACAAAACGAGGAGGAGGCAAAGAATCTCGAGGCAAAACTTGCAATATTAGAGAAACTTAAATCGTTTGATGAGTCGTTAGATACATCTGTTGCAGAGACCGAATTACGTTCAATCATAGCAGAGTGGAATTCAATTGGATTTGTACCATTCAAAGAGAAAGATAAATTAAATAAAGCCTTTAAGTCAGAACTTGATAAACAGTTTAATCGTTTAAATATAAAGAACAAGAGCGCAAGATTGTCGGCATACGAAACATCAATAAGAGGAGGCAATAGCGGAAAACTATATAGTGAGCGAGAAAAACTCGTAAGAGCATACGACCGTATTAAAACCGAAAAACAGACACTCCAAAATAATCTCGGATTTTTAAGCGCTTCATCAAAACAAGGAAATACATTCATAAAAGAGATGGAGCGTAAGATAAAGAAACTCGATGAGGATATGGAGTTGATAATAGCCAAGATAGAATTAATAGATAAAAACTTGTAAGAATCTAAAAAATTCGGGAAATGGGAAATATTGGTAAGGGAAGATTAATAAGATGGATAATAGTATTAGGCGACTTTATTTGTATAAACCTATCTTTTCTATTAAGTTATCTTATTCTGCCTGAAGTAGTCATTAGTTCATTTGATTGGAGAATAGGTTGGATTTTGCTAAATGTTTCGTATATGCCTGTTGTGTATGCATTTAGCGATGTCTATAACGAGCGTATAACTCACATTGACCTATTACTATCGAAGACTCTAAAATCATTAGTAGTATTTGTACTTATATTCTTGTCGCTTTCAATGTTCTTTAATGTTGAGGTAGGAACAAAAGTGCAATTATTCTATTTTGTATCGTTCTTCCTGTTTTTGAATAGTTGGTGGTTTGCCGCAAACAAGATAATACGCTACTATCGCAAACGTGGATATAACTTTAAAAGAGTAGTAATAGTAGGGGCAAGACAAACAGGTCAAATCTTGTATAAGGAGTTGCAATCTAATGCTGGTTACGGATATAAGTTCTTAGGCTTCTTTGATAGTGTAAAACCCGAAGAACCAAAAATTGCTGCACTATATCGTGGAGATATATCAGAGGTAGAGAAATTTTGTATCGATAATAAAGTAGATGAACTCTATTGTGCTTTACCCAGTGCTGAAGATGGGTATATAATAAATATGTTGCAAATATCAGAACGAAATACAATTCGATTCTTTATTGTACCTGAGGTGCGCCGTTTTATGACACGTACGTTAAGTTATGGAATGATAGGAGCAGTACCACTATTGTCGGTGCGAGAAGAACCATTACAACGCTGGCTGGCACGATTTGTAAAACGTTCAATGGATATTCTAATTTCTGGAATTGTAATAATTTTTTCACCATTCTGGTATCTGCCTATTGCAATTGCTGTCAAGAAATCATCACCAGGTCCAGTCTTGTTCCGTCAAAAACGAACAGGATATATGGGACGAGATTTTGATTGTCTTAAATTTAGGACCATGAAGATAAACAAGGATAGTGATACAAAACAGGCAGAGCGTGGGGATAGCAGAATAACAAAAGTAGGAGCATTCTTACGAAAAACAAGCCTTGATGAATTTCCTCAATTTTTCAATGTCTTTAAGGGAGATATGTCGTTAGTAGGTCCACGTCCGCATATGTTAAAGCATACCGAAGACTACTCAAAACTGATAGACAAATATATGGTTCGACACTTTATAAAGCCGGGAATAACAGGATGGGCTCAAGTTAATGGTTATCGTGGCGAAACAAAAACTCTTCAGCAGATGGAGAAACGAGTAGAGTATGATGTATGGTATCTCGAACATTGGAATATATTCCTTGATGTGAAAATATTATTATTAACATTTTGGGGAATATTTAAAGGAGATGATAATGCGTTTTAATTATCCATCTTCCGCCCAAAAAAAGAATATAAGAAATAAGGGGAGAGTGTCTTTTGACATCTCTCCCCTTTGAGTTACTTTCAATTTCAAGGTTAAGTTATGAATCTATATATGCTACGTAGAGCAGAGTAGTCTGTTTTTATTCATTCCTCCTCCTCTTCTTGTGTTATTTTATTGGTTATTTATTACACCGCCACCCAACGATTTATATAGGTCAATAAGAGCCAGAAATTGATCTCTTATTGCATTACTGTGATTTATCTCAGCATTAAAGTAACTACGTTGAGCATCAAGTACATCAAGATAGTTGATATGCCCGTTAATATGCTGAACTTGAGCCAATTTTACATATTTGTCTGAAGAGTGTTTCAAACTCTCCATTAAGTGGCAATTTTCAACAGCGGCGGTATATGAGTTTACAGCATCATTAACTTCTCTAAAAGCAAGAATAACTCTTTTTTCATATTCAAGACGTTTAATATCGTATGCCTCTAATGCTGCTTCATATCTCGCTTTCTGTTTTCCCATATTGAACAGGGGAGCCGCTAACTCTCCAATTAAATAAGTAATAGGCGATTTAATGAAGTTTCTGAAACCATCATTCTCAAAACCAACATCAAAACCAAAAACAAACTTAGGAAATCTTTCAGCCCATTTATAACCAGCATTAGCCATTGCTGCTTGTAGAGCCTGTTCTGCCTCTCTAATATCTGGACGACGTTTAATTAACTCCGAAGGAATACCAATTTGCAGAGCAATATCAGGCATAATAATAGAGTGAATATTAGACCTCCTTATGTCAGTTGGCATAGAGCCACATAAAAAAGATATTTCATTCTCTTTCTCCTTAATCTTTTTATGAAGGTTAGGAATCATTGCTGCAGTTTTGGCATACTCAACCTGTGCCTGCTGATATGGAATTTCTGATGTCAAACCACCTTTAAATCTTATTTTTGCTTGTTCAACATTCTCTTTTCTTGTATCAAGAGTGTTTTGAACAATTAAAAGTTCCCTATCCAACCCAACCAGTTCAAAATAAGATGATGCAACTTCAGCAATTAAGCAAACCTGCAAAGCCTGTTTTGCCTCAATTGTTTTCAAGTAATTTGCTTTCGCTTCTTTATTGCTCCATCTTAATCTTCCAAACAAATCAATTTCCCAAGAAAAAGATAATTTAGCACCAACTTCAATATCTGTGTCTTTTCCAGCACCATTATAATTTAATGTTTCGCGATCGGCGTATGCATTAACATCAATAGATGGTACTAAATCGGCTCTTTTTATTTTGTGTAATCGTTCAAACTCTCTAACCCTTGCCTCGGCAACAAGAATATCTTTATTGTACTCCAAAGTTTTATTGATTATGTCAATAAGAAGAGAATCATTTATAATCTTTTTCCACGAAATATCAGCAATACAAGTTGAATCTTGAGGTAAATCTTTTACAATCTGTTCGGGCAACTCAATTTGAGGCTCTTTACAATGTTTTGAGACACCGCAACCAATAAGAGTAAAAGCACAAACAATAGTTATAATTATCTTCTGCATTGTCTAAGTTTTTTATTTTTCAAATAATCTTTTACCTTATATATCCAAACAAAGAAGAATGGAACTAAAACAATACCAATAGACATTGCTATTATCATTCCAAAAAATACACCAACACCAATCCCTTGTCTACTTGCTGAGCCTGGACCAGTAGCAAGAACAAGAGGAATCATACCTAACACAAATGTAAGAGAGGTCATGATAATTGGCTTAAATCTCTTGATTGAGGCATTTATAGCAGCATCAACAATGTCAACACCTTTATCAACCTGTTCTTTTGCAAATTCTACTATTAGTATAGCATTTTTAGCGGCTAAACCAATCAGCATAACTAAACCAATCTGGAAGTATATATTATTTTCCAATCCAAAAATAACAATGCCAAAGAATGCTCCAACGCAAGCAATAGGAAGAGATAGAAGTACAGCAATAGGAACAGTCCAACTTTCATAAAGAGCAGCCAAGAACAAAAATACAAAGAGCAGTGCTAATAATAATACATAACCAGTTTGTCCGCTCTGTTCCTTCTCCTGATATGAAAGTCCGCTCCATTCAATACCAATATTTTTATTAACCTTGTCTCTAACAATCTTTTCTAAACTCGCCATTGCTTGTCCCGAACTATAACCAGGTGCTGCCTCACCAGTAATTGAAGCGGCATAGTACATATTAAATCTTTTAATAGTACCAGGCCCCGTAGTATAAGAAGATGAGCCTAACGATGTAACTGGAATCATCTCTCCACCATTGCCTCTAACAAAGTACAGGTTCATATTGCTTTGATTTGCTCTAAAAGGTGCATCAGCCTGAAGGTAAACCCTGTAAACCCTATTAAATAGATTAAAGTCATTTACATACACCGAGCCAGTGAACGCTTTCACTGTTGTAAAAATATCGGCAACGGATACACCCATAAGTTTGGCCATATCCCTATCAACATCAATATATAGTTGAGGAATTTCATTTTGAATAGAAGAACTTACTCTTGAAAGTTCTTTTTGCTTAGATGCGTAGAAAAGAATTGTATCAGCAGCACTCTTTAACTCATCGTATGTTGTATTCCCTTTTGCCTCAATAATCATTTCAAATCCGCCAGAAGAGCCAATACCTGGAATAGCAGGAGGAGAACTTATCAGAACAATGGCTTCGGGATATTTATTCAGGTGATTTCTGACACTATCCATAAAAATAGATAAGTTCTTATTCTCCCTCTCTTCCCATTGCTTCATTACCACAGTCAGTTGGCTTCTCGATTGGTTGGTTCCATGTCTTGGACTTGAACCAGTAACATTCATAACATGGCGAACATCGGGCAAAGATTTTAAATATTCAATAGCCCTATCGGTAACAACTCTTGTGCGTTCAAGCGAAGCCCCTTCTGGCAGTTCAAGTTCAACGGTAAAATAACCTTGATCCTCTTGAGGAATGAAACTTTGAGGAACAAACTTCATCATAATTATTATAATTACAATGGAGATACCAAAGAATATAAAAACTCTTTTAGAATTATTAAGCCATTTGTTTATAACATTCTTATACCAACGATTACCGCTATCCAAAGCATTATTAATGACTCTGAAAACTTTATTCTTTTTTTGCTGATTATCAATATCCTCCTTTTTTAGAACCATTGCGCACATAGCGGGGCTTAATGTAAGGGCAACAATTGTTGATATAATAACCGAAACGGCAATGGTAATAGTAAATTGTCTATATAGAATACCCGATATGCCGGGTAAAAAACTAACAGGAATAAATACGGCACACAAAACTAAAGAGGTTGCTATTAAAGCCCCGCCTAAATTTTTCATAGCCTTTTTTGTTGCTTCGTATGGCGAAAGATTCTCCTCTCTGATATGTCTGTCAACATTCTCAACAACAACAATAGCATCATCTACAACAATACCAATAGAGAGAACAAGTCCAAGCAAGGTTAAGGTGTTAAGAGTAAAATCAAAGATTAACATAACTCCAAAAGTTCCTATTAAAGATATTGGAACAGCAACAGCGGGAATTAATGTAGATCGCCAATTTTGTAGAGATAAGAATACAACCAAAATCACTAACAGAAGAGCCTCAAATAGAGTTTTATAAACCTCCCTGATTGATTGACTGATGTACTCAGTCATATCAAAAGGAATGTCATAAGTAATACCTTCGGGGAAACTCTTGCTTATCTCCTCCATCTTCTCTTTAACCCTATTTGACACCTCCATAGCATTCATACCCGGTAGCATCTTTATCTCCAATACGGCAGCATTCTCTCCGTTGATACCACTTTCGGTGTTATACGATTGAGCCTCCAAATCAATTTTGGCAACATCTCTCAATCTCAATATAGAGCCATCTTTATTTGTTTTTATAACAATGTTCTCAAATTCGTTTACTGTTGATAGGCGACCTTGTGCAACAATAGGAATTGTAATATCATTACCTACTATGGGTTGTTGCCCTAACACTCCTGCGGCAGACTCTCTGTTCTGCTCTTTAATAGCCTTTTGAATGTCTTGAACCGTTAAGCCAAGAGCAGCCAAATTTGCAGGTCTCACCTTAATTTGCATAGCGTAGTATCTGCTACCAATATTTGAAACCTGACCAACACCATTAACACGTCTTAGTTGGTCTAAAACATTTAATGTGGCATAATTGCTCAAATATATCTCATCAAAATTTGGATTGGTTGATTTAAGTGCTATGGTCATCAACTTGCTCGAAGCCTGTTTTTCAATAGAAATACCATTTTGAATAACCTCAAGAGGTAATCTGGCTTCAGCCCCTTTAACTCTATTTTGTACCTCAACAGCGGCTAAGTCGGCATTGCTGTCAATATTAAAAGTAAGAGTAGCAGAGAAAGTACCGGTATTTGTACTTTGTGACTCCATATATATCATGCCGGGAGTACCATTTAAGGTTTGCTCAATAGGGGTAGCAACGGCTTGGGATACAGTTTCGGCACTTGCTCCAGGATATGAAGCCGACACCTTAACAACAGGAGGAACAATTTGAGGATATTGGTCAACAGGAAGCATCCATAAGCCAATAACACCAATTATCAAAATCAGAATTGATATGACCATCGAAAAAATCGGACGGTCAATAAAAAAATCACTTTTCATTGTTGTCCGATTTTATCAAATTAACACGCATTCCGTGACTTAGTTTATGATACCCCTCAACAATAATCATTTCATTGCCACCCAATCCTCTGCTTACAACAACCCTGTTTTTTACTTCGGGGCCTAACTCAATAAAGCGTTTTTCCACAACCGAGTCTTTTCTTGCAACAAAAACATAAGCAGCGCCCTTTTCAATAATTAAAGCCTTAGTTGGAACAACCACAGCATTTTCATGCACGTCCATAAGAAGTTTGACCTTTGTTAACTGACCAGGCAAAAGTATATGGTCAGGATTAGGCATTTGTGCTCTTACCGAAAAAGTACCAGTATTGGGGTCAACTTGAGGATCTGCAAAATCAACAAGACCATGTATTGGATACTCTGTATCATCGGCTAATGTAATTGTTATATATGGATTCCAGTTTCGTTCTTCAATAGTTTTACCAAGATTAACATTTCGTTCCTTACTTTTTAAGTAATCCAATCCTGTCATACTGAAATTTACTTCAACAGTATCGCTATTAACCATTGTCGCAAGTAGTGATTTTCCGCCTGGTCCCACTAATGTGCCAATATCAGCAGAACTTTCGCTAATGTATCCCGAAATTGGAGAACGAACCTCAGTGTAACTTAATGCAATCTCTGCTTGAGTCAAGTCTGCTTTACTCATAATAACTTCAGCCTTAGCCGCCTCATATGCGGCAATAGCATTATCTAAATCCAACTGACTGGCAGCATTTTGTTCATAAAGAGGTTTAATACGTTTATAATCCTGTTCTGCTTTTAGTTCAAGCGCTTGGTTTTTGTTTAGTTGGGCTTTAGCCTTTTCAACTTTAGCACTATATACTTGGGGGTCAATAGCAAAAAGAATGTCATTCTTTTTAACATAACCACCCTCTTCAAAAAACATCTTTTCTAAATAACCCTCAACCCTAGCTCTAATCTCTACATGTTGTTTAGCCTTAATTTTACCCGCATATTCAACGTAAATCTCAACATTTTCTCTGCTTACAGGTTCTGCTAAAACAGTGGGATATTGAGGAGGTAATGGCTTGGGCCAATATATCCAAACAATAACTCCTATAAAAATTATAAGAATACCAATAAGAATATAAATATATTTACGAGGTATATTTTTTAGTTTATAAAATATATCTTTAAAGAATTTCCAGCATTTTGAAATCTTACCAGTAGGAATATCTATTTGCATATTAAATCTATTAATTAGATGGAAACTATTTTATACTATGCAAAAGTATAATTTATGGAGCAAATTATTTTTACGATAAATGTTAATTTTAACAAAAAACTTATCTAATAACTAAAATTTAATATTGTATAAAAAAAAATCGCCCAATTACTTTTAATTATAGACGATTGTTTTTTTATAAAGAAAGAATATTTACCCCTTGTTAAACAAACTTGCAATATTCATTAAAAGAGTAGCCTCTAAGTAACTCTTCTACTGTTAAACGTTTCTTTCCCGGAAGTTGAAGAGATGAAATTCTTAATGCACCATCACCGCAATATACCTCAATAAAATGTTTGCCATCAGTTTTAATAGTACCTGTCTTTCCATTCTCCTCAATAATATCAACGCTAAAAATTTTAACGGCTAAAGGCTCTTCTCCGTTGCCCAAATCCAATGCACCCCAAGCGGTAGGGTAGGGCGAAAGACCTCTAACTTTATTGCGAATCTTTTCAGCACTTTCGCTCCAATCAATTTTACAGTCATTCTTGAAGATCTTAGGAGCAGCCTTTAGTTCAATATCCATAGGTTGCTCCTTTGTAGTAATGTTGCCCTCTGCAATAGCATCAACTGTTTTGCATACCATATCAGCCCCAACATACATAAGATTGTCATGTAGAGTTCCTGCACAATCATCATCACCAATAGCAACTCTCTCTTGCATAATAATATTGCCAGTATCAATCTCGTGTGTCAAAAAGAAAGTTGTAACCCCACTCTCTTTGTCGCCATTCATAATAGCCCAGTTAATAGGAGCAGCGCCTCTATATTGAGGCAATAGTGAGGCATGTAAATTAAAAGTTCCCAAAGGAGGCATATTCCATACACTTTCTGGTAACATTCTGAATGCAACTACAATCTGTAAATCAGCATTAAGGGATGCAAGTTCAGCAAGGAATGACTCATCTTTAAGTCTTTCGGGTTGCATAATGTAAAGACCTTTACTCAAAGCATACTCCTTAACAGCGGAGTATTTAATCTTCTGACCTCTTCCGGCAGGTTTGTCGGGCATAGTAACTACGCCCACAACATTATAGCCACCTTCAACAAGTTTTTTAAGGCTCTCCACAGCAAAATCAGGAGTACCCATATAAACAATTCTTATATCTTTACTATTCATTGTCTTAAATTAAAATCCTTTTTTTTATAAAATAATCTTTAATCCTCTGAGTAGTGAACAAGCACTCTTCGGTATGAGTTGAATATCTTTGATTTAGAAACAAACCCAATATATTTGCCCTTATCCACCACAGGTAAATTCCAAGCGTTTGTTTCATCAAAAATTCTCATAACCTGCTCCATGGGTAATCCGAGTTCAATCTTTGCAGGAGGGGTAACCATAAATTTGCTAACGTGAAAACGTTTATACAACTTCGGACGGAACATAATATTTCTAATATCATCCAATACAACCATACCCAAGAAGTTGTTATCATTATCAACAACAGGGAATATATTTCTATTTGATTTTGATATAATCTGCACCATCTCTCCCAAATCCATTTCAGGTCTAACGGTAAGCAACTCAGTTTCAATAACACTATTCATTTTAAGAAGAGTAAGCACTGCTTTATCTTTGTGATGTGTAATAAGTTCACCACGTTTAGCAAGGCGGTGAGTATATATGCTATGACTACTGAAAATTCTAACTGTGCCATATGATGATAGCGAAGCAATCATCAGCGGAAGGAAAAGATCATATCCACCTGTCAATTCAGCAGTCAAGAAGAGAGCCATCAGAGGAGCATGCATAACACCAGCCATAACAGCAGTCATACCCATCAAAGCAAAGTTCTTTTGCGAAAGAGGGTCGGGCATCTCAATAAAGTGGTTAAATATGAAAGCAAAAATAAATCCGCACATACAACCCACATACAAACTTGGGGCAAATGTTCCACCTACACCACCTGCACCATTGGTGGCGGCCGTAGCAAACGATTTAAACATTATTATAAGAGCAATCATGAGAGTTAGAATCCAGAAACTATTTCTACCCTCATAAAAGAAACTCTCCTCTGTAATAGCCTGAGCATTACCGCTGATAATCTGTTCAATAGAGTCGTAACCCTCACCATAAAGAGGAGGTAAGAAAAATATTGCAGTACTTAAAATAATAGAACCGATAGCAAATTTAAGCCATGGTTTGCTATTAAGTTTTCCAAACAACTTCTCCATAACCAAAATTGTACGAGTAAAGTACAGCGAGATAAAACCGCAGAATATACCCAGCATTAACACAATCGGAAATCTTTGAGCCTTCCATATTTCAGTATGGTCAAACCTAAACTCAGGCATAGGACCATCAAAAATATATATAACTGTTGCCGCAGTTGCTGCCGAAATCATAAGTGGCATAACCGAAGCGGTTGTAAGTTCAAACATTAACACCTCAATAGTAAAAAGAAGTCCAGCAATTGGAGCCTTAAAAATGGCGGCAATACCAGCGGCAGCACCACAGCAAACAAGTAACATAAGTTGTCGGGCATCAAGTCGGAATATCCTGCCAATATTAGAACCAATAGCAGCCCCAGTATAAACCATAGGGGCCTCTGCTCCCACCGAACCACCAAAGCCAATAGTAATAGAACTTGCTATAAGTGAACTATACGTGTTATGAGGCTTTAGCCTACTTTTGCGTTGGGCAATAGCATGAAGAACACGAGTAACACCATGGCTAATATTATCCTTAACAATATACTTGACAAATAACCATGATAGTAGAATACCTATCGAGGGGTAAACCAAGAATAGGTAGTTGGCGCCATCAATTGAGAAGTGCTCAGTAAGAGCGTCCTGTATAAAATGGATAATATATTTCAATAACATAGCAGCACCTGCAGCCCCTATACCAATAACGAGGCTCAATATGAGAATTAAATTCTTTTCAGGAATATGTTTTTCTCTCCAGATGGCTAATTTTAATGTAAAATTTTCTAATCTGCTAATCATAAAAATTACATTCCGCGACCAGTAAAAACAATTTTTATAGTATAAAATAAAATTTTAATATCAATTAAAAGCGACATATTTTCCAAATATATAATGTCAAATTTTAATCGTTCAATCATTTCATCAATATTACGAGCGTACCCATAATTAACCATCCCCCACGATGTAATACCAGGTCTAACTCTGTGAAGCAGACTATAATATGGCGCGCGTTCAATAATTTTGTCAACAAAATATTTTCTTTCGGGGCGAGGCCCAACCAACGACATATCCCCTTTAATTACATTCCAAAATTGGGGAAGTTCATCAATGCGGTATTTCCTCAGCCAGTGACCAAACTTGGTAATTCTCTTGTCATTAGGACTTGAAAGCAAAGGGGTCTCCTCTTCGGCATTCTCCACCATTGAGCGGAATTTATACATAGTAAACTCTTTACGTTTAAAGCCAATACGTTTTTGCTTGTAAATAATATTGCCTTTAGATGAGAGTTTTACCCTTATAGCAACATACAACATAAGAGGAGAGAGTACGATAAGAGCAAGAGTAGAGAGAATAATATCACAAAAACGTTTAATATTCTCTTCGGCATCCGACAAAGAAAGAACACTCACATCAACAAATGGAGCACCATAAATATCAGACAATCTGATTCTTGAAGTAAGAATTTCATACTCCCTTGCCTCTAACATAATAGGCAAGTCATATTTATATAGCGAGTTTATAATGTTAAAAGTTTTTGCTCTGTCATTATGTTCTGGAGCAACAATGAGTTTTTTGATATTATTTTTTGATATAACCTCGTCTAAATCCTCAAGGTTATATGCAGGAAGATTTGTTGTAGTGTTCTCTTCTCCTTTCAATTTAACATATCCCACAATATCGTAACCAACCGAATATCTTAGGTTCTTGATTGATTCAACAAGTTTTACCGCACCACTGCTACATCCAATAACAAGAGTGTTAAATCCTATTGCTCCACTATGAACTTGTTTTGCAGTAACAGAGGTAATATAGCATCTGCCACAATATACCCAAGTAAAGCCAATAATAAATAGAGAAAGAACAAGATTGTAGTTATACTCGGTATAAATATATTTGTTCATTAATGAGAAGAATAGTATTGATAACACCCATATAGCAATAGAAATGAAGGTGCTAACAAACTCTCCTGCTCTTGACTTAAAAATAACTCTGTTGTGGTACCCCGAGAGATAGAAGATTAACATCATTCCCAATGGGTAAACAATCTGAGCAATAATAGTTCGGGGGGTAGATATAAAGTTCAAGAACGAACCATACATATCTTCAAGAGGTAAAATATTGTAACGATATATATTAAATGTAAACCACGTTGCTAAAGCAGCAAAGCAGTCCCACAGAATATAACGTCTCTTTAACCTTTTGTTAATCATTCTCTAATAATCTTAATAACACCACCGTCATCAACCTTTATAACACTCGATGCCGAAGGTTGGCTAACATCATCGCGTCTAAAATCAACAATGTAATCAACACTATCAATAATATAGTCTGTAATCTCTTTAAAATTTTTGGGAGCAACCTCGCCACTTATGTTAGCCGAAGTAGATACAATAGCCTTCCTAAATTTGTAGCAAAGTTTTTTTGAGAACTCCTCCGCAGTAACTCTAATGCCTACACTACCATCATCAGAGAGTAGCAGGGGAGATAAATTTCTACCGCGAGGATAAACAATAGTCAAAGGTTTATTAGCAACCTCCACTAAATCTTTAGTAATTTCAGGGGCAGCATCAGTGTAGAAATCAATTTTAACAGCATTATCAATCAAAACAATCAATGCTTTGCTGTCAGCTCTGCGTTTAATTTCAAATACCCTTTTTACAGCCTCATCGTTGGTAGCATCGCAACCAATACCCCAAATAGTATCGGTAGGGTAGAGGATAATACCACCTTTTGACAATACCTCACAAGCCTTTTTTATCTCATCATCAATAAATGCCATACTACGTCATTATAATAATAGAGCAAAGATATATTTAAAAAAGCAGTTAAACAAATAAATTGGCTTTCAGTTGTTGGATATAAACTATAATCCATTTAGCTGTTTTAGACTTTAAAAATAAAAAAAATAAAAATTATGAGAACTTTTTTGGTGCTTAATATGTTATTAAGATAAACAGTGACAAAAATATGAAAAATAAACTACCAGCGTTGCAATTTGCCGAGGATGCCCTTGCTCCTGTAATCAGTGCAAAAACAATAAGTTATCATTATGGTAAACATACAAAAGCCTATTTTGATAATCTTAATAAACTAATATTAAGTTCTCCATTTGAGGGAAAAGAGTTAGAAGAGATTATCATTAATAGCAAAGGTGCAATCTTTAACAATGCAGCGCAGGCGTGGAATCATATCTTCTATTTTGAACAATTTGCAGGAGAGCGTAACTCAAAACTTAGAGGAACAATAAAAGAGGCCATAGAGCGAGATTTTGGAAGCGAGATAGGATTTAAGGAACGATTTGTTATGGAGGGGATAAACATATTCGGATCAGGTTGGGTATGGTTATCTTGTGATGTAGAGGGAAATTTAGAGATTGACAAATGTCAAAATGCCGATAACCCCATTCTATTCCGTCGCATACCTCTATTGTGTTTCGATGTATGGGAACACGCCTACTATCTCGACTACCAAAATCAACGTACCGAGCATCTTTCGGCACTATGGACCATATTAAATTGGGAAATAATAGAAAATCGATATAAGTATCGAACTTTATTCCGAGATAAATGTTTATAATAATGTAAAGAGAAAAAGACAAACTACACTTTCAATAAATTACGCGTGAGCGTAAATGCACTTAATAAGCATAATGTGATGAATTTTTAATGTTTTTAAAGGGCCATATCGCGTGAGCGACTGCCCTTTTTTTTATACCCAAATTAAAAATGTTCGGTAATAGGAAATAATTGTTGATAATTATTGCTGTTATTATCTCTCAGTTTAAATCTAAATTAATATCTTTGCTCTCTATATGCAATCCGTAAATTTAAAGAACCTAAATGATAGTCAACGCAGTGCTGTGGAGTATTGCGATGGCGTTTCGCTTGTCATTGCAGGAGCAGGATCAGGAAAAACACGTGTGCTTACACATAAGATTGCATACCTTTTGAGTATGGGATATTCGCCATATTCAATACTTGCACTAACCTTTACCAACAAAGCAGCGGCAGAGATGAAGAGTCGTATTGCTACAATGGTGGGGCAAGATATAGCATCTCGAATATGGGCAGGAACATTTCACTCAATATTCTTGCGAATCCTTCGTCCTTATGCCAACAGGTTAGGATTTCCAACTGATTTTACTATTTACGACAGTTCAGATTCGCGTAGCCTTATAACCACAATCATTAAGGATATGAAACTCGATGATAAAGTTTATAAGCCACGTAGTATAGCATCAATTATATCCCGAGCAAAAAATGCACTGATAACACCATCTGCATACGCTACTAATAGAGAAATAGTAGAGGATGATTACAGGGCAAAACGACCTGCAACAAAAGATATATATAGAGCATATTTTGAACGTTGCCACCGTGCAGGAGCAATGGACTTTGATGACATACTCCTCTATACAAACATACTTTTCCGCGATAATCCCGATGTAGTAGAACATTACGGAAACGTGTTCCGTTATGTATTAGTAGATGAGTATCAGGATGTAAACTTTGCACAACACCTGATAGTAAAACAGATAGTAAAGCAATGCAAAAGGTTGTGCGTAGTGGGCGATGATGCACAAAGCATATACTCATTCCGAGGAGCAAATATAAATAACATACTCAATTTGCAACACGAGTATGGCGATTGCAGAATATTCAAACTTGAGCAGAACTATCGTTCAACACAAATGATAGTAAATGCAGCAAATAGCCTAATAGCAAAGAATAGGGGACAAATACCAAAACACCTGTTCTCTGAAAACGATAGAGGCGAGAAGGTAAGGCTTGTAAAGTCGTACTCCGATTACGAAGAGGCATATATGGTAGCAGGCTCAATAAGCGAGGTGCATTTGCGATATGGCGATACCTATAATACCTTTGCCATACTCTATCGTACCAATGCCCAATCGCGAGCATTTGAGGAGGCACTACGCAAACGCAATATACCCTATCGTATATACGGAGGTATCTCATTTTATCAACGCAAGGAGATAAAAGACGTAATAGCATATATCCGATTAGTACTCAATCCAAGTGATGAGGAGGCGTTAAGGCGGATAGTAAACTATCCTGCACGCGGAATAGGAGATACCACCATAAAGAAAATATCAGAGTCAGCAACCACCCATGCACAAACGTTGTGGACAATATTGACCTCCCCATTGGAGTGGGGTGTAAAGATAAACTCAGGAACACAAACAAAACTAAAAAACTTTGCAACACTCATAACAGAGTTGCAAGAGGAGGTAAAAACCAAAAATGCAGATGAATTTGTCAAAGACCTAATCAAAAAAACAGGAATCTTTGCCGATGTATATGTTGATAATCTCCCTGAGAATGTAAGCAAACAAGAGAACCTGCAAGAGTTGGTAAATGCAATAATAGATTTCTGTACCAACAGAGAAGAGAGTGGCGAGAGTGCAACAATAAGCGACTTCCTCTCAGAGGTATCACTTGCCACAGACCAAGACAAAGGCGATGAGGGCGAAGCAGAGAAGGTAACCCTTATGACCATACATGCCGCAAAAGGATTGGAGTTCCCCAATATATACATAGTAGGAATGGAAGAGGATCTCTTCCCCTCATCAATGAGCAAAGAATCAGTTAGTGAATTAGAGGAGGAACGCCGTCTGTTTTACGTAGCAATAACCAGAGCAGAGAAACGATGCACCCTGTCATATGCAACATCGCGTTATCGCAACGGACAAACTACTGCACCATTGCCAAGTAGATTTTTAAAAGACTTGGATTATCAGTATATAAACGATACAACAGGAGTGTCGCAATTAAGAGAGACAACAACTACGCAGTCGCAACCACGCATACAAACAAGAGTAGTAGTGCATGAAGAACCAACACAAACCCTACGCTCAATGCGATCGGCAATATATACACCATCGCCCAAAACCGATATGGAGGCAAAGAAGAACGATGCAGAGTTGAAAGTTGGCTCACGAATCAAGCACGACCGATTTGGCGAAGGCGAAGTACTCTCAATGTCGGGCGAAGGAGATAATCGCAAAATAGTGGTAGAGTTTAAAAACGTAGGAACAAAAACACTATTACTGAAATTTGCCCGATATACTATATTGTAGTTTTAGCAAAAAATGTAGGAACGTGACCTATCACGTCCGCAAAAAGATAAAATATGAAAAAAGAAGATATACCCTCACCATCATTTGTCCTTGAGGAGGAAAAATTTCGTAAAAACCTATCACTCATTCGTTCTGTAAAAGAGCGAGCAGGAATAGATATAATAATGGCATTCAAAGCCTTTGCATTGTGGAAAGTCTTTGATGTAGTGCGAGAGTATATACCATATACAACAGCAAGTTCCTTGTCAGAGGCACGATTGGCATACGAAGAGATGAAGTCATATGCGCACACCTACGCACCAGTATATAGTGATAATGAATTTACTCAAATTATGGAGTGTAGTAGCCATATAACATTCAACTCGCTCACACAATACGAACACTTTCGCCCACAGATTGAGGCATCAGAACGTCACATATCGTGTGGAATACGCATAAACCCAGAGTATTCGCAAGTAGAGACAGACCTCTATAACCCCTGCGCACCCGGCTCACGACTTGGAGTAACGGCAGATAAGTTACAGCAGTTACCACAAGACATTGAGGGGCTACATTGTCACACCCTTTGCGAGTCTGACTCATATATGTTAGCAAACGTATTAGAGAAGATAGAGGAGCGTTTTGGCTATCTATTGCCACAAATAAAGTGGTTAAATATGGGAGGCGGACACCTAATGACACGAGCAGGATATGATATAGAACACTTAGTATCTTTGCTTCGCAGATTTAAAGCAAAATATCCAAACCTGCAAATAATATTAGAGCCGGGCAGTGCCTTTGCATGGAGAGCAGGGTATCTAAAATCCACTATACTGGATATAGTAGAAAACAGAGGAATCCGCACCCTAATGCTAAACGTATCATTTGCGTGCCATATGCCCGATTGCTTGGAGATGCCCTATCGTCCCGAAGTAGAGGGCGCACATCAACCAAAGAGCGGAGAGGTGGTATATCGTTTAGGCGGAAACTCATGCCTAAGTGGCGACTTTGTAGGCGATTACGCCTTTGACCGAGAGCCACAAATAGGCGATACCATAATTCTTTGCGATATGATGCACTACACTACCGTAAAAACAACAATGTTTAACGGAGTGTCGCACCCCTCAATAGTATGGGAGGCAGCCGATGGCACAGCAACTATACTTCGCCAATTTGGGTATGAAGATTATAAAAGTAGAATGAGTTGATTAAACTTTTTGGTCGCAAAAAGTTACAAAAACTCTCGCACCCGATAAAACAGTCATTCAACTTTTTGTTCGGGAGTCCTACGGACATCCCTCAGTCAAGTCTCATTTGCCGTTACATCTATTCTTTCGTTTGCAGGGGCTGTGGAACTCGCTTCGCTCAAACAGTCCTCGCCCTATTTCTGCAAACTTCAAGGCTTTCACTATGTTTTATAATGGTGCGAATTTATTTAAACATTACTATAGTTTTCAATGTGATATAATCTTATATATTATATTAAAACTTTTGTTGATTTAAAAAATATTAATACTTTTGTAAGTAGGAATGTTGGCTTGCCACGTCCGTAAAAAATAATAATAAAAATAAAAGTAATAACAATCTCATCTTTTGCCTCCCTCTCTACAGGAGAGGGTTGAAGTGAGAAATAATAAATTTTGCCTATGAAACATTAGCGTATAGTTGATACGCACATTTTAGATATTGGAAAAAGCGTTTTAGCAATTATTCTTTCTTCCTAAAAGTTTGGCGACTGAATAGACAGAAAGGAGTAATAGTTAAGATGCTCGTACTATATTGGTACGGGCTTTTAGTTATTCTTCTGTCGAGGTTGCGCCAAACACCATAGGAAGAGAATAGACTAAAGGTTCCGTGCTTTTTTTATGTGCGTGTTTTAAATAGGGATAGGAACACTATAATAACTTAAAAATACATTAAAATGAAAAAAGTATTGAAAATATTTTACTTTGCTGTATTGTTACAAATATTTATGCCAACTATTTTGGCAACGAACTATATGAATGTATATCTTACAACACAAGGTTCATTTCAGTCTATTAGTATAGATGAAATAGACAAGATTACCTTTCCCTCTGCAGATGAAGTAAATGTCACAATCTTAGGTGTAGCAATACCAATGGCAATAGATAATGTAGAGGTTATTACTTTCGGAGATGCCAATATAACAGCCATAGAGGAAATCGAAGTTGAAATATCTGATATAGAGATAATCTATTATGGAGACCAACTACGTATTTCAAGTACTGAAGTAATTAATCAAGTTCAGATATACAATATGCAGGGTGTGTTGATACAGTCGTTTGCTCCAGAAGTAGAAATAGTAACACTTGAAGTAGGTGCTTATTCCAAAGGTGTATATGTAGTAGCAGTACAATCAGGAGAAGAGATAGTAACTAAGAAAATAATAAAATAGTTGTTGTTCTTGTGTCTTATATATATAACTATTTTATGTATAGTCATTTGTTAATGACACTAAAACTAATAAATTAAAAATATAAAATATGAAAACAAAACTAATCACATTGTTAATAGCAATATTTGCAGTAATAGGCAGTGCTTATACGCAGACAAAAGTAAACATTTATAAAGGAAGTGATGTTTTATATAGTTTACCAGTAGCAGAGATAGATAGTATAAAATTTGATAAGCAAAAAAACTATAACAAAAATGGTCATGAGTATGTTGATCTTGGTTTGTCTGTAAAATGGGCAACTTGTAATGTTGGTGCAGATTCTCCTGAAGATTACGGAGATTATTTTGCATGGGGAGAAACATCTTCAAAGGATATTTATTCATCAAAAACCTATAATTGCTCTTTGGATGTTTATACAACAACATTGCCATTATTGTATGATGTAGCAAATGTAAAATGGGGTGATGGTTGGCGTATGCCAACTGTAGTTGAGCAAGAAGAACTAAGAGATACAAACAATTGTATCTGGACGTGGACTACCCAAAATGGAATAAACGGATTTAGAGTAACAAGTAAAAAGAATGGTAATTCTATATTTCTTCCTGCTGCGGGTTATCGTTATGAAGGTAACCTTATTTATGAAGGTAATAGTGCAGGGTATTGGTCAAGTTCAATCAATACACAAGGTTACAGTTATGCATTTTATATAGCCATTAGTTCGGGTTCTGTAACAGGAGGAAGTAATAATAAATATCTTGGGCACTCTATTCGTCCAGTTTGCGAGTGATTTGCTCTTAATTAGAAATTAGTGTAATAAAAATTCATATGACTAATAAATAAAGAGGAAGTGCCTCGTGTGTAAAAAAAAATAACCATTGCCCTAAAAGCAATGGTTATTTTCATAACTACCAATAATAAATCTCCTAATTTTTTATATTTATCTAAAAACTAACAACTACCCAATGGGGCGGCTTTAGCCGACAACTAACAACTATTTATTTTTAATAGCCTCCATAATTAGTCCTTCCAACTCCTCTGCAAGTTCGGGATTATCCATAACCATACGTTTAGCAGCGTCTCTGCCTTGACCAAGTTTGGTATCGCCGTAAGCAAACCATGAACCGCTCTTCTTGATAATTCCGTACTCAACACCAAGGTCAATAATCTCGCCCGATTTTGAGATACCCTCGCCAAACATAATATCAAACTCTGCTTTGCGGAATGGAGGAGCAACTTTGTTCTTAACAATCTTAACGCGGGTTTGGTTACCAATAACATCGTCACCCTCTTTAATTTGAGATACTCGGCGAATATCCAAACGAACTGAAGAGTAGAACTTCAAAGCGTTACCACCTGTAGTGGTCTCTGGGTTACCAAACATAACACCAATCTTTTCACGTAATTGGTTGATGAATATACAAGTTGTATTTGTTTTGCTGATTGTTGAAGTAAGTTTACGTAACGCTTGGCTCATTAAACGTGCTTGAAGACCAACGCGGTTGTCGCCCATATCTCCCTCTAACTCAGCCTTTGGAGTAAGTGCTGCAACAGAGTCAATTACAACAATATCCACTGCCGATGATCTGATAAGTTGGTCGGCAATTTCAAGTGCTTGCTCTCCGCTATCGGGTTGCGAAATCCAAAGGTTCTCAACATCAACACCAAGTTTCTCAGCATAAAAGCGGTCAAAAGCGTGTTCTGCGTCAATAATAGCAGCAATACCACCATTCTTTTGAGCCTCAGCAATAGCGTGAATAGCCAATGTTGTTTTACCAGATGACTCAGGACCATATATCTCAATTACTCTACCTCTTGGGTAACCTCCAACACCAAGAGCAGCATTAAGTGCAATTGAGCCTGTTGAGATTACAGCAACCTCTTCAACCATATCATCACCAAGTTTCATTATAGAACCCTTACCATAACTCTTCTCAATTTTATCCATTGCAATTTTAAGAGCTCTTAGTTTATCGTCCGATACGGTAACTTTTACTTTTTTCTCTTCGCTTTCCATATTCTAATACTTTTTTGTTTTACTTATATATTTTATTTCTCTCGTTTTCTATTGCAAAGATAGTGCAAACCGAGAGCAGAGTCAAACTCGTTTGAACTATGCTGAGGTGCAGCCTATTTTCGCAGTAGTTTTTCTATTGCAAAGATAATTGGGTATATATGCCAAAACTTTGCACAGTATAAATTTTTTAGAGAAATTTTTTATTAATTATTTTATTCTATCTAAAAACTAACAACTACCCCGCAGGGGCAACGAAGTTGACAACTAACAACTATATACTATCCCCCTTATGGTCTTCAATCTGTTTCTGCAGGATAGCAATAGTTTGCGATGCAATAGCCTCATCGCGTTGATATTTTTTAATCTGCTTAATAATCTCTGATAGTTTATAACTCTCAGTTATCGCTTTTCTGGTACTCTTTGCCAGTGTGTATGAGTAAGGTCTCTTGCCATCATACGAAACTGTTATAGGAGCACCTTTTGCTGATATTACAAATTGAGCAATGCCCAATGTCTTTGGCTCTCGGTGAGTAATAGTTTCAACGTTCATACCATTAATTTTGTATCGGTAATTGCTTGCTCCGTCATACGGAACAACCTCCGACATAATAAACTCACCGTTGGCAATAGCGAGTTTGAAACTCTCATGTTCAACGGCAGTGCTTCCTGAGTGAACGCTTAAGATTTCGAGTTTGCCCTCTTCGGTAACATATACTCTCAGACACGATTTTGTTTGACTATCCTTATTGGGATCGTGTCTATAAACAATTGTGCCCGAAGTTTGATACTCTTCGTTTTTTATAAGGTCAAAATCAACAATAGCCTTATCCAACTCCTTTTGTAGTATTTTAAGCATTGAGTCGGCATACACCATAGTCTGTTTGTTAATGGCAAGTTCAGCCTTACGTGCGAGTTGCATTCCTGCTCTTATCTCATCAAAAGCAGTATTATTTACAATCTTAATACTGTCGGTAAGAACTTTAACTCTTAGATAGTCGCTGAGGTCATACGCCTCTTTAGCCTTAAAATAAAAGTTGCGAGCCTCTTTGTTGTTATCGCAAGAGACAAACAACAAAGAGACCGCTGCAACTATTACGAAAAATATATTTTTCATCAATTTTTTAATTTCTGTTGTTATAAAACAACCACGTGTTTTTTACAAATGTGTCTCACGAAGGAGATCATTTACAGTCTTAACAGGGTTGAATGTTGAGATAGGAACTTCAATAAATATTGTATTCCAGTCCGACATTGCACCATTCCACAATCCTGGACGCTCTAATGCTTTAAGTACTTTACCGCTTTTCGATTTCTCAGATATAAAACCTGTGTTTTTGTCAATAAAGTCGGGTAGGTTATAGTGGTTGCCGTTCCAATCTCTAACTGAGCATACAAGGTCAACAGGGTTAAAGTGTGAACCACCTTCAAATGCTGCTTTTGATTCAGCGTGAGCCATATTAATTTGACTGCTCTCTAAAATTTGTGGAGAGTAAGTGCCATCTTCATTGTATGCTAAGAATGGGCCACCGCCAGGCTCTCCAATATTTTTAACCATACCGCAAACGCGTAGAGGTCGGTTTAGTTTTTTGAGTAGGTACATAGCAAGGTCGCTATCTTCCAATTGTTTAATCTCAGGATTTCTTGTGCATAAATCTTTTTGTACAAATTGAATAATCTCACGTAAATCCTCAATAGTATAGTTTCCGCTTTCAAGAAGTTTTCCGTATTTGAAAATCTTCTCTCTTGCTTCAGCCAAAACACCAGCCAAAACTTTTTTGTAAAGTATAGTATCTGCTTTGAATGAGTCGGGAACAACATTGTCAATGTTTTTAATAAAGATAACGTCAGCATCAATCTCATTAAGGTTTTCAATTAATGAACCGTGACCACCCGGACGGAACAATAATGCTCCATTATCTCTGAATGGTTGGTTTTCACCATCGGCAGCAATAGTATCTGTCTCAGGTTTTTGCTCAGAGAATGAGATATTATATTTAACTCCAAACTCTTTTTCGTAGCAAGGAACAACCTTTGCTGTAAGTTCTTTAAAGAATGGCAGATGGTCGTGCGATACAGTAAAGTGTATGTTTACTGTTGCATCGCCATTTTTAGCATACATAGCGCCCTCAACAAGATGCTCTTCCATTGCAGCACGTGATGCTTCGAGGTAACTATGGAAAAGGATAAGACCTTTAGGCAACCAACCATAGTTCAACCCTTTCTCAGCAAGAAGATTTTCAACAATACTTTTATATTTGCCTTCAGCCATTAATGTATCAATATCGCCACCTTCGTTCTTTTTGCATAGTTCGTTAAGAGCGTTATAGAAAGCAAACGATTTAATATGCTCAAAGAATTTCTTTTCAAAGGCAGTTTCAGGAGTATCGTATTCAGCATCAAGAAAACCAAATAGGTCTTTGAACATTCTACTTGCAGCGCCCGATGCAGGAACAAACTTAACACTTTTTACGCCCTCTTCAATAAGTTTATCCCATTTCTCGGCATAAGCCTCAGCAGAGTCGTTTAGTTGCATAATGCCATTGCCAAGAGATGCACTATTCTCAAGAACCAAATAGGGGAATCCTTTTTTAAAACACTCTAATTGCTCCTCAACAGCCTCAACAGTCATACCTTTGGCTTTGATTTGAGCAAGATCTTCTTGTGAAAAACAATACTTCATATTAAATATATTTAATGGTTTTATAAATCTTCTCACACAAGACTAAACGTTCTCTCTTTTATTTGAGAAAAACCAAATATACGAATAAATTCGTAATTTGTTTTTAACCTATTCCACATCACGAGCAAATATTATTTACTCTATTCAGCAAATGTACTAATAAAAGATATAAAAATCAATTATGTTGTCACAAAAAAATTCTATATTTGAGGAGAATTTATAAAAACAGTTATGCAAGAGCAAGAATTGATGTTTTCGGCTGAAGAAAAGATAGAGTTTTTACGCTCATATTTAGAGTTGCGACGCCAAACCCGAACAATAATAAATGAGTTTGAGTTTGAGAAACTTCGCCAAATAATATCTGAGGCAACCAGTAAAGATCAATACGGAAGAGATCGTAACGGAAACAGTATCTTATTACGAAATCTGAACACTGCATTAATCCTTTCAAAAGAGGTGGGATTAGACCGCTCTACGTTGCTATCAATTCTATTGTATAATGTTATTGCGCATAAGAGTTTAAGTATCGGAGATATTGTTAAAGAGTTTGGCGATGATGTAGCAAATATAATAACGCATCTTTTAAAAACAGAGAGCCTATATACTAAACACGCAACAGTGCAAAGCGACAACTTCAGAAAACTTCTGTTGTCATTTGCAAACGATGCAAGGGTTATAATAATTCTTATTGCCGATAACCTCTGTTTGATGCGTATGATAAACCATCATCCCGATAACGATTACCGATTAAGTATTGCATCTGAAGCATCATACCTGTATGCTCCGTTGGCACACCGATTGGGATTGTATAAAATAAAGTCAGAACTTGAGGACCTGTCGCTTAAATATACAAATAGAGAAGTATTTAATAGCATAGCATCAAAACTTACACAGACAAAGGAGAAACGTCAAAAATATATCGATTCGTTTATTGCTCCAATCCGACAAAAACTTCTTGAAGAGGGCTACAAATTTGAGATGAAGGGGCGAACAAAATCAATATATTCGATATATAACAAGATGAAAAAGCAAAAGGCCGAGTTTGAAGATATATATGACCTTTTTGCAATACGAATAATATTAGACACTCCACTTGAAAAGGAGAAGGCAGATTGTTGGAGAATTTTCTCAATAATAGCCGATATGTATAAACCCAATCCCTCTCGTATGCGAGACTGGTTAACCATACCCAAGAGCAACGGATATGAGTCGTTACATATAACTGTATGGGGTCCTGAGGATAGATGGGTTGAGGTACAGATACGCACCAAACGTATGGATGAGATTGCCGAAAACGGATTGGCGGCACACTGGCGTTATAAAGGTGTAAAGAGCGAGAGCGGATTGGATGATTGGTTAAACAATATGCGTGACATATTGGAATCGTCAGATGAGCGTGATACCCTTGAACTTGTAAAAGATTTCAGCAAAGATGATTACGACAAAGAGGTCTTTGTCTTCTCTCCCAAAGGCGATTTGTATAAACTTACCAAAGGAGCAACAGTCTTAGACTTTGCGTACCTGATACATACAAATTTAGGTAATAAATGTGTGGGCGCAAAGGTTGATGAAAAGAATCAATCGTTAAGGTATCAATTAAAGAGTGGCGATACCATTGAGATATTAACCTCGCCACAGCAAAAGCCAAAACAGGATTGGTTAAATATAGCAACCCAACCACGCACAAAACAGAAGATAAGGCAAGCGTTAAAAGAGGCAGAGAATCGCGAGGCTGAGTACGGAAAAGAGATGTTCTTCCGCCGTTTGAAGAACAGAAAAATAGAACTTGATGAGGCGGCACTTACTCAACTCATTAAGAAGTTGGGATTTAAAACTGCAACAAAGTTCTTCTCAAATGTAGCGCAAGATAAAATAGATATAAATGCAACAATTGACAAGTTTGTTGAGATAAGTAAAGACTCAGAGGAGGAGAATATTCATCAACGTTCGGCAGAGGATTACGTCCAACAAACCTCAGCACAACAATATACAAAAGAGGATGTGTTGGTAATTGATGGCTCGTTAAAGGATATAGAATATAAACTCTCAAAATGTTGTAATCCCATATATGGTGATGAGATATTTGGGTTTGTAAATTCACAGGGAGGAATAAAAATTCATCGTGTTGATTGCCCCAATGCTCCTGAGTTGCGAGGTCGTTTTGGTTATAGAGTTGTTCCAGCCAAGTGGTCGGGCAAACATGGATCGCAATATGTAGTTGTGCTGCGAGTAGTTGGTAACGATGATATAGGAATAGTTACAAATATAACATCAATCATATCAAAGGAGAGTGGGGTGGCAATGCGAAGCATCTCAATTGACTCAAACGATGGACTGTTTCAAGGACATATAACAGTAACAGTTAGCCATGTTCCAGCACTAAATGGTTTGATTAAGAAACTCAAAAACGTGAAAGGTGTAAAAAATGTAGAGCGAACAACTGAATAGGATTATTGAATTAGAAAATAGTAATTTTATACTTGTAGTCTATCAACTAACAAACTAAATATTTTTATATGAAAAAGGGTAGGGTAATAAAAATATCAATAATTGTTACAATAGTTTTGGTATTTGCAATATGGATAAAATCTCGTTGGAAAGTATGGTTTAGAGATTTACCCGAGCCAGAGTATGTTGTTGAGAATAAAATATCACGTTTGTTAATGACCTACGGCGAGGATGGTGAGTTATCGCGAACATTCACATGGATGTGTGGCGATACATTACAGCCCTCAATATTAGAACTTGTTGTACTAACTGATACTCTACATTTTGAGGCGGAGGGAGAGATTTATGCTTCACACTCTGGAAAGGCAGCGTATTACAGAGCAGATATAGCATCGTTGCCACAAGGAATGAGTTACAGTTATAGAGTACTCTCTCAAACTGATACAACTGATTGGTACACCTTTGCAACCCCATACGAAACTGACCAGCGAAGGTTTATATATTTGGGTGATGTTCAAGATGATTACACAGGGGTAACTCCAAAGATATTTTCCGAGATATTTGAACTCTACCCTGATGTTGATTTCTATCTCTTTGGTGGAGATATAATAGAACGCCCGATGTCGGGCTACTGGGATTATTGGTTTGCATCAATGCAAGAGGTGCCCAGAACAAAACCAATATTGGCAGCGGCAGGAAATCACGAGTACCTAAAATCATTCCCTCGCCACCTTGAAGATCGCTTTGGATTGGTCTTCCCTTATGCCTCAGCACATAACAACAAGGGTAATGCACTTCTTTCAATAAAAATAGGAGAGGGGCAAATTATATTGTTGGATTCAAATAAAGATTTTTGGAAATACTTTTATCAAAGGCGTTGGCTAAAGAATGAGTTAAAAAATAGCAAAGCACAGTGGCAAATAGTTACATTGCACCATCCAATATACTCAACAAAAGGAGCATTTAACCAACTCCTTCAACGTATGTTTTTCAATCCAGTAATAAAGAGTTGCGGAGCAGATTTAGTATTGCAGGGGCATGAACATACCTTTATGAGAACTTCAAGGATTGATGAAGATAGTACTTTACAAATACCTGTTTATATAACATCTCACTGTTCTCCCAAGAGTTATAAGGTCTCATATCCCTCTGACTACTCTAAAATTGATAATGGAGAAAAATATTACCAACTAATAACATACACCTCTGATAAAATAACCGTAGAGAGTTACAATTCGCAACACACACAAATTGATAAGGTTGAAATAACCCCAAACCATGTATATGCGGTAAAAGAGTAGAGAAATTCGATTTTGATTTTAAAGTAAAAAATGAGAGGGTGAAACAAATTGTCTCACCCTCTCTGCTTAATTACTTATATATTAAACACACTTATCTGTTACTTTCCAAATGAGCGGTGAAGATCTTGTGATATATTAATCAAATAGTCTCCCATCTTCTCAAGTTGACTAACCAGATCCAAATAGAATACACTTGTTTGATAACTCTTTCTATTATGCTCAATGTCATCAATCTCAGTATCTCTTAGACTATTTCTTAGAGTATTGATATTCTCCTCAGCCTTATAAGCATTTGTAATATCGGTTAACTCTCCGTCATGAGCAGTGATTAAGTTTTTAACCATTACCTCGTATGCTTTATCTACAACATCTGCCAACTCTTCAAGTTTCTGAATAGTTTGAGCGTCAAAGTTCTTGTTGTATGAGTTTCTGCGAGTAAGAATACGTGCAATAGACTCTCCCGAATCTCCAAGAGACTCTAACTCTCCAATTATTTTATACATTGCCTTAACCCTCTTTGAAGTAGTCTCACTTATATCTCCTGCCGATAAAGCGTTCAAGAAAGTTGCAATCTCAAACTCAATTCTATCCGAAATCTCTTCATATTTAATAAGTTTATCGCGTAATTCTTTAAACTTGTCAGGGTTAGTTTCTGAGATAATTGCTTTAGCATAACCAAGACCTTTTCTTGAGATTTCGGCAAAATGGATAATCTCGTCAAATGCTTGTTCGGTAGCAAGTTCAGGAGTGTCAAGATTACCAGCAGTAATATATTTAAGTCTGAAGTTTTCACTCTCTTGGTTTTTAGGAGTCTTGATAATCCATGTAACAGCCTTCTCAATATATTTAATAAACCAAACCAATATACCAGTGTTAATGGTATTAAAAAGCGTGTGAAGCATTGAAAGACCATAAAGGGCTGCAACACCAGTTGCAGCAGTAGCACTTGTAACTGCAAAATCATCGGCTGCTGGATTTGGTAATCCAAATAGTTCAATAATTTTACCTACAAGGGCAAGGAATGGAGAAAAGAATATTAAAGCCCAGATAACACCGAATACATTAAAAATAGTGTGCGACATTGCCGCTCTCTTTGCTTGAGTATTACCCACTGCAGCAGCAATGTTAGCAGTGATAGTAGTACCAATGTTTTCTCCAAGTACCATTGCACAAGCCATATTAAATGGAATCCATCCCATACTTAGCATAATGAGGGTGATTGCCATAGTTGCCGAAGATGATTGAAGAACTAATGTAAGTATTGTACCAAAGGCAAGGAACAAAAGAACAGAACTAAATCCGTAACTTGACCACGTTTTAACAAACTCCAATACTTCAGGAGTTTGGTTTAAGTCTGGAACAGACTCTTTCATAAACGAAAGACCAAGGAAAAGCAAACAGAAACCAACAATTAACTCTCCAATGTTTTGTCTTTGATTCTTTTTTGAATTGGAGAACAGGAATCCAAATAACATTAAAGGAACTGCTAATATTGAAATATCGGCTTTAAATCCCAACCAAGCCACTAACCATGCAGTAACAGTAGTACCTATATTGGCTCCCATAATAACACCAATTGCTTGGTGAAGAGTAAGGAGTCCTGCGTTTACAAAACTTACAACCATAACGGTAGTTGCCGAAGATGATTGAATTATTGATGTAATACCAACTCCTGTCAGAACTCCTTTAAAAGGGTTTGAAGTCATTGCAGACAAAAAGCCTCTAAGTTTATTACCCGATGCCTTCTGAAGTCCAGAACTCATCAAATTCATACCGTAAAGGAACATTCCTAATGCTCCTAACAGTGTAAAGATTTGAAGTATTCCCATAACTTGAAAATTTAAATTGTGATTATTGTTTATTGAACTAAGTTTTTAATTCTATCTATCTCATACTCATGCACCTCAGAACAGGGGTGATATTGAAAAGGAACATACTCAAATAGTTGAAGAAAAGCCTTGCCCGAAGCCTTACTGTAAAATATCTCTAATCTAATCCCTTCTCCTTCCTCTGACGGATTAATATTTTCAGGTGAAGATGCTAATGCACTTAATAGAGAGGCTTTCATTTTTTTAGAAAAAGAAAAATCTCTCTTTTTATAAAACTCCCCACTCTCCGTATCCTTGTATCCCGATTTAAGAACAAAGGCAAGAATTAAACCTAAAATAATTAATGCAATTCCGCCATATACAGCGCCATTGCTGTCAAAGACAATAGAAAGTATAATACCTATTAATAGGAGAGAAGAACTTATAGTAATATCTTTTATAGAGCGAACTCTTATGAAATTTTTTTCCATTTTTTTAATCATTTAGTTTATCAAATTAATAATTTTAAATAGTTGCGAAGGGAATATAATTTTCCTGTCGCGTACATAGTAGACAAACAGCAGGCAAAACATACTCTGCCCATTGTTGTTAAGTACTATAAATCATATCTGATTTACAGTGCTTTAATCTATAAAGTATGTGATAAACTAAATAATGAGTTTACCAAAACTTATCAATCGGTGAAAAGAGTTGGTAAATAATGTTTGAGATATATAAGAGGCGTTTAAGGTAGATATATCCTCCCCTTTATGAATAGGGTTGCCCTCTTCTGTAAATGAAAAGTTGTTTCGGTGATTATTGTTTGCTCTTTTAGAGAAAGAGTTTTGCCTAAATGTAACCGAAGAGAGTAGTGATTGAGGAGGAAGATAAAACTCCGATTCAAGTTCAGGAGAATCGGTATAGTAAGAATTCAATTCAATAGATGCTGTTTTGTCTTCCTTATCTGTTGTAGGGTAAGGCTCCTCAGCATTAACCGCAATAAAAGATATTGCAACTATAAAAATTGAAATAAAATATTTCAGAAAACTTTTCACTACTATTGTTTAATGAACTTTTTTGCTTTATTGCAAAGATACGAATATTATGTTATACAACAAACAGGTTTTTGCCTTTAGTTAAAAATATAACATATTTTTCTTAAATATTAACAATAAGAAAAAGAGTGAGAGGTATACCTCTATTAGCACACCTCTCAGTTAAATATTATAAAACTAATTATTAATACTCGTCGTTAGCGTATAAGAAATCAAAAGTAGAGAGTTTGTAGTCAAAAATCTCTTCGGGTGCGAAGAATCTTTTTAACTCAATCTCCGCAGTTTCAGGAGAGTCTGAAGCGTGAACAATGTTCTCTTGGAAACTCATACTGTAATCACCTCTAATAGTACCAGCAGGTGCTTTACGTCCTGTTGTTGGTCCAGTTATAGTTCTAACAGCCTCAATTGCATCAACACCCTCATAGCAACATACAATTACAGGACATGCCATCATAGAGTCTTTTACTCTTTGGAAGAAAGGTTTACTACTTAGGTGAGAGTAGTGTTCGCTCAAAATTTCATCGGTAAGTTGTACCATTTTCATTCCGCACAATCTTAAACCTTTGCGTTCAAAACGTGTTGTAACTTCTCCAATTAAACCTCTTTGTATTGTACAAGGTTTTAAAATAACGAGGGTTTTTTCTAACATAATTGTTTATATTTTAGGGTTATATAAAATCAAAAAATGAGTTTAAAATAAACTTTTTATAAAGATATATACTTATTTTTTAATAAGCAATAATATCTATGAAAATCTTTTATAAATAACTAATTATCCACCTTTTTTGAGTAAAACCCCAAAAAAACTGTGTTGAAAATCATCAACACAGTTTCTGTATAAATTTTAGTAATTGTTCTTTTTCTTAAAGAGATGCAAGATATATAACCAAACAGCAAAAGACTCTCGTTGACGTTAATTGTAAATCTTGCATTATTACTCTTAGTAACCTCCGTTCTCCTCCGAGAAGTCCATGTCGCTGAAGCCTTCAGTATCTAATTCATCGGGGTTGTAGCCATTTTCAATGCCGTAGTCATCTTCGTCTATATCAATTGATGAAGTTGCTGCAAATTTTTTATCCATCTCCTCAATTGACATAACTTGTTTGGGAGCATTGCCTTTGGCTTTTGTACACAATGGGTCTAACAAATTTTTACCCAATTCAATCTCTCTCAACTCCATAAAGAACGAACGGTCAGCCATCATATCAAATACGAAAAGCGCGCGTTGGTGTTCCTCCTCAATCAATTCACTCAATCTGGTATCTTCCATCAACCAAACATCTTCATCAGACGATGAGTCCATCTCAATAAGAGTAACCTCTTCTCTCTTTTCCCAGTTATCTTCGCAGATAAAGAAAGAGGTTAGTTGGTCTTTTGTGTAATTTACCGATTCCAAAATTGCGTCATTTAACTCCAAGAATGTTGCTTCAGAGTCAATGCAAATTTCGCGTGAAAAGGTTTCTACCTCATCTGAAAGTAATAAAAACTTGTATATCATAAATATAAAATTTAATCTTCTTTCCTTCTTAATTCTAAGACAAAGTTATGTAATACCTATTAAATAGACAATACATTTAATAAAAAAATATTCTTAATTTTTATTTCCCTTTGACAATACCTCTGTCAGAAGATTTTATGAATTCAACAATAACTCTTTTCTCTTCTGAGTCGGCTACTTCAGCCTCAATTTTATTCAAAGCCTCAGTGATGTTTAGTCCCGAATTAAACAGAATTCTATAAATATTTTGAATTTCCTCTATTTGCTCTGCTGAAAAACCTCTACGTCTCAATCCAATTAGGTTTATACCAGCAAATACGGTAGGTATTCGTCCCACAACTGCGTATGGAGGTACATCCTTGTTTATGTGGCTTCCTCCTTGAATCATTACATGAGAACCAATTTTAGAGAATTGGTGCATTAGAGTTCCTCCTCCAATTGTAGCAAAGTCATCAATCTCAACTTCTCCAGCAATTTGCGAAGCATTAGAAATAATTATATTGTTTTTTAAAATACAATCGTGAGCAATATGAGAGTATGCCATAATAAGACAGTTGTTTCCAACAACAGTCTTTCCTCTTGATGCAGTACCTCTGTTAACGGTAACAAACTCTCTGATTGTTGTGTTATCTCCAATCTCTGCGGTACTATACTCTCCTCTGAATTTAAGGTCTTGAGGCTCTCCTGCAATAATGGCACCTGAACATATATGACAATTCTTTCCAATACGAGAACCTTTTAATATGCATGCATTAGCATCAATTCTTGTACCATCACCAATTACAACGTCCTCTTCAATAGTTACAAAAGGACCAATAACAACATCTTTGCCTATTTGGGCATTTGGGTGTATCAAAGCAAGTGTTTGTTGCATATCTTATATATCTATTATTTGTTTTTTACTATTTGAGCCAAAAATTCAGCCTCTGTTGCAATTTTATCTCCTACAAAAACATATCCCTTCATTGAAGCACAACCTCTTCTTAACTCTGTCATAAACGACACGTGGAATATGGCAGTATCTCCTGGAACAACTTTTTGTCTGAACTTAACATTGTTTATAGTCAAGAAATATGTCGAATATGCTTCAGGATCTTCAACGGTGTTTAGTACTAATAATCCACCAGTTTGAGCCATTGCCTCAACTAATAGAACTCCGGGAACAACAGGCTCTTGAGGGAAGTGGCCTTGGAAGAAAGGCTCATTTGCAGTAAAGTTTTTAATACCTACAATTGCCTTCTCATCCATGTTGATGATTTTATCAACCAATAGCATAGGGTAGCGGTGAGGTAATAACTCTTTAATCTTGTTTACATCCATCAAAGGAGGATTGTTGGGATTGTAGTTAGGAGCCTGTATCTCTTGTTTTTTGATGTCTTTACGAATTGCTCTTGCAAGTTTGTTGTTTATTCCATGTCCTGAGCGAGTAGCAATAACTCTACCTTTGATAGGTCTGCCAATTAAAGCGAGGTCACCCATAAGGTCAAGAAGTTTATGTCTTGCAGGTTCGTTATCAAACACCAAAGGTTTGTTATTTATATAACCAAGTTCCAAAGAGTTTTTCTTTTGTGTTCCCATAAGGTCTGACAAACGATCCAACTCCTCTTGCGACATCTCTTGGTCATATATAACAATGGCGTTATCAAGGTCTCCTCCTTTAATTAACCCCGCCTTTAAAAGAGGTTCAATCTCTCTTACAAAAACAAAAGTTCTGCTTGCTGCAATCTCTTCTTTAAATTTTGCCATATCCTCAAGTGTGGCAAACTGATTACTCAAAACAGGTGAGTTAAAACTAATTAGAGTGTTGATGCTGAAGTTTTCATCTGGAAGAATGATAAGTGAAGCACCACTCTCTTCATCTTTAACCTCTATTTTATTTTTAACTACATAAAAATCTTGCTCAGCATTTAACTCTTCAATTCCTACACGTTCAATCTCTTCGGCATAACGAATTGCGCTACCATCAAGAATAGGAAATTCAGGAGCGTTAACCTCTATTAAACAGTTGGTAATGCCGTATGCGTATAGTGCAGCCATACCATGTTCTATGGTGCTGACAGTTACATCGCCTTTTTTTACAACGGTACCGCGTTGTGTTTGACACACAGCCTCAGCAACTGCATCAATTATAGGCTCTCCTTCAATATCAACACGTTTTATCTTGTATCCGAAGTTTTCGGGAGCAGGGTTAAAAGTTACAGTAATGTCAAGTCCTGTATGTAAACCCTTGCCACTTAACGAGAAACTCTCTTTTAAACTTTTTTGTTTCATAGTTTTAAATTTTGTGATAAACACCTCTGCAAATAAACTCAAATATTTTTTACAAAAAAAGTTTTTTCTAAAAAAATATATGAAAAGATTAAATCTTTTTTAAGGTGTTTGTTTTTTTGATTATTATATCTTACTTATCAGATATTTGTGATTTAAGGTGTTCTATCTCTTTTTGTAACTCTTTTATAGTTGCATTAATTTCGGGTAAACGTTTTGTTAATACCACTTGTCGGGCAAACTCTTTAGCAGGAACAGCAGGGTAACCTAATAGATTTGAATTTGATTCAACACTGTTTGGAATACCTGATTGCGCTCCAATATTAACTCTATCTCCAATGGTTATGTGTCCAGCAAATCCTACTTGTCCGCCAATCATACATTGTTTGCCTACTTTAGTTGAACCAGCAACACCAACTTGTGCCGCCATAACAGTACTTTCGCCAATCTCAACATTGTGAGCAACCTGAATAAGATTATCCAATTTTGCACCTCTTCTTATAATAGTAGAACCCATTGTTGCTCTATCTATTGTAGTGTTTGCCCCAATCTCAACATTATCTTCCACAACAACGTTGCCTATTTGAGCAATCTTCATGTATTCTCCATTTTGTGGAGCAAAGCCAAACCCGTCGCTACCAATAACGCAACCAGCGTGTATTATAACGTTGTTTCCAATTTCGCAGTTGTGGTAAATCTTAACCCCGGGATATATAATACAATTTGTTCCAATTTTTACATTATCACCAATGTAGCATTGAGGATAAATTTTGCTATTGCTGCCAACTGAAGCATTGTTTGATATGTAAGAGAATGCACCTATGTAAAGATTTTCTCCAAGGGTTGCACTATCTGCAACAAAAACATTCTCTTCAATACCGCTCTTTTGGGGTCGGGTTGCTTGATCAACCATATTTAATAAAAGAGCCAGACATGCATATGGGTCATCAACCTTAATGAGAGTTGTCTTGACCTCTTGCTCTGGAATAAAATCTCTTCTGACTAAAACTGCACTTGCTTCGGTAGTGTAAATGCAGTGTGTGTATTTGCTATTTGCAAGAAACGACAAAGTCCCAGCTTTGCCATCATCTATTTTTGAAAGGTTGTTTACTTTAATAGAGGCATCGCCAACAATTTCTCCATGTAGGAACGATGCAATTTGTTCAACTGAAAATTCCATAATAAATATTTTATGTAAAACCTCGTATTATTAAAGGTAAAAATAATTATATTTCTGCAAATTTCGTAAAAAAATTTTATATACTCCAATATTATTATACACTAAATTTGCCAATGTGAGAATAAATTGCCTGTTTTTCAGAAAAACTATCCAAAATCAGAACATGTTTGAGTCTGTAAAATTATAGTTGTATGTTATTTTATTTAGTAGATTAACAAAAATAATTTAACAATTTAACATTTGTTATGTTCTGATTTTGTGTGTATAAATATATAATGTATTATAATTGCAAAAGTTTTTTTTAATTTTATGATTAACTGATAATACTCCATAAAAAATGAAAAAATTGACAACTCTATTTCTATTATTCTTGATGTTAATGTTACAGAGTGTGGCAAATGCAACGGGAAAATTTTATGACCCATATATGCCCGAACCCTTACCAGAAAATGCACCTGAATGGATGAAAGCCATTGCCGAAAATCCATCGGGAGTAAACTTCTACGAAATGCAAGAAAAATATCAAGAGTGGACTGCAGGAGATGTTGATGTTCGTGTAAGAATAGTGGAGAATAAACAAGTTGTAAACTTTTACAGAAGATGGATGAGTGCATATCGCGGTTATGTCTCTTCTGATGGAACAATTAAACTTCCCACAATGGCAGAGTATAAAGCATATGTTGATGCAATAAACTCTTCTTCAAAGGCAACAAAAAACCTATTAAAGAGTGAATTACAACAACCCATCTGGCGAAATATAGGACCAAATAAAACTTATACCAATAAAAATGGAGAGTTAAAACAAAAAGACTCTCAAGTATGTGTTTATCGTATAGCCGTAAGTATGACCGATAGTGCAACACTATATTGTGGAACTGAGAGTGGTGTTGTATTTAAAACAACTGACAAAGGAGAAACATGGCAACCATGTGCGCCTCAACACTATTTTGGAGGTCCAATCTTTAGTATAGCCATTGACCCTGTTGATAAAAATATAGTTTATGTTGGCGGAGGTCCATGGCTGTGGAAAACAATTGACGGAGGGGAGAGTTGGACTCGTTGTAAAGATATTGATAGCAGAGTAAACTCAATAAAAATAAGCCCTAATAATAGACAAAAAATAACACTTGCCGTAGGAGATAGAGATAATACTCAGGGTAATGGATTCTATATCTCAGATGATGGCGGAGAAAATTTTTATTGCACATTACAGGGAGTATGTTTTGACCACGAACTACAACCTCGCAATCCAAATAGGATATATTTAATAAAAAGAGATTATCCTGGTGTATGGGCATCATTCTATTATTCAACCGATGGTGGATATAGTTGGAATAAGTCTCCTTTACATTCAAGTTTTACAATATGCGGTAGATTGGCTGTCAGTGAAGCAGAGGGTGGAGAAGATTATGTATATGCACTTGTTACATCTGATATATATGGATATGATAGCGGTCCAATAGGAGGGAAAGGCGAACCTGCAATTCTTGTGTCAAAAGATGCAGGATTAACATGGGAAGACAAAACTATATATGATGGTTGGGGTACATTCTCTCCAGTTATGGATACTTCAGGCGGACAAGGATATTTTGATATGATGGTTGGGGCATCGGCAAGTGATCCCAAATTAGTTCTGTTTGGTTTAACATCTTTATATCGTTCCACAGAAGAGGGTAAAACCGATTTTAGAGATGGAGGTATAGGCGGTTATCAACGATCTGATTGGATGCATTGTGACATTCAAGATATAGCCGTACATCCATGTGGCGATACGTGGATATGTAACGATGGAGGTATAAAATATTCATCTGATTTCTTTGAAACAAAAGGGGAGGACAGATATTTCGGAATATACGCTTCAGATTATCAAGGTCTTGGAGTGGGATGGAATGAAGATGTAATGGCGGCAGGACGTTGGCATAATGGCGATGTAGTTCACGCAAAGAGTTATGGCGAAGGAAACTCGCTACATGTGGGGGGCGTTGAAATAGCAACAGGTTATGTAATGTTGAGTAATCCATGGAAGGTATATTTTACCGATGCAGGAACAAGAGTAGTATCACCAACAATGGGCGGCGTAATTGAGGATGATTATAAAACGTGGTTTTCAGAAATAAAGCCCTATGAGGCATTGCGAATAAATGGTAAAATTGCAACCGATCCAAGATATGCCCTGAAAGTTTTTATTCAAGATATGACAAATCCCTATGAAGGATATTTGTCAAGGGATGAGGGAGCATCGTTTGAAAAAGTATTTGATAGTGAAGGTGAAAATTTTTACGATTATGAGTATGCTCGTAGTAATCCCAATAGAGTATATATAATAGGAGATTGGCATATGTGGCGTTCCGATGATGGTGGGGTAACATTTAATCAACTATTATCCCAACCATTCCCAGAACTTAATATGTACACATATTTTACAAAAGTTGTAGTTGATCCTAATGATGCTGACCACATATTGGCAATATGCTGTAATTATACGGGAAAAGTAGTAGAGAGTTTCAACGGAGGAGAGAGTTGGCAACAATATAACCTTGCAAACCTGTCAGACAAAAAAGTACATCAAATAATACTTGTAGGAGATGAGTATGAGAGTACATATGTAACTTCTTATGAAGGAGCAACCGTCTGGTTTAAAGATAATACAATGACCAATTTTATAGATTATTCAACAGGGTTGCCGCCCGGAGCAAGAATTTCAAAAGTGGTGCCATTCTATAAAGACGCCGTTTTGCGTATGGCAACCGATCAAGGACTATGGGAAGCACCACTCTATCATCAAGAGTTTAAGGCGGTACCACAACCAATTGCATTGAATCTTGGCAGTGGTGACTTAACATTAACACCTCAAAAACAAGTTCAATTTGATAGTTATAGTATTGTAAAACAAGATGAAAGTACAAGATGGCAATGGAGTTTCTCTCCGCAACCACAGTGGGTGAGTGATGCAACAATACGTAATCCTAAAGTAATATTTGGCAAAGGCGGAAGTTATGATGTAACTCTTACGATAACAAACTCGGCAGGAACATCAACACGCACAATAAAAGATATGATTGTTATAGACTCTCCCGACTCAGTTGAGGAGAACGAGTTGTTGGGAGAGGTAGGAGTTTTGAATCCAGTTGTAGTAAACGGAGAGAGTTTACAGTTTGTGACATCAGGATTGAGAGAAGCCTCTATAATAACAATTCACAACACAAAAGGTCAACTAATGCACACACAACAAGTGGAGGCAGAAGAGGGCAGAGTAGAGATAGAACTCCCCAATCTGTCAGCAGGAGTATATATATATTCAATAAAAACAGCAACTCAAAAATTCTTTGGAAAATTTGTAAAAAAATAGAAATATGAAGATCAAAAGTTTAATATCATTACTGCTTTTTGCTACAATAAGTTTGAATATTTCAGCAGAGCAAAAAAGTGATGTAGAGAAATACTATACACCGTATATTCTTGATTATCTGCCATCGGGTTCTCCTGCATGGATGGCAAAACTTGCAAAACCACAGGGACTGAACTATTATGCAATGCTTGATAGTTTTACACTCTATTTACGTAATAATCCCGATGCTCGAAAAAAAACGCCCCAAACAAAGCAGGTGGTAAATCACTTCCGCCGTTTTCAGGATGCGTATGTAAACTTTGTTGATAAAGAGGGAATAATCAGATTGCCCAAAGTAGAGCAATACCGAAAAGAGATAGCAGATATAAATAGAATTGTCTCACGAGACAACTTGTTAAAATCAACATCAGATGAGAAACAATCTGGCGACAAATGGAAGGTAATATCACCATTCATAACATATGATATTGAAACAAAAGAGATCTCTCCAGCACAAACAAATATTCAACGCTTAGCGGCATCACGTTCAAATCCCAATATCCTTTATTGTGGTTCAGAAACAGGATTGATATTCAAAACAATTGATAAAGGCAAAAATTGGATTCCATGTAATGGTGGCGAGTGGTTATCGGGCGAGATAACAGCAGTAGATATAAGTCACTCAGATCCAAATAAAGTTGTTGTTGGAGCGGGAGGAGCATTTTGGAAAACAACCGATGGTGGTGTAGTTTGGAGCAACATAACACCCGATCCAAATAATTATAGCCGTTCAAGTGTGATACAATTCAATCCTGCCAATGATAATATAATTTTGGCAGGGACACGAACAAATCTATATCGTTCAACTGACGGTGGAAATTCGTGGAGTCTTGTATTAAATGGAATGGCATTTGATGTGAAGCACTCACTTCAGAATTCCAATATATGCTATGCTGCTGTAAAGCAAAACAGTACAGTAGTATTCTACAAAAGTAGTGATGCTGGAGCAAGTTGGACTCAATTAACGGTTACAGACAAACCGTTAATAAGCGCTCGTATAGGATTAAGCGAAGCACCAACAGGAGCCGATTATGTATATCTTTGGGCTTGCCGTATTGATAGTTATACACAATACGATGAACTATATTTAAGTGGTTCACCTCTAATATTCAAGAGTACCGATGCGGGAATGTCATTTGTTGAATACGATCCAGTTAGTCAAATGGAGGCTGCCGATAAACATGGAGGACAAGGATACTACGATATGGTGTGTGTAGCATCGGCAACCGATCCCGAAACAGTTCTATTTGGAATAATACAACTATATCGGTCAACAGATGGCGGAAAAACTATTGAGAATATTGGAGGGTATTACGGAAATCCAAATAAGGCAAACTTTGATTTGCACTGCGACCAACAATCTATCCAAACAAATGGAGCAGGAGATACTTGGTTGTCAACTGACGGAGGAATAATATATAGTAACGACTTTTTTGAGTGGCATGCCGAAGGTCGTTTTAATGGCATATACGCATCTGAAATGTGGGGATTTGATCAGGGCTGGAATGAAGATGTTATGGTTGGCGGGAGAAACCACAATGGAAATATGTCTCAAATGGATCAATACAATGGAGTAACCATATCAATGCGAGGTTCAGAGAGAGCAACAGGATATGTATTCCTCTCTAATCCAAGAAAAGTTTTTTACTCTGATGCAAGTGGCGCTGTTATACTTCCTGAAGATTGGAATGACAATTTTGAAACACTATACGAATTTTGGATATATCCCAAAGAGTCTGCACAGCATGGAATAGGATTTGAATTTGATCCTCGATATGCAGGATGTTTTTATGTAGTAAAAAGTTCTTCATTTTGGGAAGAAGAATATAAAGTATTATGGAGAACAACCAATGATGGACTTTCTTTTTCAGAGGTATATACATTTGATGAGCCAATAAGTTCGGTTACCATATCACGTTCTAATCCCGATAAAATAGTTGTTGGAACACATGGCTGTATGTATTTCTCAACAGATATGGGTAATACCTTTAAAAAATATGACTTACCCGAAGAGATGACATATACCATAAACTACAAAGTAGCAATACATCCTAAAAATGAGAATGAGATATGGGTAAGTGACAATAATCCTGGAGGAATGTGGGTTACCAAGGATAATGGTGTAACGTGGGAAAAGTATGATGAAGGGCTTACCTTTGCCTCTTGGGATAATACCATAGCAACACATCAGATAGGCCGATTCTTCCTTACAGGAAATGAGAAGAATGCGGTATATGCAGTTGCCTTTACTATGGGATACTTGAACGAAAGATATACCACACCACGAGGAAGGCTTATATATCGGGATGATACCACCAATGGCTGGATTGATTTACACGAAGGATTACCTAAGGTAATGGTTTTAAATCGCTTGTTACCATTCTACAAAGAGGGAGTTGTACGATTAGCAACCAATAATGGTATATGGGAGAGAGATTTAGTTGATAAAGATTTTGCTCCAATTGCACAACCACTGTTACTAAATGTAGGATCGGGAGATAATACCTCATCAACATATCCGCAAGAGATACAACTTGAGAGTTATAGTATAGTAAATCAAACCAACGCCGAGTGGAAATGGGATATATACCCAGAGCCTCTGTATATAAGTTCAAAAACAGAGCGTAATCCCATAATGCGAATAGAACCTGATCAAACTTACGATATATCACTAACAGTAACCACAGCCGAAGGAACTGATACAAAAACAATTAAATCTATGATAAAAGGTTCAAAACCAGTCCCTGAAGGAAGCGGAACAGAGGATGCGTATATTGCCTCTCATGATTTGAAACTAATATCAGGCAATAGTGTTGATAGAGGAGAAGAGTTTATATTCCAGTTGAACAATATTGAAAAAATTAATATTGAGATATATTCTTCAAACGGAAAGATGATGGCTGCCAAAACAGGTTCATCAACAATAAATATTCCAACAACAATGTTCTCAGCGGGAGTATATTACTATATGGCCGTAGATAATAAAGGATATAAATACACAGGAAAACTAATTGTAAAAAATTAGACCTTCTCATATACAGATGAAAATAGGAAAAAAAAATATAGTATTACTTCTATTAGCCTTTTTAATAAATATACCATTGTGGGCTGACACTTTTGAAGATGGAGTAAACCTTGACGAGATAGTAGTTGCAGGTAGTCGTTGGACACAAAACAGAGACTTGCAACCTATAAAAATCTCACGTCTCGGTTTTGAGGAGAGTAACCAGTACAATCCTCAAACTGCAGCCGACCTTCTAAATATTTCTGGCGAGGTCTTTATACAAAAGAGCCAATATGGAGGAGGAAGCCCAATGATACGCGGATTTGCAACAAACAGACTTTTGTATTCAGTTGATGGCGTTAGAATGAATACAGCAATATATCGAGCAGGAAACATTCAAAATGTAATCTCACTCGATCCCTTTGCAATAGGCTCCTCCGAGATACTTTTTGGACCAGGAGCAGTAGGATACGGAAGTGATGCAATAGGAGGAGTAATGATTTTTAATACCCTAAAAACAAAACTCTCCGTAGCAGATACCCCCCTTGTATATGGTTCCGCAACATTGAGAACAGCAACAGCCTCAACCGAGTTTACAGGACATGCTCACGTTGGTGTAGGATTTAAAAAGTGGGGATTTGTAACAAGTTTTACTTACTCAAATTTTAATGATCTTAAACAAGGAACTCATGGTCCCGAAGATTATATAAAGCAATATAATGTGCAACCCAACTATGTAGCAGGAGAGGGGGTGAACGATATAGTAACACTCAATAGCGACAAGAGAAAACAGACACCAAGTGGATATAATCAATTCAATGTAATGCAAAAGTTGCGATATACCCCAGCAGAGAATTGGAATTTGGAGTATGCTTTTCATTATAGCGAAACATCAGACTATGCACGTTATGACCGTCATCTACGTATGCGAAACGGGCAACCTCGTTATGCTGAGTGGAACTATGGTCCACAAAAGTGGATGATGAACCAATTGGTGATAGAGAATATTCGTAAAACAGTAATGTACGACTCGTTGAAAGTTAATGCAGCCTTTCAAATATTTGAGGAGAGTAGAATAAGTAGAGATCTGAACAAACCCACTCGTGAAACGCAAAGCGAGAGAGTAGATGCGTGGAGTGCAACTATCGATTTTCGTAAGCAGATACTATCCAGCCTATCGTTGTTTTATGGAGCAGAGTATATTCAAAATAATGTAAAATCAACAGGAGAGGGATTAAATGTAGTAACAAACGAAACATCTGTAATAGCATCACGATACCCAACAGCAAGGTGGTATAGTGCAGGAGTATATGCACAAACCGAGTGGCAAGCAACAAGAACGTTGAATCTTGAAGCAGGAGTAAGATATAACCACTA
Source organism: Bacteroidales bacterium (assembly GCA_015061035.1). Lineage (GTDB taxonomy): Bacteria > Bacteroidota > Bacteroidia > Bacteroidales > G3-4614 > Caccoplasma_A. The sequence goes on from SUXK01000001.1 coordinate 287,526, forward strand.
TCTCATAAACTCCGATTTTTCAACCGCAGGATACGAAGTACCATTTGACGTTCATCAAAAATCTGATGCAGGAAGTGTTAGTGCAAACGTAGGACTAAATTGGAGACCAAAATATGGTTGGTTAATGCGATTAAACTATGCGCGAGGATTTAGAGCTCCCAACGTTGATGATATGGGAAAACTCTTTGATAGCGTAGATGGGTATATAACCGTACCAAATCCCAATTTAAAACCTGAGTATGCCGATAATGTTGAATTGGGATTGGCTAAAAAGTTTGGTAGGTATTTACAGATAGATATAACAGGGTATTATACCCATTTAAACAATGCAATAGTTCGTCGTAATTCAACATTCAACGGACAAGAAACAATGACCTATCAAGGCGAAGAGTGCAGAGTACAATCACTTCAAAATGCAGCAGTAGCAAATGTATGGGGTATTCAGGCTGGAGTAAGTGCCGAGTTTGCAAAGTGGTTCTATTTTAATACACGCCTCAACTATCAGAAGGGAAGAGAGGAGATGGATAATGGAGAGAAATCACCCTCACGCCATGCCGCACCATTCTTTGGGAAAGCAGCATTAGGATTTAAGCACAACAAAGCCACAGTTGAGGTATATACACAATTTCAGGCTGAATGCAGTGCCGAGAATATGCCCGAAGAGGAGAAAGAGAAAACAGAGATATATGCTCTTGATGAAAACGGAAATGCATACTCACCAGCGTGGATAACCCTCAATCTAAGAGCATCATATAACGTATATAAAGGGCTATATCTGAATGCAACCCTTGAGAATATAACAGACTCTCGCTATCGCCCATATAGTAGTGGAATAAGTGCAGCGGGGCGAAACTTTACCATAAGTGCAACATATAGTTTTTAAAGGTAATAATATTCTCAATAGAACTATTCTATACTTCCTGAATTATATTTATAATTGTACATTTTTATATAATAAAAAATTATATTACCTTTGCTTGGTCAAAGAGATAAAACATCTTTGATGTCGATTTATATTAAAACATTCTGAATATGAAGTTGTTACAACAAAAGTTAGCAAAGTATGATGCTCCTCAAAAAGCGAAAGCATTAGGAGTATATCCCTATTTTAGAGCAATAGAGAGTGATCAAGACACAGAGGTTATTATAAATGGGAAGAAAGTTTTAATGTTTGGTTCAAACAGTTATTTAGGTTTAACCAATCACCCAAAAATCAAAGAGGCAGCCATTGAGGCAACAAAAAAATACGGAACAGGATGTGCCGGGTCTCGTTTCTTGAACGGAACACTTGATATACACACTCAATTGGAGAAGCGCTTGGCAGAGTTTGTAGGAAAAGAGGAGGCTATAATCTATTCAACAGGATTTCAAGTAAACCTTGGAGTAGTATCATGCTTAACAGGAAGAGCAGACTATATTATTTGGGATGAGTTAGATCACGCATCAATCATTGAAGGACGCCGTTTGGCATTTTCAACACAACTAAAATACAAACACAACGATATGGAGTCTTTGGAGAAAGTGTTAAAATCACTACCCGAAGACAAAGTGAAATTGATTGTAACAGACGGAGTATTTAGTATGGAGGGAGATGTAGCAAATCTACCCGAAATAGTAAGATTGGCAGAGAAATACAACGCTGCAACATACGTTGATGAGGCACATGGTATTGGAGTATTCGGACGCAATGGACGCGGAACATGCGATCACTTTGGAGTAACAAAGGATGTAGATTTGATAATGGGAACATTCTCAAAATCATTTGCATCATTAGGCGGATTTATAGCAACCGATGCCGTAACAGCAAACTATTTGCGTCACAACTCACGTTCATATATATTCAGTGCAAGTATCACACCAGCATCAACAGCAGCAGCAAATGCAGCACTTGATATAATGTTGAGCGAGCCAGAGCGTATTGAGAATCTATGGGAGATTACAAACTATGCCTTAGAGGGATTCCGTAATATGGGCTGTGAGATAGGAAACACATCAACACCAATCATACCATTGTATATTCGCGACAACAACAAAACATTTATGATAACACGCGAGTTGTTCGATGAAGGATTGTTTGTAAACCCAGTAGTATCACCAGCAGTACCAAGTCAAGACACATTAATCCGATTCTCATTAATGGCAACACACACCAAAGAGCAATTAGATTATGCTTTTGACAAAATAGAGAAGGTATTCAAGAAATACGAAGTAATAAAATAAGTTGTTAGTTGTCAGACTATCATATACAAAGAAAGAGTTGCATTTTAAAATGCAACTCTTTTTGTATTATTCTATAACTGCTAACTGATAGTTGACAACTGATATTACTTCATAAAAACAAAGTAAACAGCCATAATAAGGCAGATGAAGGCGGCAAGGTGATTCCAATGCAGAGCCTCTCCCTTAAAGCAAACCGAAGCAAATACAGTAAATACTACAAGAGTAATAACCTCTTGAATAACCTTTAATTGCATAAGTGTAAACGGTCCGCCATTTCCTACAAAACCAATTCTGTTAGCAGGGATTTGGAATGAATACTCCGCTAAGGCAATACCCCATGAAAATAAGATAACAACCCAAATAGGCCACCCTGTTGAGATATTCATATCCTGTAATTTAAGGTGTCCGTACCAAGCAAGAGTCATAAATATATTAGATATGACCAATAGCGCAACTGTATAAAATGCTGATAAATACATAATTATTTAAATTAGGAATTATTCTTAAAATAAAATGTTTCTAAAAAACTAACACTACCCGAAGGGTAACGAAGTTGACAACTAACAACTCTTTTTGGGCAGATAATCGGGCATAATGTTCTCCATACTCTTCCAAATACTGCTTCTTACATTAGGGTTAAGTTTTTCGAGGTCAGTAATAATCTTTTCAATATCACTCCTAAAACTACTCTTTTCGTAATGACAACTCTTCTTTTGAATAACATAGCCTTCGTTTTTTGCCAACTCTTTAATATCTCTCTCCTCAATCAAAGCAAGAGGGCGAATAATTGTAACATCAAATTTATCCATTTGCAAAAGCGGAGGCATTGATGAGATAGAGCCCTGAAAAGCCATATTCATAATAAGAGTGGCAATAACATCATCCTTATGGTGTCCCAATGCAATACGCTTAAAACCATTCTTTTTAGCATACTCAAAAAGAGCCTTACGCCTGTACCACGAACACAAGAAGCAAGGCGACTTGCGTTTGTCTTTAGAAAGATCAATAGATATATCCACTACATCAAACTCAACACCTAACTCTTTGCAAAACCCTCTTAAATATTCGGTGTCTGAGGCATACCCCATACCCTTGTTTCTGATATGCAGGGCAGTAACACTAAATTTTGGAGAGTGAATTTTAGAACGCATAGCAAGAAGTTGAGTGAGAGCCAACGAGTCTTTACCACCCGATAACCCAACGAGTACCTTATCACCATCAGCAATAAGGCCATAATCCTTAACACAAGTTCTTACCAACTTATCACACTTCTTTAATAAAGAGTTGCTATTTTGTTGCATTGTAAAATAGAGTGATATTGTTCTCCCTTTCGTAAATTTTGCCTGCAAATTTACTATTTTATTATTTAATAAGAGTGATAAAACTAAACTTTTACCTAAATTTGTGTTCTATATAGTATATAGGTATATATATCATAACAGATATTATGACAATAAAAACCCAAATATTTTCAATGCGACCTATGCAGTTTGTAAACATAATATTGCATCTGCAACTGAAACGTTACCGCTATGTAGCAATAGCCGTGGCCATAGCATTGATAGCGTTGCCCATAATAAAACTACAATATATATATGCCTCAATAATAATACTGTTTGGAACAGTACCCTTTATAATATTTCATCTCTATTTCTCGGCTCTCACTCAGATAAAGATTAGCCCATTTGCCGATAAATACCTGCTAATAGATGAAAACAAAATCATAGTGCTACCAACGGTAGGAGAGGAGAAGGAGTTTAAAAGAGAAGAAATAAAATACAGAGGATATAACAGAGGGTATTACATATTAAGTACCCCCGATAAAGGACTGCTTATGGTATCAGCCGAAGCCTTTAATACAGAAGAAGAGCGAAACAAATTTTTAGAATTATATAGTTAGAAACATGCAAAATATGAAACAGATAAAATATACAATCGTATCACTCATACTATTATTTGTTGCATTACCCCTCTCGGCACAAACATTGGAGGAGGCAAAAAAGATGTATAAACAAGGTGAGTATGTACAACCCAAAGAGGTGTTCCGTAAACAACTAAAGAGTCGCCCCAACGATGCACAACTAAACCAATGGTACGGAGTGTGCCTATATGAAACAGGCGAGGCAGAAAAAGCAGAGCCATATCTACAAAAAGCCGCAAAAAAGAAGATACAGGACTCATACCTATATTTAGGTAAAATAGCATTTGATAACTATAACTTTACCCAAGCAAAAGAGTATTTTGAACAATACATTGAGGCGTTAGAGAAAAACAAAGGAGATGTAGAAAAGGGAGAGAATCTATATAAAAGAGTCTCACGATGCGAGTCAATGCTACGCCGAACAGAGAAGGTTCAAATCATAGATTCAATAATAGTGGCACGAGAAAGATTTTTGGATAGTTACAAACTGTCGCACGAGTGTGGCTCACTATCATACTTCTCTGATATTTTCAAAGGCGATGAGGAGGGAACGCTCTACAAAAATCAACGCAATGACAAAGTGCTTTATGCAACCCCCACAGATAGCATCTACTCAATAAAGATGCGTAATAGAATGAATGACGGCAACTGGAGCGAAGAGATACCAGTAGAAGTAATAGCTGATGTGGAAGGGAACAAAGCATATCCATATCTTCTCAGTGACGGATTAACTCTCTATTTTGCTACTGATAACGACTCATTGTCAATAGGAGGTTACGACATATTTGTAACACGCAAAAACCTGAACAGTGATGAATATCTCTCGCCAAGCAATTTGGGAATGCCCTTTAACTCAACCGCAAACGACTATATGATGGTAATAGACGAATATCACAATGTAGGGTGGTTTGCAACCGAGAGAAATCAGCCTTCTGATAGCGTAGCCATATACATTTATATACCAAATGAGATAAAGGAGATATACAGTGATCTCTCGCTTGATTCAATAAAACCATACGCACAAATAACCTCAATATCACAAACATGGCTTGAGGGCGAGGAGCAAAACTATAAACAACTATTAAAGCAGGTATATACCGAGATAAAACCCATACAAAACAAAGAGGAGGCAGACTTTGAGTTTATAATAATACCGGGAGTAACCTATACAAAATACACTCAATTCAAGAATTCCAAAGCATTAGAACTCTATAAACTTGCCGAAGGAGTAGAACGCGAGATTGCCAATCAACAAGCAACGCTTAAAGAGTTACGCACAAAATATGCCAAAGCAACACCCTCACAAAAAGAGAAACTTGCAGAGTTGATATTAAAGGCAGAAGATAACCTCAAAACTCTCTATCCTCAACCAGAGCAATATCGCAATGCCGCTCGCCGAGAGGAGGTAAAGTAGTTGTCAGCAAAAGTAGGGACAGAGCATGCTCTGTCCGATAGAAGGATTAAAAGAATATTTTTACGATTAGGGACAGAGTAAACACAGTCCGAAATATAAATTAAAAAAGATAATGTCCAAGATATTGCCCAAAAGGAAATCACCTCGAGCACAATGGATAGAATATAATGCAGGATTGTATTTTATAACTATATGTACTCATAATTGGGTACACTATTTTGGTGAAATAAAATTTGGGAAAATCTATTTAACAGAGTTAGGGGAATATTTAGACAAAACATTACAAGGTGCGAGTAATCACAACAACTATATAAACATATTGCAATATGTGATAATGCCAAACCATTTACACGCAATAGTTGAAGTAGAATATGAAGAATATTCGGACAGAGCGTGCTCTGTCCCTACGATGGATGAGCGTCTGGTAAATAAAGTAAAGTCCCCGAAAATACCACTTCTTTCAATATTTGTCAGATCCTTAAAGTCTGAGATTACAAGATATGCAAATATTAAAAATATTACATTCAGATGGCAGAATCGTTATCACGACCATTTAATAAGGGGAGTAGAAGATTGTAACAACATATCTCAATATATAGAAAATAATGTATTAAATTGGGAAAAAGATTGTTTCTGTTAAGAGTTTGAATAAAAAAGTAGGGACAGAGCATGCTCTGTCCGAGAAAGTAATATTGATACAACTTCAAAAAAAGATTTAACTACTCTAATCTTTGTAAATTTAAAATTTATTAATACTTTTGCAAGTAGGGACGTTGGTTTGCCACGTCCGCAAAAAAAATAATAATAAAAGTAATAACAATCTCATCTTTGAACATCCTTTACGGAAGAGGGCTGGGGTGAGGATAAAAAAAATTTGCCTATGAAATAAAACGTATAATTTAATACGAACATTTTAGATATTGGAAAAGCGTTTGCTGATATTCTTATCCTTGAAACTTCGACACTTTCAAACAACCAAGAATAAAGCGAAGACGTTCATGCTATGTATATGGCGTGGGCTTTACTCGTTTATCTGGTTGTAAGGTAGTCGAAGACCTCAAGGGTGGATAAATAGAGTTTTGTCCGCGTTTTTTTATGTGCGTATTTCTCAACTTTTTTAAGGACATAATATTGATAAGTTTATTTTTTTTTAATTTGATAAAAAATGAAAAAGAATATTTATCGTTTCTTTGTGGTGATAGTTGCTACTACATTGCTAAGTGTTGCACTTCAAAGTTGTGCTATCTTTAGTGATCCAGCCTACCAAGAATCTTTCAGACAAGGATGGAATTTGACTGCACCTGAAGAATATCGTTACTAATTCATTAAAAACAAAAACGGAGTAAACCGAAAAGCCGATAAGTGAGTAGGAGATATATTTAAAATTTAAATTATTATGAAAAAAATATTTTTATTATTAGCAATCATTTTAGGATTTTCATTTAATATAAATGCAGAAAAAGCAGAAATTACAGGTCAAAAAGATAAATTTGTAGACTATGAAGTTATTCATAATAGCAGTAATTCACGTGGTCATAGTTATACAATAAAATTTAAGAATGATAATGATTTTTCTGTTATTTTGTCTATCCTTAAACCTAAAGGATGTAGTAACTATTCGGCGGAATATGGAATATGGATTCTTGCTTATGACACAAAAGAAGTGGTTGTGCTTACAGATGTTGAGCCATATGGGTGGTATATAGCTTTTAGAGAGAGTTAAATATTGTTATGTTTATGAGAAAGATACTATTTTTTATCATTATATCTCTATTGTTTAGTTATCAGATGGATGCTCAAAATACTGTTATTATTCAAAATAGTACCACAAGTAATAAAGTTGATGATAGTAATAGTAAAGTATTTTATATACAAGGGATACCATCTACTGAGAATATTGGAGGAGTTGATGTTTATACAGAAGGAAATCCAGATCCATATGGTAATCCTTATATGAGAACTGTATATTTTGAGAATTATAGAAATATACCAGTAACAGTATTGTATGTTTTTACAGTTGGACGAGGAGGAAATGAAGAGGAGAGAGAAGGCTCTATAACGTTAGGTCCTAAGAAAACAAAATCTTTAGATAGAAGATATAACTCACCTAAGGACTTTAAATTAATAGTTAGAGCCTTATAATTTTATGCAAATTAAAAGACGTAAAGAGTTGCACTTAAAAATGCAACTCTTTACTTTTATATCTAATCTGACTAATTTTACAACTTAGTCTGAGATTTAACTTATATATTGAATTAGGAATTAGTGTAAAAATGGTCTAATTAATTAAAAATCATTTCTAATTTCTCATTCCTCATTTCTAATTCAATCTAAAACTATAACAGTTGAATATTATGTTTTAAGCACTCTGCTATTTGCTCTTCAGGCCAGATACTTGCTTGAACCTCTCCAATATGAGCCTTTTGAAGAAGATACATACACAAGCGAGATTGACCAATACCACCTCCAATTGATAGCGGAAGTTCATCGTTTAGAAGCATTTTGTGGAAACTCAACTCTGCACGTTCAGGACAACCCTTAATCTCTAATTGACTTTTAAGAGCAACCTTATCAACCCTAATACCCATTGATGAGAGTTCAAAAGGAATATCCAAAATAGGGTTCCACAACATAATATCACCATTCAAACCTCTGTAACCATCGCTGTTGATAGTAACCCAATCATCGTAGTCGGGAGCGCGTCCATCGTGAGGCTCTCCGTTTGATAGGTTAGAGCCTATACCAATAATAAATACTGCACCATATTTCTTTGTGATTTTTGCCTCACGCTCTTTTGGAGTGCAGTCGGGGTATAGTTGCAATAACTCTTCAGAGTTTATGAATGTAATGTTCTCAGGCAAGAAAGGAGTAATATGAGGGAAACTCTCGTAAACCTCCATCTCCAACTCTTTAATAATAGAGTATAGTTTATTTACAACCTCTTTAAGGTAGTCAAGGTTACGCTCCTTTTCGGTAATAACTTGCTCCCAGTCCCATTGGTCAACGTACAATGAGTGAAGGTTATCCAAATCCTCATCGCAACGAATTGCATTCATATCGGTGTAGATACCATAACCGGGAGAGATGCCGTATGCTCCTAACTTCATACGTTTCCATTTAGCAAGAGAGTGAACAACCTCTGCACGTTTACCCATACATTTGATGTTGAACGATACGGGAGCCTCTTTGCCACTCAGGTCATCGTTAATACCTGTTCCCGACAATACAAACAATGGAGCAGTTACACGGCGAAGATTAAGTTTCTTTTTAAGTTTATCTTGAAACGAAACTTTTAAAGTTTTAATAGCCTCCTCAGTAGTTTCGGGAAGCAGTTTAAGTTTATAGTTTCTTGGTATTATAAGTGCCATATAATGAAATTCTAAACGTTCTTTGTAAAAATATTTTGCGAATATACTAAAAACTTCAATAAGTTTTGCTATAAAATGTTACAAATACCTATTATCGGGGTATATTAAATATATAAGTCGTAACTTTTTGTAAATATCAAGTTGAGTTTTCCAACGAGCCTTAATCTCCTCTTCAGTTTTACCGTTGATAATATCTGAGCGTAGTTGAGCATCGCCCGATAACTTCTCAAAAAAGTTGTTGCTGTTAAAGAAACTCTCCTTATTTGAGTAGTTGTTATACATATCAATCAAATATTTAAGGCTGAAACCTTGCAACTCTTCGCCCTCTCTAAGGTCAATGCCATAGCATAGTTCTCCTTTGTGAAGAGGATTTTTGTCAAACCCTTCAAGAGGGGTAGGAGTAAAGGTAAAATCTCCCAAATTTTTATCAGGAGCACCAATCATCTGAAAGGGATAATAAGTACCTCTGCCCACACTTATTTTTGTACCCTCAAACAGGCACAACGAAGGATAAAGATTTATACTCCTTCCGTTTGGTAGATTAGGCGAAGGCTTAATTTTAAGTTCGTAACTATCTCCGTGTTTCCACCCATCAACCGCTATAATTTTTAAATCAATATCCTTGCACTCTCCCCAGTTCTCACCCTTAATCATAAGAGCAAGTTCAGCAACCGTAAGACCATGCATAATAGGTAAGGGGAGAGTCCCCACAAACGATTTTAAATTCATATCCATAACAGCACCATCAACAAAGTCGTTGGGGTTTGGTCGGTCTAAAACAACAAACTCTTTACCATGTTCTGCTGCCGATTGCATGGCATAATACATAGTGGATATATAGGTATAAAACCTTGCACCCACATCCTGAATATCAAATATAATCATATCAATATCCGATAGCTGCTCGGCACTCGGCTTCTTGTTTTTGCCATAGAGGGAAATAATCTTTACTCCACTACGGGTATCAATACCATCTTTAACACTTTCACCAGCATCAGCATTACCTCTAAAACCATGCTCGGGAGCAAAAATAGTTTTAATATCAATTCCTCTTGCTTTCAGGGTGTCCACCAAGTGAGTACCACACTCAGTAACCGAAGTTTGATTAACAATAAGAGCCACCCTTTTATTTTGGGTAATCTCAATAATACAGTCAATCTTATCGGCGCCACATTTAACCTTTGCATTGACAAAAACAAAAGGTAAGAGAAATATAAATATTATGTATCGTTTCATCTTCTTTTCAGTATGCTATATACTTTAGTTTACAACAAAGTTAAACAAACCTTTGTCAGTAACAAAAAAAATAACTAAAATTGCAAAAAATAAACATTGATTATATGAAAGCCTGCATAAAAAATATATTAGTTCTCATTGCCATTGTTCTATTTAATGGAACAGCATATGGCGAAGAGGTACAACAAGATAGTGTTATCTTTTCACGAAGTTGTTCGTTTGAGGAGTCTATTGATATTCTTGGATTTGAAAAACGCTTAAAAGACAAAAACGAACTCTATATAGTTCGTAACAACACCAACCACACAATAACACTAATAAAATTGAGAGTCTTTTATAAAACCACAAATGATGAAATGTTGGATTATCGCGATGTAACACTCTCTGGCGAGTTGTTGCCACAAACAACAAAGCAGTTTGAGGTTGTAAGTTTTGATAAAGGCAAACGCTACTATTACCATAAATCACCCGACCAGAATCCAAAGTTAGAGGGCTATCCATTTAAGATAACATACGAACTTATCCGCTACGATGTAGCAGTTGAGAAGTAGTTTATTTAAATTAGGAATTAGGAATGAGAAACTTTACAGATAACTAACAACCGATAGCAATTAAACATAACCCACCATAAAATTGTTATAGAGAGGAGTAACCCCAGAAAAGAGGTTATTTCTCTTTATTTTATGTTTAATTTTTAAAGGAGGACAAATTATGATGCCTGTAAAAAAGGGGCAGAACTGGCTGCCTACAATTTTTCACGATTTTTTTGGTAATGAGTGGATTGAACGAGCAAAGAACACATCAACGCCAGCGGTAAACATTATTGAAAACGACAAGGAGTATGAGGTGCAAATTGCCGCTCCGGGAGTATCAAAAGAAGATATCTGCGTAAATATAAACGAAGATAACTATCTTGAGATAACAGTTGAGAAAAAAGAGGAGAGTGATGAGAAGGATAAAAAAGGCAAATACCTTCGCCGAGAGTTCTCGTATTCACAATTCCGTCAAACATTGGCACTCCCCGATAATATCGAAGCCGATAAAATTGAGGCAACTCAAAAGCACGGAATACTAAAGGTTGTAATTCCCAAGAAGGCACTACCAGCACCAAAAGCACCTAAAAGAATAGATATAAAATAGTATCTCTATTAACGTCTTATTCGCCATGTGTAGTTTCGGTATGAACTACTCTTGCCAAGAATAGCAAAGCGAATGTTCTCTATTGGGCGAATAAAATCGTAGAACATAGTCTCAAAACCATTAACATCACACTTTAATGTTTTTGAGGCTTTGTTTATAACAATGCTTTGAGATAAATATCTTATCAAAAACATAGATGAGGCAAAAGCAATAAGCAATATGTTTGTGATACTACCCCAAATAATTAATGCTACAAAACTAACATAAAACAGAATAGTACAAACCCTCTCTATATTAAAAACAAAGTGAGCCGAAGTTTTAAGAATCTTATCAGTAAAAGAGCGCCTTAAACGCATCTCGCGCAAATCCCCATCAATATCGTAAAGAGTATTTTCAATTTGAGCCTCCTCGGCAAGTTCCACTCTGCAATTATCTTTGGTCATAATTTCGTTTGCAAAAATATCATCCTCTCCATACTGAATTGAGAGATTATTGGAGAAACCTCTATTATTGAAGAACAACTCTTTTCTGATAAACATATTAGTACCCTCGCCCATATATGGTTGGTGCATAATGGCATAACTAAAATATTTGAGTTTAAAAAATAGTCGGTAAAATCTGTAACTCCATTTGGCACGTTTATCCCCTTTCTCAAAACTGTTACCAATAACAATATCAATATCGGTAATAAAATTCCTTACCATAGTAGATAGCCATTTGTCAGATAAAGGTCGGCAAAACGCATCAGTAAAACCAATAATGTCATATTTAGCGGCTTTAATAGCAACGGTAAGAGCAAGTTTCTTTCTGCTCAATGAGTGAGCCTCTTGCGGAACGTATGTATAACTAAGGTTGGGATATTTCTCTTTCAGAAGAGTTATAGTGTCTTTTAAATCGCTATCATCGCCATCGTTAACAATAACAACCTCAAAGTTAGGATAATCCTGATTTAAAAACGATGTAATATTGCGTTCTGCATCATTAAAATTTTCGCTGCAATAAACAATAACCGAAACGTTTGGCTTTGCTGCACTATGCCATATTTTACCCCTCTTGCTTCTGTTTGCATACCTGCTTGGTTTTGCAAAAATTGCAATATAGAATATAAGTTGAACTAACCATATTAAGGCAAAAAAGCCCAAGCCATATAGTTCAGTTACCGAAAAATTTTCAATAAAAAAGTTGTATATAAACATTCTTCTCCTCTAATGTAAATAAATATAAAAACTACTATAAAAGTTGGTCGTTTTTAATAGAGAGGGCAAGTTTCTCTGCAATAGCAGGATACTCTTTTGAAGATAAAAACCTATTAATAACATCAACATGCCCAAAGTGGTGAAGGTCGCTGCCAACAAACGAAACATATCCTTTGTTTGCCAACCATAGAGCAGTCTCTTTCTCTCTATCACCGTAGTAACCAGTCAAAGACAGAAGATTAATCTGAAACTCACAACCCGAGTGAAACAACGTTTCATAAATCTCCCTCTTGCGTTGATAGTACCCATAACGTTCAGGGTGTGCAAGAATAGGCTTAATATCTCTAAGTTGCAATTCGTATATAATGTTCTTTAAGTCAATAGGAGGTTGAACAAAAGAGTTCTCGATAAGCAGATAGTTATTAGGCATAACCAATATGTTATTCTCTTCAAGCATCTTTCTAAACCTATCGTCAATTCTATACTCTGCCGAATAGTGAACATCCATCTCCACACCCAAATCGAGCATACGAGTATTAAGTTTATCGTAAGCATTTTTTATAGTTTGAGGAGTATTCTCAAAATTCTCTTCAGCAATATGAGGAGTAGCAACAATCGACTCAATACCCCAACTCTTCATTGCCTTTAAAAGATCAATAGATACATCGGTATTAGGTGAGCCGTCATCAATGCCGGGAAGAACATGAGAATGAATATCAGTAGAGTAAAAAAGCGGTTGAGGCTCTCTCTTTTTCTTACTTTTAAAGAAACTTAGTAACATTATCTGCTCTCTCTTAAAAACTAATGCGAAGATACTACATTTTTTTGAGAGAATAAAAGATAAAAACATTATTATAAAAAAAAGAGCAATAAACTTTTTGCTAAATAAAAAATTATGAGTACCTTTGCGTGCCATTACGAGAGAACTATATAAACGCACGCTACCAACGTGCTACTAATTTCGGAAACAATTAAAAAGATATATAACAATGAAAAAAGGACTTCACCCCGAAAATTACCGCGAGGTTGTTTTCAAAGATATGTCGAACGAGGAGATTTTCATCACACGTTCAACAGTAGCAACAAAAGAGACAATTGAGGTTGATGGTGTAACATATCCTTTGGTAAAACTTGAGATTACCAATACTTCACACCCATTCTTCACAGGAAAACAAAAACTTGTCGATACAGCAGGTCGCGTTGATAAGTTCATGAGCCGTTACGCAAAATTTGCGAAGAAGAAATAATTGTTATAACACAATATAAAAGTAGCCCAATCTTTTACAGGTTGGGCTATTTTTGTATGTATGGCTTTAACTCATATAAGAGTAATTGTAAAGAGCAATCTACTTATTGTCATATTGGTCATATTGGTCTAATTAGTCTAATAAAAAGGGAGAATCTCTCCCTTTCTAACATCTCATATGAGATACTCACATAGTCAACATTTACTTTGTTAGGTAATAAATATTTGGTAAATACTAGTTTGGAATTTTATAAATAATTCATTACCTTTGTAATATAATAAATTAATACTAATCTTTATCCCTTTATATAGAGGATAGAAAAAATGAATGCCTATGAGATAATTACTATAGTATAATACATACATCATAGAAATATAGAAAAAAGCGTTTTTGCTAAATTCTTTCTACTCGAAAGTTTGGCGACTAAAGGACTGACAGGAATAAGGTAAGGATGCTCGTACTTTTAGTACGGGCTTTTGGTTATTCTGTCAGTCCTTTAGTCGCCAAACACCTCGAGTAGAGAATATACTGAAAGTACCGTGCTTTTTTTATGTGTGTATAAGTTTGTAAAGAAAAAGGTACTAAGAAAAATATTAAATTACAAAAGTAAGTTTGTGTAATAATTTAAAATTTAGATTTAAAAATGAGAAAACTATTAATATTGAGTTTGTTTGTGCTTACATATGCGACTTTGTCGGCTCAAAACATTATAATACAGCAGAATAATAACCAACAGGTACCTAAAGAAAAAATTATAGAGAAGAAAATATATGTCCCAGTAGAGAAGAAAGAAGAACCTAAACAACCAATCTGTTTACATGGTTATTTATATGTTTTTCCTGAAGATTTGGGATCGTTTAGAGAATATCCTAGAAAAATGATAGAGTCTTTAAATAGATCAAGGCCATATGGACGTGATAATTGGCGATTACCAACATATGAAGAATTACGATTGATAGCTGAGAATTATGATAAAATAGGAGATGTTAAATATATAGGGCAAATGGGAAGTTTTTATATGCATAGTTATTATGGAAATGCTTGCGTTTGTCATACTCATGAATTAGTATCTGGCAATTATGATTATCCAATCCGTCTAGTCTCTACAAATTAGATTTGTTCTTATTCAATTAAAATAATGTTTAATTATAAAAAAATAAAAATATGAAAAAAATAATATTGTCAATATTAGCTATATTGAGTTCTTATAATGTGTATTCACAATCTATTTCTTATGGTGGAGTTGAGTGGTGTTGGTCAGTTTTTCAAGGTAATTATACTACTGTAAATTGTAAAGAGAAAATAAATCATCATGAATTTTACAGTAGGAATATTCCATCTGGATGGCGTTTGCCAACAAAAGCAGAACTATTAAGTCTTCTAAGTTCAGCTAAGGCTTTATATATTTATACAAGTGATCCTAATTATGCTCGTTTCGAATTTGATGATAATAGATCCTTAATTGGTTTAACTTTGGATTTAACATTTGGTGTCGCATTTGGTGGATATCGTCAGACGATGGGAGCTAAATGTTCTTATTTAGTAAAGGAGGGTGTAATTAGTTTTAGTCATAGTCGACCTATTCGAGAAGAAATTCGCGAAGATAGAATATATCCTCTTTTAGAAAATAATGAACAAATAAGATTTGGTATTGAAGAATATGCTAAATTTGAAGCAACATTTGATAAACCTGCATCTGTAAGATTAGTTAGAGATTTGTAATCAAAAGAATATATTAACTAAATAGTCCCAAAGTTTAAGCAAACTTTGGGACTATTGATGAAGAAACACCCTTTTCAAAAGAAATACCCCCTCTCGACCAGAGAGGGGGATAGGGGGTGAGGATATTAGTTTCCAAACACTAAACCATCTTCGTTAGCATCAATTACAATAGGTTTGCTCTTATCAACCTTTTGGGCAAGAAGTTCTTTAGAGAGGTGGTTAAGCACATCTCTGTGGATAACTCTCTTAACAGGTCTTGCTCCAAATTGTGGGTCGTAACCCTCGTGGGCAATAAACTTAACAGCCTTATCAGTAAAGTTAAGAGTAATACCATTTTGTGCCAATAACTTCTTAACGCTGTTTAATTGAATTGAAACAATCTCTCCAATTTCACTCTCGTTGAGCGGAGCAAACATAATAATGTCATCAATACGATTCAAGAACTCGGGGCGAACACTCTGTTTCAATAACTCCATAACCTCGTTTTTGCTCTTCTCAATAATCTCCTCGCGGTTACTGTCGTTAATACGCTCAAAGTTTTCACGAATAAGTGAAGAACCTATATTAGAGGTCATTATAATAATAGTGTTCTTAAAGTTTACCAAGCGTCCTTTATTGTCGGTCAGACGACCATCATCAAGCACCTGTAAAAGAGTGTTGAAAACATCAGGGTGAGCCTTCTCAATCTCATCAAAAAGAACAACAGAATAAGGTTTTCTTCTGATTGCTTCGGTAAGTTGACCACCCTCATCGTAACCAACATATCCTGGAGGCGAACCAATCAGACGGGTAACACTGAATTTCTCTTGATACTCACTCATATCAATACGAGTCATCATATTCTCATCATCAAAAAGATACTCAGCAAGAGCCTTTGCAAGTTCAGTCTTACCAACACCAGTAGTGCCTAAGAATATAAATGAGCCAATGGGGCGTTTGGGATCACTCAACCCTGCTCTGTTTCGCCTTACTGCGTCAGAAACAGCAACAATAGCCTCATGTTGCCCAACAACGCGTTTGTGTAACTCCTCTTCAAGGTTAAGAAGTTTTTCGCGTTCGCTTTGTAGCATCTTGGTAACAGGTATGCCAGTCCAACGTGATACAACCTCTGCTATATCATCGGCAGTAACCTCCTCTTTAATCATAGCATTGTCGCCTTGTAGAGTTTTTAAATGCTCCTGAATATCGGCAATCTCTTTCTCTTTACCAACAATTTTAGCATATCTGATTTCAGCAACCTTGCCATAATCACCCTCACGTTCTGCCCTCTCTGCCTCATATTTGAGGTTTTCAATATCAATCTTGTTTTGTTGAATCTTGTTGACAAGTTCTTTTTCTGATTTCCACTTTGCACTATATTGTTTCTCTTCCTCTTTGAGGTTGGCAATAGAGCGGTTTAGTTGTTCCAGTTTAGCCTTGTCGTTTTCACGTTTGATAGCCTCACGCTCAATCTCAAGTTGCATAATCTTACGGCTTATCTCATCAATCTCTTCGGGAACAGAATCCACCTCCAAACGAAGTTTTGCAGCCGCCTCATCCATAAGGTCTATGGCTTTGTCGGGTAAGAAACGATCCGAGATATAGCGTGATGACAATTGAACAGCAGCAATAATAGCCTCATCTTTAATTCTAACCTTGTGGTGGTTTTCGTATCTCTCCTTTAACCCTCTCAATATTGAAATTGAGTCAGCCTCATCAGGTTCTTCAACCATTACAATTTGGAAGCGTCTTTCAAGAGCCTTATCCTTCTCAAAATATTTCTGATATTCATCAAGAGTGGTAGCACCAATTGAACGAAGTTCTCCACGAGCCAATGCAGGTTTTAGGATGTTTGCGGCGTCCATTGCACCCTCTCCCTTACCAGCACCAACAAGGGTATGAATTTCATCTATGAATAGGATAATTTCTCCATCGGCATGAATAACCTCATTAACAACAGCCTTTAAACGTTCCTCAAATTCACCCTTATATTTGGCACCAGCCACCAAAGCACCCATATCTAACGAGAAAATCTCTTTACGTTTAAGATTTTCAGGTACATCGCCTCTAACAATTCTATGGGCAAGACCTTCGGCAATAGCAGTCTTACCGGTACCCGGTTCTCCAATAAGAATAGGATTGTTTTTAGTTCTGCGACTTAATATTTGCAAAACACGTCTAATTTCATCATCCCTACCAATAACAGGATCTAATTTACCATCTCTTGCTCGTTCGTTCAAGTTTATGGCATATTTTGATAGAGCATTATAGGTTTGCTCAGCACTTGCATCGTTAACCTTTTTGCCTTTGCGGAGTTCATCAATAGCACTACCCAATCCCTTTTCGGTAATGCCAGCGTCCTTTAAGAACTGCGAAACTTTGTTCTTAACCAATAGTAAAGCCATGATAATACTCTCCATAGCAACAAACTGGTCGCCACATTTATTAGAGTAATCTTCGGCTTTAGTTAAAACCTCATTGCTCTCTCTGCTTAAATAAGGTTCGCCACCGCTAACCTTAGGTAGCATCTCAATCTCTCTATTAATAGAGTATGTAAGTTGGTTTACATTTGCTCCCAATTTGTTAAAGAGGAATTCGGCAACGGAGCCATCAACCTCCATAACACCTTTGAGCAAGTGAAGTGTTTCAATAGATTGATTGCTGTTTCTGTTAGCAATCTCTACGGCTTTTTGAATAGCCTCTTGCGATTTAATTGTAAAGTTGTTTAAATTCATAACTCAAATCTCCTTTCATTAACAAATGTTTTTTATAACAATAAAAACAAAGAAAGTGCCATAAGGTTTTATATGACAAAATGTCCGTTTTGGGGTGATTTACAGATAGTTGTATGTTGCTAATTTTGCAAAACCCGTTGAAAATTTGCAAGTTGAGTAACTGACAAAAAGTCATATTTTGTAGTTGTAATAATAAAATAATTGTTCAACTTGCTACTTGCTTAAAAAATAAATCCTCCCAAATACCATATTTTCGCTCGTTTGTTTGTATCTTTGAGGTTGAACCTCGAAGATAATCGGCACTCGCAGTAAAATACATCAGAACAAGTTCTATGTATTTCGCTCGTTTGTTATTATCTTTGCTTACTAACAACTACCCCGTAGGGGCAACTTTAGTTGACAACTAACAACTACTAAAAGACAAATGGAATTTGAATTAATAAAAAACGATATATTAAGTAATGCAAGGGCAGGCGTTATAACCACTTCGCATGGAAAAATAGAGACACCAATATTTATGCCCGTAGGAACAGCGGCAACAGTAAAGTGCTGTCATCGCCATGAATTGGAGGAGGATGTAAATGCTCCTATAATATTAGGTAATACATATCATCTGTACCTGCGTCCGGGATTGGATATACTCCGTAATGCTGGAGGACTGCATGGCTTTGCTGGTTGGAATAGGGCAATGCTCACCGATAGTGGAGGTTTTCAAGTATTTTCACTGTCAGGAAACAGAAAGTTAAAAGAGGAAGGAGTACACTTCCGCTCGCATATCGATGGCAGTAAACACCTGTTTACACCCGAAAATGTAGTAGATATACAGCGAGTAATAGGAGCAGACATAATGATGGCACTTGATGAGTGCACTCCCGGAACAGCCGATTTTTCGTACGCAAAAAAATCGTTAGATTTAACAATGCGATGGTTACAACGAGGTTGGAAACACTTTAACGAAACATCCCCCTTGTATGGCCATAGTCAAGCATTTTTCCCAATAGTGCAGGGGTGTGTATATCCCGAACTCCGCCGCAGGGCAGCCGAAGAGGTTGCCGCTCTTGGAGCAGAAGGAAATGCCATAGGCGGATTGGCAGTAGGAGAGCCAGCCGAGCAGATGTACGAAATGATTGAGGTAGTGAACGAGATACTACCCAAAGACAAACCACGCTATTTGATGGGAGTTGGAACACCAGCCAATATACTTGAAGGAATAGAGCGAGGCGTAGATATGTTTGATTGTGTAATGCCAACACGCAACGGACGCAATGCAATGTTGTTTACTCGCAACGGAATAATGAATATGCGAAATAAAAAGTGGGCAACCGATTTCTCTCCAATTGAGGAGGGGGGAGCATCGTATGTTGATGAAGCATATACAAAAGCCTACCTGCGTCACCTATTCATAAGTGATGAGTTTTTGGCAATGCAAATAGCATCATTGCACAATTTAGCGTTCTATCTATGGTTGGTACGCGAGGCACGCCGTCAGATATTGAATGGCACATTCAAATCGTGGAAAGATGAAATGATAGTCAAAGTGACAACACGCTTGTAAAAATTGACTCTTTAGGTTATGCTTAAGAAAATAGACTTTTACATAATAAAGAAGTTTTTAGGAACCTACATATTTGCAATAGTATTGATAATATCTATTGCGGTGGTGTTTGATATAAACGAAAAGATTGATGACTTTATAAATGCACCGTTAAAAGAGATATTGTTTGATTATTATCTAAACTTTATCCCATATTTTGCGAATCTCTTTAGTCAATTATTCACCTTTATAGCAGTAATATTTTTTACTTCAAAGTTGGCTGATAACTCCGAGATAATAGCAATGTTATCAAGCGGAATAAGTTTTAAGCGGTTAATGGTCCCCTATATGGTTTCGGCAGCAATAATATCATCGTTAACCTTTACCCTTAATAGTTTTGTAATACCGCCGGCAAACAAAACGCGAATAGAGTTTCAGAATAAATATGTATCAAACAAAAAAGTAGATTATGCACAAAACGTACAGTTGCAGGTATCTCCGGGAGTAATAGCATACATAAACCGCTACGATGATAATCTGAAAACAGGATATCGATTTTCGATGGAGAAATTTGAGGGAAAGAGTCTGAGATCAAAACTGACAGCAGAGTCAATCCGATACGATAGCGCATATAGGTGGGTGGCGCGAAACTATACCATACGCGATTTTAACGGAATGGAGGAGACTTTCCGAAAAGGAACAAGATTAGATACCATAATAACCATAGCACCATCCGATTTTCTAATATCGCGATACGATGCCGAGTTGATGACCACACCAGAGTTAAAAGAGTATATAAAAAAGCAAGAGGCACGAGGAGCTTCAAACATAAAACCTTTTCATATAGAGTTTGAGTCACGAATAGCATCAACCTTTGCAGCCTTTATATTAACATCAATAGGAATGTTCCTGTCATCGCGAAAAGTAAAAGGAGGAATGGGAGTAAACATAGGAATAGGTTTAATATTAAGTTTTACCTACATTCTGTTCTCAACCATATCATCAACCTTTGCAACCAATGGCGATATGTCGCCACGTTTGGCTGTGTGGATACCAAATATACTCTATCTCTTTATTGCAATATATCTATATACCAAGGCACCAAAATAGGTAAAATAGAATCTTTGCAGTAAAAAAGTAAGGTAAATATTTGCATTTAAATATCTTTTATTGTAAAATTGTAACCCCAAAAACAGAAAAAGACGTGTCAAATAGAATACATGTAATATCTTTTCAAGTACCATATCCCGCCGATTACGGAGGGGTAATAGATGTATATTATAAGGTAAAAGCGTTAAAGGATGCAGGATACAAGGTAGCCTTGCACTGCTTTGCATATAAGGGAAGAAAAGACTCTCGAGCATTACACGATATAGCCGATGAGGTATATATCTACAAGCGAAATACATGTATTTTATACAGACTATTGTCAAAACCCTATATAGTAAAAAGTCGTCAATCTGATGAATTGCTCAACAGACTATTACAGGATGATGATCCAATTCTTTTTGAGGGGCTACACACCACTCATTTGTTATCATCTCCACTACTTAAGAATCGCAAAAAGTTTGTAAGGGCGCACAATGTAGAGAGTGATTACTATAAATATTTGGCAGATGCAACAGTGTCGGTTAAGAAAAAAATATTCTTCAACTGGGAGGCACAGCGACTAAGCAAATATGAAAGCGTATTGGAAAATGCCGATGTAATATTTGCAATAACCGAAAAAGACAAACGATATTTCTCAGCAACATATCCATCGGTAACAACCGAACTATTACCCTGTTTTCACAACGGTAATGAAGATAATATCTCGCAACAAAGAGGAATGGGCGACTATGTCCTCTATAATGGAAACCTAAGTGTTGAGGAGAATTTGAATGCAGTCTATTTTTTGGCAGAGCGAATAATTCCAGCATTCCCAACACAAAAATGGATAATAGCAGGAGGTAACCCACCTAAGGAATTATACGAAGTATTCCAAAAGATGAATAATGTTGAGATAGTTGCCAACCCAACATCGCAGCAGATGTCTCGCTTAATAAGCGAAGCAGCAGCAAATGTATTGATCACATTCCAATCAACAGGCATAAAATTAAAACTGATAAATGCACTATACAAAGGAGGTCACTGCATTGTAAACGATAAGATGATTGAGAGTACAGGTCTAAAAGATGTATGTATGGTAACCCACTCAGATAAAGATCTGATAGAGACAATAAAAACAGCCTTATCACAACAAATCACACCCCAACAACTTGCTGAGCGAAAAGAGGTACTACTCAAAAGTTACGACAATAACGAGAATATCAAAATTCTCACAAAATACCTATAATTTAATTAGGGGTTAGTGCGTGTCTTTGCCATAATTAGTAATTAATACACTATCAACTATCCTATGTTAGAAGGGGAGTGCTCCTCTCGCAGCCAACTAACAACTACCCGTAGGGTGGCGTCAGCCAGCAACTAACAACTTTGTTCTGGGCTATTCTTAAGAATACCCAAAAGAAAGTTCCAGAATTTCTCAACCGAAGCAATCTCAACCCTCTCATCGGGAGAGTGGGGATGAAGCATATTAGGGCCAATCGAAATCATATCCAAATTTGGGTAAAGCGAAGATATAATACCGCACTCCAACCCTGCGTGCATAACCTTAGTCTTAAGATCCTCGCCAAAAGAGGTTTTGTAAAAATCTTTAGCAATATTCAAAATCGGAGAGTTTAAATTTGGAGTCCACGAAGGATAATCACCAAACAACTCAACTTCAGCGTCAACAAGCGAGTATAAACTCCACAAACTTGATATGTAGTTATACTTTCTGCTATTCATTGTTGAGCGAACCAAAATTTGTACCCAAGCTATGCCATCCTTACAATTGACAATAGCCAAATTTGAAGAGGTCTCAACCGTATCTTCAATACCGGGAATCATCCGCTCCACACCATCGGGGGTAGCATCAATAACATTAATAAACTTACGTTGAAACTCCATTGGAAGAATACCAATAGGCATATTAACCTCCTGACAATCTATCAAAACAGCATCATCAATAATATTATATTCACTCTGATAAAGTCTGCTGAATAGAGTAACTTCCTTTAAAAAATCTTCGCAATCGTTTTCGTTAACAACCACAATGGCATTAGCATAACGAGGAATAGCGTTACGGGTATCGCCACCAATAATTTCTGAAACCCTGATACCGTAAGCCTGAATACAAAAATTCAAAAATCTAACCAATAACTTATTTGCGTTACCCCTTCCTCTATGAATATCAACACCCGAGTGGCCCCCTTTAAGACCTCTGATAGTAAGTTTGTAAGCCCTGCCTTTTATGTCGCACACCTCGTTTGTATATTTAAGTGAAGCCTTAAAATCAATAGCACCGGCACAACCAATAAACGCAGAGTTATCCTCTTCAGAATCGGTGTTAATCATAATAGAGTGTTTTAAAAACTCTTTATCTAAGAGAGTAGCCCCCTCCATACCGCACTCTTCATCCGTAGTAAAAAGAGCCTCAATCTCAGGATGGGAGATTTCGTTATTATCCAAAATGGCAAGAGTTGCAGCAACACCAATACCATTGTCAGCACCCAACGAAGTATCCTTGGCCCTAACCCAGCCATTGTCAACAAAAATAGTCAACGGGTCAGTCGAGAAATTATGCGAAGAGTTGTGAGTCTTCTGTCCCACCATATCAATATGAGATTGAATGATAATGCCCTTGCGCATCTCCATGCCTTTAGTAGCAGGTTTATGAATAAGAATATTACCTGCCTTATCTTTTACATAAGAGAGACCTCTCTCCTTTGCAAAATTTATAATATACTCCGAAATCTTTTCAAGATTATGCGAAGTGTGGGGGATTTTACAAATATCATAAAAGAATCGCCATACACACAAAGGTTGTAAAGGTAAAATTTGCTCTCTCATATCAGATACCAGTTATCAGTTAACGAACATACTTTCGTTGAATCTGCTCACGCTCGGCAAAGTTTAAGTAAACTTATTTTGCCCTCGCTTACTCGTAGATTTGTTAGTTAATTACTATTTACTGACTTATTTATATAATAACAAATGGATTTACGAATTGTTCACCTCTTTACCTCTTTTTTTGTAGAGCGAGATAGATATAAAAGTATAAACACCTATTAAGATTGTCATAATAAGTTGAGCGCCATGAGCAACAAGAGCAAAAGCCCCAGCAGTATCATTGTTTAAACCATAAAGAGTAAGCACCGCAATAACAGCCCAGTGCCAAGGACCAAGTCCACCCTGAACAGGAACACCCATTCCAATACTACCCATTAAGAAACAAGAGAAGGCGCAAACAATGCCTAACGATTCGGTCTGTTTAAAGGCAAAGAAGCATACATAAAGTTCAACAAAATATAGAAACCACATTAAAATGGTGTAGAAGAGAAATAGACCCTTCTTTTCCATCTTGAAAATAGTCTTAAAGCCATTAATTAGGTTATTAGCCATCTCCTTAATCTTAACTATAAGAGTATTCTCACTTTTAAAGCGGAAGAGCCAAACCAAAGCAATAATACCAACAGCAATAACGCTATAAAGAGCAGGAGAGGTAATAATATTAACAATCCCCTCCTTAATAGAAGGGTTATTGTTTAGAATCTCTTTTAATACATCGAGTTGCAAAAAGAATGTAATAATAGTAATAGTAATAACAGTAAGAGTATCGGTTAATCGTTCCGAAATCATTGACCCTACCACCTTTATAAACGACTTATCTTCGCTTTGGGCAACGTAAGCACATCTCCAAACTTCTCCTACTCTTGGAAGAATAAGATTAACAGCGTATGTACCAAAAATAGCATTGGTCAAAACCCTCATCGAAGGGTTGGCGGGGAGAGCCTTTAACTGAATCTTCCAGCGTAAAGCCCTGACAATATGACTGAGTAAACCAATAACACCTGAGAGAAAAATCCACCAATAGTTAATATCGTACTGAAGAATTTTACCAATCTCCTCCATATTCAACTTACTATAAATATACCACATAAGCCCCACGCCAAAAGCAAGAGGAATAATAAATTTAAATATATAAGAGGTTATTCGTTTCAATTTTTTAAGAATTTAATTATCTTTGCGTAATTGTACTCTCTGTTTTTATTACTAAAACAATTGCAAAGGTAACCTTTTTGTAGATAAAAGAGAGTAAAACTCACAAAAAATATACAAATAAAGAAATAAAAGTTGTTCAATAATGGCAAAGTTGGTACGACCTAAAAAGAGTTTGGGACAACATTTCCTAACCGATCTTGATATAGCGCGCCGAATAGCAGAGACACTATCCGACTACAAAAATATGCCCATATTGGAGGTGGGACCAGGAATGGGAGTGCTGACACAATTCCTATTGGAGGAGGGACACGATGTAACAGTCGTTGAAATAGATAAGGAGTCGGTAGCATATTTGAACAAAAACTTTCCACAGTTATCGGGAAGAATAGTAGAGGGAGACTTTCTGCAAATGAATCTATCGCAAGTGTTTGGTAAGAACCTATGTGTAATCGGAAACTATCCCTACAACATATCAAGTCAAATATTCTTCAAAGTATTAGACTACAAAGATATGATACCCTGTTGCAGTGGAATGATACAAAAAGAGGTAGCCGAGCGACTTGCCGCTAAGCCAGGGAGCAAGACCTACGGAATACTATCGGTATTGATGCAGGCGTGGTACAATGTAGAGTATCTCTTTACCGTATCAGAACACGTATTCAATCCGCCCCCAAAAGTAAAATCGGCGGTAATACGTATGACACGCAACAATGTCACGGAATTGGGGTGTAACGAGCAACTATTCAAGCGCATTGTAAAAACCGCTTTCAATCAGCGCCGCAAAACCATGCGAAACTCGTTAAAGCCCATAATCCAACAAGGGTCACCAATACTGGCAAATGAAATATTTGCACTACGTCCCGAGCAAATATCGGTAGCACAATTTATTGAGTTGACCAACGAGATAGACCCCCATATCGTTAAACCATAAACAAAGCACAACGATGATTGAACTATCACCCGAATACATAAAAGACCTACAAAACATAATAGAAGAGAAAGATACCGACAAGATAAAAGCCTTATTAAAAGACCTTCACCCTGCCGATATTGCCGAAATATACAAAGAACTAAGCCTTGAGGAGGCAGAGTTTACATACAACCTGCTTGAACCCGAGATAGCAGCGGAAGTATTGATGGAGTTAGAGGAAGACGACCGTCAAAAACTTTTGAAACACGTCTCAAACGAGGAGATTGCGCACCAAGTCATAGAGCAGTTGGATACCGATGATGCCGTTGACCTGATCCGTGAGATGGACGAAGAGGACCAGGAGGAAATTCTTGCTCATATTGATGACGTAGAACAAGCAGGCGACATTGTTGACCTATTGAAATACGATGAAGATACAGCGGGAGGATTAATGGGAACCGAGATGGTAATCGTTAATGAAAACTGGAGTATGCCCGAGTGTCTAAAAGAGATGCGTCAACAAGCAGAAGAGATGGATGAAATCTACTATGTATATGTAGTAGATGACGACCACAAACTAAAAGGCGTCTTCCCATTAAAAAAGATAATAACACACCAATCGGTAGCAAAGATAAAACACGTGATGAAACGTGAACCAATATCATTGCATACCGATACCCCAATTGATGAAGTAGCACAAGCCTTCGAGAAGTATAACCTTGTGGCAATGCCAGTAGTTGATAGCATTGGACGCTTGGTAGGACGTATCACTGTCGATGACATTATGGATGAGGTGCGTGAACAATCAGAACGTGAGTATCAATTAGCATCAGGTATCTCGCAAGACGTTGAAGTAGATGACAGCGTCTTCACCCAAACCCGAGCAAGATTGCCATGGTTGGTAATAGGAATATTTGGAGGATTGTTAAACTCAATAATGCTTGGCGGATTTGAGGCAGGACTTGCAGCAGTACCAGCTATAGCCCTCTTTATACCCTTGATAGCAGGAACAGCAGGAAACGTAGGAGTACAATCATCGGCAATCATAGTACAGGGATTAGCAAACGGATCGTTAGACCTACGCAATGTAGGAACACAAATCCTGAAAGAGGTAGGCGTATCGTTAATCAACGCAAGTATAATAGCGTTGCTAACATTCGCATTCAATATGCTAATAGGAACAGAGGCAGATATAACAGTAGCGGTAAGCATATCACTATTTGCAGTAGTAATATTCGCCTCAATATTTGGCACATTAGTACCAATAACATTAGAGAAATTTAAAATAGATCCAGCCATAGCAACAGGACCCTTTATCACCACAACCAACGACATTGTAGGATTGTTGATATATATGCTCTGTTGCACATTGATGTTGGCATAGATAAGATGTTAGTTAACGAACATGCGTTCGTTGAATCTGCTCACGCTCGGCAAAGTTTAAGTAAACTTATTTTGCCCTCGCTTAATCGCAGATTTGTTAGATAATCTAATTAGACCAATTGGACTAATTAGTCTAATAAAAAAGAAGTAGGGACGCTGGCCTGCCACGTCCGCAAAAGAGAATCAAAAGAAGTAGGGACAGAGCATGCTCTGTCCGTAAAAAATATAAAATATAAACAAGCATTTGCTAACTATTCGGTATCATCCTAAAACCTGAGAAATTTTAGAAAAACAATACCACGAATAAGTCAGTCGAATGCTCACGTTCTATTACGTGGGCTTGGCTTATCCGGTATTGTGGGCAATCTCAGGGCCTCAGGATGTGGATAAAGTTGAGTCCACATTTTTTGTGCTTTATTTTGCTCATAATAGATTAGGATAGCCAATGCAAAATACTCACGTAAAATGGAAAAAGTACACATTGGCTCCATAATACGGGGCGAACTACGCAAGCAGAATAGGAGTAACCGTTGGTTGTCAGAGCAACTTTCATTAAATCCCCGTACAATAAATAAAATATTCCTGAAACGCGATATTGATACAAATCAATTATATCGCATTTCAAAAGTATTGAAAACCGATTTTTTTAGCTACTATTCACAAGCATTACAGAGCGAATAACTTTTTTTATGTTCTACTATGCCCTATGCGGGCAGTCGCCCGTATCAGGCAATATATTCGGCACTTTTTTAACAACATTAAATATATTTTTGTGAAAATATTTACAAAACATATAAATTATACAATTATGAAGTATTTAAAATTACTAACATTGCTAACATTACTAATAGCAATACCTGTGTTGACAAGTTGCGAAGAAGATGAAAAAGACCAACCCCTTTATATCGGTGGAGGGGGAGATACCCAAGCAGGAACAGGACTTTATATGGGTGTAATAGGCTTTAATCAAGCACTTACAACAAAACAAATTAGTATATTGTCCCCAAACACCAAGAGTTACTTTACAGACTTTGTAAGCGACTTAACCTCAAAAAACGGAACATTGCTATATTATGCAGTAGATAATGCAATAGAGGCATTGGAAACAAGTACACTGCCAAACGACTTGGTAAACGTAGCAATGGTAACCTTTACTGACGGATTGGATCAAGGATCATTTATGATGAATAGCAAATATGAATCAAACGAAGAGTATCTGTCAGCAGTAAACAACAAAATCAAAAACACCAAAGTAAAAGGTTTGCCCATATCAGCTTACTCAATAGGTTTAAAAGGTTCCGATGTTAGCGATAATGCTCAATTTCAAGCGAACCTTATTAACTTGGCTAGTTCAAGGGAAAATGCAGCAGAAGTAACAAGTATGGACGAAGTAAATGCCAAATTCCAAGAGATAGCCAACCAACTCTATAAAGAAAATAGCGTACAAAGTATCAGTTTGTCCATACCCGGTCAGGCAGACGGTACCAAAATACGTTTTACATTTGACAATGTAACCGATGCGTCACAATCACAACTCTACATAGAGGGGACCTTCTCTCTAAGTGAAAGATCATTAAAGGATATAACCTACCGCGGAATGACTTCAGGTAGTGGGGAGGTAGTCGCAGGCGTACAAGAAGGAATATTTGTAACTTTTACATTCAACGATATAAAGGGAAAAAGTATATCGAGTGTACCTACAAATAAAATTATGCAGTGGATTTATATAACAGGCACCTCACAATGGCAAAAAAACTCGGAGTTTGACCCTGACAGCCAAACACAAACAACCGTAGATCGTAAAAGCGCAGTAATAATGTTGGTATTAGACTGTAGTAGTTCATTGGGAACTCAATTTGTCACAATGCAGAGACATGCCAATGCCTTTATAAAAAAGATGGCAGACGGAAGCGAAGGGAGTACCGGCGGAGGAAATACAGACTATACTGATAATGTAGAAAACGGCCACGAATACGTAGACCTTGGTTTAAGTGTAAAATGGGCAACCTGCAATGTAGGTGCAACCACGCCATATGGCTATGGTAATTACTATGCATGGGGCGAAACAACTACAAGGAGCAGTTACTCTTCAAGTAACTATCGTTACTCTTCAAATCCCACAACGTTGCCATTATCTGCTGATGCAGCCCATGTAAATTGGGGGGGCAGTTGGCGCATGCCAACATACAACGAACTAAGCGAATTAAAAAATACAAATAACTGTACATGGACCTGGATCACGCTGAATGGAGTAAAAGGGTATAAAGTAACAAGTAAGAAGAATGGAAACTCCATTTTCCTTCCTGCTGGTGGTTGGCGCAGCGAAAATCTTCGCGAAGCGGGCAGTTCCGGCGGCTACTGGTCAACTTCGCTCAATACGAGCAATAGCGATGGTGCTTACGGCGTGGACTTCGAATGGGGGGGTAGCGTGGAGTGGGCCAGCTACTACCGTTGGTATGGACATTCTATTCGCGCGGTGTGCGAGTAGTGTGCAACTAAATTTAAACGCAGGCGTTTAAATTTAGTTTTTAGTTGTCGGTTTCGTAAACTCAACCGCCCCTGCGAGGTAGTTGTTAGAATAACAATAAAAACTCAATAATAAGCAAAAGGTTGTAACGTAATACTACGCGTTACAACCTTCTGTTATAGTATTAACAACCATGCAAGTAGGGACACACCCAACCAAGGTAATTACGAAGTAATTAGAATTGACTAAATGTCAATTCGTGCCGAAGGTTGGAGAGCACAGTGCTCTGTGCGACGGGGGTGTGTCCGCTGAAAAGGGTATAAAAAACTATAAGTTTTCAGTTATCAGCTATTAGAATAACAATAAATACTCATAATAAGTAAAAGGTTATAGCGTGAATTTGCGCTATAACCTTTTTGCTATTTGTTATTAGTCAAATTGGGCTAATTCTAAAAACAGAAAGCTACATTATAACTTTTACCACACCTTCTCTTGTTACAACAAGGTAAATGCCTTTATTAACTTCAATTTGAGTGTTTTCATTGCAGTATATATCCTTTACAATTTGTCCTGCAACGTTTACAATTTTAACATTGCCTGTGTAGTTGTTGATATATACAACTCCGTTTGAAGCATATATTTTAGCAGGAGTTTCAATGTTATCCTCAATATTTGATATATCGCCTCC
This sequence comes from Bacteroidales bacterium, assembly GCA_015061035.1. Classification (GTDB taxonomy): domain Bacteria; phylum Bacteroidota; class Bacteroidia; order Bacteroidales; family G3-4614; genus Caccoplasma_A. Next base: position 317,771 of record SUXK01000001.1, read on the forward strand.
CTCTTTTTTTATAGTAACAACAAAACTCTCAATGGTGATATATTGCTGTCCTGTTTTTGAAGCGGTAAGGGTAAACGATGTAGATTGAGTGTTTAATCCCGAAGCCGATAGATATTGGTCGTTAGTATTTGTGGGGGTATTTGAACTCTCATCGTTTGCAACTGTAACTTGTCCTTTATGTGAGCTTGATACCCAATAGGTCATATCATAGCCTGTAATAACATAACCATCAGGAACAGATAATGTATATGTTACTATATTATGTCCTTTGTCATTGCTGTCGTAGGCATAAGCGTAATATCTTTCATAATTGGTTGATAAGCCAAAAACTTCTGTTGTTTCGCTTGTTGAGATAAGTTGAAGTCTGACAGGGTTTGCACTGTTTGTGGTATATACCCATGTACTGCTTCTTGCTCCGTTTATATTTGTATTTGCTCCTGTTTCATGATTTACCATGTAATCAACAACCGCTAATGAGAAATCAGCAAAAATGCTCATCTCGCTTGTTGCGATAAATGTAATATTGGGGGTAGTTGAGGTTTTTGAGGAACCATTACTTGTTATTGTCCAGCCATTAAATATGTATCCGCTGTTTGGCGTTGCAGTTAAAGTAACCTCTTGATTCTCTTTTGCTGTGATAGTTGTTCCCTGTATAGTACTTCCGTTATATGATACAGAACCATAACTGCTGTTATAGGTTATGGGTATTGATATATTTGTTGTACCAACAACTAAAAAATTGGCAATATATGTATTGTCAGTAGTATTGCTTGTAACCTTAGTGTTAAAACTCTTTTCGGTACTGACAATAGAACCATTGCATGTCCAGTTATTAAATGTGTAGCCGCTGTTAGCAGTGGCGGTAAGAGTAACGGTAGAATTTTCAAATAGCGATGCGGTTACTGAAGTGTCGATAGTTCCTCCGTTGATTGAGACTTTACCTGCTGCAGAAGGAGAAACCGAAGCATTAACCTCAAACTCCTCCTTGTTTGGCATAAAGTTGAAATATGCATAGTTGCTTGTAATGTAGTTGCGTGAGGCATCGGGGGTTATTGCACTTATTGTAAAATATCCGTTCTGGCTTCCACTCCAGCCCCAATTAAAGTGAAAATAGTCATTGCTTGTGTAACCGTCAACAACAAACATATGCTTGCCATCTATTTGATCAGGATTTATAGCACTTGTAGCCCTATATGGAACGGGGCAGTTATTGTTTAAACTCTCTTTTAAAAGTCTCTTCCATTCGGTATCACCAACCATATCTCTGCTTGTTGATGGCACGTTATTATAACCAAAACTCTTTTGAAGATACTCAGTAGAGCCCAATCCTGCACTCACGTCAGTAGAACTTGTGCCATACGAAGCCATAAATCTATATCCAAGGTCAACCATTATCTCGGCAACTTCTGTTGCTTGAGCATCGGTATATTGTCCCGATATATAGTTTAATGGCATATTTCCCCACTCATATACTCTTTGGCTTATATCTGTGGGTTCTGCTGTATTAGGGTTATATACTTTTCCAGTTCCGCTAATGGGCCATTCGTGATAACGCATAACAATGGCATATGCAGTTGGAACACATCCTGTTAAACAATGAGATGTACCACTTGTTGGGCAGAGATTGTTAAAAGGAGAACCTTGTCCCCAGTTTGCAGTTTCAAGTTGTTTGACAATAGTTCCTCCTGTCTCTGTGGCTGTTGCTTTTATGCTTTTTGTTGAGTTTGATATGTTTTCTCTAAAATATTTAATCTCTTTATCAATACCTTTTAAATACTCTTTCATTGGGGCAGGAATTTCATCCGATGAATTAATACTACCTTCAAAAGAGTATCCTATAACCTCTTGTAAATTATCTTCTGCCGAAACAATAACAAAAGCCTTTTCGTTTGAGAACACGTAAAATGTAGGCTCAACTTCCTCTTCTTTCAATAATGATGAACTTTGATTGTATAGCGAGTTACTATCCCAAGCATACTCCAATTGAGAATCAATGTTTTTAATCAACTTGTTGCTATTCAATGTTCTGGCAAAAAAGTTATTTGCAATTTCGTTTGCACCATCAATAGTAATAACTTCTGCGTTTACATTACCAATAAATGCAAATAGAGTAACTAATATACCCCATAAAGTAAAGTTTCTCATAAACTAAATCTTTATAAAATTTTATTATGCAATATTCGTTATAAATTTTGTAATATGCAAATATACAGTGTGTTAAAAATGTATTTAATCTCCTAATTCTGATTTTGCTCTTTCAAGATTTTCGCATTGTTCTTCCCAGTACTCCATAATAATACCGAGTTCTCTGTTCAACTCTCCATGCTTTTGACAAAGGTCAATGTTTGAAAAACCTTCAGGAGTTGCCAATACCTTTTCAACTTCGGCAATCTGCTCCTCAATCTTGGCAATACGTTTCTCTGCATCATTAACGCAGTTTTGGAACTGTCTTATTTTGCGTTGAATCTCTTTGCGTTCCATATATGAGAGTTTGTTGTCCGAGATCTCTTTTGGTCTCTCTTCATCCTCTTTAACTCTCTTCTTCTCCAACTCCACTAAACTGTCAATTTTGCGTTTTTGAAGAAAGTCGTAAATGCCACCCAAATGCTCTGTAACTTTTCCACCACCAAACTCATATACCTTTGACACAAGTCCATCAAGAAACTCTCTGTCATGCGAAACAATAATCACTGTTCCGTCAAAAGCCTCAATGGCCCTTTTTAGTACATCTTTGGTACTCATATCAAGATGGTTGGTAGGCTCGTCAAGAATAAGTAAATTAACGGGTTCAAGAAGGAGTTTAATCATTGCTAACCTCGCTCTCTCTCCACCCGACAGAACTTTTACCTTTTTATCCGATGCCTCACCACCAAACATGAAAGCACCCAATATATCGCGTATTTTAGTGCGTATGTCGCCAACCGCAACGCGGTCAATAGTATCAAAAACAGTTAACTCTCCATCAAGAAGTTGAGCCTGATTTTGAGCATAATACCCAATCTTGACGTTGTGTCCTATCTTTAAATTGCCATTAAACGGAATCTCTCCGTTAATACACTTCACAAGGGTAGTTTTACCCTCACCGTTCTTGCCCACAAAAGCAATCTTGTCGCCACGTTTAAGAGTAAAAGTCGCATTAGAGAAGATATGACGTTCGCCATAATATTTGCCTACGCCATCAAGAATTAGCGGATAATCGCCCGAACGAGGAGCAGGGGGAAATTTAAGATTTAATCTCGAAGTATCAACCTCATCAACCTCAATGCGCTCAATCTTTGCAAGTTGCTTAATGCGTGATTGTACCTGTACCGATTTGGTTGCCTTATATCTAAATCGTTCAATAAACTCCTCTGTATCCTGAATCTGTTTTTGTTGGTTCTCGTAAGCCCTCATCTGTTGCTCCAGCCTCTCGGCACGAAGTTCAACATATTTTGAGTAGTTTACTTTGTAGTCGTATATCTTTCCAAGTGAAATCTCAATAGTTCTGTTTGTGACATTATCAATAAAAGCCCTATCATGCGATACCAACATAACAGTGCTTCCGCTTGTAGCCAAAAAGTTTTCTAACCATTGAATTGATTCAATATCTAAGTGGTTGGTAGGCTCGTCAAGTAGTAGTAAATCGGGGCGGCGTAAAAGAATCTTTGCAAGTTCAATACGCATACGCCAACCACCACTAAACTCCGATGTGGGGCGGTTAAAATCTTCTCTTACAAATCCCAATCCCAAAAGAGTCTTTTCAATCTCGGCCTGATAGTTCATTGCACCCATAATTGCCATATGTTCGTTGGCAATTGAGAGTTCGTCAATAATATCGTTATACTCTTTGCTCTCATAGTCGGTACGTTCGGCAAGAGCAGTGTTAAGTTCTTCAATATGCTTTTGCAACTCAAAAATTTCAGCAAAAGCAGTCTCAGTCTCTTTCAGCAGAGTTTGAGTGTCTGAAACAGGCATGTGCTGAGGCAGATAGCCAATAGTGATGCCCTTAGGAACAGAAACACTACCATTAGTTGGGATTTGAACACCTGCTATAATCTTTAGCATGGTAGATTTTCCCGCACCATTGCGCCCCACTAATGCAATCCTGTCACGTTTATTAATAATGTATGATATGTTGTCAAATAGAGGAGTTACTCCAAATTCAACAGATAGACCATTAATTGAAATCATAAATAAAAAAATATATTACAAAGTTACAAAAAAATACGACCATCTATCTAAAAAATGTGTATTTTTACACGAAATATATATCGTATAATTATGAGTTCATTTTTATATAGTGTAGCAAAAGCATTTTATCAGGGCAATGCCGAGAATTTAAGAAATCATACATTTGTATTCCCCAGTAGAAGAGCAGAACTATTTTTCTTAAAGCATATATCAAAATTATCAGGTAAGTATATATTTTCACCATCAACAATAACTATCGATGATTTTATCTCTCAACTATCGGGTTATGCTCCAGCCGATAGAGTTGAGATGCTGTTCTTATTGTATAATCACTATATAAAGGCAACTTCAAGAGATGAGTCTTTTGATGACTTTTACTACTGGGCCGATATTTTGTTAACCGATTTTGATGATGTAGATAACTTCTTGGTTGATGCTTCAAAAATATTCTCCAACATATACGAATTAAAGGAGATTGATGCACAATTTAAAGATATGCTCTCTGAAGAGCAGATACAGTTTCTTCAACGATTTATAAATAACTTTAATTTAGGCAAGAAAGATGATGTGAGTAAAAAAGAGTTTATAACATTGTGGCAAGTGTTATACACTCTATATCAAGGTTTACGCTCCGATTTAGCCTCTCGTGGATGTGCCTATAATGGAATGATGTTACGCTCAATAGTTGAGAGAATATCAGCAAATGAGATAACAAAAAAAGATATAGAATTACGATATAAAAAGATAGTATTTATAGGATTTAACCTACTTTCAGTAGCCGAAGAGAGAATGTTTGCTCAATTAAGAGATATGGGAGTGGCTGATTTCTATTGGGATTATAATATGCCCATAAAAGATGATACATTTTCAATAATGGCCGACTCTATGTCTAAAAACATAAAGAACTTCCCTTCGGCATATAATCTATATGAAACAGAAAATCAAAGATTTCCCGATATAGAGTTGGTGGCAATACCCTCAAATGTAGGACAAACAAAATATGCAGGAGAGATAATAAACCAAATTATATCTAACGCTTCGGAAACAGATATAGAAAGAAAAGAGCAAGAGGCAAATACCGTAGTAGTACTTCCTGATGAAAAATTATTATTGCCAATGTTGCATACAATACCTTCGGTAGTAGATAGTATAAACATAACTATGGGGTATCCATTAAGCGAGACGCCACTATTTTCACTCTTTAAATCTATATTTGACATACATACAAAAGCAAAGGTTGATGAAAAAGGAGAAGTAAAACATTATTACCAAAATGTGTTATCTCTATTACGTCAACCAAATATAAAGGAGTTACACAGAGATACAGTATCTAATTTTATAGATAAAATAATAAATGGCAATATTGTATATATAACCACCTCTGTTATTCCTGAAGAGTTAAAATATCTCTTTCCTAATTTATCAACCAACGAAGAGAAGTTTGAATATATAAAATTGATAATAGACAAACTTTGCGAGAATTTGAGTAAGAAAGACTCTATAACATGCGAGTTTCTTTACTATTACAAGATGATAATAAATCGTTTGCAAACATTAGTAGAAGATTTCCCGTTACAAGATAAAACCCTATTCAAATTAATTGAAAAGATGAGTTCATCTATAAAAGTTCCGTTTAATGGTGAGCCTCTATCGGGATTGCAAATAATGGGAATTCTTGAAACTCGAGCATTGGATTTTGATAACGTAATAATATTGTCGATGAACGAAGGGTGCTTCCCTGCCGATTCTCGTGGCGATACATTTATACCGTATAATGTACGCAGAGGATTTGGAATGTCATCGTACGAACAACGTGATGGAATAGCAGAATACTATTTCTATCGCCTTCTATCCCGAGCAAAACGAGTATATTTAGCATACGACTCACGTGCCGAAGGAGCAAAAGTGGGAGATTTAAGTAGATTTGTATATCAATTAAAATACCAATATACAAATAAGATAAACTCTTTTGTAGAGAAGAATATAAACTACTCAATAAAACTGCCCAAAACAGAGCAAGTGGTTGTTGAGAAGAAAGGTAAAGTGTTAGAAAAACTGAATGCCTATAAAAAAGGAGGAACAAAAGCACTTTCAGCATCAACATTAAATACATATATAGATTGTCCCCTAAAATTCTATTTCTCAACTGTTGAGCATATAAAAGAATCTGATAAAGTCTTGGAGGATGTTGATTCGTCTGTATTTGGAACCATATATCATGATGTAATGGAAAAAATATATGAACCCTATATAGGCACAACTATCACCAAAGGCGTGTTGGAAGAACTTCAATCTCAAACCGATAAAATAGATCGTCTTGTATTGGAGTCTTTTGCAAAAAACTATTTTAAAACAACCACAATAAAACCATTAACAGGAAGGTTGTCTTTACGTGGAGAGATAATAAAAAAGATGGTTGATAGAACATTAGAGATAGATAAAGTTGAAAGAGCCCCATTTGTAATGTTACAAACAGAGTTAAACTTGAATACTTCAATAACTTTGCCAAACAGAGAAGTGGTGTTGCTAACAGGAAAAATTGACCGATTAGATTTAACTTCCAACATTGTAAATATAGTTGATTACAAAAGCGGTAAAGTAGTGTCAGAATTTATAGATATTGATGATATATTTATTCCTGCTGCTACTCGTAAAAAACAGGTGTTCCAACTTCTCTTTTATGTATATCTTTTACAAATCTCTATCGAAGAAGAGATTGCTCAAAGTGGTAAGAATAAAGATCTGAAAAATATGATGAATGTTGCAAATATTAAAACTCTATCACATGGAATGATGTTCTCTCCGGGATTGTACGCATTCAATAAATATTTTTCGGATACCTTTCAGTGGAAGATAAAGAAAAAAGAGAGTGCAAGGGTAACAGACGATTTTATTATAGAACCCAACAATGCATTATTTGAGGCGTATGTTGAGAGATTGGAGAATACTTTGTCAGATATTTTTAACAAAGATATTCCATTTACTCAGACCGAAGAAGAGGAGACTTGTAAATATTGTCCCTATGCAAACATTTGTAAAAGGTAAAGTTTTTATATTGTGTAAAAAAAAGAGGCTATCCAATTAATTGTGATAGCCTCTTTTACTATTATGAAACAATTTAGTAAAACGTTCAATTAGAAATAGAGTTCTCCAAAAAACTCGGGGCGATGAAAGTCGGGAGCAGGAGTCTCAATCTTGTTCCAACTAACGTAGTGAGGAATAGAAGTTTTGTCGCCACATTTGTAGAAATTAGCCTCAATCATTTGAGGAATATTGTTGCAATCAATACCCATCATATCAAAAGGAATTGCCACAACAACCTGCCATGAGTGGATGCCATCTTTCTCCTCAAAAGGCTCTTTACCCAGACTGCTCCAAGTTTTTATTCGTGCCATTTGGTCATCAGAGTAGTGAGTACTTTCAGTTCTGCTTTTACGTTTTGAAGAGAGAGCAGTACCTATACAATTAAATTCAAAATTGTAATATTCACTCTCACCGGGAATCTTTGCAAAGAACTCAACGCAACTATCTTGATAAACGTGCGAATTGTACTCTTTATTTACAGCGCGAATATAACTGCCACGCACAAAGAAACTAATGAAAAGGTATTTGTCGCCACGAGCAACATCAAAAGCCACAATGGGTTTATGAGAAAATTCATCCCAGTTAATCTCTGAAACATAATCTCTTTGGGCATTGCCCTCCATTAGGTTAGCAACCTCATTCAATTCTAACCCTTCAAGTTGTGGCATATAAACAGCCTTAATACTCTTTTTCATTATCTTATAATAAATAGTTAGTTGAAATAATTATATACTCCTGACACAAAACCATATGTAGCCATTATTAAAATAATGGAACCAATACATCTGTTAATAATCCAAAGAGAACGCAAATTAAATTTAGATCTCACTTTGTCAATAAAATATGTAATAGTAAACCACCATAATATGGCTCCGCCTATGATTGAAGCATACCCAATCAAATAATCATGCAATTGCGATTCAGCAGAGAAAAAGTTGAATCGAGCAAACAAACCAATAAATAAGAATAGAATTAGGGGATTTGATAGCGTTAAAAAGAATGCCGAAATTAAATCCTGAATATGGTTTGCAGTTTTTTGTTTCTTGATATTAAGATTCTTTGCAGGATTTTGCCTGTAAATATATATGCCAAAACCAGCAAGAACAAGACTTCCGAGTATTTGAATGATAAGTTCGTAATTCTCAATGAAATCTAAAATTATAGAGATACCAAAACCAGTGAGTACCGCATATATCAAATCAGAGAGGGCGGCACCTATACCAGTGAACAAACCAGTTATCCTGCCTTTGTTCAAAGTCCTCTGAATACAGAGTACTCCAATAGGTCCCATAGGAGCCGAAACAAAAACCCCAATCAATAAACCTTTTAATATGGTACTTATAATTAAATCCACAATTTGTCACAATTTATTGTATTAACTGCAAATTTAAATAAAATTTTTGTAACACATCCAATTTTTTAGCATTATAAATTTCAAACAAAAAAACTTGAGTATAAAAGTGTAAATATTTGTGATTTTGGTTTTGCAAAACCGACTAAATTATTAATTTTGTAAGCAAATTTAGAATAAGTTCGCTTTTAATGAAATAATAAAGCATAATATAATAACTACTACTGATGGTATCATTTTTTAAAACCCTAACAAACAGTGTTATAGCGGTATCTTGTGATCATAAATTATCGCAAGAGGAGATTGAAAAACTATGTTGGCTCTTTGGCTCAGCAAAAGAGATTAAACAAGATGTAATTTCAGGAAAGTTCGTGGGACCACGCAAGGAGATGATAACTCCTTGGAGTACAAATGCCGTAGAGATAACCCAAAATATGGGAATTTCAGGAATTGCTCGTATAGAGGAGTACTTTAAAGTAAGTGGCAAAAATGTCAAATATGACGCAATGCTACAACGTCTATACGATGGTTTAAGCGAAGAGATATTCAATATTAATAAAACTCCTGATGCAATAGTCTATATTGATGATATAGTAGAGTATAACAAAAAGGAGGGACTGGCATTAAGTGAAGATGAGATACAATATCTGAACAATTTGTCAGCAAGAATAGGTCGCAAATTAACCGATAGCGAGGTATTTGGATTCTCACAAGTAAACTCGGAGCACTGCCGTCACAAAATATTCAACGGAATATTTGTTATAGACGGAGAAGAAAAAGAGAGTTCATTGTTTAAGATGATTAAGAAAACATCAGAAACAAATCCTAATAAATTGGTTTCGGCATACAAAGACAATGTAGCCTTTAATGAAGGTCCAAGAGTTGAGCAGTTTGCACCAGCAACACAAGATAAACCAGACTATTTTCAAGTTAAAGATATTGATACTGTCATATCGTTAAAAGCCGAAACACATAACTTCCCTACAACCGTTGAACCATTTAATGGTGCAGCAACAGGAACAGGAGGAGAAATTCGTGACCGATTAGGTGGAGGAAAAGCAAGTTTGCCAATAGCAGGAACAGCAGTATATATGACCTCATATCCACGCACCGAGAAAGGACGAGCATGGGAGGGTGTAATGCCAGAACGTGAGTGGTTGTATCAAACACCAGAGCAAATATTGATTAAAGCATCAAATGGAGCATCAGACTTTGGAAACAAATTCGGTCAACCAATGATTTGCGGATCACTATTAACATTTGAGCATGAAGGCAACGATAAAAAATATGCCTACGATAAAGTGATAATGTTAGCAGGAGGTGTGGGATTTGGAACACGTCGCGATGCAATAAAAGGAACCCCTACACCAGGCGAAAAAGTTGTAGTGATGGGAGGAGATAACTACCGCATTGGAATGGGAGGAGGAGCCGTATCATCAGTAGAAACAGGAGAGTACGACAACGCCATAGAGTTGAATGCTGTTCAACGTGCAAATCCCGAAATGCAAAAGAGGGTATCTAACGTAATTAGAGCATTAGCAGAGGATGAGATAAATCCAATAGTATCAATCCACGACCACGGAGCAGGAGGTCACCTTAACGCATTGTCTGAGTTAGTTGAGGCAACAGGAGGAAAAATAGAAATGGATAAACTTCCTATCGGAGATACAACACTCTCTGCAAAAGAGATTGTAGGAAACGAAAGTCAAGAGCGTATGGGTATGGTGATTCCCGAAAAAGATATACCATATGTTGAGAGAATAGCAGAACGTGAACGCGCGCCAATGTATGTAGTAGGAGAGACAACAGGCGATAACCGTTTTGTATTTGAGCAAAAAGATGGAGTATGCCCAATAGATCTTGCAATGGAAGATATGTTTGGAAAGGCTCCTAAAACAATAATGACAGACTCAACAGTAGAGAGCAAATTTGACGATGTAACATATACAACTTCAAAAATTCACAAATATATTGAAGATGTACTACAATTAGAAGCAGTAGCATGTAAAGACTGGTTAACAAACAAAGTTGACCGTTCTGTAACAGGAAAAGTAGCACGTCAACAATGTCAAGGAGAGATACAATTACCATTGAGTGACTGTGGAGTTGTTGCACTTGACTATCGCGGAAATGCAGGAATTGCAACATCAATAGGACACGCACCACAAGCAGCACTTGTTTCACCCGAAGCAGGGTCGGTATTATCAATAGCCGAAGCGTTAACAAACGTAGTATTTGCTCCATTAGCCGAAGGTATAAAGAGTGTATCGTTAAGCGCAAACTGGATGTGGCCATGTAAGAACGAAGGTGAGGACGCACGTCTATATAAAGCAGTTGAGGCATGTAGTCAATTTGCAATTGACTTAGGAATTAACATTCCAACAGGAAAAGACAGTTTGTCAATGACACAAAAATATGGCGAAGATAAAGTCTATTCACCAGGAACAGTAATTATCTCGGCAGGAGCAGAGGTGTCAGATATAAAGAAAGTGGTATCACCAGTTGTTAAGAACAAACGCAACATGCCACTATATCACATCGACTTCTCTTTTGATTCATACAAATTGGGAGGATCAGCATTTGCTCAATCGTTAGGAAAAGTGGGAGGCGAAGTTCCAACAGTTCAAGATGCAGAGTATTTCAAGAGTGCATTTGCCGCAGTGCAAGAGATGATAAAGAGTGGGGTAGTTGCAGCAGGTCACGATATATCAGCAGGAGGACTATTAACCACACTTCTCGAAATGACCTTTGCTAACAGCGAGGGTGGACTTGAGATAAATCTTGACAAGATAAAAGAAAAAGATCTTGTAAAACTGCTTTTCAGTGAAAATCCAGGAGTTGTACTACAAGTAACCAATGCACGTGAGGCAGAGGCAATAATGAAACAATACGGAGTACAATTCGTAAAAATAGGACGTCCAACCAAAGAGCGTCACATAATAGTAACAAAAGATGGAGCAGAGTACCAATTCGGAATAGATTATCTACGTGATGTTTGGTATACCTCATCATATCTATTAGACCGCAAACAAAGTGGAGTAGAGTGTGCAAAAGCACGTTTCAATAACTATAAAAAACAACCCATCAAGTGGAGAATGCCAAAAGCCTTTGAAGGAACAATGGCAAGTTATGGAATAGCAGCAGGAGCAAGACCATCAACAGGAGTAAAAGCCGCAATTATCCGTGAAAAAGGAGTAAACGGAGATCGCGAGATGGCATACTCACTATACTTAGCAGGATTTGATGTAAAAGATGTACATATGACAGACCTTATGTCAGGACGTGAAACACTCGAAGATATAAATATGATAGTATATGTAGGAGGTTTCTCTAACTCTGACGTATTAGGTTCAGCAAAAGGATGGGCAGGCGGTTTCTTATGGAATGAGAAAGCAAAACAAGCATTGCAAAAATTCTATGCACGTAAAGACACTCTTTCATTAGGAATCTGCAATGGATGTCAATTAATGGTTGAGTTGGGATTATTAACTCCCGATGATGAGAAGAAACCAACAATGCAACACAACGATTCACACAAATTTGAATCAGAGTTCATTGGTTTAACAATACCACAAAACAATTCTGTAATGTTTGGCTCATTGTCTGGAAGCAAATTAGGTGTTTGGGTAGCACATGGCGAAGGAAAATTCTCATTACCATACTCTCCTAAACACTATAATGTAATAGCAAAATATAGTTATAACGAATATCCTGCAAACCCCAATGGATCTCCAGCAGCAATAGCAGGAATTGCATCGCCAGACGGGCGACACTTAGCAATGATGCCCCACTTGGAACGTGCAATATTCCCATGGCAATGTGCATATTATAACCCACAAAGAGCAGCCGATGAAGTAACTCCATGGATTGAAGCATTTGTAAACGCTCGCAAGTGGGTGGAGCAAAACAAAGAAAAATAAATTAAGACAAAACGATGGGAGGATTATTTGGAACTATAAAGAAAAGTGATTGTGTATCGGACCTCTTTTACGGAACCGATTACAATTCGCACTTGGGAACAAAGCGTGCCGGAATGGTAACAGTATCTGAAGGCAACTTTATGCGTTCGATACACAATATAGAGAACTCATATTTCCGCACAAAATTCGAAGGCGATTTACCCGAGTTTTTCGGAAATGCAGGTCTCGGAGTTATTAGCGATACCGATGCACAACCCATAATTATAAGTTCAAGACTTGGTAAATTTGCCATAGTAACAGTAGCAAAAATTAACAACCTTAAGGAGTTGGAACAAGAACTGTTAGCACAAGGGCACCACTTTTGTGAACACAGTAACAATATAACCAACCAAACTGAGTTGTTGGCGATGCTCATAGCCGAAGGCAAAGATTTTGTTAGCGGAATTGAGTATCTCTTCTCAAAAATAAAAGGCTCATGTTCTATGCTGATATTGACTGAAGACTCAATAATAGCAGCACGTGATAAATACGGAAGAACTCCTTTATATATAGGAAGAGGTGCAGAGGGAAAAGGATTTGCAGTATCATCTGAAACATGTTCATTCCCTAATCTTGGTTACGAAGTAGAAAGATGGTTAGGGCCGGGAGAGATAATTCAAATAACAGCCGAAGGTTATACACAAATACGCAAGCCCAACGATAAGATGCAGGTATGCTCATTCTTGTGGGTATATTTTGGTTACCCCTCATGTGAATATGAAGGCAAGAACGTTGAGGAGATGCGTTACGATTGTGGTGAAGCAATGGGAAAAGCCGATGAGGTGGATGTTGATTTCGTATCGGGAATCCCTGACTCGGGAATAGGAATGTCGCTTGGATATGCTATGGGAAAAGGAGTGCCATATAAAAGGGCAATAGTAAAATATACCCCTACATGGCCACGAAGTTTTACACCACCCACACAAGAGCGTCGTGAGTTGGTGGCAAAAATGAAACTAATACCCAATAAAGCACTACTAAAAGATAAACGAGTAGTATTTTGTGACGACTCAATAGTGAGAGGAACACAATTACGTGATAATATAAAAGACCTATATCGTTACGGAGCAAAAGAGGTGCATATACGAATAGCATGTCCACCGATGATATATCCATGTAAGTTCTTAGGATTTTCTGCAACAAAAACAGAATTAGAGTTGATATGTCGCAGAATAATACAGGATTTAGAGGGAGATCATAACAAAAATCTTGATGCATATGCAAAAACTGGATCGCCACAATATTGCGAAATGGTTGACAGAATACGTGAGCAATTGGGAATAACATCATTAAAATTCAATCCAATTGAAACACTTGTAAAATCAATAGGATTGCCCAAAGAACAAATTTGTACACACTGCTTCGACGGATCAAGTTACGAATAACCATTATAGCATAGACTCAAAACAACTGCCATATCCCGAACAAAACAGAATGGCAGTTGTTTTTTTATAAAAACAATTGCTATGCTAAAACAAAAAATAACAGAGGCCCTAACAACATACGCAGGAGTATTACTTTGGTCGGCACACTATAACCTATCAATATCACTAAATTTAAAAAGTAAAGGGTACGAAAAATTATCGTGTCATATACGAGCCTTATACCAAAGACATGTAGCCCAATCAATAGAAATATATGACTATATAGCAATGCATGGAACGGTAGCACAAATTCGTGATATGGTTGATATACCAATAACTTTTGATACGGCCGAAGAGGCAGTAGAACGTTCTTTGGTACAAACCCTGCGGTTGACAGATGCACTTGAATCGTTAATGGATATACTCCTGCAAGCAAAAGATCACACTACATACGCAACCTTTCAATATCTCTTGAGAGAGCAATTTGAAGAAGAGGTGTTATTGTCAAAACTAATAGATATGTCAAAAAAATAGATATTAATAGAGAAAAAACAAAATTTATAATGAAATAGTGTTGCCAAAAGTGCTGCCAATTTTTTTTCTGGCAGCATTTTTGTTATATAATAAGTATAGATGAACAGAAATAAAAATATACAAGATATGAGCAAGGAGAAAAAAACGCAAAACATCAATGAAACAGAGGAGATAAACAATCCTCAGCCAACAGAAGAGGTGCAAAATCCAACATCCGAGACAGAGACTGCTTTGGAGCAAGAGAGTACAGAAACTGACACATTGTCAGCAGAAGTGGCATCTTTGGCAGAAAAAGTAGAACAACTGACAAAGGAAAAATTACTTCTTATGGCAGATTTTGATAACTATCGTAAACGCACTATAAAAGAGAAAGCTGATTTAATAAAATCAGGAGGAGAAGAGTGCTTGAAAAATTTACTGCCAATCATTGATGATTTTGAAAGAAGTTTACAAGCTATAAATACAGCAACAAATGTAGATGCTTTAGTGGAGGGAGTAAACCTAATATATAATAAATTTAAAGGTTATCTTGCTCAAAACGGAGTAAAAGAGATAGAGACCGCAGATGCTCCATTCGATACAGAGTATCACGAAGCGGTAACAACATTCCCTGTTGAAGATCCCGATAAAAAAGGCAAAGTAATAGACTGCGTTCAAAAAGGTTATACTATGAACGACAAAGTAATACGATACTCAAAAGTAGTAGTTGGAGAATAAAGCATAAAGATATGGCTGAAAAAAGAGACTATTATGAGGTGTTAGAGGTCTCAAAGACCGCCACACCTGAAGAAATAAAAAAAGCATATCGTAAAAAAGCGATACAATATCATCCTGACAAAAATCCGGGAGATAAAGAGGCTGAAGAAAAATTTAAAGAGGCTGCTGAGGCATACGAAGTGCTAAGCGATCCCCAAAAGAAAGCACGTTACGATCAATACGGACATGCAGGAATGGGAGGAGCAGGAGGCTTTGGAGGAGGCTTCGGTGGCGGAATGAGTATGGAAGACATCTTCTCTCAATTCGGTGATATATTCGGAGGTCACTTTGGAGGTTTTGGCGGATTTGGAGGCTTTGGTGGTGGATCACGCAAACGCACCAATAGAGGAACAGATCTTCGTGTAAAAGTAAAACTAACCCTTAAAGAGATCTCAACAGGCGTAGAGAAGAAGATAAAAGTAAAAAAATATGTAGCCTGCGATCATTGTAACGGAACAGGAGCTGAAAACGGAACAGCATACACCACTTGTAGTAACTGTAACGGAAGCGGAGTTGTAACTAAAGTACAACAAACATTCTTGGGGGCAATGCAATCAACTACAACCTGTCCACAATGTAATGGAGAAGGGAAAACCATTACAAAAAAATGTCCTCACTGTAATGGCGAGGGAATTGAAAAAGAGGAAGAGATTATAACTATTAATATCCCTGCAGGAGTAATGGAGGGAATGCAACTCTCAATGCGAGGTAAAGGAAATGCAGCGCGTCATGGAGGAACACCGGGAGATCTATTAATATTAATAGAGGAGGAGTCGCACCCCGATTTACTACGCGATGAAAACGATTTGATATATAATACCCTTCTTGATTTCCCTACTGCGGCACTTGGTGGAAGTATTGAGATACCAACAATTGACGGAAAGGTAAAAGTAAAAATAGAGCCAGGAACACAACCCGGAAAAGTTTTACGTTTAAGAGGCAAAGGTTTACCCTCTGTAAACCATTACGGGGTAGGAGACTTATTGGTAAATATATCGGTATATGTTCCGGAAAATCTAAATTCTGAAGAGCGTAAAACATTAGAAAAATATCGCGATGCTCAGAATTTCTCTCCAACGAAGTCGGTTAAGGAGAGGATATTTTCTAAGATTAGACGTATGTTCGATTAATATTGATTATAAGAGGTCATCTACTACTTAACTTGGAGTATGTAAACTATGTCACATACGCAATGTATGCTCCCTTCGTTTCCATACCCCAAGTTAATTGTATCTACCCCCCTTCTAATCAATATTCAGGAGTGCATTTCAAAACTAAATAAGTTGTATCTTACTCATTCTAACCACTCTTAAAAACAACAAGAGGTCATCTACTACTTAACTTGGAGTATGTAAACTATGTCACATACGCAATGTATGCTCCCTTCGTTTTCATGCCCCAAGTTAATCGTATCTACCCCCTTCTAATCAATATTCAGGAGTTCGTTTCAAAACTAAATAAGTTGTATCTTACTCATTCTAACCACCCCAAAATATAACTTGGAGTATTGGAACTTTCCATACCCCAAGTTAATCGTATCTACCCCCTATGATTATATAGTGGTTTAAAAGTAGGACGGTGTGTCATAATTAACAAACTACTGTGTTGTTTTCAATATTAGGGCTCAGTCATGTACTTCTTGTACACTTCTTTCGCCCTAAATTTCAACGCCTTGTATTTTATCAATTCTTACACACCTAAAAGAGACTGGGCCAAAATTTACATTTTGACACAGCCTCGTGTATTATTTTATAAAAAAGTTATAGAGTATTCTATTAGTTTCTTCTGCTTCTCACAATCTTAATGCCTTTGCGGCGGATTGGGAGTTTAGGAAACATCTTTCTAAAGCGGATAAGAGTGTAGGTAATGTTCTTTCCTCCTGCAACAACCAAACAAACCGAAGCAATAATACATGCCAGACCTATGCAGTCGCGAGGAGTAAGAACCTCTCCAAAAACTGTAATGCCAAAGAATATAGCGGTGGCAGGTTCAAGAACGCCCAGTATGGCAGTAGGGGTAGAACCAATCTCTTGAATGGCGGTGGTGGTACAAATTAACGATATTGCAGTAGGGAATAGTGCAAGAGATATAATATTACCCCACATATACCAAGTGTTAGGAAACAATATACCCTCTCCAAAAAATAGAGAGCGGAAAGCAAACAATCCCCAACCAAAAAGAAGAACATAGAATGTAACCTTAATGGTTGCCATATTCTCCAATCCAACTCTGTTGATACCAACAATGTATATAGCGTATGCCAGAGCCGAGCCCAATACAAGCAGTGTGCCAGCAAGACTTAGTGTGCCCTCTTCTCCACCTTCGTAAAGCAAACCAATACCCACAAGTGCCATAACAATGCAGAGAACAGTCTGAAGAGTGAGTTTCTCTTTAAAGAACAGTGTCATTATTGCTGCTACCATAACAGGATAAACAAAGAGTAGGGTGGAGGCAATGCCTGCATCCATATAGTTATAACTCATATAGAGGGTAAGCGAAGATGCTGCAAACAAAACTCCCATAATAAAAAGAGGTAAAATTTGTCGGCGTTCAATCTTAAAACTACGTCTTCGCCACTTTAACATAATAGCCAAAATAGGGATCGCAAAAAGGTATCTGAAAAACAGTACAGAGTCTGCATCCATACCATCTTTATATAATGGTAAAGTAAATAGCGGATTCATTCCGTATGTTGCTGCCGAAATAGCGCCTAAAAAGTATCCCTTAACTTTGTTATTCATCTTTTATTATAAAAAGGTATATGAATATAACCTTTGCAAATTTACATAAAAACGTTACTTATTATAACACTCTTTACAAAAATATTTTTGCAATAAATAAAATCTATTATTAAGGGTGTGAAAAATGCAAGTTTTTAAGAAAAATGTCTTAAAAACTTGCATAATAATATAATTTCTATGCAATATACATTATTTAGTTGTCAGTTGTTAGTTGTCGGCACAAAGTACCTCCCCTTCGGGGTTGTTGTTAATTATATATTGTTAGTAGTTAACTTAAACGGAGTCGCATTAATGCAACTCCGTTTCTCTTATTCAACTAATTGGTCTAATTAACCAATTACACCAATAGTCCTAATATCTCTAACAATTCCCAACTAACAACTGAGACCTAAATATGTTTCCAACCTTGAGCCTTGAGGGAAATCTCTGTGCCATCGCGGGTAATCATGGCGCAACCCAAACTCTCGGCGGTAATATGACCAATAACAGAAACACCCTCAATTTGAGAAATCTCATCGTGTTTATCTAATGGTACGGTAAACAGTAGTTCATAATCTTCGCCACCATTCATAGCGGCAGTCACCACGTTTAGGTTCATCTCTTCGGCAGTAATAGCAGTTTGATAATCGATAGGAATCCTATCTTCATAAATCCTGCAACCAGTTTTACTTTGATAGCAAATGTGCATCAACTCTGAAGATAGACCATCTGAAACATCAATCATAGAGGTGGGTACAATACCTTTCTCTCCTAAAATTCTAACAATATCCTTACGCGCCTCAGGTTTAAGTTGACGTTCCAAAATATACTCTCTACCCTCAAATTTAGGAGCAGCGCCCTCAACGTAGTTCAGAACACTCTTTTCACGCTCCAAAAGTTGTAAACCCATATAGGCAGCACCAAGGTCACCACTAACACAAATAAGATCATTCTCTTTAGCCCCATTGCGTTTTGCTATTTTACTCTCTTCTGCAACACCAATACAAGTTATACTTATAGTTAAACCTGTCATCGAAGCCGAAGTATCGCCACCAACAAGGTCAACACCATATATCTCACATGCAAGTTTTATTCCGTCATAAAGAGCATCAATATCCTCAACAGCAAAACGCTTTGAAATACCCAACGAAACCGTAATCTGCTTAGGAGTACCATTCATCGCATATATATCAGAGAAGTTGACCACTGCCGCTTTATATCCTAAGTGTTTAAGTGGAACGTATGTCAAATCAAAGTGAATACCCTCTAAAAGCAAGTCGGTAGTAACAAGAGTTTGCAAATTGCCATTATTGATAATAGCAGCATCATCACCAACACCCAAAACACTCTCGGGGTTATTTAATTTTATCTCTTTAGTCAAATGATTAATCAAACCAAACTCACCGAGAGTTGAAATCTCAGTGCGAACAACATCTTTACTCATACATTATATATAATAGAAAATATTTTAAAATCAATGTTACTCCTCCAAGGTGAGTAACCGTCTCATAATTCTTGTCATTTTAGGCTGAGCCTCTTCGGCGGCACGTTGCACCTCTTCGTGCGAACATTTCTCCACAACACCCTCAACCCCTAAATCAGTAATAACCGACATTGCAAAAACTTCAATACCGCAGTGTCGAGCAACAATAACTTCGGGCACGGTGCTCATTCCAATAGCATCGCCGCCAATAACCCTGAAATATTTATACTCGGCAGGAGTTTCAAAAGTAGGTCCCTGCGTACCAACATACACTCCGCACTGAAGTTTTATTCCCTCTTCATCCGCAATTTCAAAAGCCTTTTCTCTTAATATAGGAGAGTAGGCATCGCTCATATCGGGAAATCTTACCCCATGCTCCTCAATATTTCTTCCCCTCAAAGGGTGTTCTGGAAACAAATTGATATGGTCCTTAATAACCATTAAATCCCCAATCTCAAAATTAGGATTCATACCACCTGCTGCATTCGATACAAACAGACGTTTAATTCCTAACTCATGCATCACTCTTATGGGGAAAGTGACTTTTTGCATATCGTATCCCTCATAAAAGTGAAATCTGCCTTGCATAGCCAAGATAGGTTGACTTCCTAACTTGCCAAGAATAAGTTTGCCAGAGTGACCTTCAACAGTTGAGACAGGGAAATTGGGAATATCACAATAATTAATAATTTGTTGGTCTTTAATATCATCAGCAAGTTTGCCAAGACCAGTGCCTAATATAACAGCGGTTTTAGGAATATCAATAAACCTTGCCTTGATAAACTTGGCACACTCCTTAATACAATCTAAATATTCGTTCATAGTAAAATAAATTAAGAAGATTATAAACTATTGCTTTATATTTTTAATCAAGCACTCCTCAAGAAGAGTATCTTCGTTGTTATTAATTTTAACAATTAAAGGAAGAGCATATATACGCATCTTTATCTCTTCAGGGATATTTAAGTTTAAAATTCTTGCA
This sequence comes from Bacteroidales bacterium, assembly GCA_015061035.1. GTDB lineage: Bacteria > Bacteroidota > Bacteroidia > Bacteroidales > G3-4614 > Caccoplasma_A. Next base: position 338,174 of record SUXK01000001.1, read on the forward strand.
GCATCCTTTTCAGTGGTAATAATATAAGAGTTATCTCTGTTCTCTTTAGCAACTACAAAAAACTTCTCAATAATATTATTAATATCTTTATTTGAGAAATTGTGGTGATCGCTAAAATGGATATGTTTTACATGAGCCCCAGTTGAATCCAGAAAATCATCAAACTGAGAGGGATTAGCAATTCCTGATACCGCTAAAATATTACAACCCTTGCCAATGCTATTAATATCAAGTTCTTTAATCTCGTTCTTCTCAAAAACTGCAATAGGATTACTATATGAAAAAGATGAGAAGAATAACTTTTGATAAGGGAAAAGATTAACCCTCTTAATCATTATCCTTTTATCAATAGGAATGATGTTTTCAGGGCATTTAGTAATAATAACAATATTTGCTCTGAAGCGAGCAGACGCAGGCTCTCTTAAATTACCAACAGGCAATAAAGAGTCATTGTAGAACATATTGTTATAGTCGCTCAACAATATTGAAACTTTAGGAGTAACGTATCTATGTTGAAAAGCATCATCCAAAATAATAAGATTAGTTTCAGGTTTTAATTCCAAGATTTTTCTAATACCATTACATCTGTTTGAGTCAACAGCAACGGTAATATCTTTAAACTTCTGTTTAATTTGGAAAGGCTCATCACCAATCAAAGTAGCAGTCGAGTTCTCGCCAGCAAGAATAAAACCTTTTGATTTGCGCTTATATCCTCTGCTTAAAAGAGCGATATTATATCTATCCTTAAGCATGCGAATAAGATATTCTGAATGAGGAGTTTTTCCGGTGCCACCCACGGCAATGTTACCAATAGATATAACAGGAATATCAAAACTCTCCGATTTAAGAACTTTCCAATCGAAAAGTTTATTTCTCAACCATACCCCAAACTTATAAAGAGGTAATAGAGGATATAAAGCAACCCTTTTACTCATTATTGTTGAAATAATAAACCTTAATAAATACAAAGTTAAACTATTTCTTTAATAAAAAGCAAAATAACTCATATAAATATAGTAAAAAGAGAAAAATAAGTCAGTTGTCAGTTGTTATTAGCAAGTATTCTCTTCTTGATTTTGCTCATGCTCGGCATAGTTCAAGTAACTTGACTTTGCTCTCGCTTACTTGCAAAAGTAACAAACATTCGTTTCTAATTTTTAATTCAAAAAAAAGTATGTTTTTTAGCATAAAAATAATTCGTTGAGAATATGCAAGTTACAGAAAAAGTGAAATTTTTTTGAAAAATTCTCATTAAAAAATTTGGTGGATAAGGATAAAAGTAGTAATTTTGCACTCGCTTTCGGGGAACAACCGAGGGCAAGAAAAAAGAGATCATTGAATAATTGAAAAAGACAAAGTAGTACGAGACGAGTAAAAACGTCAACGTCAATAACTTTTAACGAGTTTAAATTGAGCATCGGATCAGGTTATTTACAGTAAAAAAATAAATAACAAAATATAATACAACGAAGAGTTTGATCCTGGCTCAGGATGAACGCTAGCGACAGGCCTAACACATGCAAGTCGAGGGGCAGCATTTAATAAGCTTGCTTATTAAGATGGCGACCGGCGCACGGGTGAGTAA
>SUXK01000002.1 GCA_015061035.1 Bacteroidales bacterium
GGTCGATTGTTACACCTGCGGACATATCGGGTGCAGGTGCGAAATGCTGTTCCTGCTGTTGAGGCTGCTCTGTTCCAACACCGCCGTATGGGTCGATGTCTGTCTGTTGTTGCTGCTCGATGATTTCTGTTTCGAGAGCGGAGCCACGACCAATTTTCAATTTAGGGTAAGACTTAAATGCGTGTTTGATACACTTCGCCATAAGGAAGCCTGTGTCTATCTGACCGCCATTTGCGCTATATAGGTTATTGGAGTTTGTAACCCATTGCCCCTTGCTTCTATCGTAATAAGAATTTTGCTTATCGCTATAATCTTTAAGCCTCATCCAATCCTGCTCCATCATAACCGAGTAATCAATAGAGCCATCGGCACGTGTTATTTTTAAGAAACAGGCTACAATCTTATCTGAGGTGCGAGGGAAAGCAGACATATAGTTTAACACTTTATGCCCATTCTGCTCGCCGTATTGGAATGTGTCTCCCTCGTACACGATTACAGGATTGTCGGCGTGGCGTATCTGTCCTGCAACTTTACGGAGTAGTAACTCACCATAAGGAGAAATTGTCAAACAACAGACTTTTTCCTTAATGTCATAGCCTGTCTTTGGGTCAACACCCACTTTTATTTGGCGTGGGTGTAAATAACAAAGTGCTTGTGCGCCCGGTGCAAGGGTAATTCCCTTAACCGCAAGGTCGATAAAGGCATAGAAAGTTGATGACCCAGAGCATTCACGAAGTCCTGACTTCTCTCTTAACTGTTGGTTGAAGTAGATTGCCTCACGCTCGTACACCTGTTCTCCCCCCTCTTTCCAAATGGAGTTATAAACATTGATAAATTGATTACGGACACACTCTTTGCGTATCACATCGGTTGCTTTTGTCTGTTGCAACTCTTGGGCTAATGTTAATGCATTACTCATAATGTTAATAATTAAAGTTATTGAAATACAGTTTGTTTAGTGGTTGCAAGCGGACTCGAACCGCTAACTCTCCTCTATATTGATTGAGACTATTAGATATTTTATTTTAATTGGAGCGTAGTTACCTTACTCTATGCAACCGATATGTTATAATTTAAAATAATCCTGTTTTACGCTCTGCAATGCTCTCAACTCTGCCGTGCGGTACTCAACCTTACCTGGACGCTTGCAAGGTTCTATCTTACCCTGCCTACGCCATCTATCTACATTCCCACGCCCGAACATTGCGTATGCCTGACGTTGGCTAATTGTTTCGGGATCGTTGCGGACTTCGGAGAGCATACGAACTACCGAAGAGGCAACATCACGAACAAATGTGTCGTAGGTTACTGACATATCAGAGAAATCAAGCATGAGCATATATTTTAATTTACTTGTTTGTTGTACATAATGGTTTTTGCGAATACTCAACGTACTTTTTTAATAGTAGGCAATAGCGTCCGTTGAGTTGATTACGAGCTTTTGCACACTTGGCACAAATGGGATTGGTCTGCGTTTTCATTGCTTATATGATATGAGCCATTTTTATTTATTAATTTCCTTTTGATACTCTCGCCAAGCACTCACTAACAAGCACCACATAAGGTAAGCGAAGAACAGAACTACTGAAAAACCAAGCAAACCGATTGTTCCCATAATGAGATGAGCGATACCCCATATTATTATACATAGGAACAAAAATGCATATAATCCAAGTTGAAGAAGGAGAATTAAACTATCCATTTTTACAGAGTCTTTTTAATGTTTCTAAATCTTTTCTTTTAGGGTTATCACTATTTTTAGTGTCATCAATTAAAGGCATATCGTCTATCGTAGCAGACCATTGTTTACGTGTTACAGGACTTGTATAAGTCACTTTGTAATGACCATAACCTACAAATGCAAATTGGAAATCATGAATACTAATTTTTGTTTTCATCTTTACTTACCTTTTCCTTGTTACACTGATTGTTCTCTCTTGTCTGTTGATGGAAGTTGAAAAAAACTTATTCCACTCAAACCCATATTCACTACACATTGCTTTTACCGAACCTCTTTTCTCGGCTGGAAATACAAGTACATCACCGACTTCCATTTCTCGCAATTGTGATAAAATTGTTGTAGTTTTTACTTCATTTTTCATTACTTATTAAATTATTTATTTAACTTTATGGTGCAAAGATAAACAAAATGACAATTAACACCAAACAAAATGACAATTATTTGTCAGTTTGTTTATAAATATTTTTCTTACTATGGATAAAACCCTGATGTTGGAGCAGTTAATAAACCACTACACAGATGGTAATAAAGCCAATTTTGCAGCAATGATAGGGATTAAGCCTCAACTACTTAGCAATTGGCTAAAACGAAATACGTTTGATGCAGAGCTGCTATATATGAAATGTAAGGATATTTCTGCTGATTGGCTTTTAAGTGGAAATGGAGATATGATTCGTAATACACAAAATGACAATTCACAATTTGTATCACAGAACAATGATCCTGAACTTATTGCCCTTTGCAAAGCATTAGTTGAAAACTATCAGCAACGAGATGATGTAATGAACAAATTGGTGTCAATAATTAAGGGGATATAATGTTATTAAAAAGAATGAGAAAAACTATTACTAAAATAATTGGCTACACTATTTTTTTCTCATTGTTTATACCTTTTGTAGCATTAAAAAAACATCATGATTGCCATTATGATGAATGTATGATAATTTACACAGAAGGAAGATGTGGTTTGTGTATTGAAAGCATGATTGATAGTATATGTAAGGGAATAGTAATTTTATGGTTTTTCGTTATTATGGGAGGTGCAATGATTTTAAACAAAAACAGAAATACAATATCTCCGTATATAGTGGCTCTGTTAGTAATTATTATGGCAATAATACTTGCTTGTATGGATCCTTCGAAGTGCGAATTTGCTTTATCTTTATTTCCTTCGTTTATATTATTAATTATTGCCTCTTATATTGACAGCAAAAATAAGATTACTAATTAAAATAACTCGCTAACAAATAGTTGTACGACATTTTATAACTCGCTGAAAGGCAGACCGAAATTACAGCGGCACAGGCTGCTGTTGAATAAGTAACAACTTAAACAACTATAAATGTTAAGAGGTCGGTTAAAAACCGACCTCTTTTTTTTAGATAAATAATAATATTAACAATTCTGTACTTTTATAGCATTTCCCATATTTTATCTATGTTATTTATTAATTGTAGATTTAAGATTTTCAAGGTACACACACAACTCTAAATCCAATTTTAGAACTTTTTGATGATGATACATCATAAAAGCGATGTGTAACTCTACAACTTGAAGCATAATCGCTCCAACATCCTCCTCTTAATACTTTGTAATTTCCTACACTGTGATGTTTTACAGAATCATTCTTATAGGTATATGACATATATGTATCTAAGCACCATTCATATACATTTCCACTCATATCATATATACCTAATTCATTTGGATGTTTTAATCCAACTGGGTGAATTTCTTTATTACTATTTGTAGAATACCATGAAACTTTATCAATTTCATCACTTCCGCTATATTTTCGATTATTATTTTTTATCCCCCCTCGCGCTGCATATTCCCATTGTTCTTCTGTTGGTAACTGATAATTCTTTCCTGTCAGTTCACTTAATTTTTCGCAAAACAATAGTGCATCATTCCAACTCACTCTATTAATAGGCATATTCTCCTCCATGCATATATTGTCTTTCATAATTGTTTGCCACTGTTTTTGAGTAACTTCAAATGCTCCTATATAATATGAATCTAAAAAAGACTCTACTGCTGGATATTCGTCACTATATCCCTCTCCTTTATTTACTGTTCCTAAAATAAATGGGCCTCCTTTTACGTAAATCATCTTCATACCCAAACCTGAAACTTGCTCTATATAACTTCCTGTTTGGTTAGAATCAAAGATATTCTCTTTTCTGTTTCTCTTTGCCTGAGCACTAATCATAATAATGGTTGAAATCATTACAGCAAAAAACAATACATTTCTCATAGTTTTAAATTTTTATATTCCCCTACTTTTATTATCAGTATTCTCTTATTACATACCAAAAGGTGCATTCCTGAATTTCTACCTTATAGATAGAGCAACAGAAACACACCTCCGAGATGGGGTGCATCAACTTTTGCTTCTCTCTACATTTATTCTGAAATTTGGTCGTTTTCGATTACGAGAAATCAGCGATGCCTAATATGTAAATTCAAACTTATTTTCTATTTAATTGCTTTTATATTTATTATCTATCCGTTTTTATTAATCAGTTTGTTAATATTATATTTTTTAATAATCACAAATAAAAAAGGTGCATTCCTACGCTCATCCTATGTAACCGAGGTACGACCAAGCACCCAAATGCATTAAAACAAGCAACAGAAATACACCCCATATAGGAGCATACTTATAACACTTGTTCATTAGCATTTTCTCAAATTGGTCGTTTTAGGTTACAAATGAACAATAACAAAAGTATTTCTACAAAAATAATAATAATTTCTGAATTTATTATTATATCACAAAAAATAAGAGTTACACTCGAAGTGCAACTCTTATTCTTTCAAATGTAAGGTTAGTTTACTTAATATTTTTAAACCACTCTGGTAATTTGTCTTTTGCAATAAAATAGTAGATTGCTAATCCAATCCAACTTGTTAGTAACAATATTATTATTGCTAATACTTTTGCTAAACCTGACATTGGCATTTTCCAAATATCAAGTACGGCTTTTATACATAGGATTAATCCTAATAACCAAATAATAAAACTTATCATCTTCTCTTATTTTTAATTAGTAAATTATTTATTAAACTCCAAGTGATGCTGCAACTGCTTTTATCTTCTCTTCTGCTTGTGCATTTACTGCCTCGTACTCTGCAGGTGAAGATAATGTTCCACGTACCTCGACATAGAACTTGATTTTTGGTTCAGTTCCTGAAGGGCGTATTGAAACTTTTGTTCCGTCTTCGGTGAAGTATTGGATCACATTTGCTGTTGTTGGCATATCCAATGTATATGTCTCTCCTGCCAATACATCTGTTCCTTTTAGTGTTGCATAATCTTTTATCAAGATTACTTTTGAACCTGCTATCTCAGTTATTGGGTTTGCACGGAAGTTTTTCATCATTGCCTCTATCTCTTCTGCTCCACTCTTTCCTTTGCGAACTACTGAGATTCCTTTCTCTTTTGAGAATCCGTATTTTACATATATGTCTTGTAACATTTCATATACGCTTTTACCATTCTCTTTTGCCCATGCCGCAGCCTCTGCCATCATTGGTATTGCTGACACTGCATCTTTATCGCGAACAAAGTCTTCTACCAAGAATCCGTAACTTTCTTCTCCTCCACCAATGTATCTCTCTTTTCCTTCTAACTCACGAATTACTGATGCAATCCATTTAAATCCTGTATAACAGTCGTAACATTTGATTGAGTTCTTGTCAGCAATTGTTTTTATCAACTCGCTTGTCACGATTGTTTTTACAATAAACTCGTTTCCTTTTAATGTTCCCATTTCACGTGAACGAGTCATTATGTAGTTTAATAATAGGATTGCTATTTGGTTTCCGTTTATTAATACAAACTCTCCTTTATCGTTTTTAACTGCTACTCCAAGACGGTCAGCATCTGGGTCTGATGCCATAATAATATCCGCATCCACCTCTTTTCCTTTCTCTATTGCCATATTTAAGGCTGCAGGTTCTTCTGGGTTTGGTGATGCTACTGTTGGGAAGTTTCCATCAGGAATATCTTGCTCAGGTACATTTATGATATTAGTAAATCCGAATGCACGTAGTGCAGCAGGTACTAATTTTACTCCTGTTCCGTGTATTGGTGTGTAAACAATCTTCATATCACTATTACGTGCTACCAAATCGGGAGATAGTGACAACTCTTTTATCTTGCTTACATATATATCATCAATCTCTTGACCAATTACTTCAATTAGTTCAGGATTGCCTTTAAATTTGATATCTTCTATTCCTGCAACTTTGTTTACCTCTGCAATTGTATTTTTATCGTGAGGAGAAATCATTTGTGCTCCATCATTCCAATATGCTTTGTATCCGTTATACTCTTTGGGGTTGTGTGATGCTGTAAGAATAATTCCGCTTTGGCATCCTAAATGACGTATTGCAAACGACATCTCAGGAGTTGGGCGTAACGACTCAAACAAATATACTTTTATTCCGTTTGCTGAGAATATATCTGCTGATATTTCTGCAAATTTACGACTGTTGTTACGGCTATCATGTCCGATTACAACTTTTATTTGTGGTAGATCAGCAAACTCTTTTTTAAGGTAGTTAGAAAGTCCTTGAGTTGCGGCTCCTACTGTATATATATTCATACGGTTGGTTCCCACTCCCATTATTCCACGCAAACCTCCTGTTCCAAACTCTAAATCGCGATAGAATGCATCTATCAACTCTGTTTTGTCCTCTTGCTCCAATAGTCTTTTTACTTCGGCTTTAGTTTCAGCATCATAGCCTTCACCTAACCATACTTGGGCTCTTTCGGTTACTTGTTGTAATAATTCGTCGTTTTGCATATATTTTTATTTTAAAAGTTGTCTAATTCACAAATTTAAACAATTAATTTATATATTGTTCTATTTTGAGATATTTTTTTTATTTACATACTAAAATCTTAAATTTCCAAGATATAATTTCTCATTTCCACAGTTATCAATTGCCTCAAATTTTAATGTATGTATTGTCCCTTGTTCAATTTTTTTTGTATCAATTTTATAACGTGCTATCTTATCTTTCATATCGTATGTAAACACTACAAATTCGCCATCAACCTCTCCTTTAAAATATTTTAAACCACTCTCATCATCTTTCACTGTAAATCGTATTTCTCCATCAACTACTCCATGATATTTTATATATGGTTTTGTTTGGTCGGCTTTTACGACAAACTGCCCGAATGTTTTAACTTGTGTTGTTAACCAACCATCACTATACTCAGAGATATACTCTTGAGATACTTTCCCTTTTTTCTTCCCTTCGCTATTTATTGATACAATATAGTACTTATTCTTATCTTGAATAGTATCTGCATCTATCCTTATTGAGAGTTTACAATTTTTATCTACTCCTGCATAGTATGGCTCTATTGTATGTATTGCCGAATAATTTCCCGATTTTATGGTATCTGATTTTGAATATTGAGGAATATAATTGTCATATAGAGCATACGCTGGTATTCTCATTCTGAAATTTTCTTCTTCTATAATATATTCTTCATTATATTTAACCGATTTTTGTTTTATAGGTTCACTTTCTGTCTTTTCTCCAACTATTTCAAAAGCATATTCATCTTTGTTACCATAATAGTCAAAGACCTCATATCTAAATTTATATACTCTCTCTTCATCTATTGTGACCACTCCATTATTTGATATTTTATTCTTTTCATAAAAGGGAAGGGTATTTCCTGGTGCAAGAAAACTTTGCATATAGAGCGACTTGTCCTTTAAGAATTGTTCGCTATTAATATAGGTGTTTATTTGCCGTCCTTTATCAAAAGAAAGTGTATCAATATAAGAAGAGTATATTAGTTCTTCATCTTTATAAAGGTTTACATAGTGTACGCCATAAATGTTTCTCATTCCATCCATATAGTCGTATGCTTCTACCGCTAATATCAAATCTCCCCACACTTTTATTTGTGGCACAACACTATTTTCTCCTACTTTAATAATTTGTGTGTTGGTATTATTAACAACACCTCTATACGGCATTATAGATATTGCTTTAATTTTTGGAGAACGCGTATCTTTTATTTTATCTTTCAGATAGTTTAATGGCTCTAATGGATTTTGTGTTTGCGTATCACGCATCTCAAAGTGAAGATGTGGACCTCCGCTACTTCCTCTGTTCCCTGTATATGCTACTATCTCTCCTTTTTTTACTTGTATATCGGTTGGCAAGAAAGATAAATCTACTGCATAATATTTTAATTGCTCTTGCTGATGTTGTAATATTTTACAAATTTTTGGTGTAAAAGCATTTAAGTGTGCATATACCGATGTTATACCTGATGGGTGCGTGATGTAAAGTGCATTTCCGTATCCTCCTGCACTTACAGTTATTCGAGATACATATCCAGAATCTACTGCATATACTGGAGTTCCTATTGATGCTCTGAAATCAAGTCCTGTATGAAAGTGATTTGTTCGCAACTCTCCAAAGTTTCCTGTTAATTGTAAACTTCGTTTTAAAGGGGGTATTATTTCTGCTTGAGATACAAAATTTACTGCACATATCAGAAATAGTATGTACAGTAATCCTATTTTATTCTTTACCATAATTTTGTGCTTGTTTTTACCAACATTCAACGTTGGGGGTATCGAGTTCCTTTATCTGACTCTTTTTAAAGACTGGTGCTTGTATTCCCTTTTTCTTTTGTGATTTATAGTTATCTAACAATAGATAGGTGTATTTCCCTAATTTTGTTATTGATATTAAGTTTATCAATACTATAAATATCATAAACAAATCTGCCATAGCCCATACAACATCTAATGGTATTATTGCTCCTGCCATGACAATGAGTATCATTAATACTCTGAAAATGTTTACCAAAAGATTACTATCCTTTATGAAGCGAATATTTGCTTCGCCATAATATGAGTTACTGATACATGTACTGAAGCCAAAGAAGAATATTATTATTGCTATAAAATGATACGCCCAGCCTCCAGTTTTTGCACTTAAAGCATATTGTGTAAGTGCTATACCCTCCAAGTTATCAGGTGCATCTGCACCTCCTATAAATATCAAAAAGGCCGTACAACTACATATTACCAGAGTATCAACAAATACTCCCATTGCTTGAACAAATCCTTGATTTACCGGATGACTTACATCGGCTGTTGCTGCCGCATTGGGAGCAGATCCCATACCTGCTTCGTTACTAAACAGTCCTCGTTTTACTCCCATCATAATTGCAGTACCAACACCTCCTGCTACTACTTGATCTACCCCAAAGGCACTATCTATTATTAGTTTAAAGATTGCTGGTATTTGCCCGATATTTGCCAACACGATTGATACAACTACTAATATGTAGGCGAATGCCATTAGTGGAACTAAGGTTGATGTTACTTTTGCTACTCTTTCTACTCCTCCAAATATTGTTAATGACATTAAGACACCTATTATTATTGCACTCCATATTGGAGTGATTCCGAATGCCTGACCTGCCGATATTGCTATAGTATTTGATTGAACCGAACAAATAATAAAACTAAATGTAAGGACTGATAGTATTGCTACTATAACAGCCCAAGTTTTACTTTTCAATCCTTTGTATATGTAATATGCTGGACCTCCTATAAAGAAGTTTCCGTTGCGTGATTTATAGAGTTGGGCAAGGGTTGATTCAACAAACGATGTTGCTGAATTCAGTATTGCCATTACCCACATCCAGAATATAGCACCAGGTCCTCCAATAGTAATTGCTAAAGCAACTCCTGCAAGATTTCCTACTCCTACTCTACTTGCTAACGATATTAGAAATGCTTCAACCGAAGAGATTGATCGTCCATCTTTTGATTGCTTTTGAGTTGATCCTTTTAATGTGCGAATCATTTCCGGGAACATTGTTATCTGTACGGCTTTGGTTTTGATGGTAAACCATAAGGCAATTACCACCATAACCTCTACCATTATATTATTCCACAAAAAATCTACTATCGTTAAAAATAGATCCATAAGGTTTTATCCTTTTAGTGCTTTTATTCGTTCCTCAATAGATTTGATTTTACTCTCTGCATCGCTCTGTTTTTTACGCTCCAACTCAACTACTTTTTGAGGTGCATTTGCTACAAATCTTTCGTTTGAGAGTTTACCCATAACGGTTTTCAAGAATCCTTGTTGATATTTTAAATCTTCTTCAAGTTTCTTTAACTCTGCCTCAACATCAATGTTTCCTTCCATAGGTACAGCATATTCTGTTGTTCCCACCATAAAAGTTATTGATGTTGCTGACTTCTCTTGAACAACTTCAATTGAAGAAAGGTTTGCCAACTTAACTATTATTGCATCGGCATAATTTTTGTGTTCTCCTAATATCTGCAATGATAGTTGATTCTTGTTTGGAATATTTTTTTGTAATCTAATTGTTCTTACCCCTGCTATTATATTCTTAGCAACCTCAATATTAGCAACAACTTCATTGTTATATTCATCAACTTTTGGAAGTTGGGCAATCATTATTGATTCACCTTCTTTTCTTTCTGAAATGTGTTGCCATAACTCCTCTGTGATAAATGGCATAAATGGATGCAACAAACGCAATAGTATATCAAAGAACTCTAATGTTTTTGCGTATGTTACTCCGTCTATTGGCATGCCGTATGCAGGTTTTATCATTTCGAGATACCATGCTGAGAACTCATCCCAGAAGAGTTTATATACTGCCATCAATGCCTCCGACAAACGATATTTTGTAAACAGGTCTGCTACTTCGGCATTTACTTTCTTCAACTCTGAATCAAACCACTCTACTGCTATTTTTGCACTCTCAGGTTGTTCTATTGTAGAATCTACTTGCCATCCATTTACAAGACGGAACGCATTCCATATTTTATTATTGAAGTTACGTCCTTGCTCACATAGAGCATCATCAAAGAGTATATCGTTTCCAGCAGGTGCCGATAACATCATTCCCATACGAACACCGTCTGCTCCGTACTTTTCAATTAGGTCAAGAGGATCGGGAGAGTTTCCAAGTGATTTTGACATTTTTCGTCCAATCTTATCACGAACAATTCCAGTGAAATATACATTCTTAAATGGCATATCTCCTTTATACTCATATCCTGCCATAATCATACGTGCTACCCAGAAGAAGATAATATCTGGACCTGTTACAAGATCACTTGTGGGATAGTAGTAATTTATCTCTTCGTTATTTGGATTGTTAATTCCGTCAAATAGAGATATTGGCCATAACCATGATGAGAACCATGTATCAAGAGCATCATCATCATGACGTAATTGTTCTTTAGTTACATTCTCATACCCTTCTATTGCTTTCGCCAACTCTAACGCCTTATCAATATTTTCGGCAACAACATATCTCTCCTCTTCGCCTTCGGCTGTTGGCAAGAAGTATGCAGGTATGCGATGTCCCCACCATAATTGACGGCTAATACACCAATCCTGTATATTCTCTAACCAGTTTTGATAAGTTGTTTTATATTTTGCAGGATAGAATTTTAATTCATCATTCATTACTGGTGGTAATGCAATGTCGGCAAAGTGTTTCATCTTCAAGAACCATTGCATACATAAGCGTGGCTCTACTGCTGTATCAGCATTACGTTCAGAGTATCCTACTTTATTATCGTAATCTTCAACCTTTTCAAGAAGTCCGGCACTCTCTAAATCTTTTACTATTAGTTTACGAACCTCCATACGATCCATACCTACATACATTCCTGCTGCTTCACTTATTGTTGCATCAGCATTGAATATATCAATAGTTTCAAGGTTGTGAGTTTTACCCAACATATAGTCGTTTGTATCGTGGGCCGGAGTTACTTTCAAGCATCCTGTTCCAAACTCAATCTCTACATAGCGGTCTTCAATAACAGGTATTACTCTGTTTACCAAAGGGACTATTACCTTTTTACCTTTTAACCAAGAGTTTTTAGGGTCTTTGGGGTTGATACACATTGCTGTATCTCCCATTATAGTTTCAGGACGTGTTGTTGCGACAACTGCATAACGGCGACCTTGCTCATCGCGATGCAGGATTTGATATTTTACTGTTGCATCAAAAGCATCTGTTGGTTTTAGAGTTACAGCATCATTCTCTTCTCCATCAGTTGAACCTGCTGGTTCATCAACATAGTAACGAAGATAGTATAGTTTGCTCTTTTCATCCTTATAGATTACCTCCTCGTTGCTGAGTGCTGTTTGTGCCTTGGGATCCCAGTTTACCATTCTCAAACCGCGATATATTAAGCCTTTATTATACAAGTCAACAAATACTTTTATAACACTCTCACTACGTTTTTCATCCATAGTAAAGGCTGTTCTGTCCCAATCGCAACTTGCTCCAAGTTTACGCAATTGTTTGAGAATTATGCCACCATGCTCTTCGGTCCATTCCCATGCGTGTTTCAAAAATTCATCGCGAGTTAGATCACTCTTTTTAATTCCTTGCTCCGCTAATTTTTTAACAACTTTAGCCTCTGTTGCTATTGATGCGTGGTCGGTACCAGGAACCCAACATGCGTTCTTGCCCTCCATTCTTGCACGGCGGACTAATATATCTTGAATTGTATTGTTTAGCATGTGTCCCATATGTAACACACCCGTTACATTTGGTGGGGGTATTACTACTGTATATGGTTCTCTACTATCGGGAGTTGATTTAAACAAATTATTGTTTAACCAATATTCATACCACTTCTTCTCTACCTCTGAAGGATCGTACTTTGATGCTATTTCCATTTGTCTTATATAAATGCAATAAGGAGTTGAGTAAAAAAATTTTATTCAACTCCAATATTTAATATTCTTTACGTTATACTCTATATTAATCTTTTTTTAGAGTCATTTCCTCATCTGCACTGCGGAAATATACCTCACCTTTTTTATACTCCTCTATTGCTATTAGAGTTGGTTTAGGCATACGCTCATAGTATTTTGAGATTTCTATTTGCTCGCGATTTTCAAATACTTCCTCTAACGAGTTGTCAGATGCAGAAGATGCATAATCTTGTAATTTTTTCTCTAAATCAGTTTTTATCTCCGCAGCAATTTGGTTTGCTCTTTTTGAGATAATTGCTACTGTCTCATAAATGTTTTCTGTGTCTTTACACAACTCCATTGTGTCGCGTGTTACTGTTGTTGTTGGAGCATTTACTTTCTTGAAATCCATATCTAATTTTTGTTAATCGTTTACGTATTTTTGTGCTACTTTTAAAATTTTATCTGCCTCTTTTTTATATTTTCCCTCTGGAAACTCGTTTACATAGTTATAATATTCATCTACTACACCTCTGAAACGATCTTTCTTTTTCTCTATCACACTCTTAACTGCTTCTTGATACCTTGAGCGCAATATCATCATTTCAAAATCTTCTTTGTACTTTGTATAGGGATAATCCATTATGGCATTATTTGCAGTTATTATTGCTGCTTGATAATTATTGCCTCGATAATCTCCTAAATTATAATAGAGTTTTACTGTCAACAGCTCTTTTTCTGCTAACTTTTCTTGAAGTTCAAATATCAGATTTTGAATCTCCTCAGCCTTATCACTTTGAGGATAGTAATCTAAGAAGTTCTTTAATTCATCTATTGCTTTATAAGTATCGGTTTGATCCAACTTTGGCTCGGGCGATGCTTTAGAATATCCTATTCCTGTGTAATATCTTGCCAACTCTGCATATTCTCCACGGGGATAGTTTCTGTAATATGCCTCAAAATATGCTCCTGATGATTGATAATCTTTTTGCATATAGGCACTTTGTGCAAGTAAATACAATGATTCTTCTGCCTTATCAGTACCTTTATAAAGAGTTATCACATCTTTCAGCAAATTATATGTTCTTGCATATTTACCCTGCTCAAAATATGTTTTAGCATACTCATATCGTAACTCGTAATCGGTACTTTTTAATAATTTATTATACTCGTTACACGAGGTTACAACTATACAAATTGCTAATAGTGATAATATTTTTGCTATCTTAGACATAATTCGGTGCAAATTTACAAAAAAATAACCTAATTACAAATGAGAAATGTGTTTTTGTGCATTTTTATATTCTAATTAACTTATTACCTATAAACAATGTTATTTTGGTAAGGTTTTGCTATCTTTGTAAATTGATTGTTTTTATATGGACTTTATTCTAAAATCGGATTTTAAACCTACAGGGGATCAGCCTGAAGCAATTAAAACTCTTGTTGAAGGTATAGAACAGGGATTACCTGCCCAGACTCTACTTGGAGTTACGGGATCGGGTAAAACTTTTACTATGGCCAACGTTATCAAAGAGGTAAAAAAACCAACTCTGATTTTAAGCCATAATAAAACTCTTGCCGCTCAACTTTATAATGAATTTAAAGGTTTCTTTCCTGAGAATGCAGTTGAGTATTTTGTTTCGTATTACGACTACTACCAACCCGAGGCTTATATTCCAAGTTCTGATTTATATATTGAAAAAGACCTTGCTATAAACGAAGAGATTGACAGGCTGAGATTGTCAACTACCTCTGCTCTCCTTTCTGGCAGAAGAGATGTTGTTGTAGTTTCATCAGTATCATGTCTTTATGGCATTGGAAATCCACAAGATTTTAACAGCAATCTTCTTCACATTAGTTGTGGTGACAAAATGGAACGCAACAACTTTTTAAGATTATTGGTTGATGCTCTGTATTCAAGGAATGAGAGTGAAGTTGTCAGAGGTACTTTCAGAGTCAAAGGTGACACAGTTGATATTTATCTTGCATACGATAACATTATTTTACGTGTTATGTTCTGGGGTGAAGAGATTGACTCAATTGAGACAATTGATCCTTCAAACGGAAGAGTAACAGGTAATTTTTCTTCATTTAACATATATCCTGCTAATCTTTTTATTACATCCAAAGAGCGTATAGATAAGGCTCTTGCTCAAATTGATATAGATTTGAGCAGACAGGTTGTATTCTTTAATAGCGTTGCTAAAGAGGTTGAGGCAAAAAGAATATATGAACGTGTATCGTACGATATGGAGATGATTAAAGAGATTGGATATTGCTCTGGGATTGAAAACTATTCAAGATATTTTGATGGGAGAGAAGAGGGCTCTCGCCCATTCTGCTTGCTTGATTATTTCCCAAAAGATTTTTTACTTATCATAGATGAAAGTCACGTTACAGTTCCTCAAATTAGGGGTATGTATGGTGGCGACCATTCTCGCAAACTAAATTTGGTTGAATATGGTTTTAGACTTCCTGCAGCAATAGATAACAGACCTCTTAAGTTTGATGAATTTGAGGCACTTACTCCTCAAACTATTTATGTTAGCGCAACTCCTGCTGATTATGAGTTAGAAAAGTCAGAAGGAGTAGTTGTTGAACAGATTATCAGACCAACAGGGCTTTTAGACCCTATTATTGAAGTTAGGTCAAGCCTTAACCAAATTGATGATATGCTTGAGGAGATTCAACTCCGCATTGAGCGCAACGAGAGGGTTATGGTTACAACTCTGACAAAGAGAATGGCTGAAGAACTAAACTCTTATCTATTACGCTCTGGTATTAGAAGCAACTATATTCACTCTGATGTTGAAACTTTTGACCGCGTTGAAATTTTAGCAGGTTTAAGAAATGGTGCATACGATGTTTTGATTGGTGTAAATCTTTTAAGAGAAGGTTTGGATTTACCAGAGGTATCTCTTATGATTATTTTAGATGCTGATAAAGATGGTTTCTTGAGAAATGAAAGAGCATTAACTCAAACTGCAGGAAGGGTTGCTCGAAACATTAACGGTATGGTTATTATGTATGCCGACAAGATTACCAAAAGCATGAAAAAAACAATAGATGAAACTAATCGAAGACGGGAGAAACAGATGAAATACAATAAAGAGCATGGCATCACTCCTCAAGCAATAAAGAAATCGCAAACATCTGTATTGGCGGGAAGTAGTTCTTCTAAAATTAAGGATAATATTGCAATATATAATAAAGAGTTTGATAACGAAGTTAATATTGCCGCAGATCCTATTGTTGCATATATGGACAAAGAGTCTTTGAAGGCATCTATTGAGAAGTGCAGAGAATCAATGGGAAAAGCAGCAAAAGAGTTAGATTTTATTGAGGCCGCCCGATTGAGAGATGAGTTATTAAAATTAGAGCAGTTATATAAAGAGAAATTTGTAGAGAGTTAATATGGCACACAATAATAAACCTGATTTAAAATTATGGTTACCAACCACAAAAAAAGAGATGGATATTCGTGGTTGGGACTATGTTGATGTTATTATTTTTAGTGGTGATGCATACGTTGATCACCCTTCGTTTGGTGCCGCTGTTATAGGTAGAACTCTCGAAGCAGAGGGTTTACGTGTTGCCATTGTTCCTCAACCTAATTGGCGTGATGATTTACGCGATTTTAAGAAGTTAGGAAAACCTCGTTTATTCTTTGGTGTATCGGCTGGTGCAATGGACTCTATGGTCAATCACTACACTGCAAACAAAAGACTTAGAAGCGATGATGCCTACACCCCCGATGGCAAGGCTGGTATGCGCCCCGACTACCCCACTATTGTTTATAGTAATATCTTAAAAGAGTTATATCCCGATACTCCAATAGTTATTGGAGGTATTGAGGCATCAATGAGAAGATTGGCTCATTACGACTACTGGCAAGACTCATTTAGAAAGAGTATTTTGATTGATAGCAAGGCTGATATTCTTGTTTACGGTATGGGCGAAAAACCTATTAAAGCAATTGCAAAGGAGTTGGCTGATGGTAAAAATATATCTGAACTTAAAGATATTCCTCAAACCGCAGTTTTAACAAGTGTTGACTCAACTAAAAATGATGATAAGAATATTACTCTACACTCATATGAGGTTTGTCTAAAAGATAAACGCAAGGATGCTGAGAATTTTAAAATAATTGATGAAGAGAGTAATCGTATAACCGATATTACCCTTTGGCAGAGTTACAAAAATTGTGCAGTAAAGGTTAATCCTCCTTTTGAGCCTATGAGCGAGGAGGAGATTGATGCTTCGTTTGATTTGCCATACACAAGACTACCTCACCCAAAATATTCAGGAAAGAGTTTATCTGCATACGAAATGATAAAATTCTCTGTTAATCTGCACAGAGGTTGTTTTGGTGGATGTGCATTTTGTGCCATTGCGGCTCATCAAGGAAAACATATTACTTCGCGTTCGGAACGTTCAGTTTTAGAAGAGGTTAAACAACTTACATTAATGTCCGACTTTAAGGGGTATTTATCTGATTTAGGTGGTCCATCTGCCAATATGTATAAAATGGGTGGCAAGAACAAAGATATGTGCAAAAGATGTAAACGACCATCATGCTTACACCCCAAGATGTGTAAAAACTTAAAGTGCGATCACTCTCATCTTATTAACTTGTATAAGAAAGTTGATGCTATTAAAGGTATTAAAAAGAGTTTTATTGGCAGTGGTATAAGGTATGATATGCTTATACATAGATATGATGATGAGAATATGAATATTGCTGCCAAACAATATACCGAAGAGGTTATCAGCAAACACGTTTCAGGTCGTTTAAAGGTTGCTCCTGAACATACATCTGATAGCGTTCTTAACATAATGAGAAAACCTTCATTTGCTCTGTTTGGTGAGTTTAGAAAGATATTTGACAAAACCAATATTAAATATGGTCTAAACCAACAAATCATCCCGTACTTTATATCGAGCCATCCGGGATGTTCTCTCGTTGATATGGCTGAACTTGCCGTTATTACAAAAGGATTGGATTTTAAACTTGAGCAGGTACAAGACTTTACTCCTACTCCAATGACTCTTTCAACAGAGATATTTTATACTGGTATAAATCCTTATACTGGCGAGGAGGTATATACCGCTAAACGCAAAGAGGATAAACTTGCTCAACGTGAATTTTTCTTTTGGTATAAACCTGAAAACAGAAACAATATAAGAAATACCCTTAAACGTATTGGCAGGGAGGATTTAGCAAACAAACTTCTTGGCAACAAAAAGAGAAAGTAAATATTAGTTGTCGGCTACGACCAACTACGGAGAGTTAATAGTTAACCTATATTCGCTCATTGATACTGTTCACACGCAACAATATTTAAACAAGCATATTGGTGTATTAATATATTCGTTTATTCACAGCTTTGTTAGGTCTAATATTCTTGCGACTTTTTCATCAAGAGGCAGATTATAATCTATCCAGTTGATTTTAAAGCCTCTGCGTTCCATACCTCTGAACCATGTCATTTGACGTTTTGCGAATTGATGAATGGCTATCTCCAACCCCGACACCATCTGCTCATACGTTGTTTTTCCGATAACGTATTCGGTTAGATATTTATACTCTAACCCATAATAGATTAAATCCTCTGGGACTATTCCTTCGTTAAGCAAAGACTCCACCTCGGCAACCATACCATCCTCTAAACGTTGATGCAAACGCTTGGAGATATTTGCTCTGCGTGTTTCCCTATCAATATCAATAGCAACGAGTAATGTATCAAGGGGAATGTCTTCTAACTCTGGCTGAGGTAATGTTTTGTAATATTCCGCTATCTCTATTGCTCTTATTGCTCGTTTGCAACTGTCAACGTCGGTTGTGTTGTGCAGTGTTTTGTATTGCGATAATATTGCGGTAAGTTCCTCTAAAGTTTTATCAGCGAGCGAGTCCCTAAGTTCTTTATTTTCGGGCACCTCAGGCATTGCATACCCTTTTAGTACAGTTTCAATATATAGTCCTGTTCCCCCGCAGATTATTGGGAGTTTGCCTCTTGACTGAATATCTTTTAGAGCATTTGTAAAATCCCTTTTATATTGGTATAGATTGTATTTATATCCTGGCTCACAAATATCAATAAGGTGATAGGGTATCTGCTTTCCGTTACAGGTATATTCGCTTATATCTTTTCCTGTTCCCAAATCCATACGACGGTAAATCTGACGTGAATCAGCAGAGATTATCTCACCTCCTGTTTCGTATGCCAATTTAACTGCTAATGATGTTTTTCCGGATGCTGTTACTCCTATTATGCTTATAGTTTCTGCCATTACTTAATCAATCTAAGAAAACCTAAAGATATATATCTTATTTAGTATTTCTCTTTATAAAGTCACATATTCTTGTGTATAGATGCAATCTGTTTTCATATCCCAAGATAGAGTGATTACAATCGGGATAGAGTTGCATATCAAACTGTTTTCCTGCATTTATAAGTGCTGTTGTATATTGCATTGTATTAATCAAACGAACATTGTCATCGGCTGTTCCAGATATTAACAATAGATTTGAGTTCATATCTGAAGCCCTGTTTAGTGGAGAAGTTATATCATATCCACTCTTATTTGCTTGTGGAGTATTCATATAACGCTCTGTATATATTGCATCGTACAAGTGCCAATCTGTTACAGGTGCTACTGCCACTGCATTAGCAAAAACGCCTTTACTTGTTGATGCCGACATAAGTGATGTATATCCACCAAAACTCCAACCATATATTGTAATATTGTTTTTATCAACGTATGGTAGGGTTGATAGATATTTTGCAGCAGATATTTGGTCCTGACTCTCATATACACCCATTTGTCGGTATATACAATGAGAGAATTGTTCTCCTCTTCCTCCTGTTCCGCGAGGATCAACGCAAACTACCAAATAACCCTCTCCTACTATATGATGAAGCCAATCAAATGCCTCCCAACGATTAAGGACTCGTTGTGAACCCGGGCCGCTATATTGCATCATAACAACTGGGTATTTTTTATCAGCAGAGAAGTCAAGAGGTTTTAGCATATATCCGTTTAATTCTACTCCCTCTGGATTTGTAAATGTAAAGAACTCTTTATCAGTAAATTTAACACCTTGCAACTCTTTGTTATCAGCAATAGTTTTTATTGTTTTGCCAGTTGTTGCATTTAATGTTATTTGATATGGTGTTGTTATGTTTGAATATGACGCTATATAATGCGTTGCTGTTGGATTCATTTGGGCTGTTACATAACCTCCACCTTTACTCAACATTGTTGTTTTACCGCTTGTATCAACTTTGTATAGGGCACTATATATTGCTCCTTCGGGATTTCCTGTATAGTAGAAGTTCTTTTTGCCGTCTGAGCCCAAGAATGAGATAACATCCCATTTTCCTTTTGTTAATTGACGTAGAAGTTTTCCGTTTGTTGAGTATTGATATAGATGACGGTTTCCGTCTCTCATTGATGGCATTACAAAGTATGAGTCAAAGAACATTATATTATTGTAACTCTTTTCATCCACCCATGTTTTACTACTCTCTTTTACTAACAATTTTGAGACTCCTGATTTAGGATTTACGCTATATATATTTAACAGATTCTGCTCACGATTTAAAGTCATTACGGCAAGTGATGTTGAATCACACGTAAATAGTATGCGTGGGATATATCCTCCCTCTTCAACGGGAACATCCATTTTCTTAACCACTCTTGACTCTACAGTATATGTATAAACTTCGGTTACTGAGCAATCTTCTCCTGATACAGGATATTTATATGAATACTCTTTAGGATAAGCATTATCTTGTGGCTGATAGATTTGCATTGATGTACGATTTACATTACCCTCATTTGTTCTTAAGAAGGCTAATGTTTCGCTGTCTGATGACCACGATAAAGAGTTTACAAAACGGAACTCCTCTTCGTATGCCCACGATGTAACTCCATACATAAGAGTATCTTGTTTTGCTCCGCGTGTTACCTCTGATTGAGAGTCATAATCTAACTTTTTAAGATATACGTTGCCATCCATTACAAACGCTACCATACGTCCGTTTGGAGAGAATGTTGCTATTTGTTGTTTACGACTATCTTTTGTTAAAGGCTTTACTAAATTACGTTTAACTTCAACTGTATAATATTTAGCCTTATACGATATACGATATATCTTCTCCTTTTCGGTATGAAGTAGAATATATCTAAAATCTTGACTCATTTCAAACCCTTCAAAGGTGCGGAATTTACAATCTCTTGCAGTTGATGTATTAAAAAGAGTATCAACAATCTTTCCTGTACTATACTCACATTTGAATATCATTGATTTTTCAGGATTTGCAATAGCATAATATTTACCATCTGCCGATGATACGACATTGGGCATTGTGGTTGCTTTATATTTATTTGATGCTACCTCCTCTAATGTTATTGCCGAAATTGAAAATAGAGTTAGAGTTAATACAAAGAGTGTTATAAATATCTTTTTCATAGTAGGTTTATTCTTTATATATCTTTACAAAGGTAGATAAAAATTAGGAATATTGCACCATTCTTTAATATTATAAGAGTCAAATATATTTAAAAAGTGTAATAAAAAAATTGAGGTTGCTCGTGAGCAACCTCAATTCCGTTTTATATTTAAATATGTTAGATTATTTTACAAACTTAACAACCTCGCTACCTGCTTTAAGGATATATACACCTTTGTTCAATCCCTCTGTTGCAATCTCTGTTGCTGCTTTAACTGCTTTAACACAACGTCCTTGAACATCGTAGATTTGAGCATCAACAGCCTCTGCAAAGATATACATTCCGTTAGCGTATGTAATGTTTGAAGTTCCGTCAACAACTGACTCTTCAATACCTACTAACTCCTCAAATGAGTAGTATGCAACATTTGTTGTCTCTGTAAAGTTTACTAATGCTGCATAGTCATCGCAATATGCTGTTGCCATTGCTGGACGTGCAACACCAAGACTCATATTACCCTCTGATGAAACATTGTAGTTAAGATTTTCTGTAACTGTTTCTGCATTCATATCAATTACAGCACCTGTAACGTAAACATTTCCTTTGTAAAGAATCATACCTGTTGCAACCTCATAATATGTATTAGTAGCACCCTCGTCTTTTGCATTTACAGAAAGGCCTACTTTCTCTAATGATGTGGCATCTAAACGTAATACATAAATTTCTGATGCACCTATTGCCACAGCATCTGTTTTAAACGCACAATTTGCATTATATGTACCTGCCATATAAAGAGTACCTGCATATACATCCATTCCTACAATTTCGTTATACATAGCAGATGTAGTTGTTGGATTATTATTGAATTTCGCAACTTGCAATCCTGTTCCAACTTTCGCTACAAGAGCACCATGCTCTGTATTTCCCCCTTCTTGATCAAATGTAAATGTTACTGTCTCTGAACCTACAGCGGAAGAGATAGTTATATTTCCATATCCAACAGCAGAAAGATATACTTCTTCATCATTAACAGCAAAAGATGAAGTTTCAATTAAACCAGCAGTTCCGTCTGATTGTAATGATACTTTAGCCAATTCAGCAGGATTAGTCATATCTGCATCAAATGATACTACAGATGTATTTAATGATTCCATCAAAGCCCAACCAAACATATCAGCATATACTGCTTCAAGTGTAATAGAAGCAATAGTTACATCTCCTGTATAATCAAATTGAACATATACTTTCTCTCCTTCACATACTATTTTAGCAATTGAGACACTCGCCATACTACCCCAATATTCAGCTGTAGCATCATAACCTGCAACAGCATCGAATTTATTTACTGATAATAAGTTACCATTAGCATCATATTTTGCCAAGAATGATGATGGACGCTCCATTGACCAATCTCCAGTTGCTCCTGTTATTGTTTCATAGTCTCCTGTTTGTCCTTCAATATCTGTGATATATGCCTCATCTGTGAATGAACCTGCAACATATAAATTTCCTTCAGCATCAGTTGTCATAGCAGTTAATGCAATTGAGCCATATAAAGCAAAAGCAAATTTTTCTTTTCCTGCTACATCATATTTAGCAACGTATGCTCCAACACCTAATGAACCAATTGTTGTACCAGCAAAGTCAAAATCTTGTGTTTGTGTTCCTGAAACATATATGTTACCATCTGCATCCATTGTTGCAGGAGATGCTGGGTTAGCATCTGTTGCTTGAACTGCTGAAATTGATGAATTCCACATATTTGTTTTTAAGATTTCGCCATTGATTACCTCGATTGTCTCCTCCTCAACTAACTCGTTAACAGGAATTGTTCCATAATATAGAGCAGAAAGAGTTGCGACATTTAATATAAATGCAGCCTTATCTCCATTATATGCTAAAGCTGTTGCTTGTTCTGTATTTAATGATGATACCTCTCCTGTAAATGAGACTAAAGGATTACTTGTTGAAACAACAGCATTACCTGATACATTTTTAACTGCTGTTACCATACGAACTTCGTTAGGATAAATCATTGTTCCAACGATAGTCTCATATTTTTGATTTACTTCATCATTTTTATCTGGTGTTGCTACAACCCAATTAGTAGATAAAGTTGAAGTTGCTAAAGATGCAACATAAATATCTGAAGTAGATTTTTCTGTATCACCATTTAATGTTGACAAAGTATTATCTAATGGACAATATCCTCGGAATGTTCCTGTAATATAGAGATTATCTCCTACAACCTCCATATTTTCAACTTTGTTGTATGATGTTACTGATAATGATGTTGATACATTATTATAAACCTTAACAGCCTCTATTGCTCCAACTTTTGCAATAATCATTCCATATTCATTAAATCCCATTCCATCCATTGCAAAAGTTACATCTTGTGAAGAGTTTGCTGTTTGAATTGTTAAATCGCCAAAACCAACAACAGATACATAAGCATTTCCATCTTTAACTGTAAAGTTTATATCATTTATTCCTCTATAAACAGAAGCATTATCTTCTTTAACTGACGCATTTACAATCAAAGCAGAAGGTGCAAGTGTAGTATTATTCAATGCGATGACTGCTCCACTTGTTGTATCTAAATAGTCACCAAATCCCATACTATTAAATACATATTTTGCATCAAGAGAGAAACCTCCTAATGTTACATCTCCGTTATATGTAAAAGATACATAAAGAGCATCTCCTTCAACTTGAATATTAGAGATTGAGATTTCAGCTGGATAACCTAAATACATAAATGAATCGTTTACTGTTGCATCAACAGTAGCCTCACATGCTTGTGCCGCAATCAAAGTTCCTGTTGCACTATATTTTGCAATAAACGCGGCTGTTTGTGAATCAGAATTTGATGACACCAAAGATGTTTGATTTCCAGCTACATCACAAACGAGAATTTCATCAGCAAATTGTCCTGCAACATATAAGTTTCCTTCAGCATCAGTATCCATTGCAGTAATTGTTGCTGCTCCTTGAATTGCAGTTGCCCATTGCTCTGCTCCAGTTGCATTGTATTTAACAATGTATTGTGCTAATCCTATTGGTTCTAACGATGTTGAGCCAAATGTCGCAGTTGTTGTTAATGCACCTGATACAAAAAGGTTTCCGTTATCATCAATTGCCATCTCACCGCTTGTTGCATCTTCGGCTGCAGCAACTGTAAAGAGTGTTTTATTCCACTCAGTTGTACCCAATACTTGGGCATTAATTGCTGTTACTGACAATAGTGCAACAGCAATAGTTAGTAATAGTTTCTTCATAAGCCTTAAAAAATTAAGTTAATAAAATGATTAATATTATATTGTTTAATTATTCCAAATTTCCAACTCTGGATTAGCCTCTACGGCTTCTTGTGGGAAACGTAATGTATAACGCTCATCCGCTTGTTCCAATGTATAGGTCTCTTCGGTTTTATCAGCAAGAGTATATACCTTTATTATTTCAGGTTGAGTTGTTCTACGCAAATCAAACCAACGATGTCCTTGATATGCCATCTCTCTTTGACGCTCTGCGGCTATCTCAACTCTTAAAGCGTCTTGATCCAATCCGTCAAGTGCTGCTGAATATGTTGTATAGTCATTTGGTTTATAGCGTTTTTGCATAAGTGCTTTGATATATTTTAAAGCATCGGCAGTTTCTCCTAACTCATTTGCAGCCTCTGCTGCTATCAAATAGAACTCTCCTGCTCGGAATGTACAACGCTCTTTATCGTAATTATCTTTCTCTTTACGCAACACCCATTGTTTTATTGTTTTTGCTTTGAAATAGGTACTCTTGCGTTGGTCTCCTGTTCGATACATTGATAACAATTCGGGGTTTACATATCCTAATGCCGAAATATTTGTTGTAATTACTTGCTCCAATGCCATAATTGATTCAACAGATTCATAACTTATTGGTTTTACTGTTGTTGATGACGACAAGTCTTGAAGATCGGGATATAAATCAAGTACATTTTCTGCTTCATCAAATGCCAATTTCCAGTTGCCCATATAGAGTGCTACCCTTGCTCTTAATGCACTTACTGTATTTTTACTGAAACGGTAACTATATCCTTTTTCCCATTTCTCAACATTCATATAATCTTCGGCTGTCTCAATGTCATCCAATATCTGTTTATAAACTTTGGCAACACTACTACAACGTAAAATTGCATTTACATCTGCTTTTAATTGTAAGGGTATTCCGCGTGTTGTTTCGGGTTCACAATTTGTGTATGCTGGCGCATATAGGTTTACCAATAGGAAGTGCATATATGCTCGTAACATATAACTCTCTCCTACTAATTGTTTAATCTCTGCATCGGTTGCATCTGTTATTTCTGATTGGTGTTCTATCACATAGTTTGCTATGTAACATGTGTGATAATATCTACGCCATCCGAAATATAGAGAGGTTGGGTTACGATTGTAATCGGTCCAGTTCCATATATCGAAATATGAATCATAATCGTATCCTGTCAATGTAGAAGCATCTGCTGCCATTTCATCACTACGAAGAGTTGTTAATCCTCTGTCCTCTGGTATATGGTCATAGACGTATGTCAATAACGCTCTATACTCTTCGCCTGTTTGTGCTATTACTTTTCCTGTTGGACGTATATCAAGGAAATCGTTACAACTTGTTAAAAGTAACGCCACTAATGCTATTGCTATATATTGTAGTTTCATATTATATTCCCTTTCGTATGGTTTAGAAATTTACATTTAAACTAAATATAACACTCTTTGGTAATGGTGTTGCGTATGGGTTGCCCATTGTTTCAGGATCTAAATAGTTGGTGTAATCTCCTGCTATTACAAATAGGTTACGTCCCTCTAATGATACTGATGCTGAACGTACTCCCAATTTTGTTAACCAGTCCCCTTCAAATCTGTATCCTAAACGGATACTTTGACAACGCATATAGTTACATTTCTTTACCCATGTGTCTAACATAGAGAATGAACCGTAGTTTTCATAGAAGTTAATCTCTGAGTTATGTACTCCATCGGCAACCATAAGTGTTGGTAAATATGTATCGGTATTTGTTGGTGTCCAACGATTCAATATGTCTTCGTTTGTATTTAAACCTCTATCAAAATATAGTGGGCTATATGATGGTTGAACTCTCACTTTTCCTCCAAAGTTGAAAGTAAAGTTTACATTCAAGGTCCAGTTTTTATATTCGAAGTTGTTTATGAAACCTCCAGAGATAAGTGGATCGGCAGAACCCATATAGGTATAAAGTTCTCTTTGCTCTGCTGCCGTTAATTGACTCGCTCCGTTTTTATCTAATTTAAAGAACTCTTGGGCAGATACTGCACGTCCGTCTTTTGTTTTGTATAGTGGATAACCTTGCTCATCCAACCCTGCTGTTTCATATGCAAAGATTGCTCCTACCGGGTATCCTTCGCGTGATGGATATGTTGAGTTCTCTGCAACTGTCTCCTGTAATACAGTGTTTACGTTGTAACCAATGTTGATATTTGTTGTCCAACTGAAGTTTGGTGTATATACGTTACGTGTTGCCAATCCTACCTCAAATCCTTGATTCTTCATACTTGCCCAGTTAATGGTTGTTGAAGAGAATCCTGTTTCCAATGGTAACATTCGCATACCTATAAGGTCGGTACTTTTACGGTAGTAATAATCTACTGTAAGTGCTATTGCTCGGTCTAATACTGCTATATCAAATCCAGCATTAATGTTTTGTGTCTTTTCCCAACGCAAATCGGGGTTAGGTGCTGTTTCACTCTCAATAACATCCTCTATGTAGTCGGGTAAAATTTGTATCTTATCAAATTTTCCTACTAAATAGGGTGATGTGTTTTTATCAATGTTTCCTTGTAGTCCATATGACAAACGGAGACTTAGGTCATTAATCTGTTTTACTCCTTTTAACCAATACTCCTCTTTCATACGCCACAATCCACTGACTGAGTATAGTGGTAAGAAACGATACTCTTTTGCTACTCCAAATACATCTGAACCATCAAAACGAATACTTCCGCCAAGTGTAAATCGGTCTTTAAATGTATATGATGTTGTTGCAAAGAATGATGCATAAGCATTTTCTGTAAAGGTCTCTGATGATAATGGATTTGATTCTGCCAAATCTTGTGTTGGGAAGATAACCGGCTGAATTGTTAGGGTTCTTGGATCGTATCCGTATGCAAGAGTATAGAAAGTCTCTGCATCAACTTTACGCAACTCTGCTCCTAACATCACCTCAAAATCGTGATGCTTACGATATGTTTGTTTATATTCTGCCAAAGTTTTCCATGTCCACTGCGTTGTGTGTCCTTGATTTACTTTGTGCATTCCTCCTTCGGGCAAGAAGGTTACTCCATTGTATCGTTTATCGTACTTCTCGTAACGCATTGCATAACTGTTCTCGGCAGCATAGCGTTCAAGTTTATATCCATCGTATTGAAGTCCGAATTGTGTTGATATTTTAAAATATTCGTGAAGGCGAAGTTGTCCGTCAAATATAGCCATCAAAGAACGGTCGATACGTTGGTTTGAGGTATTTGCTCGCTCCTCCATTATATTAAAGTCTAAATCTGTTTCTGCTCTACCTTCTACGTTTTTATCGTAAACATAGTTTCCGTCATTATCGTATATTAATTGATATGGGTTTGCTATACGAGAATAGTATATGGGATTGGTAAAACTATTGTAATCTGTTAAATATGTGTCTGTTTTACGTTGGTTGGCATATACTGATGCTCCCAATTTTAAGTATTTGTTTATACGATAATCGGTTTTCAATGTCATATTGAAACGATTGTTTTCAACTCCTCGTACATTACCTTGCTCATCGTACCAACCTACAGATGTGTAGTAGTTTACTTTCTCAGTTCCTCCTGAGAGGCTCAAGTAATACTCTTGGTTTAATACTGTACGGAAGAGTGCATCGTTCCAATCGGTATTAATTCCGCGTAAATCGTTTATTTGTCTTTTAGCCTCAGGTGATAATACATCCCATCCTCCTTGTTGATATGCTGCGGTCTCTCCTAATGAATTAAGGATTTCTGCTACACCTCCTTTATTCTCACGATAAGAGTAGTCAGTTCTTAATAAATCTAACTCTAATCCAACTTTTTGATCGGAATTTAACAGATTCAAACGGTCAAGACTTAATCGTGGATTTACTGTTAATTTAGCAGACAGATTAATTTGTGGTTTTCCTACTTTTCCCTTTTTAGTAGTAATTACAATTACTCCGTTTGCTGCTCTCGCTCCGTATATGGCTGTTGCCGCAGCATCTTTTAGTACTGTAATATTTTCAATATCTGCCGGGTTAATACCTGCAATTGATGTTTGATAGATATTATCAATATCTTTTAACTCTTCCATTGCTGGGACATCTGTTCCCTCCAATGGTATTCCGTCTAATACCCACAATGGATCTTGTGTTCCGTTCATTGATGCAGTACCACGTATTCTAATTTTTACTGGCGCTCCTGGCGCTCCAGATGAAGACATTGTTGAAAGTCCTGCTACTTGTCCTGCAAGTGCCTGATCAATGTTTTTTATTGTTCCAACTTTCTCCTCCGAAATTCCTACTGTACTTACCGACGCTGTTAGTTTTCGACGTTCAATATTCTGGTAACCTGTTACTACAACTTCATCCATTACTTTTGAATCGGCTCTTAAAATAACATTATAGTTACTTTTATCGCCAACCTTTACATATTGAGTTGCATAACCAACAAAAGTTACATAGAATCCTTTTACTTTATCAGATACCGATATTGAGAAGTTTCCATCTATATCTGATACCGTTCCTGCCGCTGGATGATTCTTATCAGAAAACTCCATTCTTATAGCCGCACCTATTAAAGGTTCGTTATTAAAATCGCCATCAAGAACTCGTCCTGTGATAGTTCTTGTTTGTGCCACAATCGTTAATGTTGAAAATACTAACAACATTAATGAGCATAAAATCCTATTCATATATATAATATATAGTTATAAATCACTATTTTTCTAATCCAAGTGCTGCCTGAATACGCATTATCATATCCTGATAGTGCAATTTTACGGCTTTGTCTGCTGTACTTGATTTACTTTTTATTAGTTTCAAAATATCCATTAACTCTCCTCGTTTGATACTTAATGCGTCACTTTCGCGGTCTAATTGTGCTGTACTTGTAAGCACTAATCGGGGTGATGATGATAATCCTATCGCCTCCATTGATGCTTGACTACACAACATTGAGTGACAATTATTATCAATTATAGGATGATTTGAATATAGTTCTTTACTTGATTTATTTATTTTTATTCCTTGACTTTCTGATGCTGCAGTAATAAGTGCATCTACAAAACTTTTTTGTATTGCACGTTCCATAATATCTGGATTTTGTCCTTTTATTGTTTTCGCAAATATGTGTTTATGCAACATATCAATCATCTCATACGCAGAGAATGCTTTTTTACCATTTTTATATTCATTCTCCAACATACGATATATACGCTCATTATTTAACAAATCCCAGAACATATAATTGTATTGATTACGATATGATACGTGTGGGTGTTGCTCCATTGTACCCAATGGGGTATCGCGTAATATATATGTATAGTTTAATACATCGGCATCATATAACCATGCTGGATATGTAAAGACCTCGTCAATTAAGAATTGTAAAGCATCTTTTTGACGTTCTTTTTCAACGTAGGTATAGGTTGGTTGTCCGTCTCCTACTATTGTATTCTCTAAATACATTCCTCCAATATTAGCCAATACGTGGTATTGATACAGGCTCCATTGGAATATTATTCCCGAATAGAATCGTGCAGCATCATCGTAAGTTTGAGCAGACGATCCGTTTTTAGTCCACTCTACGATATTAGGCACTATCTGTTTTAGATTCTTGATTGCTAATCGAGCAGCCTCCATTGCATTATCTCCTAAATCTTCGCTCATTGCACGAGGATCAATTGCCGTACGTGCAGATTGAGCCTCACTATAACGATATAATGGAGAATTATGCTCTTTAAGGAATTCTTCCAATTTTACTTTTGCTTCTTCTTCAGTATGATACCAACGATAACCCCACTCTATTGCCATTAAATCGTAGGCTCCAATATGTGGAGATAAAATCTTTATGTCATCCTCTGGTTGTGCTATGTAGTTGAAACGAGCATAATCCATTATTGATGATGATGTTCCTCCTATTCTATCAGTGAATGTTCTTGAACGCAATGAATCAACTGAATATGCTGCAGAGGCTCTCATATTATGGCGTAATCCTAATGAGTGTCCTACTTCGTGACATGCTACAAAACGCGCTGCATCACCCATAATTTCATCAGGTAATACAAATGCTTGTGCTTCAGGATTTACAGCCGATGTTTGAACCATTATCCACTCCTTTAATAGTGATTGTACATTGTGCCACCATATTATATCTGCCTCTAATATCTCTCCTGAACGAGGATCAATTGTTGAGGGGCCCATTGCATTT
Source organism: Bacteroidales bacterium (assembly GCA_015061035.1). GTDB lineage: Bacteria > Bacteroidota > Bacteroidia > Bacteroidales > G3-4614 > Caccoplasma_A. Next base: position 30,436 of record SUXK01000002.1, read on the forward strand.
GCTTTAGTTGATGCTGCATGTGTGAATACTGAATACTTCATATCATCACCTTCGGCGGCAATACTATCTGTGTACTCTTTTACTCTTATTGCATTTTTAAATCCTGCTTTCTCAAATGCTTCATTCCACTCCAATATACCTTCTTTTATATAAGGTTGTAGTTTTGTGGGCATAGATGGATCAATATAGAATACTATTGGTTTAACAGGCTCTACCAACTCGCCTCGTGCATAAGCTTCTTTATCTGATGGCTCTAATCTCCAGCGAGTTATATATCTTTTACGCTCTACTGATTGTTGCTCATCGCTATATTTTAATGCTCCTGTTGAGAAATATCCTACCCTATTTATCTCTTCTCGTGCCATCATTGGGACTTCAGGTAATAGGGTTAATGTTGAACTTACTACTGTTGTTATATTAACTTTTGAATTCCCTTCAGATACTTTTGTTGTTAATTCTGAAGTTGTTGTAAGACTATTTTCAAACGATTTTACACTTATTATTCGAGATAATTTTGCTGCAACTGGTGTTCCTAAATTGATTTTTCCGTAAACGTCATTGATACAGTTGTCTGTTCCGTTGAACAAGTCATTTATTTTTATTACTACCGATTGACTATCAGGAGAGACTGTCTCTACTTTTATTCGTGCCAATATAGGATCAATGTAGTTATCTTTTACCGATTGACTGATTGCATCATTTTCTGAAAATTCGGGTAATTTTCGAGTTTGTCGGATTGTAACATTTTTAAGATTATCCTCGCTATCAAAAGTTATTATCTGATTTTGATATACAATTCCTTTATTTATTCCTGCAACATTTAACTCTTGTTGTACTTGTTGCATTCTATTAACTACCAAGAATTGACGACTAAATAGTTTTTTTGGTATTTCTATATAGAAAGTATCGCCTTTTGCAATAACATTTACAACTCCTGCCATATTTAAAGAGTCCCTTCCTGTCATTTTTTTATACTCTGACTCTTTAACCACCTCCTCTGTTTTTGCTTTTTTACGATTTATTTTCTTTGTTGTTACAGCTGCGAATGCTGTCTCATTTATGAATAAATATGCAAAAGCAAATATTACAACAAAATTTAATAAGTTTCTCATTTTCTTAAATTTAAATTACAAACTCCACTATTTACCTACACCTTTTTATACAAAAAAATATGCGTAACACATTGGAAATTACGACAAAATCCATATGTGTTTAAGGTACAAAAATACATTAATAAAATTAAATCTAAAAATTTTTTGCAAGACAATTATCATATAATAAGTATAATTAATATCTTTGTGTAAGGATTAAGGCATTATTCTGTATATAATTAATATTTATACGTCATTAATATATTTTTATACATTTATGCCTTTTATGCACTATTATTATATATATTAATATTATATGAATTGCTTATTTAACAAAGTTGCTGCTGCAACTCCTCTTTTAAGGGTTGCTGATACAAATTATAATGCAGAGAAGATTATTGAAATTATAAATGATGCAACTAAAAAGGGTGCTGAAATTATTGTTTTCCCTGAACTTTGTATAACTTCTGCTTCATGCGGGGATATGTTCAAGAATGGCTCATTGCTTATATCTGCAAAAAAAGCCCTCTCAAGAATTATTGAAGAGACAAAAAACTTAAATTCAACTAATATTGTTGGTTTACCAATTGCTTCTAATGGAAAGATTTATAACTGTGCAGTAGTTTTTAAAAAGGGAGAAATTATCAATGTTACTTCTAAGCAGTTTTTATCTCATAACGAAAGTAGATGGTTCTCATACACAAATAATCCATCTGATATTCTTAAGACACTTGGAGGTTTAGATATTATTCAAACTACATATAATAATAATATATCAGTTGCTATTGGTAAGGATTTAGCGGTGTATTGCGAAAACTACTCAAGTGAGATAGTTGCTGTTCCGTTTGTTTTTCCAGAACTTATTGGATATTATGATAATATTCAAAACAGGTTAAAATCAATATCTAAGACAAAACAAAATGTTATAATATTGGCTTCTGCTGGAATGGGCGAATCTTCGACCGACTATGCTTACGCAGGTGCAACCCTTATTGTTGAAAATGGCAAGATATTGGCAGAGGGTAAAAGATTTAATAATAAGAACTCTTTTATTATTACGGATATTGATATAAATCAATTAAAACAAGAGAGAGAGTACAAGGAAAATTATATTAATTTGTCAAATATTGAACCTGAAAATAATATAGGACTCTCATACGAAAATGATTATGAGAATATTTTAAGGGGTAAAATCAGACAAAACCCTTTTATTCCCGAGGACAAAGATACTCTTTCGAAAAGATGTGAAGAGATTTTCAATATTCAAACATACGCTTTAATTAAGAGATTTGAACATACACATTGTAATAAAGCTGTTATAGGTATTTCGGGCGGATTAGATTCTACTCTTGCTCTCTTAGTTGTTGCTAATGCCTTTGACAAAATGGGCATTGACAGAGCAAATATTACCGCTATAACTATGCCTGGTTTTGGTACAACAAACAGAACTTACAATAATGCGGTGAATATGATTAAAGAGTTGGGTGCAACATTTAAAGAGATCTCTATTAAGAATGCATGTCTGCAACACTTTAAAGATATTGAACACGATATTAATATTCACGATGTTACTTACGAGAACTCTCAGGCTCGTGAACGTACTCAAATTTTAATGGATTATGCTAATAAAATTGGAGCTTTACACATGGGAACTGGTGATATGTCGGAACTTGCATTAGGTTGGGCTACATATAATGGAGATCACATATCAATGTATAACGTAAACTGTTCAATTCCTAAAACTCTTGCTAAATATATGGTTGCATGGGTTGCTCAAAATAACGATGGAGCTATAAGAGATATTTTAATGGATGTGGTTAATACTCCTATATCTCCAGAACTCACTCCTGCCGATGAGAATGGAAACATCAAACAGAAAACGGAAGATATTGTTGGACCTTACGAACTCCACGATTTCTTTATATACTATTTACTTCGTTATAACTTTTCTGTTAATCAAATATTCACATTAGCAAAAACAGCGTTTGATGGCAAATATGAAAACGACTATATAAAGCATTGGTTGAAAATTTTTATTAGAAGATTCTTCACCCAACAATTTAAACGCTCTTGTTTAAATGATGGACCTGCTGTTGGCATTATATCTCTTTCTCCTCGCGGAGGATTAAATATGCCAAGCGATATATCTCCTAATATATGGTTAGAAGAATGTGACAAGTTGTAAATCTTCTTATACATATTATAAAATAATATATACTTTATATATAATTATTACCCCACTAAATTTTAGTGGGGTAATTGTTTAAATATCATACTTTAAAGAACAAAATTTGATTATTTTGTTAAAATTAACCTCAAAATTTATCCATAAAATAAATATTTTATTACTTTTGCAACTTCAAAATTTAAGATTTAGGTATCGCTATTTTGATTAATATATATAAGTAACGATATTATTATAAGTAACAAAGTGTAACTAATAGAGTAAAATTAATTAGATTATGTCAAAAATTACAAAAGAGGCTGCTCTTGAATATCACCGTAGTGGCAAGCCTGGAAAGATTGAAGTTATCCCAACAAAACCCTATAGTACTCAAACAGACCTATCGCTTGCATACTCTCCTGGAGTTGCAGAGCCTTGTTTAGAAATTGAAAAAAATCCACAAGATGCCTACGAATATACTGCAAAAGGTAATCTTGTTGCTGTAATATCAAATGGTACTGCTGTTTTAGGATTAGGTGATATAGGAGCCCTTGCAGGGAAACCTGTTATGGAGGGTAAAGGTTTATTATTCAAAATCTTTGCTGATGTTGACGTATTTGATATTGAGGTGGATGAAAAGGATCCTGAAAAATTCATTCAAGCAGTTAAAGCAATTGCCCCTACTTTTGGAGGTATAAACTTAGAGGATATTAAGGCTCCTGAATGTTTTGTTATTGAAGATAGACTTAAAGCAGAGTTAAACATTCCTGTTATGCATGACGACCAACATGGTACTGCTATCATCTCAGGTGCAGGTTTAATCAATGCATTGGAACTTCAAGGTAAAAAAATTGAGGATGTTCGCTTAGTTGTAAATGGTGCAGGTGCTTCTGCTACTTCATGCACAAGATTGTATATGAGTTTGGGTATCAGACGCGAAAATATAGTAATGGTTGATAGCAAAGGTGTTATCAACAATAAGCGTCAGAATCTTACTCCTCAGAAGCAAGAGTTTATGACAACTCGCGATATAAACACTTTGGAGGAGGCAATGGTTGGTGCTGATGTTTTCTTAGGTCTATCAAGAGCAGATGTTCTTACTCAAGATATGATTCGTTCAATGAACGATAAACCCATTGTTTTTGCATTGGCAAATCCAAATCCTGAAATTGCATACGACAAAGCAAAAGCATCTCGTCCAGATTTGATTTTTGCGACAGGACGCTCTGACTATCCTAACCAAATTAACAACGTATTAGGATTCCCTTATATATTCAGAGGTGCATTGGATGTTCACGCTTCGGCTATTAACGAAGAGATGAAACTTGCTGCTGTATACGCTATTGCTGCTCTTGCTAAAGAACGTGTTCCTGATGTAGTTAATGCTGCTTACAATATTAATAAAATAAGTTTTGGTCCTGAATATATTATTCCTAAGGCTCTTGACCCACGTCTTCTTACTTGTGTTGCCCCTGCTGTTGCAAAAGCGGCTATGGATAGCGGTGTTGCTGCTAAACCAATTACCGACTGGGAAGCATACAAAGATAATTTAAGGGCAAGAATGGGATACGACAATAAACTTATACGCCGATTAACAGATACAGCAAAAGCTAATCCTAAACGTGTGGTGTTTGCCGAAGCTAATCACGTTAATATGCTTACTGCTGCTGTTACAGCATACAAAGAGGGAATATGTACTCCTATTCTATTGGGTAACGAAGAGATGATTGCTAAAACTGCAGCACAAAACAATCTTAATCTTGGAGATATTGAGATTGTAAACCTTCGCCACGACAGAGAGGCAGACAGACGATGCAAGTATGCTGGTATTCTTTCTCAAAAACGCCAACGCGAAGGTGTTACATTTGCTGAAGCATACGAGAAAATGTTTGACCGTTCATACTTTGGTATGATGATGGTTGAGTGCGGTGATGCAGATGCGTTCATTACCGGTACATATACAAACTATACTGAAGCAATAAACATTGCAAAAGATGTTATTGGCATACGTCCTGAATACAAACATTTTGGAGCAATGCATCTTGTTTCAACAAAAAGAGGTACATTCTACCTTGCTGATACTTTAGTTAATAGAAATCCAGATGATGAGGCTCTTGTTGATATTGCAAGACTTTCGGCACATACACTTAATTTCTTTGCAAAGGACCCAGTCATGGCAATGATTTCTTACTCTAACTTTGGTGCTGATAAAGATGGTAGCCCTGCTCAAATCCACAAAGCAGTTAAGAGATTACACAATGAATATCCTGAACTTATTGTTGATGGAGAGATGCAACTTAACTTTGCAATGGATAAGAAACTTAGAGATGAAACTTTCCCTTTCACTAAACTAAACGGAAAAGATGTAAATACTCTTATATTCCCCAATTTAAGTGCGGCTAACACTGCTTGTAAAATTTTACTGGAATTTGGTGTTAACGATTCGGTTGGTCCTATTCAGATGGGATTGAACAAACCTATACACTTTACTGATATAGAGAGTTCTCCTCGCGATATAGTAAACCTTGCAACTGTTGCAGTTATTGATGCTATTGTTGAAGAGAAACTTCATCAAAAATAATTTTTGATAAGAGATAATTATAAGGGGGCATTAGCCCCCTTTTCTTTTATAGGTAAAGCTCCTTTGTCAGTTCTTTATAGTCAGCAGAAAAAGAACCATCTCTATTAGATACAATCAGCGTATCTGTTGTAAACTGCTTTTGCACTCGTCCCCACTCTGTTAATACTCGTTTGGGTTCTGTTCCTTCAACAGTTACCACCCAAGTTAATCGGCGAAGATAAAATCCGTTTAATAGTGCTGTTTGTGCTACTAACGAATAGTTATCAGCAGGAAATATCATTGCAAATATTGTGTTAGGTTTGCTTATTTTTGCAACTCCTTGAAAAAGTGTTTCAAAATTTAATGATGTTGTGTTTCGTGCTGATGCTCTTTTAAAATCAGGAGAGAGCGTATCTTCAGTAAAGAATGGCGGATTTGAAACTATTGTGTCATATCTTCTGCCACAATTGTCAGAATAACTGACAAAATTTCCTAATATGGGATTGAGCATACTATTCCAATTAGATAATTCAAAATTTTTTTTTGAATCTTTTATTGCTCCTTCATCTATGTCAATTGCATCAATATACAAACAACCTTCACTACGTTGAGCCATTATTAATGATAATATTCCCGATCCAGAACCAATGTCTAACAATGTAGTTTCTTTAGGTGGTAGGGTTATCCATGCTCCAAGCAACACCCCGTCAGTACCCACTTTCATTGCAGAATTTTGATCGTATATTGTAAAATATTTAAATTTAAACATAGATTTGACAATATTTGTACAAATGTAATCTATTTTTTATTTTTGATGATTAAAGAGATATTAAATTCAACTCTTTTTAAAAAAAGAAGTGAAAGAAAACAACTTTGGCACAACTATTGCTTTATATAATAAAGTCATTGCCTCTCTAATTTTTTAGGGACTTAAATGACAAATATGACAATTTGACACTATTAAAGATTGTAGATTATGAGTAATTTTTCAAATAATAACGATGAAATGTCATTTGTTCCCATTGTAGTGGACGTTGATGGAAACCCTGATATGACTTGTTCTAATGTTCCAACCGAGGACCTACCTATATTACCATTGAGAGATATGGTTTTGTTTCCCGGTGTTACAATGCCTATATTGGTAGGAAGAAAATCATCTCTTGCTCTTATTGATGAGGCTTTCAAAAACAAAAGATATATAGGTGTAACATGTCAAAAGAACCCTAATATTGAAGAGCCTGGAATTAACGATATATATACTATTGGTGTTATCGCTGAGATCATTAAGGTTTTTCAACTTCCTGATGGAAACACCTCAGTTATTTTACAAGGCAAACAACGATTCTCTTTATTAAATATAACCAAAAATACTCCATACCTTAAAGGAGAGATTGCTCTTTTGGATGATATTTCGGTTAACAAACGCGACAAAGAGTTTAAAGTGCTTGTTGATGCCATAAAAGATACTACAAGCGAGTATTTAAAATATTTGGGAGAACCTTCTCGTGAACTTTTGAGTTCGTTACGTAATATTGACGGAAGCAATGGTTTGCTTATTAACTTCTTATGTACTAATATTCCATTTAGTGCAGCACGTAAAGAGTCGTTGTTAGCAGAGAGTTCTATCAAAGAGAGAGGTTTACTCCTATACTCTGAACTGGGCAAGGAACTTCAGTTGATGGAGATCAAGAAGGATATTCACAACAAAACTCATCAATATATTTCGCAACAACAACGCGAACACTTCCTACAACAACAGATAAAGACTATTCAAGAGGAGTTGGGAGATACTTCTGATAGCGATATAGATGAGCTACTTGAGAGAGCAGACAATAAGAAATGGAGTAAAGAGGTGCGTCAGGTTTTTGATAAAGAGTTGAAAAAACTTCAACGCTTCCATCCTCAATCGCCCGACTATTCTGTGCAATATAACTATATTGAAAACTTTCTTGATTTACCTTGGGGCGAATATACCAAAGATAACTTTAACCTTGATAATGCAATGAAACAATTGAATAAAGACCACTTTGGTTTAGAGAAGGTTAAAGATCGCATTATTGAGCATCTTGCTGTGCTTAAATTGCGAGGAGATATGAAATCGCCTATTATATGCTTATATGGTCCTCCTGGAGTTGGTAAAACTTCGTTGGGTAAATCTATTGCTGCTGCTCTTAATCGTAAATATGTAAGAGTATCGTTTGGAGGTTTACATGATGAGGCAGAGATTAGAGGACACCGCCGCACATATATAGGTGCTATGCCCGGTAGAATTATTCAAGGTTTACAAAAGGCAAAGAGTTCAAACCCTGTATTTGTATTGGATGAGATAGATAAGATTGGTAATGACTATAAGGGAGATCCTGCCGCTGCACTTTTAGAGGCATTAGACCCTGAACAAAATAGTGCATTCCATGATAACTACCTTGATGTTGATTATGATCTTTCAAAAGTATTGTTCATTGCTACGGCAAATAACCTTGGAACTATTGACCGTCCCCTACTCGACCGTATGGAGTTGATTGATGTATCGGGTTATATAATGGAAGAGAAAGTTGAGATAGGTCGTAAACATCTTGTTCCAAAACAATTGACAGAACATGGACTTAAAAAAGGTGATGTATCTATTCCCAAAAAGACTATGGAGGCTATCATAGAAGGATATACTCGCGAGTCAGGAGTTAGAGAGTTAGATAAGAAGATTGCCAAAATTATGCGCCGTATTGCTCGTAAGAAAGGTGCAGAGGAAGAGTATAACAAAAATATATCTGTTGCTGACCTTAAAGAGTTACTCGGAGAAAAAGAGTACTCAAAAGAGATATACGAAGGTAACGAATATGCTGGTGTTGTAACTGGCTTGGCTTGGACCGCTGTTGGTGGCGAGATACTATTTATAGAATCAAGCTTATGCAAAGGTAAAGGAGAAAAACTCACTCTTACAGGAAACCTTGGTGACGTAATGAAAGAGTCTGCTGTAATTGCTCTGCAATACGTTAGATCTCATGCCGAGGAGTTGGGTATTGACGAGGATGTGTTTGAGAAGTGGAATATACATATTCACGTTCCCGAAGGTGCTATACCCAAAGATGGTCCATCGGCTGGTATAACAATGATAACCTCTATTGCTTCATCGTTTACACAACGTAAGGTAAAAGCTAATCTTGCAATGACAGGAGAGATTACCCTTCGCGGAAGAGTATTACCTGTGGGAGGTATTAAAGAGAAAATACTTGCTGCTAAACGCGCAGGCATCAAAGAGATTATTCTTTGTGAGCAAAACAGAAAAGATATTAACGAAATTCAACCTGAATATCTTAAAGGTTTGACATTCCACTATGTAAACAACATATCGGAGGTGTTGGATATTGCTCTAACAGAGAAAAAGGTAAATCACCCTCTTGTACTTAACTATCAGACACAAACTACACAAACACATACTCCTCTACAATAACAGAGGGAGAATCTCTTAACAAAAAGAACTGCAAGTTACTAGTAACTTGCAGTTCTTGATTTATATAAATATCACATTTGTTTAGAGAGTCTTTATACTTTTCTTGAGTTTAAAATAGTTAAATAACTCAGATACTCCATAAAGTAACAATATTACACCTATTAAAATCAACAACATATTTGTAATGTTATTAAAATATACTACTGTTATAACTCCGGTTGCAAGAACGGCAAAGGGAGTTATAAGCATCCAATAACTTTTTGTTTGTATGCTATATTTAAAAACTCCTATTATTTGTATAACACCTGCAAATAGTAAAACTATTCCTACAAATAGCGTGAACAAAGATACAAATCTTGCCGGATATAGGAGCATTATCAATCCTAACACAGCAGATCCTAAACTTACAAGAACTGTTGTTTTTGATTTTTTCTTTTCCTCTTCTGTTTTTGCAAATAAAAATGCGAATAATGCAATTATCGTAGGTAATATAATAATTGCTCCTATCACTGATATTATTAGAGAGTTTACTTTGTCGGGCCAAATTACCATTATGGTTCCAATTAAGATTGCAACAATACTGCGTATTATTGTTGAAGTGGGAGTATAAATTTGTTTCATATTTTTGTTATTTTATTTACTTTGCAAACATAATAATTTTTAATAAATTAATATCTAAATTCTACTATTAAACATTAAATATTTTTTATTTGTTTGTATTAAAGAGTTTGTTTTTTTACTTTTGCTTAATCATATTTATGTATTATGTCCGAGAAAAAGATATTTGCTATAATCAACCCCATATCAGGCACTTCAAAGAAAGATAATCTTGATAAAAAGATTATGAAGATACTATCTGGCAATGAGGTTACTATTGATATTGCATATACTGAATACTCAGGACACGCTACCCTATTAGCAAAAGAGGCTGTTGATAAAGGATACAATATTGTTTTAGCTGTTGGAGGAGATGGCACTTGTAATGAGATTGCTAAAGCACTTGTATATTCGAGAACCGCTTTGGCTATTATACCTACTGGTTCTGGTAATGGATTGGCAAGACATTTGGGTATTCCTATGGGTGTTACTGCGGCTTTGAGAGCATTAAAAAATTCGCATATGGTAAAGGCGGATTTTTGTACTGCAAACGATATTCCGTTTTTTGTTACTTGCGGTTTTGGATTTGATGCTCAAATAAGCGAGAAATTTGCGAAATCAAGGACCAGAGGCAGTTTGACATATTTTATAAATAGTTTAGAAGAGTATTTCAGATATACCAACGAAGAGTATATTATTGATACTCCTACTTCGCATAGTAAAGAACAGGCTTTTATTATTGCTTGTGGCAATGTATCGCAATATGGCAACAATGCTTTTATTGCTCCATACGCCTCTTTAAGAGACGGATTAATTGATATTACTATAATTAATCACATTAACTTCTTTGAGGTTCTACCTACTGCTGTTCAACTATTTACTAAAACACTTAATATAAATCCTGCTGTAAAATCTTTTTCAACATCTGAACTTACTATTACAAGACCTAAAGCGGGTATTATGCATATTGATGGGGAGCCTATTTATATGCCAGAAAAAGTTGATATAAAATGCCATAAACGAAACCTAAGAATTATGGTTCCTGATATTCAAGCAGCAAATGAGTTTGAGGCAACACTACTAAATATGCTATCTACTGTATTTGGTATTAAGATTCCTAAAAAGATATAACCCAATTGATTATACTCAACTGGGTTATATCTTATACATGGTTAATAAATTTAGATATTACTTATCCCTTTGTTTTCTTTGATTGTTTTATATACAATCCGTATGCCAATACTACGGCAAAGCATATAACGGCAACATAGAATGATGAACGAACTGCTGCTTCCTCAAAACTATATGTTGAAGAGAGTAATCCGTTTAACCATCCATTATCAATAAACATTCCCATAATGGGTGTTATTACCGCTCCTCCTAATATTGCCATAATTAGTCCTGCTGCTCCAAGTTTTACCTCGTCACCCATACCGTATAGAGATATTCCGTATATAGTTGGGAACATTAATGACATACATCCTGATATTGCTATCAATGTCCATATTGAGATATTAGCAGGGAGATATATTGTTCCTAAACATGCCACAATACCTGCTATTGCAAATATTGAGAGCATTACTGCAGGATTAAATTTGCGCATTAGAGCTGTACATACCCAACGACAAACAATAAACAATATGATTGCATATAGGTAGTATTGCGCTGCTGTGGCTTCGTTCATACCCTCTCCGAATACTGTCATTGCATATTTAACTGTCCATGTCCACACTGTTATTTGTAGTCCTACATAGAAGAATTGGGCAACAACACCCCAATAGTATCGAGGCATACTTAATAGTTTCTTAAATGATTCTGATATATTCAAATCTCCATCATCAACTTTATTTTCAGGACGGCGGAAGTTATAGAAGAATATCCAAATAGTTAGTGCTATGATTACAAGACTTACGTATGGTACACACACCCACAATAACTCATTGTTTTGTATAGCATCTAATTGTGTTGAATCCATTTGGACTCTATCTTCGTATGTTGCAGGATTAAGATTTGCAAGTATAAGATATTTTGCCAAGAATATTCCTGTTAACGACCCCAGAGGGTTGAATGCTTGTGCAAAGTTTAAACGTTGTATTGAGGTCTCTTTTGCTCCAAGTGATATTACGTATGGATTACATGTTGTCTCTAATACTGATAATCCGCATGCCAATACAAAAATTGAGACAAGGAACATATCGTAACTTTGTATTATAGCAGATGGAATGTATCCTAATGCACCCACCATGTATAGTCCTAATCCCACTAATACTCCTACTCTATAAGAGAATTTTTTGATGATTATTGCGGCTGGTATTGCTAAAACTGCGTATGCTCCATAGAATGCTATTTGTACAAACGATGAATCAACAGCAGACATCATAAATATTTTACCAAATGCAGGAACAAGGTTATCTGTCATATTATTGAGTAATCCCCATAATACGAAACACGACACCAACATAATAAATGGTACTAATACCGATTTCTCTACTACTTTTATTTTATCCTTTGTCATTATATTAGATTTTAATTAATTAAAATTAGGGCATAAAGGTTTTTAGTTCCATTCCCTTACCCTTTAACATAAGAGGATTATCTTTTGATAACTCTCCTGCCCACTCGGCTTGAACTTTAATATTACCAATTGCTGTTGCCTCAACAGGGCCTGCTACTACTTTGCACCCTGTCTTTTGGGCTGTTAGTTTATTCAGCAATCCGTTTTGAGAGCCACCTCCAACAATATAAATTGTTTTTATTTTGCGACCTACTGAAAGTTCTAACTCTTGTTTTACCTTTGCATACTCAGTTGCCAACGATTGGCAAACTAATCGCATATAGTCTCCTTGTGTTTGTGGAACTGCCTGGTTTGTCTCTTTACAATAGTTATCAATTGCCTCTTTCATACTACGGGGCGCAGTAAAACGGCTATCGGTAACAGGAATTACACTTGTGCATTGAGAGTTCTCTCCTTCAACAACCATACGTGAATAATCACAATCAATACCTTGCGCAGTCCACTCTTTTACGAGTGATTGCAACAACCACAAACCTGTAATGTTTTTAAGTATACGTATATCGCCAGATACTGCTCCTTCGTTTGTAAAGTCTGATGCTAATACCTCAGGTGTTTGTAATGGTGTAGGTGTCACCATTCCCATTAACGACCATGTTCCTGAACTGATAAATGCCCATTCATCATCTTCGGCTGATATGGCAGCAAGTGCCGATGCTGTATCATGCGAGCCAACTGCTACTACTGTTGCATTTCCTCCTAACTCCTCTTGCATTGCGGGTGTTAAACTGCCTATTGGTGTACCTGGATATACAATCTCTTGCATTAATGTTTTGGGTAATGATAGTGTTTCAAAGATTGTATCATCCCACTTACGTGTAAGAGAGTTTAACATTTGTGAGGTTGATGATATAGTATATTCATTTACCGCTTTACCTGTTAGGAAATATGCAAAGAGGTCAGGCATAAAGAGCAGTTTGTTAGCATTTTTCACCGCTTCATCACCTTCTAATACAGCACTATACAATTGAAACACGGTATTTATCTCCATAAACTGATTTCCAGCCAATGAGAAGAATTTCTCTTTTGGTAGTTTTTGGAATGCCTTTTCAAGTATTCCTTGCGTGCGAGAGTCGCGATAACATACCGGATTTGATATAAGGCGTCCGTTCTTATCAAGAAGTCCGTAATCTACACCCCATGTATCTATTCCTATACTCTTTATCTCAGAGCCATATTTTGCAAATGCTTTTTTAAGACCTATTTTTATCTCTTCATATAGCGAAAGAAAATCCCAATATACTCTTCCGCCTAAGTTTATTTGTCGGTTAGGGAAACGATGTATTTCATCAAGTGTTAACTCTCCATTGTTAAGACACCCAACTATTACTCTTCCGCTTCCTGCCCCAAAATCGGCTGCTACGTAATACATAATGTTCTACACAAGACGGAGAGAAGGTTAAACCCTCTCCCCTACTTTTTTTTGATTTTTTTAATCTGTAATTTTCCCTAATACGTATTTATCAAGATCTTTTATCTCTTGCTCTGTCAATACGGTGTAGTTCATTCCTGATTGAACGATTATACGACAAGCCATCTCAAAGAACATTGCTTTCTCAAATGCTGCATTGAAGTCTTTACCGCATACTACTTGTCCGTGATTTGTTAACAGACATGAGTCATGATCTTTCAATGCCTCTACAACTGCTTGTGCCAACTCAGGAGAGCCAGGGCGGAAATATGGTATTACAGGTATCTCTTTTCCTACATGACATGGTACTTCGGCTGTAACATTAAAGTTTGTAGGTTTGTTCTTCATACATGCCACAGTTGTTGCATACTCTGATTGAAAGTGCAATACTACATTTGCATCGGGGCGGTTACGCAATACTCCTAAATGAAATCCATTCTCCATTGAGGGTTTTATTCCGTTTAGTGATGTTCCGTCAGCAAGATTCAATACAGCAATTTTCTCTTTTTGTATTGTAGGCAACCATGAGCCTGTTCCCGAAATCATAACTTTGTCGCCTATACGCCACGACATATTACCGCTACTGCATAACATTAAATGTTCGTTACCTGCTCTGTGTGCGGCTTTCATAAACTCTTGATAGAGTGCATCCATTATATTTTCCATTATAGTATCTTCTTATATAGTTCTTTTATTGTTGCTTCGTCTATATCACGAGGGTTACCAGGTGTACATACATCGGCTATTGCTGATGCTGCCAATGCGTCAATATCTTTTTCTGTTATACCCAACTCTGTTAGTGTTTGAGGTATTCCTACTTTTATTGACAAGGCTTTTACTGCTTCTACTGCTGCATCAGCCGCTTCATCAATTGTCATACCATCTTTATACACCTTCATTGCTTTGGCAATCTCAACATATTTCTCTTTTGCTGCAGGTTTGTTATACTCCATTATTGTGGGTAACAACACTGCATTTGCAACTCCATGAGGTATATCAAAGATTGCTCCCATTGGGTGAGCCATTCCGTGTACTACTCCAAGACCTACATTTGAGAATGCCATTCCTGCTACGTATTGACCAAGAGCCATTGCCTCACGTGCTTTTGCATTGGTTGGCTCTTCAACGGCAACAGGAAGATACTCTGCAATAATTTCAATTGCTTTAATCTCAAACATATCACTTAACTCCCATGCACCTTTAGTTATTAATCCCTCAATAGCATGTGTCAGAGCATCCATTCCAGTTGCAGCAGTTAATCCTTTGGGTAATGAGTACATCAACTCAGCATCAATTACAGCAACCAATGGTATATCGTTGGGATCGACACATACCATTTTCTTTTTATTCTCTTCATCGGTAATAACATAGTTAATTGTTACCTCTGCTGCTGTTCCTGCTGTTGTAGGTACTGCAATAATGGGAACTGAGCGTTTTTTTGTTGGAGCAACACCCTCTAATGATACCACATCAGAGAACTCGGGGTTATTGGTTATGATACCTATTGCTTTTGCAGTATCAATTGATGAGCCTCCTCCTATTGCAAGAATAAAGTCTGCTCCTGATTCTGCATATGCTTTTAATCCGCTCTTAACGTTTGCAACTGTTGGGTTTGGCTTTACCTCATCGAATATTTCAAAAGGAACTCCTGCCTTGTCCAATACTTCAGACACTTTTGCTACTACTCCGAATTTTACCAAACTGCTATCAGTTACTATCAAGGCTTTTTTTAACCCCTTACGAGCAACCTCTTCTGCTATTGCTTCGCGCGAGCCTGCTCCAAAATAAGATGTTTCGTTTAAAACAAATCTTCTTGTCATGATATATCTTTTTAAGGGAGTGTGTCAAGCGCTTGACACACTCTATTTATAGTATGATTTGTTAGAATTGACAAACCGTTATTATTTATACATTGGTCCGTATGCTGCACAAGCACGATAGTCTTGTCCCTCTTTATCCATTCCAAATGCGTTCCATGCTGATGGACGGAAGATTTTATCTTCAGGAACGTTGTGCATTGATACAGGGATGCGTAGTATTGAGCATAGTGTTATCAAATCGGCTCCAATGTGACCATAAGAGATTGCTCCGTGGTTTGCACCCCAGTTATTCATAACATCATATGCAGTTTTGAATGCACCCTCGCCTGTGCAACGTGGTGCAAACCATGTACATGGCCAAGTGTA
Source organism: Bacteroidales bacterium (assembly GCA_015061035.1). Lineage (GTDB taxonomy): Bacteria > Bacteroidota > Bacteroidia > Bacteroidales > G3-4614 > Caccoplasma_A. Next base: position 46,465 of record SUXK01000002.1, read on the forward strand.
GTCGGTACGTTTCCATAGAATATCTGATACCTCTCCAGGAAGTTTTACTGTCCATCCCTCAGCAATTTGCAATGTGGGTCCAAGACCTTTTGCCAAGTTCAAACGTATCATTGTTACAGGCATTTGCTCCTCAGTTATGAAACGTGAAGAGTAACCTCCTCCTCTAAAGTATCCTAAATCGGCAGGGTTCCAAGTTGTTGCATTTAAGATAGCCTCTTGATCTGCCTCTGTTACATTCCACCACTCTTTCATTACAGGATTACCCTCTTCATCTTTTGCCATTCCACATGCGTCAAGACATGCTGCTCCAGAGTTGATAAGGTGAATTATTCCGTCTGAATCTTTTGCTTTGCCTTCAACGTCATATCCTGTTGCTTTTTTGATTGCTTCGGGACTCCAATATGTACGAACGTCAGCAAATATCTGGGCACGGTTGGTAAGAAGTTTCATAAACAACATTCCTATTCCGTTTAATACATCGTTCTCGGTTGCCAAAATATATGGCTCGCGCGCTCCGTCCCAGTCGAATGAAGTATTCAATAGCGCCTCAGGGAAGTCGCAGTTTGGATAGAAGTCGGTCCATTGACGTTGTCCTTGAAATCCTGCTGCTATTGCATTGTGTCCAACTTTCTCCTCTTCGCATCCTTCAGGGAGGTTTTGATTTCCGTTCATCAAGTCTTTGATGATTACCATCATCTTAACCACAAACTCCCAATCTGCATCTTTCTCTTCGCGTGTTTTTTGAAGGCTCTCTGGGTTTTTATCAAAGCCCTCTTTACATTTTGCTTTAGTCCAAGCAAGTGCTTTTTCGTACTCTTCTTTGTTGTAAATACCACGTTCCATTCGGCGAATTACCTCAACCTCATCAACGCTCTCTACACGCATTCCAAGATACTCTTCAATAAAGGCTGGATCAATTATTGAGCCACCAATACCCATACATATTGAACCAATTTGCAGATATGATTTACCACGCATTGATGCTGCTGCAACTGCTGCACGACCAAAACGTAATAGTTTCTCTTTTACATCTGCAGGTATCTCTGTATCATCGGCATTTTGAACATCGTGTCCATAAATTCCAAATGCAGGACGGCCTTTTTGTGTATGTGTTGCCAATACTGATGCAAGATATACTGCACCCGGACGCTCTGTTCCATTAAATCCCCATACACCTTTTATTGTTAAGGGATCCATATCCATAGTTTCTGCACCATAGCACCAGCATGGTGTTACTGTAAGTGTTATCTCTACTCCTGCTTTTTTAAATTTCTCAGCACAAGCAGCAGCCTCTCCAACACGACCTATTGTTGTATCTGCTATTACAACTTTAACAGGTTCTCCGTTGCTGTAACGCAAATTCTCTTCGAACAACTTGGCTGCTGATTTTGCCATGTTCATAGTTTGCTCCTCGAGGGATTCTCTCACTTTCAACTCTCCTCTACGTCCGTCAATAGTGGGGCGGATACCAATTACAGGATAATCTCCTACTAATCTGTTCTTTGCCATAAGTTAATATTTTGTAGTTAATGTTTCTCTTTTTTATGGATAAATTATACCCACATTAATCTGTGTAAAATTAATACAGAGTTTATTAAAATGCAATCATTCTTTGCTAAAAAATTTGTATCTTCGCATTATAAATAATTTTATGATGAAAAACTACTTTTTGAGGGTTTTGTGTTTAATGCTTTTGACCTCTGTTTTTTTAATAAAAAGTAATGCTCAAAATCCTAAAAACGAGATACGTGCTATATGGCTAACAACCAACTATGGTTTGGATTGGCCCAAAAATCAAGCAACATCGTTAGAGGGTTGCGAAAAACAGAAAAGGGATTTATGCAAAATTTTAGATATGGTGCAAGAATTAAATATGAACACCGTATTCTTTCAGGCTCGTTTAAGGAGCGACGTTTTGTATGAGTCGGATATTGAACCATATAGTGCTATAATGACTGGTACTCGTGGTAAAAAGCCTTTATATGATCCTCTTGCTTTTGCTATTGAAGAGTGCCACAAAAGAGGATTGCAATGCCACGCATGGGTTGTGTGTATGAACATTGGCAGCGACAAGGCCATTAAGATGCAAGGGAATAAGGCGTTACCTAAACGCAAACCTGAGATATGTACAAAGTATAACGGAGAGTGGTATCTTAACCCAGGAGAGCCTGAGACCTGTTTTTACCTGATAGACATTGTTAGCGAGATTGCCAAGAGATATAGTGTTGATGGAATTCATCTTGACTATATAAGATACCCCGACAGGGCTCACGATTTCCCCGATTCTAAAACATTCAAGAACTATGCTAAGAAGGGAGAGAGTTTAAAGGAGTGGAGAATAAACAATATCAACAGCATTGTTTACTCAATATATGATGCAGTAAAAAAGATAAACCCAGAAGTTATGGTTAGCAGTGCAGTATTGGGTAAACGCGATAATCACAAATATTTCTCTTCGATGGGCTGGAGCGGTATGGAGGCAGCATATCAGGATGTTGCTGCATGGTTAAGAGCAGGCAAGCAAGATTTTGTTGCACCTATGATGTACTACCCTGATGTGTCGTTTTTCCCCTTTGTAAAAGATTGGGTAAGAAACAGTAATGGCTACCCTATTGTTGCAGGATTGGGAGTTTATCGTTTGGATAAGAGCAGTGGCAATTGGAGTTTGCGTGACTTTATGCCTCAAATATATGTCAGCAGAGATATGGGTATTGCTGGAAGTTCGTTTTACAGAACTTTGCAACTTGAAGATAATCTAAAAGGTGTAACCGCTACCCTAAAAGGAGATACCTATAATACCCCTGCCCTATTTCCTGCACTGAAGAATTATAAAAAGGGTTGCGATGTTCTGCCCTACGATTTAAAGATTGCTGTTGCAGAAGATGGCTCCAAAACAATATCATGGAAGTGTGAGGGTGATGCCAAATACTACACCATATATGCGTCAGATAGTTACCCTGTTGATACCAATTTGGCAGAGAATATTATTGAGGCCCGACACACCGAAAAGAGTTACAAGGATTACTCTACCGGATTATACTATGCTGTAACTGCCACTAATGGCTACTACCACGAGAGTGAAGCTGCACAACAATATCATCCCCCTTTGCATTTTTTTGAGGGAGAAAAGATTGTAATTCCAGCAGATAGAGTAAATTTGTGCAAAAGTGTAAGCATATTGTCGCCCAATTCGGGATATGTATATTATGGCAAAGGCAAAGAACACAACAATATACCCAACCTTGAAAGAGGCATATATACATTAGAGATTGTGTATAGCGACAATGTTGTTACTTATCCGCTAATTATTAACTAAAACATAAAACTATGAAACCATTAAAGTTTGAAGACATTCTTAAACCCGTAATCTGGGGTGGTAACGAGATTTGTAAATTCAAAGATGTTTCTCCTAAATTAGAGGGCATTGGCGAGAGTTGGGAGATTTCTCAAGTTGAGGGAAACGTTTCGGTTGTTGCCGATGGCGAGTACAAAGGTACTACCCTGACTGAGGTTATGGAGAAAGAGGGCGTTGCTCTTTTGGGTAAACATGTTGTTGAACGCTTTGGTAAAGATTTTCCTTTGCTAATTAAATTTATTGATGCAAGAGATTATCTTTCAATACAAGTTCACCCCGATGATACTCTTGCTAAAGAGCGTCACAACTCATTTGGTAAAACAGAGATGTGGTATGTTATCTCGGCTGCCGAAGGTGCTGGACTATACTCTGGTTTTTCACAAGAGATTACACCCGAAGAGTATGTTGAGCGTATAGAGAACAATACTATTACAGATGTTCTTCAATTCCACGAGGTTAAGAGTGGCGATGTATTCTTCTTACCTGCAGGACGTGTTCACGCTATTGGTAAAGGAATTTTCATTGCAGAGATTCAACAAAACTCAAATATTACTTACCGTATTTACGACTACAACCGTAAAGATAAAAATGGTAATGGCAGAGAACTACACACTGAACTTGCAAAGGATGCTATCGACTACAAACTTTATAGCGACCTTAAAACAGAATATACTCCCAAACTAAACGAAGGGGTTAAACTTGCAGAGTGCGAATACTTCTCAACAAGTGTATTGGATATTGATGGCGTGGTTGATTACAAATTGAGCGACCGCGACTCATTCTCAATATTTATCTGTATGGGTGGTAATGCTACTTTAACCGACTGCGAGGGTAACGTTACAACTATGAAACAAGGCGAAACTATCCTTGTTCCTGCAACTACTTGTTGCGTTAAGATTGAGGGTAAGGCTAAACTTTTGGAGTGCTTTATTCCTTAGTATTAGTGTTAGTTAACAAACTTTCGTTTGTTGAACTTGCTCTTGCTCAACTTTGTTAGTAATTAGTCTAATTAGTCAGATTGGTCTAATTGGGCTTATAATATGAATAAAGGGTTGCTCACGAGAGCAACCCTTTATTTGTTTTTTTAATCTATATTTTTTACTCGGCATATACTGGGCGGATTGGAGATCCCATCCAACGATAATATGGCCACACTCCTAATTCATCTTCGTTACCATTACATATAAACAGTCGTTTTGCTTCGTAAGAGCGTGTTGATAATGTATTTGTCCAGTATGAACTTAATGTTCCTATTCCTGATATATTATTTTGTGATTTTATGCCAACTGCTGGTAGGAATATTGATTTCTCTGTTTTGAAACTTATTACTTTATATCCTTGTACTCCATTAAGTTCTACCCAGTACCATACACACTCTCTAAGTAACTCATTAAATTCTTCTACTGTTGGCATACGCCAATTGCCTCCAAGTGCTGCATGTGCTGCATCATCTTCTAATTCAAGGGTTGTTTTATTGTCAACTATGCCATATTCTGAATCGGTACAATATTTTGTTATTGTGGTTTCGCTTCCATTACTCCATAGATAGTTTTTCCAATAATCGTGATTTTCTTTTGGCTCTATCTCTCCCCACGCATAGTAGTTTCCACTCTCGTATGAGGTTTCTGCTCCCAAGTTACATATTGCCCATTTTACTGAGAGTCCTAAATCTACTGCAACCATTGTTTCGGGTTGAGGGGGTACTATACTCTCTTCTTCAAAATTTACTACTATCTCAGTAAAGGTTGTTATATTGATTGTACATACTGGTTCTGTGCTTACTACTTCGCCATTAATGGTGTAGTTTACAAAGCGGTATCCTTCGTTTGGTTGGGCTACCATATTAAGGGCATTCCATATATTGTTTTTGAGACTTCTCCTGCTCCTTCGGGCTTTATCTCAATGGTATATATTTGTTCTTCTGCTATTCCTTCATCTGGGAGGATTTCATCTACTTGATCGTCTCCTGCTCCATTTTCACTCTCAAATATGGCTTTGAATTGGGTATTCTCTGTTATTACTGTTGTATATGGGTTCTCGGTTGATACTTCCATACCTAATACCATCCAACTTACAAAGCGGTATCCGTTCTCGGGGGTTGCTGTTAAGGTTACTTCCCAACCCGGCATTACTTCGGTTTCGGAAGCGGTTGCTATTCCTCCTTGTGTTGTTGTTACTGATACTTTGCAAAAGTCATCATCTTCTCCTCCGCACGATGGTAGTGCTAATACGAATATTGCCATTATTGACATTATGGCAACGATTGATTTTAGGACTTTCATCTTCTGTATGTTATTGATTTATATTATTTGTTGTTTCCTCTTTCCTTAGTTTTATTACGCAGTATATGAAGAGTAGCAGACTTATAGCGGCTGTCCATAGTGAACCGCCTTCTGTTGTGCCTAATTTGTCTATATCTTCGCTGGTGAGGTTTATATTGAGCATATAGGCTGCTATTACTGCCATACTGTTGTTTAGGGTATGTGCATAGATTGGTAGCCAGATGCTTTTTGACCATACTAACAGGTATCCGAAAAATGCGCCTAATAACATTCGGGGAAAGAAGCCGAAGAATTGCAGGTGTATGGCACTGAATATTATTGCGGTTACCCATATGGCTATGTGGTGGTTTTGCCACTTGTCTTCTATTAGTTTTTGCATTACGCCTCGGAAGGTTAACTCCTCGCCTACTCCTGTCATTAAGCCTACTATTAGTAGGGTTATGATTAACTCCGTTAGGGTTTGTAGAGAGAGGAGTTTTTTGGTTGACTCGGCTGCTGCGTCTTCGTTTGCTCTCATCCACTCCTCTATGCCCGACATAAACTCGGGTAGGTGCATTGACTCATTCCAAGATACTATGAGGTTGAGTGCTGGTGTCATTACTATCATTGCTATTGTTACCCACACTATTTGTTTGAGGGTGGGCAATGTGGTTAGTGATAGGTATTTGAAGGGTTTGTGTGTTAGTAGCCTTGCTGTTATCAGGGGCGATGCTATAAACAATACTATGCCTTGTATGGTTAGCATTATCATCATTTGGGGGCGTTCGGGTAGCGTTAATAGTTTTGATGCTATTGCGACTAATGCCGATGCTATGATGAACATTACTGCCTCTACCAGTATAAAGGTTAAGGCTTTTGTTTTGAAGTTGGTTGCAAAGGGATTGTATTTCATTGTTATTTTAGGGCTGCTTCTATTAGTGCTACGGCTAAATATAGTAGTGTGAATATTAGTTGGTTTCGGGCAGTTAGTCCTATATAGGCATTAAGGGCTTGTCCTTGGGTTTTTATTAGTCCTTGCCATGTTTTTAGGTGTAGTGCCAAGAAGAGTATGGCAAATATTGCTCCTGTGTATGTGATTGCGAGTATTGTGGTTGCTAATATTCCGTTTACGAGATAGGTTATTATGGCAAATCGGCGTCCTAAGATTACTACTGAGGTGAGTTTGCCGTCTTGTTTGTCGGTTTGGTAATCGCGATAGTTGTTTACTAACAGGATGTTTGATGATAGTAAGCCCATGGCGGCTGCTCCTATTATTACTGGTATTTCTACTGTGGCGGTTTGTAACCAATAGGTTGCCGTTACTGGTACTATGCCAAAGAAGATGAATACGGTTACTTCGCCCAAACCGTGATATGATAAGGGATATGGTCCTGCTGAGTATGCGAGGGCAAAGAGTATTATTATTGCTCCTAATACTACTAACTGCCATCCGCCTATGGGTATTAACATACATCCTAGTATGGCGGCTATGGCTAATGTTATTATGGTTGCTGTGAGCATGGTGCGGGGAGGTATGTCGCCCGATGCTACGGCTCGGCGTGGCCCTACCCGATTGGGTTTGTCGCTTCCGTTTTTATAATCGAAATAGTCGTTTGCAAAGTTTGATGCTATTTGTGCTGCAAGGGCAAATAGCAGACATATTGTAAATACCCACCAATTGGCTTTGCCTTGCTGCCATGAGTAGGTTGTTGCTAATATTACTGGTGCTATGGATGTGGGTAGTGTTCGGGGACGTGCCGCCGATATCCAATGTTTTATCATCTTTTCTTTTTTCGTGGTTTTATTTTTGCAGGGGCTTCAAGGTTAAAACATGCTTTGATGCCTTCTCTTATCTTTTCTGCCTCTACCCCTCCTCTTTTTAGGAGGAATAGTATATAGTTTATGTATTGGTCTGGGGTTGAGAAGCCACATAATATGGTTACCTTGCTTTGTGCTATCATTGCTTTTTGATTAAAGAATTTTAGTATGGCAGGGTAGTTTTCTTCTCGCACAAATCGGTTGAATTTTTCTACTAATTTGGTGTAGGTAAAGCGTGAGTCTATTTCATCGGTTAGATGCTCGATGTGATGGGCAAACTCTTCGATTGTGTTTGCTCGGGTATCGATGCGGAACTCTATGCCATTGCGTATGCGATGACGGGTGTGAATTAATGCTTGTTCCTCTATTGATGATTTAAAGAACTTGATTACTCCTTGTTTTACGGCTTTGAATACTTGCTCTTCGTTGTTGCCTGTGCATCGTGCTACGGAGCGTACTACCGGTTCTATTAGTAACAGGTTTTCTACTTCGGCTACGTTGGGTACGTAGATGTTTTTGCTTCGGAGATATTCTACCTCGTGCGAGGTACGGCGGTCTCGGTCAACAATTCCTCGAGACTCCAGCATATGAAAGTTTTTCATCTCGGAAAAGGCTCGGGTTACCTCTATTACTTTACTGCATCCGCCTAATGGTTTTACGGTGTATTCGGTAAAGACTAATGGATATAGTCTATTATCGATACTTGATGTTGTATCGCCTTCGACAAATAGTACGGGTTTGCGTCCGCCTAAGAGTTCGAGATATATATCTTCGGGTAAGGAGTCGCTATTTTCTATAAATTCGTAATCGAAACTGTTGGTCTCTGCATCGTAACTTTTTACCCATATGCGTTTTCCACTACGCGACACGGCAAAGTTCAAATCGTGTGTGAGATATATAAAGCAACAATCTGGTCGCTGACTTTCTATGTCGTTCCACAAGGATGAGGTCATTGAGGGATGTAGGTGCATCTCCGGCTCATCTACTATTATTATTGAGTTTGGGCGTGCTATGAGCGAGGCGGCTATGAGATAGAGTACTACTTTTTCGCCATGACTCATTTGCATTGCATTGTAGTTATTGGGCGAGGTGTCGGATACTATCTCCAATTTTCCATTGCTACGGATTATTTTGTGATGTGGAAATATTTTTTCCCACATTACTTGAGTTTTGTCTAATGTTGAAGGTTTTAGTTGTGCTTCCCTGCCTTGTGATATTTCATTTTTATAATCAATGAGGTTTTGCATCTCCTCTCTGATTAATAGTGCAAATAGTTGCTCAAACTCGGTTTTGAGCGAGAGTTGTTTGTTTTCTTTAAAGTATTTGTTATACTCGCCTGTTATGGAGTTTGCTTTTACCTCAGCGGTTTCATCAATGGGCATTACGGTTTTTAGTGCAGATATTCGAAAGGTATTATCGTAATATCGCTGCTCTATCTCTTTTCCAAATCGACTTTTTCCTGCTCCATTGGCTCCTACTATAACCATATTTATTACTCCTGATATTGTTTTATCAGCGGTTTCTCCTTTTTTTGCCGGTAATTTGATTTCCATCTTTGTGTAATTTTATGGTTAGTAATTGCTTTGTCCTCTCTATTACAAAGGTATTAATTTTAAGGGTATTTTCAAATAGGTTTTTATGCAAAAAAAGATAACGCTCTACTATGCGTTATCTTTTTTCTTCTTTTGATTACTATTTTACCTCCAATCTGCCTCGTAGTGATAGTTTTATCATCTCTTCGCCCGGTACTAAATAGATTTCTACTCTTCGGTTCTTTTTGCGTTTCTCCATTGTGTGATTGTCAGTTAGCGGTTCTTCTCCTCCCATTCCATAGAGTACTACCTCTTCTGTTTTTAAGCCTAATTGTTTTAACTTTCTATGTAATTGCTCTGCTCTTTGCGTGGTTAAGTTTAGGTTGTACTCAATGCTTCCTGTGTTGTCGCTATGCACTACTATGAGTATGTGATACATTCCTATCTCTTCTCCATATCGAGCAATTGGGCGTAGCAACAAATCTACTTTATTATATAGTGTCGTATCGTTTGGATAGAATAATTTATCAACTGGAATTGTTAATTTTATGACTTCTCCTAAGCGTTGTAATTCTACTTGTGATACTCCGTATTGCTTGAGTTTTTGAAGGGTTTTCTCTTGTTCTGCCATATACTCGCGTATTTTGCGATGTGATAATGGCGACTCTACAATGGGTACGTTTATATTTTCATCGAGGGTAAGTGTCTGTATATCGATATGGGGTGCTGCCTTATTATCCCTTATCGATAATTGTACTCCACTCTTTTTTTGACGTTTTAGTAGTTGCGATTCTACTTGTGGCGTGACAAATAGGAGTATTAGTATTGTTAGTATATATCGGTTATGTTTTAACATATATACTTTATACGTTATTTAAACATTCCTATTGACTCGCAATATGAGAGTTCTCCTTCAATGATTGCCTCTATTTGCTCTTGAGTTAGTTTGCAAAGTGTGTCTTTTTTTGCCATTGATACTGCATAGTCTATTATCTCATCATCGGCTATGGTTATCTCAGCATTTTCATCTTCTTCACTCATAAATCCTTTACTTTCGTAGAAATCGTATATTAAATCTACTACATAGTATATATCATCATCTGATATATTTTTTGATAGTTCTGCTTCTAAATTTTTTCGTATGTATTTTACTGCGTCTTCGTCATCGTAAAATAGTTCTTCGTTTTGTGCCATGTCTGTTTTGTTTTTTGTTTTACTCTGCTAAATTAATAAAAATTACGGAGAGTTCTTGTATTATTTTGTTTTTTTATGTTTTTGTTATTTTCTTTGCGGTGTTATTCAAAAAAGTTATTGTACCTTCGTACATATAATTTGAATATTTATGAGAAAGTTTATATTTTTTATTGTTTGTGCTATAATTGTTATTGGGTTTGCTTCGTGCAACAGGGATGGTTGCGGTTGCCAAAAACCTGTTATTAAAACTGAGACACGTGTATAGTGTTTATTTTTTTGTTTTGAATTTTTAGCAATTAGAAAGGACTGCCCCAAAAGACAGTCCTTTCTAAATTTATTATGTAGCATCTATTTATTTAGCAGCCTTTTTGGGTGCTTTTTTTGCAGGTGCTTTTTTTGCTGGTTTCTCCTCTACTGGAGTCTCTGCTTTTGCTTCTGCTTTAGGTGCTGCTTTTTTTGTTGCTTTCTTTGCAGGTGCTTTTTTTGCTGGTTTCTCCTCTTCAACTTCTCCTGCATTTGCTTTTGCACTTGCTAACTCTTTTTTCAATACCTCTATCTCGGCTGCTTGATTACGAATTGTTGTGATTAGTGCATTCAACTCTTCGTTCTCTATTGAGTCGGGGAATTGCTCTTCTACTCGTACTATAAAGTCGCTTAATACGTTCATATAGTTGGTGAATGCCTCGTATGCTGAATCGTATGGACTATAGTGACTGTGTACGGCTCCGTCAGCAAAGTGTTTTGTACACATGTAGTAGAAATGGTCTGATGCTTGTAGATAGTTCCAGTCTTGTTTTAGACGTGTGTCTGAACACAAGCGTACTCTTTCTGCTACTGAGTATAGTTTCTCATATGCCTCTTTTTGTAATATGTTTCCTAACCATGCCGATGTGTCACGCTCTTCGTCTGCCCAAGAGATTGGATCGTTTACTGAGATTACATCTACTGGTTTTAGTTTTGATATTACCTCTGATGGTGTTGAGAATGTGATGCCTTTATCTGCTGCAAAGCGTGGTAGGGCTTTCATGAATCCGAAGATTCCTGTTTCTGCTGATTGTAGTTCGCCTAATGTGTCGTATGTCATAAATAGGTTTACTACCTCCTCGCCTTCGGGCAATGAGCCTATCCATCCCATGAACTTGTCTGCTGTTAATGGATATTCATTCCACTCGTAGTTTGAGAAACGGAAGGTTATATCATCACTTAACTTATAGTTCTTAAGCATCAATTTTACTTTTGGTGCTGTTGCTGGTGTGTATAGGTAGTTTGGACTCTTCCATCCTAATATGTGTTTTGCTCCTTCGGTGATAATTCCTTTGAATCCCATTGATGCTACCATTGCTGCTATCTCGTCTGAGTATATCAACTCGGTATTACGGAATACTTTTGGACGTTGTCCGAATAACAACTCTATTTTATCATCGTGTGCTTTTACTTGGTTGATGAACTCTTCGGGATCGGCTAACGATGCTAACGAGTGTGCGTATGTTTCTGACAGGAACTCTACGCATCCTGTTTTTGCCAAATCTCGCATTGAGTCAATAAACTCGGGCACATACATCTCTAATTGCTCAAGTGCTACTCCTGAGATTGAGAATGCTACTTTAAACTTATTACCCGAATCTTCTATCATCTCTAATAATGCACGATTTGCGGGTAAATATGAACGCTCTGCTATTCGACGGATTATCTCCTCGTTGTTGAAATCGTCATAATAGTAGTGGTCATTACCAATATCAAAGAAACGATAACGTTTCAAACGGAATGGTTGATGAATTTGAAAATAGAAACAGATTGTTCTCATTTTATTGCTGTTTTTAAAGTTTTACCATTTCATTACCTTGCGGTATATATCTATCACTTTTTGTCCTGCATACTCCCACTTGATTTCGTTTACTTCGCGTATTCCTTCTTCTTTCATGTGGTTGTACATTGCTGGATATGTTATTATTGAATATACGGCGTCTGCCATTGCATCTACGTCCCAATAATCGGTTTTTACGACATTATTCAAAATTTCGGCACATCCCGATTGTTTTGAGATGATTGATGGTACTCCTACTTGCATTGCTTCAAGTGGTGATATTCCAAAGGGTTCGGACACTGATGGCATCATATATACATCGCTCGACTTGAGCATCTCATATACTTGTTTGCCTCGTAAGAATCCTGTGAATTGAAATTTATCGGCTATGTCGCGTTCTGCTGCAAGTCGTATCATCTTGTTCATCATGTCGCCACTTCCTGCCATCACAAAGCGGACGTTGTTTGTTTTACGTAATACTTGTGCGGCTACCTCAACAAAGTACTCTGGTCCTTTTTGCATTGTTATACGTCCAAGGAATGTTACTACTTTTTCTTTGGGGTTGCGTGGCATCTCTATTGCCATAATCTCCTCGCTCATTGGTTCAACGGCATTGTGTACGGTTGTTACTTTGTCGGGAGATATTCCGTATTTCTCTATTACGGTTTGACGTGTTAGATTACTTACTGTGATAATATGATCGGCATAGTTCATTCCGTCTTTCTCAATTCGGAATACATCGGGGTTTACGTTTCCACGACTGCGGTCAAAGTCTGTTGCGTGTACGTGTATCACCAATGGTTTGCCTGTTACCTGTTTTGCATGTATTCCTGCTGGATATGTTAGCCAATCGTGCGAGTGTATTACATCGCATGGTACTGTTCGCGCTATTACTCCTGCAACTATTGAGTAGTTGTTTATCTCCTCTAATATGTTGTCAGCGTAACGCCCTGAAAACTCTATACATCCAAGATTATTGGTGTGAATATAGTTGAAATCGGCATAGATATTGTTACGCAAATCGTAATAGGTTTGCGGATTCATTGTATTGCCTATTTGATTTTCTACTGTATTCCAATCTACATCTCGCCATACAACTGGGGTATTGTTGGCTCCTATGATATTAGCAAAGCCTTTCTCTTCATCGCCCCAAGGTTTGGGTATTACAAATGTGATATCCATATCACCACATTTGTGCATTCCCTTAGTTAGTCCGTAACTTGCTGTTCCGAGACCTCCGAGAATATGGGGAGGAAACTCCCATCCAAACATTAATGCTTTCATACCTATATGTTGTTATTATAATTTTTCATTAGGTTTAATACTCTCAATATCTCTGCTACGTTTACAGCATAACTGATTCCTCCGCGTCCGATGAATGGTGGGTTTCCATCAAACAACTCTGAGATTGTTCCTATACAGTTGTTTGACATCTCCTCTTCAAATCCAATCATCATTCGCTCTATGAATGAGACTCCGCTTAATCCGAATATTTTTAGATATGCTTCGGCGTATGCTCCCATCAACCATGGACGTGCTGGTCCTTGGTAATAGGCTTGCTCTCTGTCATAGCGTGGTCCGTAATATACTGGACGGTATCCGTAACTCTTTGGACTTAATGTGCGTAATCCTTTTGGTGTTAGCAACTCTCGTGTGATTACATCCAACACTCCTTTACGCTCTTTGCGTGTTAAGGGTGAGTACTCTAATGAGATTGCAAATACCATATTGGGACGTACACTTAATTCGCCATATCCTCCATCTACATAGTCATATAGGTATCCGTGTTCGTTTAAGAATGTCTCTTTAAACGAAATATCTATTTGTTCTATTAAATCTGATATGGTATTGCGTACGGCTGCTTTCTTTTTATCGTGGATTGTTGAGTGACAGAATTTTAATGCGTTATACCATAATGCGTTAAATTCTACCAAATATCCAGTTCTTGGTGTTGCTGGACGTCCGCCTTCGGCAAGGGTTGTCATCCATGAGATTGATTTCTCGCGTCCATCGCTATATATCAATCCGTTTTCGTGTACAAATAGATTTGGATGTCCTCCTCCTATTACATAAAGGATTATCTCCTCTAATGTTTCGCCATATTTCTTTATACACTCATCGAATGATACGGCTTGTGCATATTGCTGGATTGCCCATATTGCCCATAGTGGCACATCTGGTTGATCAATTCCTTTTATTACGCTATCGAGTTCGCCTGTTGCCATGAAGCGTTTTAATGCCGATAGGGCTGTATCCATCATTTTGTGATACATTGCTTCATCGTCAATGTATAGTGAACATCCCGGTATTGATATAAAGAGGTCTCGCGCTCTTACTTTGAACCATGGATACCCAACTAACATATAGTTCTCGTTATTGCGTTTTAGATAGAATTGTTGTGCTGAATTTTTTAAACAGTTATAGAATGATGTACGGTGTGGACGAACCTCTAACTCTTTATCAAACATTGCTGTTAGACTACGAGGTTTTACCTCTTCTATTCCTGCCGAGAAAATTATTGACTCGCCTTTCTTTATTGGCATTTGGAAGTATCCTGGTACAAACAAATCTTCACGATATGAGTATCCTCTCTCTTGGTCTTTTACGTACTCTATTCCGTTGTACCAATGAGGATCGCTTACAAACTCAACCTTTTTGCTGTATTGCATATAAAGGTTGGGGTATCCTGAATATAGACAACAACTTATTCCGTTTGCTACCTCGTTATACTCTTTGTTTATTTGATTGTTCTCGATACATACATCGTTTGCATTACGGAATGCTAAAAATGGGCGGAACTGCAATGTTGTTTCAGAGTGTGCATCAACAAGAGTGTATTTGATCAATATTCTGCTTTCGTGAGAAACAAATATTTTCTCTTGTTTTAGAACTACTCCTCCTACTCTATATACTGTTTTAGGAATATCATCACAATTATACTCGCGAATGTATTTGTGCCCGTTTGGACTATATACATTGCCTTGATACTTGTGGATTCCCAAATTGAATGGTGCTCCGTGTTGTATTACGGTGGCATCGAGAGAAGACAACATTACATGATTTTCATCATCCATCTCTGGTATGGGAATAACTAATAATCCGTGTTGCTTGCGTGTGTTACAGCCTACTAGTGTAGTACAGTGATACGCCCCAGATTTATTAGTTCTCAAAATCTCGCGCGGTAATGACTGCTCAAGATTTATCATCAAACTTTTATCAAACTTAAGATAGCTCATAATTGTTCATCTTGTTTTTTGATTTGTTTTATCACTATTTATAGCGTATTTAATTATTTTTTACGAAAATAGAGGTTTAATTTGTTAAAAACAAATTTTTTTAAGAAATTTTATCTTTAATTGCTTATTGCTTATAGTTTATCTAACATTTGAGTTATATTTTCCATAAACATTCTTACTGATATTGCTAACAATATTATTCCAAATACACGTTGTAAAACGTATATTCCTCCATCTCCTAACACTTTTTCAAAGAACGATACTAATCGTATTGCTAAGAATATTACTATTACGTTGGCAATTAGTGATACTAATATATCTTGTGTTGAGTATAAGGCCCTTAACGAAAGAAGGGTTGTGAACGATCCTGCTCCTGCTATTAATGGAAATACTATAGGAACAAATACACTTGAACTTTTTGGGGTGTCATCGGTTTTAAAAATTTTTATTCCGAATATCATTTCAAAAGCAAGTGCAAAAATTACTAATGAACCTGCAACCGCAAAAGATGCAATATCTACATTGAATAAATTTAACAATGCTTCTCCCACAAATAAAAATGTTACAAATGCCGCTAATGAGTAAAGAGAGGCTTTTGTTGCATTTATAGGGTTGCCTTGTCTTTTGTAATTAATTATAATTGGCATTAACCCTGGTACATCAATCACCGCAAAAAGTACGAAAAACGCACTTAACACATCTTTAAAATTGAAAGTTAAAAATTCCATAACTCTATATTGTTTTTAATTTATTGCAAATATAATAATTATTATGAGTAGTTATTATTTGTAAGCAGTTTTTTTCAAAATCTTTTTTTCTTCATACTATATTATTATATTAAGAACACTAATTTGCATTTTTTGTTGTATGATACTTATTTTTTATTACTACTTATTTGTTGGTTAATGTTTGAATATTATATGTTTTTTTAATGATGACTTTGTATATTAATTTTTATCTTATTTTTAATTTAAATATCCTTTTTTTTAACTACATTTGTTCTTATATATTTATTTTTTGATTATGAGCATATATGATTCTATTCTGCAAATCCCACTCTTTAAAGGGTTGAGTATTGAATCTTTTAATAAGATTATTGAGAAATATAAATTTGAATTTATATCATATAATAATGGTGAGTCAATTATTAATGCTGGAGATGTGTGTGATTGCTTAAAATTCATTATCTCTGGTAATGTTCGTTCAGAATATATTAATGAAAAGGTTAAGATTAAACTTTTTGAGACAATTACTACACCTAACAATATTGCATCAAATTGTTTAATGGGTAATAATAATTATTCTGTTTCTGTTTATGCTTGTTGCGATAATACGGGTGTTCTGGTTATTGACAAGCAAGATTTTATATCTATTATGCAAGAACATAGAGTTGTATTATTGAACTATTTGATTGATCTTTCCCGAAAATCACAAACTCCTTTTGAGGCTTACAATCAAATTGCTTCTGATAATATAAGAGCTAAATTTGCTTTTTGGGTTTTATATTTTACAAGTTACAACTCTTCAGAGATTGTTATTAAAGCTAAATTACGAGATATTTACATGTTCTTTGGAGTGCAAAGATCGTTGTTTAATTCTATGTTAGATGAGTTAAAAGGATTGGGTATTATTGATTTTTCTTCTAAAGAAATTTGCATACTTGACCGCAACTTGTTAAGACTTTATTATAGACAAAATTGTGAGGGATAATTTTTATTTATATTGCAATTTTTGATAATGTAGTTCTGAGGGTCCATAAATTTTATTGAATAAACAAAAAAATCAGTTACTTGAGTAACTGATTTTTTTGTTTTTATAAAGGATTGTGCTTTTAATCTCTTCGTGATGTGAATATTAATATGTAATATACTAATGTTGCTAATGAGCCTAATGCTGCTACAACGTATGTGTATGCTGCCCATTTTAATGCATCTTTTGCCTTAGGATAGGTTGATACGTTTGTTATTCCTGCTCCACTTAACCACATTAATGCTCGTGAACTTGCGTTTATCTCAACGGGTAATGTTATGAAACTAAACAGGGTTGTTGTTGCAAATAGAATTATTCCTATAAGCATTATTTGTGGCATTGTTTGAATTAAAAGAATTCCTGCTAATAACACCCATTGCATCCAACTTGAAGCGAAACTTACAATGGGTACTAATTTTGAACGCATTGTTAAAAAGGGGTATTTTATTGCGTGTTGTATAGCATGTCCACATTCGTGTGCCGCTACTGCCGCTGCTGCTATACTACAACTATTATATACTGGTTCGCTAAGGTTCACGGTTTTTGTCATAGGATTGTAGTGGTCGGTTAATTGTCCTTGTACCGAGACTACTTGCACATCGTGTATTCCAGCATCGCGTAGCATCTTTTCTGCCACTTCTCTTCCTGTTAATCCTGATGGCAGGGTTATTTGTGAATATTTTTCAAATTTTGATTTTAATACTTGCTGTATTATAAAACTTAATAGGGCAAATGCTATAAATATTATATATATTGACATTTTTGGTTGGTTTTAGTTGTTCAAAAAAAAGTTCTATCTCATTTGCAAAGATAGAACTTTTTAGTTAGTTGAGATGTTAAATATCTTTTAAATATACTCTGCGTTTGTTAGAGTTTTATAAATTGTTAGGCTACTGCACTAAAGATATAGTCATATATCCAACTTACTAATCCTAATAGTACGATTCCTAAGGCTGTAATAAATATTACTGCCTTTGTATAACAGTCAGACTTGATAGTTGCTATTGGATTCTCACTCTCTTTTAGGAACATTGCTTTTACTACCAACAGATAGTAGTATAGTGATATGATTGTATTTAATAATGCTATGAATACTAATACATACATTGCTCCTATTCCAGTCTCTATTGCTGAATAGAATATAAAGAATTTACTAAAGAATCCTGCAAATGGTGGAATTCCTGCTAATGAGAACATTGCCAACATCATTGCTACACTCAACTTTGGATTTGTTTTGTATAATCCGTCGTAATCATTTATATTTAGTTTTCCGCTTGCTCTTTCAATTGCTCCTGCTACTGCAAAGGCTGCAATGTTTGAGAATATATAGACTAAGACATAGTATAGTAATGAGGTTGCTCCAAAATCGTTACATGCCATCACTCCTAACATTATATATCCTGCTTGCGAGATTGATGAGAATGCCAAGAAGCGTTTTATGTTTTGTTGACGGATTGCAAATAGGTTTCCTATTGTGATTGTTAGTATGATTACTATGTATAATACGTTAATCCATATTCCTAATGCTTCTTGTCCAAAGGCTGTCATCAATGCTATCATCAATGCATACGCTGCTGCTCCTTTTGAGATTACCGATAGATATGAGGTTACTACTGTTGGTGCTCCTTGATATACATCGGCAGTCCATAGATGGAAAGGTACTAATGATAATTTGAAGCCCATTCCTGCTAAGAACAATACTACTGCCATTATTGTTAATGGTGTTATTGTAAAGGTTGATGCTATTGTTGTATAGTATAGACTTCCTACTGCTCCGTAAATATATGATAATCCTAATAGCATTAATGCTGATGAGAATACTGCAAAGAAGAGGTATTTGGCTGCTGCCTCGTATGAGTTTTCTTTGTATTTCTCTATTGCTACTAATGCTGTCATTGGTAATGATGCTGTCTCTAATCCTATAAAGAATAATAGGAAGTTTTGTGCTGACATCATAAAGTACATTCCTAATAGAGTAATGAGTGTTAATACGTAGTATTCTCCTCTTCGAATCTTCATATCATCCTCTTTTACCCATGATGCTGCTTGTATGAATACTAATATTGTTCCTATATTCAATATTATTTTTGCCACGTTTGACATTGTTGTTGTTGAGTACATACCTCCAAACAACGATGCATCTTGTATGCCTCCAAATGCAAGATATAGTGTTTGTATAGCAAGTAGTGATACTGCTGTCATGGGTAGGTATTTACCTGATTTTTGTGAGGCAAATGTATCATATATGAATAGGAGTATTATAACTGCCATCAACGACAATTCTGCTCCCATACCTAAAAATTCTGCGTAACTCATATTAAAAGTTATTTCTTGTTATATTATTGTATTATTCTTTCACTTATCACTTTTATACTTTCGCGTATTAGGTCTGATACCCATAATGGGAATATTCCTATTCCTGCTACTGCTATTATAAGTACTATTGTTGAGAATTTCTCATACCATACTGCATCGGTTAACTCTAAATGGTGTTTGTCTTGTACTGGTCCATATAGAATTTTTCCGACTACTCGCAAGATATATACTGCTGTTATTACTATTGAAGTACATGCTAATATTGTAAATACTCGGCGGAAAGTATCGGCATGATCAAATGCTCCTACAAAGATTGTCATCTCAGCAACAAATCCACTCAATCCCGGTAATCCTAATGATGCTAAACCTGCTATCACATAACATACTGACAGGAATGGCATTATTTTCATTAGTCCGCCCATCTCACGAATATCGCGTGTATGTGTACGTCCGTATATCATTCCGATTAATGCAAAGAATAGTGCTGTCATTAATCCGTGTGATAACATTTGCATTATTGCTCCGGTCATTGCTGTAGTGTTCCACATTAAGAGTGCAAACAACACCAATCCACAGTGGCTTACTGATGAGTAGGCGTTTATGTATTTAAGGTCAGTTTGTACGCATGCACTATATGCTCCATAGAATACACTTATTCCGGTTAGTATCAAGAATATCCATGATAACTCTTGTGTTGCGTAAGGCATCAAATACATTGCTACTCTGAAGCATCCATATCCTCCTAACTTCATCAATACTCCTGCGTGTAGCATTGATACTGCTGTGGGGGCTGATGCGTGTCCATCGGGTGACCATGTATGGAAGGGGAACATTGCTCCTAATACTCCAAATCCTACAAAGGTTAATGGGAATAGAATGTTTTGGAGTGTGTGAGGTATTGCATCGTTCTTTGCTATCTCCAATATGTTCATTGTTAGATTGCCATCTGCTGATGAGTTGAAATATATTCCTAATATTCCTAACAATAGTAGTGCTGATCCTCCCATCAACATTAGTGTTAGTTTCATTGCTGAATAGTATTTCTTTCCACTTCCCCAAATTCCTATCAACAAGTACATTGGTATTAAGGCTACCTCGTAGAACATAAACATTGTGAATAGGTCTATTGAGATGAAGAAGCCATATACTCCTATTGACAATAGTATTAACCACATGAAGAACTCTTTGGGCAGTGGATCAATTTTCCATGATGCAAATACTCCTGCAAATACTATTATTGCAGATAGTAGTATCATGGCTACTGATACTCCGTCAACTCCTACTGCATAGTGTATGTTTAATGCTTGGAACCATACGTGGTCTGCCATAAACAACATTTCTGCAGTATCTCCTGCTGCTCTCTTACCACAGAATAAAACAACTAAGGCTATGGCTGCTATTAGTTGTAGTGCCGAACCTACGGTTGCTACTGTTCGTATCTGTTTCATGTTCTTTGAAAGAAACAGACCTCCCAACATTAATATGGGAATGATTACGAATATTGATAAAATGCTCATATTGTTTGTTTTTTTCTTTTTCCTACTTAATACACAATGTATATATTGCTGCCGCTGCTAATATCATGGCTCCTACGATATATACCCACACATACATTTGTAATTTTCCTGATTGGAAGTCTTTTATCTTCTCAGACACAGAATTTGTTACTGTTGCAAACATATCCATTGTTCCATCAATTATGTGACGATCAAACCATGCTATGGGTTTTGATATTTTTGCAAATATGATTTTGTGTGTTATGAATTGATATACATTATCCATATAGAAACGGTTATATGCCCATTTGTGCAAACGTGGCAATGCTGCTTGCATCTTCTCTGGTTTGCTGTTGGGTTTTGCAAATAACCATGTTGCTAATAGTATTGCTACTACTGCACATACTACACTTGTTATTGCTACAGTCATATCAAGGTGTATGTGGTATGCTTCTCCATTTGAGGTTACAAACTCGCCAAATGGTATGAATCCTGCGATACATGTAATAACTGCTAATATTATTAGGGGTATAGTCATCGTTGCTGGTGACTCGTGTGGGGTGTGTTCATGCTTTGCCTCTTTTCCCCAGAATATTCCAAAGTATAGACGGAACATATAGAATGCTGTAATTGCTGCTACTACTGTCATCCATACTCCCCAGAACATGCTCTTATTAAATGCTGCCGCAAGTATTTCATCTTTACTGAAGAATCCTGAGAATGGGGGTATTCCTGCTATTGCTAAACATGCAATTAAGAATGTTATGTGTGTAATGGGTAGGTATTTTCTTAATCCTCCCATATGACTCATTTCGTTTGAGTGTACTGCATGAATTACTGCTCCTGCTCCTAAGAACAACAACGCTTTGAACATTGCGTGTGTGAATAGGTGGAACATTGATGCCATATAACCTAATCCGCCTTCAGATGGTACCATTGAGGTACATACTCCTAAGGCTACTATCATAAAGGCTATTTGTGATATGGTTGAGAATGCGAGTACGCGTTTTATGTCGCTTTGTACACACGCTACTATTGCTGCATATAGTGCTGTTATTGCTCCTACCCATGTTATTAGTTCTAATACATCGGGTACTGATAGATATACAGGGAATAGACGTGCTACTAAATATACTCCTGCTACTACCATGGTTGCTGCGTGTATCAATGCTGATACTGGTGTTGGTCCTTCCATTGCATCGGGCAACCATATATGTAGTGGGAACATTGCTGATTTTCCTGCTCCTCCCATAAATATCAATGCCATTGCCCATGATGCTACTGAACAGCCCATGAATGTTGCTCCTGATGTTGTGGTTAAGAAGAATCCTCCGTCTGCTGTTAGTTGATCAAATGAGAATGTCTCGGTATAGAATGATAGTAATAGTATTCCTATTAGGAATCCTAAGTCAGCAAAACGTGTTACAATGAACGCTTTTTTAGATGCTGACACTGCTGAGGGTTTTGTGTAGTAGAATCCGATTAACAGGTATGATGATACTCCTACTAACTCCCAGAAAATGTACATTTGGAAGATGTTTGTTGCTACTACCAATCCTAACATTGAGAATGAGAATAGTGATAGGAACGCATAGTAGCGTTGGAATCCTTTCTCTCCGTGCATATATCCCATACTATATATGTGTACCATTAATGATACTGTTGTTATTACTACAAGCATCATTACTGATATGGGATCAAGCAATATTCCTAAATTGATTGTCAGTTTTTCGGTAAAACTTAACCACTCAAAGTTATATGGTATTAGTGCTTGACGAACACCATCTACTCTCTCAATTCCAAAATATTGGAACGCTACCATATATGACAATACTGCTATTGTTGCCAATCCTAATGTTCCAAGGATTCCAGCAAATTTTTGCGACATTTTATTTCCGCCTAACGCTAATGTTAGGAACATAAATAATGGTAACGCAAGTATTACAATTGAATATGAAAAATCCATGTCCTCTTATCTTTTAGTTTTTCATCTTATCTAAGTTATCAGACTTGATGTTTTTGATGTTTCGATATATATTTATTATTATGGCAATTGCTATGGCTGTTTCTGCTGCTGCTATTGCTATTGCAAATAGGGTAAAGAAGAATCCTTCAAGTTGTGAGGGATATAAATATCGGTTAAATACAGCAAAGTTTATATCTACTGCATTCAGCATCAACTCTAATGATATGAGGACAGCCAACATATTGCGTCGTGCTATGAATCCATATACTCCTGCAAAGAACATAACACCGCTTACTACTAAGTAATATATATAAGGTATTTCCATAGTTTTTATCTTTTACGGGCTATCATAATGCCTCCAATTATACATGCTAACAAGAGTACACTTATTAACTCAAAGGGTAATACATATTGGTATTGTCCTGAACCTAATAAATCCTCTCCTACTCGTTTCATTGTTATGTCTTCGCCAAGAGCATATCGAGAATTGGGGAAGACATGTGTGAATAATGAATACCCGCAAACTATTAATCCTATGATAGCAGCAGATAATGCCATTATTAACTTGCTTTTCTTAATTGTCTCTTTGTTTTGCCCCAACCCTTGTGTTAATAGGATTGAAAAGACAAAGAGTACTACTATACCTCCTGCATATACTGCTACTTGTACTGCTCCTAAAAATTCATATTCAAGTTGAAAATAGAGAGCAGCTGTTCCAAATAATACAAATAACAGATAAGTTGCAGAACGTAACAGATGTTTTGTAGTAACCGCCATCACAGAGAATATTGTCATTACCGCTGCGATGATGTAAAAGATTACTTCACTACCAATGTTTTCCATATTATCGTGTTTTATTTTTTATTTAATTGCTTAACTAATTTTGATCGAGTAAATACTGCTTGTTCAAAATCGTTTGTAAACTCTATTGCTTTTGTAGGGCAACCTTCTACACATAATTGACAGAATGTACAACTGCCTATATCATACATATAGGTGTCTAATACTTTTTTCTTTTTACCATCTTCGGTCTCTTCAATATGAGAGGTTATTTTGATGGTTTGATTTGGGCAGTTCATTGAACATAATCCACATGCTGTACATTTGTTTTTTCCGTTCTCATCATGTACCATTACAAGTGTTGCTCTAAATCTGTCGGCAATCTTCAATGTTTCTCTGTTCTCGGGATAACATTGTGTAATCTTAGGTGTGAAAAACTCTTTTAGCGTTATTTTCATACCTATCAAAAGTGTCCATAGACCTTTGAAAATAGATTTTATGTACTCTACTAAACTCTTCATAATCTATTAATGCATTGATCCTCCTACTATATCTAATAATTCGTTTGTAATTCCTTGTTGACGCAATTTGTTGTAATCCAATTGTAACTCCTCCAACAGTTTCTTAGCGTTATCACTCGCTGATTGCATTGCTATTACTCGTGCTGCCTGCTCAGATGCTCTTCCGTTGTATATTGCATCTTGCATATCTACTCGCACAAATAGTGGCAATATTGACAAGAATATCTCTTGTTTTGTTGGTTCGTATATGTATGGATTTTGATGTCCACTTGCATCTTGCTCTGTTGACAATCGGGTTGAATTAATTGGCAATAGAGTGCGTGTTTCGACTGGTTGAGATGCCATAGATTTAAATTTTGGGTATATCACCTCAACTTCATCGTAATTTTTTGATAAATAGTTCGATATTAAATCATCAGTAAACTCTCGTATTACTGTTGAAGGGCTCTTTGCTGTAAGGTATTCTGTTTTTTTTACCTCTACTCCTTGCATTTTTGACAATATTGAGGTCATCTTTTTCCCTAATGGATAGAGTGTTATTTGACACTCTTCTCCATAGGTATTACGTACATACTCTATTCTCTCTAATAGTTTTTTAAAGAGATATACATTATATGCTCCGCATAATCCCTCTTCAGAGCCTATTATCACAAATGCAAATCGAGATACCGAACGTATTTCGGTAAGGGGTGATGGATAATCTCCGTCAGATGAGAGAAGATGTGATATAACCGAACTTAATTGATTACGGTATGGATGCATCATACGAAGTGCTCCTTCTGCCTTTCTTAGTTTAGCAGAAGATATCATCTTCATTGCACCAGTTATCTTCTCTGATGACTTGGTTGAGGTTATCCTTCCTTTTATCTCCCTTATTGTTGCCATCTTATCTGTTTTTAAAATCTGCTTGCTACGCTTTCTGCTACTATGCGTAATTTCTCTTCAATCTCTTCATCAAGTTTTCCTACTTGAAGTTGATCTAAGACATCAGCTTGATGTTTAGTTCGCAATAGTTCTAAGAATGATTTTTCAAACTCTTTAATATTCTCTACTGCTACATCTTTTAACAGACCTTTAATTCCACAATATATTATTGCAATCTCCTCACCCACCGGCATTGGTGAATATTGAGGTTGTATCAACAATTGACTGTTCTTACGTCCTCGGTCAATTACCATTGCTGTAACTGGGTCAACATCTCCTCCGAACTTTGTAAATGCCTCCAACTCACGATATTGTGCTTGAGCAATTTTCAAAGTTCCTGCAATTTTTTTCATTGCTTTTACTTGAGCATTTCCTCCTACACGAGATACTGATATTCCAACGTTAATTGCAGGACGTTGTCCTTGGTGGAATAGGTTTGTCTCAAGGAATATCTGTCCATCGGTAATTGAAATTACGTTGGTTGGGATATATGCTGATACGTCTCCTGCTTGTGTTTCAATTACGGGAAGGGCTGTTAATGATCCTCCTCCTTTTAACATTGGTCGCATTGAATCAGGAACATCATTCATTGTTTTTACCACATCCTCATTATCTATGATTTTTGCTGCTCTCTCCAACAATCTTGAGTGTAGATAGAAGATGTCTCCTGGATATGCCTCTCGTCCTGATGGACGGCGTAATATCAATGATATCTCACGATATGATACCGCTTGTTTTGATAAATCATCATATACTACTAACGCATGGCGACCTGTGTCTCTGAAAAACTCTCCTATTGCTGCTCCTGCAAAAGGTGCATAATATCTCATTGATGCGGGATCTGAAGCATTGGCTGCTAACACTATTGTGTAGTCCATTGCTCCATGTTCTTTTAGTGTATTTACTAATGCCGCAACTGATGATGCTTTTTGTCCGATTGCAACGTAAATACAATATACTGGTTCTCCTGCCTCATAGTTTTTACGTTGGTTAATTATTGTATCAACGGCAATGGTTGTTTTTCCTGTCTGACGGTCTCCAATAATAAGTTCTCGTTGTCCACGTCCGATAGGTATCATTGCATCAACAGCCTTTATTCCTGTTTGCAATGGTTCTTTTACTGGTTGACGGTATATTACTCCAGGTGCTTTGCGGTCAAGTGGCATTGGTATTAACTCTCCTTCTATTGCTCCTTTTCCGTCGATTGGCTCTCCTAATGTGTTTATTACCCTGCCTAATAGACCTTCTCCTACTGGGATTGATGCAATTAATCCTGTACGACGAACTGTCATATTTTCTTCAACTTTTGAAGTCTCTCCCATCAAAATTACTCCGACATTACTGTCTTCGAGGTTCATGGCAACTCCTCGTACTCCGTTTTCAAACTCAACAAGTTCGCTTGCGTGTACGTTGTCTAATCCAAATACATGGGCTACTCCGTCACCCACACTGAGGACTGTTCCAACCTCTTCAAAATTGACACGATTATCTACTTCTTCAAGTTGACGTCGCAAGATATCTGATACTTCACTTGGTTTTATCATACTTTGCTGCTGTTTACTAATTTTAAACGCATATTCTTTAATTCTCTGTCAATTGATGAATCTAATTGCTGAGAATCAATTTTTATTATAAATCCTCCTATTATAGTGGGATCTACTTTATAAATTGCCTCTACCTCACCTGTTACTTTTTGCGATATTAGTGATGTGATTTTCTCTAAAGTTTTATCATCCAACTCTACGGCTGTTGTTACCTCTACTAATGAGATATTGTTTTTCTTGCGATAGAGTTGTGAATACTTTAAAAATATCTCCCTTAGATACTCTTCTCTTTTGCTCTCAATTACAAATTTTACAAAAGTTTGGTAGTGTTTGTCTGTTTCCTTACCAACAATGGCATTCATTATTGAGATTTTGTCTGAGACTGAAACAACAGGATTTATGAGTGTTTTACGTAACTCAGAAGTAGATGCATATGCTCTCTCTACCTCTTTTGCTATTGTATATAGTTTTGAAGATAGTCCTTTGTCCGACACATATTTATATAGTGCCGTTGCGTATCTGCCAGGTATTACTCCTTCACTCATAATTGTTATTAGTTTTGTTTCTCTATTTGTTTCAACATCTCATCTATTATCTCTTTTTGTTTTTTGTCATCGGACAGCTCCTTGCGTACAAGTTTCTCGGCTATCTGCAATGCAAAACCGCTAACTTCGGCACGGAACTGCTCCTCTGCTGCTCGGCGTGATTGCTCTATTGATTGAGCTGCTGCGTCCATTACCTTTTTGGCTTCGACACTGGCTGCACTCCTTGCCTCTTCGATTATTCGGGTTTTCATCTGAGCGGCCTCTTGAAGTATCTCAACTTGTTGACGATGTGCATCATTTAGCAATTTTTGAGCATTTTCTGTTGCACTCTCAAGTTGTTTTTGTGCTTCTTGAGCATACCCTACTCCTTTGTCTATTAAATCGGCACGATCATCTACACTTTTTAATATTATGGGCCAAACATATTTGGCTGCCACTATAAAGAGTAGTGCGAATAGAATTAATAGCCAGAACGAAAGTCCGAGTTCGGGTTTAAACAGTTCCATCTGAATTTTTTATTATTAGATAAATATTGCTAATAGACATACGATGATTGCGAATAGTGCTACACCCTCGATAAGTGCTGCGATTACAATCATATTTGCACGGATGTCGTTTGCTGACTCTGGTTGTCTTGCGATTGACTCCATTGCTGAAGCACCAATTTTACCAATTCCTAAACCAGCACCTATT
This sequence comes from Bacteroidales bacterium, assembly GCA_015061035.1. Classification (GTDB taxonomy): domain Bacteria; phylum Bacteroidota; class Bacteroidia; order Bacteroidales; family G3-4614; genus Caccoplasma_A. Next base: position 74,199 of record SUXK01000002.1, read on the forward strand.
GCTACTATACTTGCACCAATACATGCACCTACTTTTGCTAAACCTGCTGCTGCAGCTTGTAATAAAATCATTTCTAACATAGTTCTTTATTTTTTATGATTATTAATATTATTATTTATTCTCTTTATGTTCTTCTTTATGTCCGTGTATTTGTGCCAATCCTATAAATATAGTTGATAGCATTGTAAATACATATGCTTGTATTAAACATATTAATAGGTGAAGTACTCCCATAAATAGGGCAAATAGTATTGAAAATACTGCGGTTCCTGTTTGTACTGCTTGTCCTAATGCTGCAAAGATGAATATCAATGATATTAACACCAATGTTATCATGTGTCCTCCCATCATATTTGCAAAAAGACGTATCATCAATGCTACTGGTTTTGTTAATGCTCCAAATACCTCAATTACTGGCATAATGGGTAATGGAAATTTCATAAACATTGGTACTTCAGGCCAAAATAGGTCTTTCCAATAGTGTTTTGTTCCAAAGATGTTTACTACCAAAAATGTTAAGAGTGCTAATACTAATGTTACTGCTATATTTCCTGATAGGTTTGCTCCTCCCGGAAATACTGTTATCATTCCTATTAGGTTGATAGTAAATATGAAGAAGAATATTGTTAATAGATAGGGTGCAAAGCGTTTTGCATCTGCTCCTAATATTGGCTTTATTACTTCAACATATACCATCTCAATCAATAACTCAACTCCTCCGAATAATTTACGGGGTGCTTTGTTTGGATTTTTCTTATACCAACGTGCCATAGATAATAATAGGGTTAGTATTATTACTGTTGCTAACATTATCTCTGATACGTTCTTGGTTATTGAGAAATCTAATGGGCGATATTCTTTTCCTTCAGCATCCTTGCCTACTACTTTACCTGAATTGTCTCCCTCATGTGTTATGGTAAATCCTTCATATTCTGCACCATGCGCTAATCGTGCTGAACTAAACATGTGCCACTCACCTTGATAGTCACGGACAATTATGGGTAAGGGTAATTTTGCATCGGTACATGGTAATTCCCACTCGTATGAGTCTAAAAGGTGGTGGAAGATTAGCTCCTTTACGTTGAGGCCTTCCTCATCATCAGCGTGTGATGATGCTTGTATTGTTGTTAATGGCAAAGCCAACAACATTACAAGTAATATTATGAACCTTTTATTTATAATGGTTAACTTATACATACCGATACATTATTGTTGTTAACGTCAATAAATCCTCCGTTTATTTTTACGGTCGATAATTTTCCATCACTCTCGTACTCCAACTCTCCTTGTGTCAGCGTTGATAGCAACGATGCGTGATTTTCTAATATTGTGAAAGAACCTAATGTTCCGGGAAGGGTTACTTTTGTTACCTCTCCTGAGAATATTATGCCATCGGTCGATATTATTTGGAGTTTCATTGTTGTTATCTCTATTTTTCTGCAGCCTCTTTGAGCATTTTTTCTCCTTTGGCTATTGCTTCATCAATTGTTCCTACATTCAAGAATGCTTGCTCAGGATATTGATCTACCTCTCCTGCTAATATCATCTTGAATCCACGTATTGTTTCTGAAAGTGGAACCATTACTCCTGGTAGTCCTGTAAATTGTTCTGCTACGTGGAATGGTTGCGATAAGAAACGTTGTGCTTTACGGGCACGTGCTACTATCATTTTGTCCTCTTCAGACAACTCATCAACTCCCATAATTGCAATAACGTCTTGTAAGTCGTTATATTTTTGCAAAAGTTGTTTTACTGCTTGCGCTGTATTGTAGTGCTCTTCTCCTACAATTAGTGGATCCAATATACGTGATGTTGACTCCAAGGGATCTACTGCAGGATATATTCCTAACTCTGATATTTTACGACTTAATACTGTTGTTGCATCAAGGAAACTAAATGTTGTTGCTGGTGCAGGGTCTGTAAGGTCATCAGCAGGCACATATATTGCTTGCACTGATGTAATTGAGCCTGATTTAGTTGAGGTAATGCGTTCTTGTAAAATACCCATCTCTGATGCTAATGTTGGTTGGTATCCTACTGCTGATGGCATACGTCCTAATAGGGCTGACACCTCTGATCCTGCTTGAGTGAAACGGAATATGTTATCGATAAATAACAAGACCTCTTTTCCTCCTCCGTCAGAATCGCGGAATTGCTCTGCTACTGTCAATCCTGAGAGCGCTACACGAAGACGTGCTCCTGGAGGTTCATTCATTTGTCCGAACACGAGTGTTGCTTGAGATTTCTGCAACTCGTTCATATCAACTTTTGATACGTCCCAATTACCTTTCTCCATCTCTTTCATGAACTCATCGCCATATTTGATTACTCCTGATTCAAGCATCTCTCGTAAAAGGTCATTTCCTTCACGAGTACGCTCTCCTACTCCAGCAAATACAGAGAATCCATCATGTCCTTTGGCGATGTTATTAATCATCTCCATAATAAGCACAGTTTTTCCAACTCCTGCTCCTCCGAACAATCCAATTTTTCCTCCTTTACTATATGGTTCCAATAAGTCAATTACTTTGATTCCTGTAAATAGGAACTCTGAACTAATTGACAAATCCTCAAATTTGGGTGCTGGACGGTGAATAGGTACAGTCTCTTCGTAAGATAATTCGGGTAGGTGATCAATTGCATCACCCATCACGTTTAACAAACGTCCTTTTACTTGAGGTCCCATAGGCATTGATAGAGGACGGCGCATATTTAATACTTTTAATCCTCGTTCCAAACCATCGGTGGTATCCATCGCTACGCATCGAACTGTGTTTTCTCCTATATGTTGCTCAACTTCAAGTAAGAGATCAGTATTGTTTGCTCGCTCAACTTTTAATGCTGTATATATAGGTGGTAATTCACTTTTTTCTACATCAAAAGTTACATCGACTACCGGTCCGATTACCTGCGAGATATAGCCATATTCGTCTTTCATATTTTATCTTTTTATTATTTTCTTATTTAAAAATGCCAATGGAAAACTGTCATTAGCGTTACCAACAATAGATTAAATAGTCCTATTGGTAATAGATATTTCCATTCAAATTTTATTAGTTGGTCAATTCTCAATCGGGGGAATGTCCACTTAAACCACATTATTATAAACATGATTACTGCTGTCTTCATAAAGAACCATATCACAGATGGGATATAATCCATTATTGTATTGAATGCTTCCCATCCTGGTATGTGTAGAGGCATCCATCCACCCAAGAATAGTAATGATGCTATTCCCGATACGATAAACATGTTCAAATATTCTGCTAAATAGTAGAATCCAAAGTGCATACCTGAATACTCAGTGTGGTATCCTGCTGTTAACTCTGATTCTGCTTCGGGAAGGTCAAATGGTCCACGGTTAGTCTCAGCTGTTCCTGCAATGATATATATCAGGAATGCTATTACCATTGGAATATGTCCCGAGAACAAGAACCATGCTTCCTCTTGTGCTGCAATTAATTGCGATGTTTGCATTGTTCCTGCATATACTACTACTGATAGTATTGACAATCCGATTGATAACTCATAACTTATCATTTGGGCTCCGCTTCGCATTGCTCCAATTAGCGTAAACTTGTTATTGCTTGACCATCCTGCAAGTAGTATTCCTAATACTCCTATTGATGATACTGCCATAATGAAGAATACTCCAATATTAAAGTCAAGTGTTAGTAATCCTTTGCCAAATGGCATACAACCGAATGTTAACATTGATGATAGGATTACCAAGAATGGTGCTAATCCATAAAGGAATTTATCACTATCTTTTATTGTTATAATCTCTTTTATCAACATTTTAAACATGTCGGCAATAGGTTGCATCAAACCTAATGGACCTACTCGATTTGGTCCGTAACGGCATTGAAAGAATGCACATATTTTTCGTTCAGCATATATCAATGCCAATGCTATTAGAGCATATAATAGTAGAAGTAATACTCCTATTATCAAACCTTCTACCAATACTACTGCCCAAGGTGCCATACAACTTTGCAGTAGTTCATCTATCCAATTTGTTATGGTTGAAAAGTCAAACATAATTTATCCTTTTTTATCTGTCAATATCTGGAATTACATAATCTAACGATCCGCCAATTGCTATCAAATCGGCTATTTTTGTGTCACGAGTAATGTGATCTACTGCACCTATTAAGTTTAATCCTTGTGAAACAAACTTCATACGATATGGTGTTTTATCGCCTTTACTTTCAATATATACACCAAATGCTCCACGTGCACCTTCAACGCGTTTAAAGTAATTTCCTTCGGGTAATTTTATAATAGGTTTAGTTTTTGCTGCATAATCGCCTTCTGGAATGTTATCAATTAGTTGCTCAATTATGTGCAATGATTGCTCTATCTCTTTCAATCTTATCATATAACGAGCATATGTATCTCCTTCGGTTAGTACAACTTGTTCAAAATCAACTTTGTCATATACTCCATATGGCTCTAATTTACGAACGTCGTTTGCCCATCCTGACGCTCTTCCTGTTGGTCCAAAGATTCCGTATTTGATTGCATCTTCTTTTGAGAGTACTCCTACTCCTACCATACGATTCTTTGCTATTACGTTACCTGAGAATAGTTCGTGATACTCTTCTAATCCTTTGGGCATGTACTTGATGAAGTTCTTTACTTTTGTAACAAAATCGGGATGTATGTCAGCCATAACTCCTCCAATTTTGTTATAGTTCATAATTAAACGTCCACCACATGTATCATCAAAAATATCAAGTACTTTATCTCTATCACGGAATCCATATATGAAGGCTGTGATTGAACCTAAGTCCATACATAGTGTTGAGTAAAGAAGAAGGTGTGAACCAATTCTTGATAACTCATCCATTATTGTACGAATATATTTTGCTCTTTCGGGTACTTCAATTCCCATCGCCTCCTCGATACACATACATAGTGCGTGGCGATTTTGATGTGCTGATAGGTAATCTAAACGGTCTGTAAAGTGAAGTGTTTGTGGATATGTTAATCCCTCTGCTAATTTCTCTATTCCGCGGTGAATATATCCGCAAACGGGATCAATTTTCTTTATTGTTTCGCCCTCAATTGCTGTTCTGAAACGCATCACACCATGTGTTGCCGGGTGTTGAGGACCTATGTTTACTACATAATCTTCAGGTGAGAATATTACTCTCTCCTCCTCTTTTATAGTGCCATCCTCTTGCTCTTGAAGCGAGATTGTTGTATCGGCATTATACTCGTTTGTAACGGGTACTGGGTTTGCTTCTGGTGAAGCATCATAATCTTTTCTTAATGGATAGCCTTTCCAATCTTCACGCAAGAAAATTCTACGCATATCGGGATGGCCTATAAAACGTATTCCAAAGAAATCGTAAACCTCTCGCTCGTTCAAATCGGCTGATTGCCATACGTTAGCCACACTATATAGTGTTGGGGTTTCTTTATCTGTAGTTGATGTTTTTAAGACTACTCGTTCGTTTGTCTTAGTTGAATCTATTATATAGACCACTCCTAATGACTCGCCCCAATCGTTTCCGATTAAAGCAACTAACGAATCGAATGACTCTTTTTCGCTTAAATAAGTTGCAACTAAAGGCATTTCTTTCGATGGGACTACAATCATCGAAAGTCCGTTCTCCTCGATTGTTACATCAGGAGCTATTGCTTTTATTTTTTCGTATATGCTTGACATAGGTTTTATTTATCTTCTTTTTCAGGGGTTTTCTCTTTTTTATTCGCACCACCAAAGAATCGTTCTACTTTTACTTTTCTTTGTAATTGCATCATTCCGTATAACATTGCCTCAGGACGTGGAGGACATCCGGGCACATATACATCTACTGGAATTACCTCATTCACTCCTTTTACTACATGGTATGAATTTTTAAAAGGTCCGCCTGATATTGCACAACCTCCTACCGCAATTACATATTTAGGTGAGGCCATTTGATCATATAGACGTTTTAAAACCGGAGCCATTTTGTGAACTATTGTTCCTGCCACCATAATGAAGTCTGCTTGACGAGGACTGGCACGGGTTACCTCGAACCCGAATCGTGCCATATCATTGGACGCGGCACCTACTGACATAAATTCTATTCCGCAACAACTGGTGGCAAATGTTAGCGGCCATAGTGAGTTAGAACGTCCCCAATTGATTACATCATCAAGAACTCCAACTATTACGTTTGTTCCTCCTTCTCGCAACTCTTTTACTAATTGCTCAATATATTCATTGTCTTTGAAGTTCTCGTGCTTCATTGACTTTAAATCTACTTTTACTTCCATTCTAAAGCTCCTTTCTTCCAAGCGTATGCCAATCCTAAAATAAGTACTCCGAAAAAGAACGAAACACTTATTAATGCCTCAGGCCCCATATCTCTTACTTTTATTGCCCATGGGAACAAGAAGACTGTCTCAACATCAAACATTAAAAACAGAATTGCAAACAAATAGTATCCTACTCTAAACTGCATCCACGAACCTCCTCGTGTTGGAATTCCACACTCATAAGGTTCTCCTTTTTGAGGATTAAATGTGCGAGGAGCCAAAAGTTTTGCTAACGCTAATGCTGCCGCAACCAACGAAACTCCTGTTAGGAATACTACAACTAATAATGATAGATTACTCATATATATGTATTTTTTACTTTATATTTTTATCTTTTAATTACAATTTGCTACACTTTAATGCAATTATTTGACTTTTTGGCACTTTTAACTTCTGAAAAAAGCACAGTTTTTGCCACATATACTTTGCAAAAGTAATACAATCTAATTTTAATTACAAATTTTTAGACTATTCTTTTGGCATAAACTTTTTATTTTTTTGAAGTTATTTTTTCTCACTAATAAAGATTCTTTAATACAAAAAAAATGAGGTATCTGATTTTCATCAACATACCTCATTTTATATTTTATTCACACCTTTATTTAATCTTCTTCACTTCTTGATGCCTCTCGCTTTTCTATTCCATATGGTGTCCAAGAGTGATTTTTTGCATTTAACTCTTCTAATATTGATGCTGCAATTGGAGATGTTTTTAGTTGTTCTCCTTGCATAATCTTATATAGTGTTGCTATTTGTCGCTCCTCTTTTGTAAATACTCCTTGTTGCATTAAACGTAACTCCAAATCAAAATCAGATTCTTCACTTTTGGTATCAAATCTTTCATCAAATCCATTTACCGATAGTATATCTTCTTTATATAACGAGAAGTTTTCGGATGAAAGTCCTTGCCATACATCACTAAGTATAAAGTGGCGCAAAAAACCATTTGTTATACGAAACAGTTCAGAAGAATTTTTTACTTTCCCTCTTATTGCTTTAGCAAGCATATAAGCATGTACTCTTTTTGATGATACCATCTTGAGAGTTACCTCTGATGAAAATTCATTAGAGAGTTCTATTGTTTTTGCTGCAACTACCTTTCCGTATCTTGACAAACGAATATGCTCCTCTATAAATTTATGATGTGGTATTGCCCCCTCCTCTATGAATATAAGGTAGTCTGATTTTGCCAATACTATTGCTCTGTTGAGCATTACTTCTCTTTTATAACATCCATCGTTGTGCGAGAGATGCGTTATTGAAAATGTTGTGATTGCTTTTGCTTGCTGCAATATTTTTTCTACATCATCACCTTTTCCGTCTTGGGCAATTACTACCTCAAAATCTTTTTCAGTTTGTTGATTTAGGGCATATATGAGTAGCGGTAATGTTTTTGTACTCTTATTTATATATACTATTAATGATGCTTTCATTCTTTTACTCTGTTTTTCTCTTTTGGTGAGAATCGGTAGTTTATTGTAAAGTTAAACCCAAGAGGATTGTTACTTTTACCAAATCCTGGTATTATCCATTGTTTAGCATCTCCTTTTTGTGATGCAGCAAATAGTAGTTTATATCTGACCGACCAACCCATCATCAACCCTTTATAGAGTTTTACTTGCAACCCCAACAATAACTCTCCCCAATGTGCTATTGATGTTGTTTTGGGGATTGAGAGATTTGTTAGTGTCTCTTCCCAATAGGGTGCTGAAATTGTTATATTTGTTACTTCGTAATTAGCAAATGACAAACCATATCTTAATCCAACAAACAATAATCCTGGAATATCTTTATTATATAGTATATTGTAATTGAGTCCTATCCTATTATAAAATGATGGAGATACTTTATATGTATATTTTGCACCATCTGGTGTTTCATTAGCATACGATAATCCAAATTCATATACGGGATAAAATCTGTTATAGAAACCCGCATCAATACTCATTTCGTAGTTTCCATATTTTTGTCCTATTAAGTTTGTAACGGGAGAGAAGAGATCAACTCCTAATGTTATTCCATTAAATTTGGGATGCAGATATTTTACTGTATCTCCCTGCTCGTTAACGATTACATTTTTCTTTGCCTGAATGCCAAACGGTATAATCACAAGCAAAAACAATATTATTTTAATCTTCTGCAACATAATATATTTTTACCGTTTGTGATTCCAAATTATTTACCTCAGGAGTTACAAGTTCAGCATATGCTATTGAGTGGGTTGTATATTTAAACTCCTCTATTGTAAACTTATACATTGCTCCACACTCTGGTGTCTCAAATTCAAGTTGTTTGCTATATGTGTATGTTAATGTATCGTATTTAAATTGCATCCCCACGTTTGGATCGTCATAACGAATAACATACTTTACCATATCGCGGGTTATACTTAATGGTGTATAGAAAGAACCTAAGTCCGATACATTATTATATAATATAGAGTCTTTTACTTGATCAACCCCATATATTGTTACAGAGTTTATTTTTGCTGCTACGGGAGGTGTTCCTAAAGCATATACCCCTACTAAAGGCATACCTATCCCACTCTCATTACAATACTTATCGCCACACGAGAAAAAGACAAGTGTTATAATGAACGCAATTAATATTTTAGATAGATACATTAATCCTCTAACCATTGAACAATCTCCTCTGTTGTTTTACGTTTTTTTGGACGAACATCGCCATCTCCCTCAGGATAACCCAAAGGAATTATCGCTATTGGCTCAAGATTCTCAGGTAACGACAAATCTGTTTTAAGTTTTGTTGCATCAAAATTGCATACCCAGCATGTTCCAAGACCTGCCGATGTTGCACTCAAACATATATGCTCTACCGCTATTGCTATATCAATATCGGTATGATCTTTGCCATCAAATGAACGATGCCACGCCTCTTCGTGGTTTCCGCATGCTATTATATATAAAGGTGCTGTTGCAAACCACTCTCTTTTGTACGACTCTCTAACTATCTGCTTTGACTTCTCTCCTTTTATTATTAAAAATTTCCACGGCTGAAAGTTTACTGCGGAAGGTGCTATTCGGGCAGACTCTATTATTTGATTTATAACCTCACAAGAGACCTCTTTATTTGTATATTTTCGGATTGAAGAACGCTCTTGGGCTAATTTTATAAACTCTTGGATATTCATACTAAATCTCTTTTTCGATATTATACCTGTTGCGTTCTTGTGAATTTCGAGCAATCAACTCGCCAATAAATCCTGCCAAGAAAAGCAGAGTTCCTATAATCATTGCTGTTAATGCCAAATAGAAGTATGGCGACTCGGTTACCAATCTGTACGAAGAACCAATCCACATTGATATAAGTTTATTTGCTCCTACTACAATTACAGATAGAAATCCTAATATAAACATTAAACTTCCCAACAAACCAAAAAAGTGCATTGGTTTAACAGCAAATTTATTGAAAAACCATAGCGTTAGAAGATCTAAATAGCCATTAACAAAGCGATCTAAACCAAACTTTGTTACGCCATATTTTCGTGCTTGATGTTTTACAACCTTCTCTCCTATTTTGGTGTATCCTGCATTTTTTGCCAAATATGGCATATAACGGTGCATATCGCCATAAACCTCTATTGACTTAACAACCTCTTTACGATATGCTTTCAGTCCACAATTAAAATCATGCAACTTAATTCCTGTGACTTTTCGTGCTGTTGCATTGAATAGTTTTGTTGGAATTGTTTTTGATTTGGGATCGTAACGTTTTTGTTTCCATCCTGATACCAAATCGTACCCATCCTTTGTTATCATTCTATACAACTCAGGTATTTCATCGGGAGAGTCTTGCAAATCGGCATCCATAGTAATTACCACATCGCCTTGAACTTTCTCAAATCCCATATGAAGTGCTGGGGATTTTCCGTAATTTCTGCGGAATTTTATTCCTTTAACTGCATTATCTTCTTGTGACAACTTCTCTATTACATCCCAAGAGTTGTCTGTACTACCATCACTTACAAATATAATTTCGTATGTAAAATTATTTTCCGCCATTACTCTCTTTATCCAAGAGTGCAATTCGGGAAGCGACTCTGCTTCGTTATATAAAGGTACTACTACCGAAATATCCATAACTTTATTTTTTTATTTATTTTTCTTGTGAACGACGTAATAAAAGCGCAAGTATCAACGAATATATTGAACCTAACATCAACATTCCTAATATACCATTATATACTATTTGTATTGATGACATTATTCCATTTTCTCCGATAAGTGCATCTAAATCTTCAAGAGATTGAGTATTGTTAGCACTTAGTAACTCTTTTGCAAGGGTTGATATAGATTCTTGCATTGTATAAAGATACTCTGGGTTTATATATTGATAATATAGATATTCGAATATTCCGCTTATAAGTGCTGAATAAAAATATAGTGCGATTCCAAAGAACCACAACTTACCAAAAATTACAGTGCCTGTTTTATCTCTATATGATTTTACTAAAAAATATACTACTATTGGCACAGCAACTACTAATGCCATAGATAACATATTTAATATTGAAGATGTTTGAGAGAATGAGGTTAATACAAATTTAATTATTAAAATAAGTCCGAAGTATAACCCATACTCCATTGCATATTGGTTTAATCCCTTTTCTTGATTTTGCTCCATTTATTAATAGTAATCTAATATTTAACCATATTACATATCTTGCAAAGTTACTATTTTTAGTTCAAAATATTGCTATTTTAATACCACAAAGAACAAAAAAGGGTATATATTTAGCAATTAAATAGTAAATAGAGAATATAAGAGATAAAATATTACAAAATTATTGTCCTGTAAATGAGATAAATATAAATTTGTTAAATAAAAATTGAATAAAATGTTGCGAGATTTAAGAAAATGTTCTACTTTTGCAGTCGGGTAAGTCCTCCACGGTCAGCTCCTTGCGAACCCCCCCAGGGCTTGACCGCAGCAAGGGTAGCCGGTTGTAGCGACGCGATGAAGTTTGCTTACCCATTTGCCTCTTTAGCTCAGTTGGCCAGAGCACGTGATTTGTAATCTCGGGGTCGTTGGTTCGAATCCGACAAGAGGCTCTAAAAAAGGCGCAATAACGATTGCACCAATAAACAACAAGACTCCACAAGAGTTTTTTAATTTGAAATATTTTTGCCTCTTTAGCTCAGTTGGCCAGAGCACGTGATTTGTAATCTCGGGGTCGTTGGTTCGAATCCGACAAGAGGCTCTAATTTTTTCAATAGCAGAGAGTATGTTTATATATTTTCTGCTATTTTTTTTACAAAAAATATAGTAAAACCTCACGATTTTACTATACGAAATTATAAAAAATTATTTATAGCACTTTAGTTGCACTCGCATATAATCAATGTTTCCCGAGTAGCATAAATTTGAGAATAAGATGAGTATTGATACGAATATCAATTTTCTTAATCGCATATTTATAACAAAATTTGGTTAAACTATTCTATATATCTATATCTTAAAAAAGCATCTTGTGAGAATATGCTTATTTTTTTTGGTAGCACAAAATTAGTAAAACTGCAATATACAAACAAAGAAAATATTACTTAATTTTTGTTAAAATATCACAAATAATACACCTCCCTTGTATGGGGGGGGGTAAAACGTTGTGTTTCAATTGGTTACATCCAACAAAATTACAACTTAAAAAGAGATAGCCTTTAAATACTAACTGCTATACAAATGTTAAATATTGTTATATTAAAAAGGTTTCAAAGATTTAAATCTTATACAAATCTCTGCAAACAGAAGAAACAGATAGATTGCATCAGGGATATATATAGAGAGATAATTTATTCAGACAGCATATCTATTTTACTGAGAGAATATTATAGTAGTTTATTTTTCTGCAAACTTATTAACATAGCAGATAAAGACTATTTGTAGTTCTCTAATGCCTGTTTTAGAGTTGCAATTATTTCTTCTCGTAACGATTGTGGTTGCAACACTTCTACTTTTGCACCCATTGATAATATTTCTTGCTTGAAGTCAAAAGTTGGAAGTAATGTGTATTGAAATGTTGTAAAACTATCACAATCGAACAATTGCTTTTGCGAATGGTGTAGCGGCAACGTTTTTATATAGTTATTTTGGGGTGTATTTACTTTTAATACTATAACCTCTGCCGATTTCTCTTCTACTATTATTCCAAAACTGTTTTTGAAATATTCCTCTGGCGAAAAATCTGCGGGGTATTCAAACTCTTCTTTCAAAACTTCGGCAGAAGACATTCTGTCAAGCGAATATATTCTCAACTGATTGTATTCAGCGTTATATCCTATGATATACCATCTTTGTTTGAAGATACGTATAAAATATGGCAACAGGGTTACTACGTGTTCTTCGGTTTCACTAAAAGTTCGGTATGTAAATTGTAGTACTTTGCTATCACGCATTGCCTCGATTATTGTTGTGAGATATATCTCCCCCGAAGGGTTCTTCTCTAACATTATTCTATCGTGCAGTTTCTGTTGCTCATTTATTATGTTTTCAACCGCAAATGAGTTTAATAACCAAAAACGGACTTTGTCATTTGAGAGCGAATCAACGTCTTCGATATAGTATTCGTTTGTTACTCTATCGCACTCAATGTTTATATCAAAAAACTCTTGTATCTTTTCGCGATGGTTATGAAATGTTCGGCGTGGTATTGGATTGCCATCAGAGAAATCGGTATGCAACCAACTATTGTTTATCTCTTTTAGTGTCATTCGCTTATTGCGGTAAAGAGTGTTTACCAACCATACGTATCTATTAAAGAGATTTTGTGCCATAGTTTTATAAATTTATTGCTGATTGCTCCATATCTAACCACAATTTGTCATCTGCCGGTACTGGGGCTGTTACTGATATTTGTTTCTTTGATACTGGATGTATAAACTCTATTGATCGTGCATGTAACGATATTCCTCCGTTTGCATTTGATCGCTCGGCTCCATATTTTAAGTCCCCTTTTATAGGGCATCCTATTTTGGATAACTGACATCGGATTTGATGATGTCTGCCTGTTTTTAGGTTTACATGCAATAGGTTATAGTTTACACTCTTAACTAATAGTTTATAGGATAGTTCAGCCTCTTTTGCCCCGTTTTTGGGGTGATCGTATGCTACGCTTTTGTTAAGTTTTTCGTTGCGATATATGTAGTGTTTGAGTGTTTGACTTTCAAATGGTGGGCTGTTCTTTACTATTGCCCAATAGGTCTTTTTTACATCTCCTACTCTGAACATTTCGTTTAAGCGAGATAGTGCTTTACTTGTTTTTGCAAATACTACTACTCCACTCACAGGTCTATCTAAACGGTGCGTTACACCTATAAATACATTTCCCGGTTTGGCATACTTCTCCTTTATCCACTCTTTTACTATCTCGGAGAGCGGCTTGTCACCTGTTTTATCTCCTTGTACTATCTCGGAGCAGTTTTTATTTACTATTATTATATGATTATCTTCGTAAAGTACTTCCACTTTTATCTTGTATCTACAAATATCCCCCTTTGCGAGGGGGATATTTGATTATTAGTTATAATTTAGTTTACATATTCATTCCACCGCAACAGTGTATTACTTGTCCTGATACGTATGATGATAGATCAGATGCAAGGAATGTACATACGTTTGCTACATCTTCTGGTGTTCCTCCACGACGTAGTGGTATTTGTTTTGCCCATGCCTCTTTTACGTCATCAGGCAATACTGCTGTCATCTCGGTAATGATAAATCCTGGTGCTACACAGTTTGCTCTTACTCCACGTGGTCCCATCTCTTTTGCTATTGATTTTGCTAAACCTATCATTCCTGCTTTTGATGCAGAATAGTTGCATTGTCCTGCGTTTCCACTTACACCCACTACTGAAGACATATTAATAATACTTCCTCCTCGTTGTTTCATCATTATTGGGGATACTGCGTGAATGAAGTTGAAGGCTGATTTTAGGTTTATGTTTAAAACCATATCCCATTGCTCTTCTGTCATACGCAACATTAGTGTATCGCGTGTTATTCCAGCATTGTTTACCAATATATCTATTCGTCCAAAGTCTGCCATTATTGCCTCTACAACGCTATGTGTATCTGCAAAGTTTGCTGCATTTGATGCATACCCTTTTACTTTTACTCCGAATGCTGCAATCTCCTCTTCGGTTTTTTGCATATTCTCATCATATTTTAAATCAGTAAATGCAATGTTTGCTCCTTCTTGCGCAAACTTCATTGCTACTGCTTTTCCAATTCCTCTTGCTGCTCCTGTTATTATAGCAACTTTTCCTTCTAATAGTTTCATATTTTTTGTTTTTAATGACTGTCTGGATATATATATTTTGTACAAACTGTTCCTTTTGCTCTTACAGAATTTAATATCAAATCGATTGCTGCTGCCCTTATTTCCTCTCTACCCGGAGCCATTCGCTGAAAATGATTACGAACGTACGGTGCATCAAATCCTCGCAAGGCATAGTGTATTAATATTGCCGTTGCTTGGATATTATCTACCTCAAATGCTCCGCTATCAACTCCTTCTTGTAGTATCAGTCGTAATAGTGAGATTTCTTGTTGTCCTATATCTTTCCAAGCATGCTCTAAACTCCATACATCTCTAAAGAACTCTGTTCTAAGTGTTCCGTTCCGCAACACTATCTCTTTTATTAACTCAAGGCGATGAAAGATATAGTATGCAAGTTTCTCTTCTGGGGGCAAGTTTTGATTTACAATTGATTTAAGCTTCTCTATCAATTGCATAATCTCAGATTCCACTACAGCCCAATATATATCCTCTTTACTTTTAAAATGAGTGTATAGTGTTCGGCGAACTTTTCCTGCTGCAATGGCGATGTCATTCATTGTTGTAGATTCAACTCCTGATTTTATAAAAAGTTGACGTGCTACCTCAATTAATTTTAATCGTGTTTTTTCACCCCTCATATTACATATGTATATTTATAATGCGAAGATAAAGTAAATATAACTAATTGCCAAATAAGGTATGCACTAAATTTCACAACAATTTTTAATATGTGTTTTTCTTAGATACGGTATTATTAATTATAATATCTCTCAATATTGAAATTTTTATATCCGAAACTCCGAAATTAAGAAGTATATCTTTATCCTTAGATATTGAATCCTCAAAATTTTCTGTATTATATGAACTCATTTCAATACTTTTTGCATAATAGGTTTGGGCATTATTTATATCATTTTTTATCAAATAGATATGTCCCATATTTATATAGTCATTTGATGTTGGGGATTCTGACAACACCTTTTCATAATATTGTTGGGCATCATCAAACTTTCCTAACAACAATGAACACCATGCTATTGCACGCCAAGTTTTGGGTGTTCCGTCTGTTACAAAATCTACTTTATAAAATAGATCTAATGCCTCCTTATATTTATTGCTCATTAACAAGGTATAACCTATTTGCATTTCAAACGAGACATTATCTGGTTCTAATTTTTGAGCCTCTTTATAATACTCAATTGCTTTTGCTGTATCTCCAGTTAATCTATAACATAGTGCTATACTTGTTATTGTCCATACATCCCTTGTTATAATATCTGCTTTTTCATACTCTTTTATTGCTCCTTTATAATCTTTAAGCATCTGATTACAATATCCTATCTTTTGATATAAAAGATAATCTGTTGGATTATTATCGGACAATAATTTGAAATATGTTTTAGCATAAGCATAATGTCCTTTAGATAGATAAAATTCTGCTATATTCCTCAATGTTTCACCATCCTGAAAAATAGGTTTTAACGCATCAACCTCATAAAGATTTATATGGGAAGAGAATATTTTAGGAAGATTAAATTTTGATAGAGTAAATAATCTATAAAGGTCTTGTATATATAATCTTGCTCTTAATTTTGCCTCTGCTCTTGATGGTTCAATACTGTCCTCAAACATATCACTCATATTCAACTCGCTTGGAAGACCTGTTAACATAAGATCTTGGAGGTTATTTAGATTTGATGAGAAGAGCAACGAATATCTATCAGAATTACACAAAAAGAATGTTTTCTCAAGAATATCTCCCAATTTGGAATTCTCTTTTATTCCTTCATATATTTCACTATATTCATTTGTATATGGTCTTAGCCAATTTTGTATTGATTTAAAGAATGGGAATTCTTTCTTCCCTGAAAAGGCTGATATCAATAAATCAGAACCTTCGAGTTGCAAATTGTTTACAACTCTTAACTTTTTCTCAAATTCACTATCTTCAAGATTTTTTAGCCATTTGGGATTTTGTTCTAACAAAGATTCCAAATCTTTTAAATCTTCAATATTCCTACCTTTTATTGTTGATAATAGCTCATCATTCAATTCTGTTGCCAGTTCGGTGATTTTTTGTGTATAAGTACGTGATACTTCCTCAATTCCTATTGAACGAATAAACTGAAGGAAAATAAAACGAACATCATCACAGAAATTATTTTCAGCTGAGAGCGTTTCTACTTTTAATTTAAGACCTTTTGAAAGATTTACCTTTTTGCTATGTATGTACATAACAATTAATGCTCCACAAAGTGCTCGTTGTTTTACCTCTTCATTATTACTTTTTGAATAAGCATCAAGCAAAAGTAGCAACTTATCCTCAGAATAGTAATATATTGAAGATATAGTTAATGCAGATACTACTAACGAAGATGTTACAACTCCAAATTCATCAGTATTTAAGAGTGCATATATTGCATCTTTATCTTTTGCTTTTACAGCAAAAGATGTTGCTATTATATTGAATATCTCATTTTGAAGGTTTTCAATAGTTTTCAGACTCTCGGTTGTTATACTGTTTTTTAATTCTTCTTTCAAAAAAACTATTTCTTTATCAATATCAGCGCCTCCTATTGAATTATAATAACGTCGTTTATCATACATGTAGGAAGAAACTAAATTATTTAAAATAAAAATATCAATAGTTTCATCAACAACTTCATACAATGTAATAATTAATTTATTATAAATATCACCACGTTGAGGATCTTCAGAGGCAATATATTGCGTCATTTTAGAATATATTGACTTAACCTCATTCACCTTTTCTACAAGCAATGGAGTAGGCTCTATTGCTTCTTCAAACAGATACTCAATTTGTTTAATAGCCTTGTACACAAGGCCTTCAGATAAAGATTTATAAATCTTCCCTCTTTCTCTTTCAGCTATCTCTAACATTGTAAAGTTTTTATTAAAAGTAATATCAAATATTATGCCAACTTGCTTTTATATAAAACAAAATATATTTATAATAAATATTTAACAAGGCATCAAAATGATTAGTATAATGATTTTACAAAATTTATTGCTAAATATTGACAACCTAACAAAGATAAGCAAAAATCCAGAATGGTTTATATTTTTATTATAAAAGTTGTATAATTTATTTGATAGGAAATATTAAAATATAATTTTAAGATATCAGAATAGATATACTATACAAAAAAGGACAGACTTTTCTATTTACCAAGTCTATCCTTTTTATGTATCATACCTAAAATTATTATTTTTTATATTGTTCTAATTCCGGGAGTAACTCCTTTATTTTTGCTACACGATTTGCATCACTTGGGTGTGTACTCATAAACTCAGGTATTGATGCTCCGCCTGTACTCATTGACTCCCAGAACGAAACCGCTACTGACGGCTCATACCCTGCCATTGTCATAAATATTAATCCTAACTTGTCGGCTTCGTACTCTTGTTTACGAGAAAATGGCAACATCACTCCATAGTTTGCTCCTAATCCAAAGATTGTTTCGCCCCATAATTGTGCGGTCTCAGATTTTCCAGATAGTATTCCTGATAATGTTTGTGACCCTGCTGATAATATCATTTGTTGACTGATGCGTTCGTTTGAGTGCTTTGCAACAGCATGTGCTATTTCGTGTCCAATTACTACCGCCAACTCATCAACATTTTTTGTATATGGCAGCAATCCATCATATACAACAACTTTACCTCCCGGCATACAGAAAGCATTTGCTGTGCTATCATGAGTTAAGACAAATTCCCACTCATATCCTGAAATATGAGAACTCATTCCAGCAGACGCTAAATAGTTTTCTACTGCTTTTTGAATTTTTGCTCCACATTCAGCAACTACTTTTGCACTGATTGTATCAGGGGATGGTTTGGCTGTTGATATATACTCGTTGTAACTTTGTAGTCCTAATGCCAAGACCTCTTGATCGCTTACTAATAAAAACTGTTTACGATCTGTCAATGGGACTGTACTACATGCTGTTAAGATTACTGCTATTAGCAGTATTAAGCAATTTAATTTTTTCATCTTGATTTATATTTATTTATTCCAATTCTTATAGGGATTTTCTATTAAATTTGAATTATAATATCGAGCATCATAGGTTACATCCTCTCCTATCCATTTTGGTAAAGTAAACTCTTCTCGTTCATCAGACAACTCTATTTCTGCAACTACCAATCCTTGATTATCTCCCAAGAACTCATCTATCTCCCATACATGACCATCCTCCGCTTTATAGATGTATCTGTTTTTTTCTATTATGGGTTTTTCGCATAAATTCTCAATAATCTCTTTTGCATCAACAACAGGAATTGCGTATTCATATTCAGACCGAGTAGCTCCTATATTTTCACCTTTTATGGTTACATACCCCTTATCTCCTTTTATTCGAACCCTTACCACACGCTCTTTTTGAGATATTAGATAGCCTTGCTGAATATATGTTACACATGATTGAATCCTATATTGATTATCCGTTACCAAATATTTACGTTCAATCTCTTTCCCCATTACGATTCCTTTTTTTTATAATTTGAGTGCGAAGATAATACAGATTTTTTAGATTATTTGATTTTACTATTCCCTTTTTTGCTATTATTTTTTTATTTTTTTGAAATATTTAATATTTAATTTATTATTTTTTGATAACAAATGCAAAATGGATAAAATATAGGAAATATAAAACAATAAGTTAGGGATATTTTTTGTACCTTTGCAATCGATTTTTTAATAGTAAAATTGAGTAATTTAATGCGTAAATATTTTATAATATTATTTGCTACTATCTCGACACTCCTTTTTGCAATGCCGACCTCGGTGCAAGCGCAAACTACATACGTTTCGGGTATTGTAACCGACTCTACCACAAACGAGCCAATGCCTTATGTTACTGTATATTTTAGAGGCACACAAACGGTTCAGATGACTGACGAGGCTGGATACTTTTCAATAAAAACAAGTACTGATTCAAAAGAGTTAATTGTATCTTCGGTTGGCTACAAAGATTACGTTTACCCTGTTATAAGAGGTGAAAAGTATCAAATCTCGGTAAAGTTGCAAAACGAAGAGTATGCAATGGAAGAAGTAGTGGTTAAACCTAAACGCGAAAGATATAAGCGCAGAGGAAACCCTGCCGTAGAGTTTGTAAAGAAAGTTATTAAAGCAGGAGAAAGCAATAGTTTAGAAGAGAAGGATTATTATACTCATGACCAGTATGATAGGTTAACTCTTGCTTTTAATGATTTTAATGAAAGCAAGAAAGAGAAACCTATTTTTCGCAAATTTAAATTCTTGTTTGATTATGTTGATACTTCGGAAGTTTCGGGTAAGCCTATCTTGACAGTATCAATAAAAGAGCGTAATTCTAAGATATACTACAAGAAAGAGGGAAATACTAAAAAGCAATATATTGAGGCTATCAGACGTATGGGTATTGATGACATGCTCAACCAAGAGAGTATGCAACAATTCTATGATGAACTTTTTAAGGAGGTTAATATTTACGATAACCAAATTAATTTGATGCTTACTCGCTTTGTGAGTCCTCTTTCAAATATTGCTCCTTCGTTTTATAAATTCTACCTTTTAGACACTATTGCTATTGATAGTGTTCAATGTGTTGATTTAGGATTTGCTCCTCACAACTCTGAATCCAATGGTTTTGTGGGACACCTTTACGTTACTCTCGACTCTACATACTTTGTCAAGAAAGTAGATATGAACGTACCTAAAGATATTAATCTTAACTACGTTCAGAGTATGAAGATTAAACAGGAGTTTACTCGTACTGAAGACGGATTGCGTATCAAGAAATTGGATGACGCAATTGTTGAAATGAAACTGATGCCAGGTATTCAAGGATTACACGTAAGGCGTTTAATTGGTTGTAGAAACCATAGTTTTGAGGCTCCTGCTGATAGTTCAATTTTTGAAAAAGAGGGCGCAGTTATTGAGGATGAGTACGCTTTAATGCAACCAAATCAATATTGGGAAGATAATCGTATGATTCCTATCAAGAAGAAAGAGAACTCAGTGGATAAAATTCTTGCTCAACTTAGACAGAATAAGGTATTTTATTGGTCTGAGAAAATTCTCACAAGTTTGGTGTCTGGATATGTTCCAACCTCTAAGAATAGCAAGTTTGATTTAGGCCCTTTGAATACTACTATTAGTGGTAATACCGTTGAGGGTGCTCGTTTAAGAATTGGTGGTATGACTACTCCTAACTTACACAAACGTATCTTCTTGGATGGTTACGTGGCATTTGGTACTCGCGACAAGAAGTTTAAATACAAAGCCGATTTCATATACTCTTTTATTGATAAAAAGGAGCATTACAAAGAGTATCCAATTCATCAAATTCGTCTATCACACAAGTACGATATTAACCAACTTGGTCAGCAATACAGATTTACCAATAAGGATAATGTATTCTTGGCTCTTAAACGTATGAAAGATGTTCGCTCTACATATTTGAGAACTTCTGAGATTGAGTATATGAGAGAACACAGACATGGATTATCGTATAATATAGGTTTTGCATTTAAGACCGAGGAGGCTACTCAATGGATGGAGTTTGTTGATGGTTACGGAAACTCTCTTAAGAAATATGACCAAGCAGACTTCAATATAAAAATAAGATATGCCCACAAAGAGCGTTTCTATCAGACTAAAGGTCAACGATACCCTATTTCAAAAACAGCTCCTATTATTTTGCTTAACCACGGAATGGGATGGAAAGGTTTCTTGAATAGTAAGTACAACTACCAACGCACCGATTTAAGCCTACAAAAGGCTTTCTGGTTCTCAACTTACGGACACTTGAATGCTGGTCTTAAGTTCTCAAAGGTATGGACTAAGACTCCATATACAGCATTGATTATTCCAGATGCCAACCTTACTTATACAATTCAACCTCAATCGTTCTCAGTATTGAATCCTGTTGAGTTTATTTTTGACAACTACGCTGCTTGGGATCTTGAGTATTATGCCAATGGTATTCTGTTTAACCACATTCCATATATAAAATATTTGAAAATAAGAGAGGTTGTTTCGTTTAGAGGTTTCTTTGGTTATTTGTCGGATAAGAATAATCCCGAGAAAGATCCCACACTTTGGCGTTTCCCCGATGTTAACCAAAATGCTCATTGGAAACCTAAATTGCCATATATGGAGGTGGGTGTTGGATTGGACAACATATTAAGTATTTTAAGAATTGAATATGTATTCCGTGTAACATACAGAGATTTACCGAATATTAAAAAAGGTGGCGTGAGAATTGAGTTACACTTCTCATTCTAATAAAGAGATATGATTATTGCAAAAGAGAAGAGAGAGAACAATATAGCCGAATATCTGCTTTATATGTGGCAGGTGGAGGATATAATCAGAGCATGTAAATATGACATTGCTCTGATTAATGCTAATATTGTGGAGGGTTATAATGTTGCTCCAGAGGTTAAAGCCGAGATAAGGAATTGGTATGAGAACCTAATTGAAATGATGCGAAATGAGGGCAAATTGGAGAGAGGTCATTTGCAGATTAACACAAATGTCATTATCAAACTCAACGACCTTCACTCTCAACTTCTGGCTTCGCACAAGATGCCTCTTTATACCGCCGCTTTTTACAAAGCACTACCTTACATTAACGAGATAAAGGGTAAACAAGGGGCAAATGAGTGTAGTGATATTGAGACTGCGTTCAATATGCTATACGGATTATTGATGCTACGTTTAACTAAAAAAGAGATTTCGGAAGAGACAATTGCTGCAAGTAAAACTATTTCGCAGTTTTTATCTCATCTCTCAGAACTATATAAACAAGATAAAGCAGGCGAATTAGAGTTATAATAGTTTTATGGCAGTTTTATTAATTACAGGTGCTAATGGTCAATTAGGCAATGAGATGCGTTGCATTGCTGATAGAGATAATATCAATTCTTACATTTTTACCGATGTTGAGGAGTTGGATATTACAAACTTTAGTGATATTTGTAATTTTGTTGAAATTCACAAACCTAACTTTATCATTAACTGTGCCGCATATACTGCTGTTGACAAAGCAGAAGATGATAGTGAGATTTGTGCTAAAATAAATACTCTCGCAGTTGAGAACTTAGCCAATGCCGCAAAGATTGCCAACGCAAAAGTTATTCATGTATCAACCGACTATGTTTATGGTGGAGATGCTACTATGCCATACATAGAGAGCGACACAACAAATCCAAAATCAGTATATGGCAAAACAAAACTTGAAGGAGAGATTGCTCTTGCCAATATATTACCCGAACAGAGTATTACAATAAGAACTTCATGGTTATACTCATCTTTTGGTAGAAATTTTGTTAAGACAATGATTTCACTTGGCAAAGAGCGTGAGAGTTTAAATGTTGTTTGCGATCAACGTGGAACTCCTACTTTTGCCCGTGATTTGGCAAATGCTATTATGAGTATTGTAAACTCAAATAAGTTTGAGTCTGGGATATACAACTATTCAAATGAGGGAGAATGTTCGTGGCATGAGTTTGCTTGTGAGATTTTTAAAATTGCAGATATTGATTGCATGGTTAATGCCATTACAACTGACCAATACCCAACAAAGGCTCAAAGACCTGCATATAGTGTTTTAGATAAGAGCAAAATTAAAAAGGTGTATGGTTTAGAGATACCCGAATGGAGAGAGAGTTTAAAAGAGTGTATTAAGTTATTAAATAGTAATATAGATTAATTTTATGAGTACCCTAACACAAGAGATAGAGAGAAGAAGGACATTTGCAATTATTAGCCACCCTGATGCCGGTAAAACAACTCTTACTGAGAAGTTATTGCTTTTTGGTGGTGCTATTCATATTGCTGGTGCTGTTAAATCGAACAAGATTAAAAAGACAGCAACTTCGGACTGGATGGAAATTGAGAAACAACGTGGTATCTCGGTTGCCACCTCTGTTATGGGTTTTGAATACAACAACCATAAAATTAATATTCTTGACACTCCCGGTCACCAAGATTTTGCCGAAGATACTTATCGCACTCTAACGGCTGTTGATAGCGTTATTATTGTTGTTGACGTTGCTAAGGGTGTGGAGATGCAGACTCGTAAACTTATGGAGGTTTGCCGTATGCGTAAAACTCCCGTTATTATCTTTGTAAATAAACTGGACCGCGAAGGTAGAGACCCTTTTGAAATTCTTGATGAATTGGAGAGTGAGTTGAAAATTTCGGTACGTCCTTTAAGTTGGCCTATTAACATTGGTCAAAGATTTAAAGGTGTTTATAATATATATGAGAAAAACTTAAACCTTTACACTCCAAGCAAACAGGTTGTTACCGAAAGTGTTGAGTTTACCGATATTAACAACCCAGAACTTGAGAATTATATTGGCGAGGATGATGCCGAACGTTTGAGAAATGACCTTGAACTTATATCGGGAGTATATCCTGATTTTGAGAAGGAGGAGTATCTTAAAGGAGAACTTGCTCCTGTATTCTTTGGTTCTGCTCTTAACAACTTTGGTGTTAAAGAGTTATTAGATTGCTTTATTGATATTGCTCCTACCCCACGTCCTATAAATGCTATTGAGCGTGAAGTTAAGCCTGAAGAGGAGGCTTTTACTGGGTTTGTATTTAAAATTCACGCAAATATGGATCCCAACCACCGCAGTTGTATTGCCTTTGTTAAGGTTTGTTCGGGTAAATTTGTCAGAAACGAAAACTACAAACATGTTCGCCATGGCAAGATGATGCGTTTCTCAAGCCCAACTGCTTTTATGGCTCAAAAGAAATCGGTTTTGGACGAGGCATATCCTGGTGATATTGTTGGTTTGCCAGATACTGGTAACTTTAAAATTGGAGATACTTTAACTGCAGGAGAGGAGTTACACTTTAAAGGGTTACCAAGTTTCTCTCCCGAAATGTTTAAGTATATTGAGAATAGTGACCCAATGAAGGCCAAACAACTTAATAAGGGTATTGATCAACTTATGGATGAGGGTGTAGCCCAATCGTTTGTTAACCAATACAACAACCGTAAGATTATTGGTACTGTCGGACAACTTCAGTTTGAGGTTATTCAATACCGCCTACTACATGAATATGGTGCTCAATGTAAATGGGAGCCTATATCATTGTATAAGGCTTGCTGGATTGAGAGCGATGATAAAGCAGAGTTGGAGAACTTTAAGAAACGCAAATACCAATATATGGCAAAGGATAAAGAAGGTAGAGATGTTTTCCTTGCCGACTCTGCCTACGTTCTACAAATGGCTCAGAGCGATTTTCCAAAAATTAAATTCCACTTTACAAGTGAGTTTTAGTTTTTAAGATTGGTCATATTTGTCAAATTAGACTAATTGGTATAATTGGGGAATATAAACAAGAGGCTGTGTCAAAATAAAATTTGGCTCAGCCTCTTAAGGTATTTGAAAATTGATAAAATGCAAGGCGTTGAAATTTAGTGCGAAAGATGTGTACATAGGTACATAACTGAGCCCTAATATTGAAAACAACACAGTATTTTATCAATTATGACACACTGTCCACAATAATTTGTTTAGACTTATTAATTACAGATTGTTTGAGTATTAAAAGCCACTGCATCATACACCGTGCGTCTTTTATATCTAGGTAACGTTTTCCCTTTCCATTCGCCTGTTCCATATTCTTGAGCTCCTTCACACATAGTAGAACATTGTTTTTTTGCTTGAGTACGGGCATCTTCAGGAGAACTTGCGCAAACTTGTATTATTTGAGTCTCATTAGCTCCTGTAGAGTGACCTACCTCGCCTTCATAACGATCATAAAGATAATAATCTACAGAAATTGTAACAGTTACACTATATATATAATCTGCCGCTTTTATTTGAGAACAAAAAGCAAAGGCTATCATTAAAATAAATATAATCTTTTTCATAATAATAATTTTTTAATATTTCCTACTCACTTATCGGCTTTTCGGTTTACTCCGTCATTGTTAAAAAAAATTAGTAACGGTATTCTTCAGGTGCAGTCAAATTCCATCCTTGCCTGAAAGATTCTTGGTAGGCTGGATCACTAAAGATAGCACAACTTTGAAGTGCAGCACTTAGTAATGTAGTAGCAACTATCACCACAAAGAAACGATAAATATTCTTTTTCATTTTTTTATCAAATTAAAATTATTAATTCACTGTTCCTTTACAATAGGGGTAAATACGCACATAAAAAAAGCACGGAACTTTTAGCGTTTCCATTCAGAGGTGTTTGGCGTAACCCAGCAGTAAAACGACTAAAAGCCCGTGTAAAAACACGAGCATTTATAACCGTATTCCCACTGCTATTCTTATAGTCGCCAAACTTTCTGAATAGTAGAATATAGCTATAATGCTTTTTCCAATATGTTCAAGATGTGCGTATCAATTATACGCTAATATTTCATAGGCAAAAATTATTATTCCTCATCCCAACCCCCTCAAGTAGAGAGAGCCTAAATATGAGATTGTTATTACTTTTATTTATCAAATAAATATTTTGTTTATTATCGCAAAGGTATTAAAAATATTATTACTACCAAAATCAATTAGCAGATTCAATAAGCATATGCTCATTATCTACTGATTTAATTACCTTTTTTCCTCCGTCGCACAGAGCACTGATTCCCTCCGTCGCATAGAGGATATGCTCCCCATACTGCGGCCGGATTAACATTCAGTTAATCCTATTTGTTTCACAAATACCTTGTATGCCCCACTTTAAGGCACGAATTGACATGCAAGTCAATTCTAATTACTACGTAATTACCTTAAAGTGCCCTCGAATACTTGAGATGAACCTAATGAATATACTGCTCCTGTCATTGATATATTACGTGCTCCCCTATCCATATTTAGATAGAGATCTCCCATATTTGAGTTACGTTGAAGGTTTAATGTTGCTGTTGCATTTAACAGTGTTCCGTTCAATCGTAATGAGTATGATATATTGCCATGTCGGTCAACATCTACTGCCTCTATTTTTATTAATCCTGTAGTGGTTATTCCTCCCATATTGTTTGGTCCTCCACCAAATCCTGTTGAGGTTTGAAAGGTGAATTGTTCTCCTTGCACCATTAAAAAGTTTAGGTTTGATGGTACATTCATCATTGCTCCACCGCTTACATTAATTGATATTGCATTAAATATCCATTCGCCACTATCTATTGCGTTTTTTGCCATTACTCCTGCAATGGAATCTTTTTGCGCTTCAAGCATTCGTTTTGCCGCTTTCTGCTCTTTTTTAGAGATTTCAACTTCTTGTGCCGATAGATTTGTTGTAAATGCAAATACTAATATTGCTATTAGGGTAAATAATCTTTTCATTGTCTTAATTTTTTTTGCTAAGGTATTAATATTTTTTTAATTATCAAGCGTATAAACCTTTTTTATGGCTTGTTTTGTTTTATTATTAAAAAAAGAGAAATTGTTCGCTGAACAATTTCTCTTTATATATTTCTAATCAAGTTTTAGTACTGCAAGGAATGCTTTTTGTGGCACCTCCACTGTACCTATTTGCTTCATACGTTTCTTTCCTTTCTTTTGTTTCTCAAGCAATTTACGTTTACGGCTTATATCTCCACCGTAACATTTTGCTGTTACATCCTTACGTACTGCTTTTACGGTTTCTCGTGCAATGATTTTTGCTCCTATGGCCGCTTGTATCGCCACATCGAACTGTTGACGTGGTATCAACTCTTTTAACTTTTCGCACATACGGCGACCAAATGGTTCGGCATTGTCAAAGTGTGTTAGGGTTGACAGAGCATCTACTGTTTCGCCATTCAGTAATATATCTAACTTTACAAGTTTTGATTCGCGGAAGTCGTGGATGTGATAGTCAAATGATGCGTATCCTTTTGATATACTTTTTAGTTTGTCATAGAAGTCTATTACTATCTCTCCCAATGGCATATCGTATATCAACTCTATACGGTTTCCTGAGATATACTCCTGTTTTATCAATTCACCACGCTTGCCTAAACATAGTGTCATAATAGGACCTATGTAATCGGTTGTAGTGATTATAGATGCTCTAATATATGGTTCTTCAATATGGTCAATTAGTGTTGGTTCCGGTAATCCCGATGGGTTGTGAACCTCTGCCATATTCCCTTTTTTATCATATACCTTGTATGATACGTTGGGAACTGTGGTTATTACATCCATATCAAACTCACGGTCTAATCGCTCCTGGATTATCTCCATATGCAACAAACCAAGGAATCCACAACGGAATCCAAATCCTAATGCTACTGATGATTCTGGTTGGAATGTTAGTGAGGCATCGTTGAGTTGCAACTTCTCAAGTGATGACCTAAGGTCTTCAAAATCTTGTGGATCAATTGGATATACTCCTGCAAAGACCATAGGCTTTACCTCTTCAAATCCTGCAATAGCCTTGTCACATGGTCGTGCTATATGGGTAATGGTATCTCCTACTTTTACCTCTTTTGAGGTTTTTATTCCTGATATGATATATCCTACATCTCCTGCAGATAACTCTTTTTTAGGAACCATATCGAGTTTGAGTGTTCCTATCTCATCTGCTTCGTATTGTTTTCCTGTTGCAACAAATTTTACTTTATCGTTAGATCGGATTGTTCCGTTTACTATTTTAAAGTATGCGATAATTCCTCTAAATGGATTAAATACTGAGTCAAATATCAAACATTGTAGTGGTGCTTCTGCATCTCCTTTTGGTGCTGGTACTCGCTCTACTATTGCGTCTAATACTTCAAGTACTCCCTCTCCTGTTTTTCCACTTGCTCGTAATACTTCCTCTGGTTTGCATCCAAGCAACGATACTATTTGATCTTCTACCTCTTCGGGTTGAGCACTTGGCAGGTCAATTTTATTTAATACTGGTATTATCTCCAAATCATTATCAATTGCCATATAGAGGTTTGATATGGTTTGTGCCTGTATTCCTTGTGAAGCATCAACTATTAGTAATGCTCCTTCACATGCTGCTATTGAGCGTGACACCTCGTATGAGAAGTCAACGTGTCCCGGAGTATCAATAAGGTTTAACTTATATGTTTCGCCTCCTTTTTTATACTCCATCTGTATTGCATGACTTTTGATTGTTATTCCTCTCTCACGCTCCAAATCCATATCATCAAGGACTTGGTTCTGCAAGTCTTTTCCAGATACAGTGTTAGTGTATTCTAATAAGCGGTCGGCAAGTGTACTTTTGCCATGGTCAATATGGGCAATTATACAAAAATTGCGAATATTCTTCATCTACGTAATTATTCCATTCTAATACTTCTGCAAAGTTACTATATATCCGCAAATATGCCAAAATGTTTTTAATAAATTATTATTAATCTATCGCATTAATTATTGAAATAAAAAACTAAAAACTAACGGTTAAAAACTAAGAACTTTTATAAATATTTTGTATCTTCGCAAAAATAAAAAATGATTATTTATGACTAAATATATTGGTGCTCACGTTTCGGCAGCAGGAGGTGTAGAAAATGCACCTTTAAATGCTCACAATATTGGGGCAACAGCATTCGCTCTTTTTACTAAAAATCAGAGACAATGGATTGCTCCTCCTCTTACTCAAAAAAGTATTGATTTATTCAAAGAGAGATGTACTGAATTTGGCTACTCGGCCGATATGATACTTCCTCATGATAGTTATCTTATTAATTTAGGGAACCCTTATAGAGAGGCTTTGGAGAAATCAAGGAACTCTTTTAATGATGAGATGCTACGTTGTAGTCAACTTGGATTGAAACTTTTAAATTTTCACCCTGGCAGTACTCTTAAAGAGATAAG
The DNA here is from genome assembly GCA_015061035.1 of Bacteroidales bacterium. Lineage (GTDB taxonomy): Bacteria > Bacteroidota > Bacteroidia > Bacteroidales > G3-4614 > Caccoplasma_A. Next base: position 103,600 of record SUXK01000002.1, read on the forward strand.
TATTGACGAGTGTATTACGCTTATTGCTGAGAGTATTAATATTGCTTTGGATAAAACCGTTGGAGTTACTGCGGTTATTGAAAATACTGCTGGGCAAGGTTCTAATATTGGTTTTGAATTTGAACATCTGGCTGCTATCATTGATAAGGTTGAGGATAAAACGAGAGTTGGTGTTTGTATTGATACTTGCCATGCCGTTGCTGCTGGGTATGATTTGATTTCGGCAGAAGGTTACGAAAAGAGTTTTAATGACTTTGAGAGGATTGTGGGTTTTAAATACTTGAGAGGTATGCACCTAAACGATGCTAAAAAAGGTATTGGTTCTCGTGTTGACCGACACGACTCTTTAGGAGAGGGTGTTATTGGCAAAGAACTTTTCTCAAGAATTATGAAGGATGATAGAATGAATGGTATTCCTCTTATTCTTGAAACTCCTAATGAGGAGATATGGGCAGATGAGATTGCTTGGTTAAAAAGCGAAGCAGAGAAATAATTTAAATAAATTATTGTTGTTTTACTATGGAAAAGAAACAAAATATATTGGACCGCCGTTATATGAAAATGGCTGAAATATGGGCTGAAAATTCGTATTGTAAACGTCGCAAAGTTGGTGCTTTAATTGTTAAAGACAAAATGATTATATCTGATGGATACAATGGTACTCCATCGGGATTTGAGAATATATGTGAGGATGAAACTGGCCATACTAAATCATATGTTCTTCATGCCGAAGCTAATGCTATTACTAAGGTTTCGAGAACTAATAATAGTAGCGAAGGTGCCACTCTCTATGTTACTGCTTCGCCTTGTATAGAGTGCGCAAAACTTATTATTCAGGCAGGCATAAAAAGGGTGGTTTTCTTAGAGTATTACAGACTAAGTGAAGGGCTTGACCTTTTAAAGAGAGCTGGTGTTGAGGTTTGCTATGTTGGTGATGAAAAAATTGATGAATAGGTTATCTCGTATTTATGAAACAAGGTTTTAAAATATTATATCCCCTATTACTTGCTATCGCAATTGTTGTTGGCATCTACATTGGTGTTAAATATAGTAATTCTCCTATTTCGGTTATACCAAACTTTGGTCAAAGCAAGATTAATGGTTTAATGTATTTGATAAGTAACGAGTACGTTGACTCTGTTAATATTGATTCGCTTACCGAAAAGGTTATTCCTAAAATTATTGGAGAGTTAGATCCTCACTCTTCGTATATTCCAGCAGAGGATTTAGAGATGGTTAATAATGACCTTGATGGTTCGTTCAGCGGTATTGGTATTCAATTCAGCATATTGAACGATACTATTATGGTGGTGGATGTTATATCGGGTGGACCATCAGAGAAAGCTGGAGTTTTAGCAGGAGATAGGATTGTTTCAGTTAATGACTCTTCTATTACTGGAAGTTCAATTACCAACGAAAAGGTTATGCACCGATTGAGAGGTGCAAAGAATAGTAATGTTAAGTTATCTATTCTTCGTCCGTCATCAAAAGATATTATAGATATTGATATTACTCGTGGTGATATTCCGGTTAATAGCGTTGACGTTGCTTTTAAACCTAATGATGAAATTGGCTATATTAAGGTTAGCAAGTTTGGTAAACATACTTATAGCGAGTTTTTAACATCACTTGCAAAATTAGCAGTAGAGGGTACTTCTAAATTTATTATTGACCTTAGAGGCAACTCTGGTGGATATATGGAGTCGGCAATTAATATGGTTAATGAATTTCTCCCTGCTGGCTATATGATTGTTTATACAAAAGGTAATGCTTCGCCTTTAAATGAGGTATTCTCTAATGGAATGGGCTCGTTCCAAGATAATCAGATAGTTGTTTTGGTTGATGAATGGTCGGCTTCGGCAAGTGAGATTTTTGCTGGTGCAATTCAAGATAACGATAGGGGGTTGATTATTGGTCGCCGCTCGTTTGGTAAAGGATTGGTACAACAACAGATTCCTTTTAATGATGGCTCTGCTATTCGTTTAACTATTGCAAGATATTACACTCCTTCAGGACGCTCTATCCAAAAAGAGTATAAAATGGGTGATAGTGAAAACTACGAAATGGACTTGCTTAACAGATTTGAACATGGAGAATTTGACTCGCAAGATAGTATTCATATGAATGATTCTATTAAATACAAAACTATATACGGAAGAACTGTTTATGGCGGCGGTGGTATTATGCCTGATATTTTTGTTCCTCGCGATACTTCGTTTTATAGTCCTTATCTAACTCAGGTTGTAAATAATGGTATTATATATCAGTTTGCTTTTAAATACTCTGACGAGAATAGAGAGAAACTTTCAAAATTTAAATCAGCAAAGAGTCTGCTTGTATATTTAAAAGGAGAGGATATTCTTAGTCAGTTTGTTGCTTTTGCAGCAAGTAAAGATATTAAAGCTCGCCCTGTTTATATAAATATTTCTCGTAAAGAGATTTTGAACAATTTGTATGCTAATATTGCTCGAAATATTTTAGGAGATGAGGCCTTTTATCCTATTGTTCTGATGAACGATGAAACTTTCCGCAAAGCAGTGGATATTTTAAATGAGGACAAAGGTTTTCCTATTAGAGAGGAAGAAATTTATGAATAAGGCTGAATTAAGATTGAGTATAAAAAAAGGCAAACTCAATATTTCTCATAAAGAGAGAGAATCTGCTTCAATTTTGGTCATGAACAAAATTGAAACTCTTACTCAATTTAAGGAGGCTAAAAATATATTGTTATATAATGCGCTACCTGATGAACTTCCTACTGATTGTATGTTAGAGAAGTGGAATGGTTCAAAAGAGATATTTTTACCTGTTGTTGTAGGCGATAACTTGGTTATCAAAAAATACAATAAGAAATTACTTAGGGTTGGAGCTTTTGGTATTTTTGAACCAGAAGGTGATGAAGTTGAGATTGGATTAATAGACCTTATTATTGTTCCGGGTGTTGCATTTGACAGAAATCTTAATAGGCTCGGAAGAGGAAAAGGTTACTATGATAGATTACTAACTAACAGCAATGCTTATTTTATTGGTATTGGATACGATATGCAGGTTGTTGATTGTATTACCACAGAACCCCATGATATTAAAATGAATTGTATAATAACAGAAAGAGAGATACTATGAAAAAATTATTTTTATCGATTGCCTTAATGTTGTTTTCTGCAACTTTTATGGCTCAAGAATTATCGAAACTTCCTATTGATGAAAATGTGAAGTATGGCGTTTTAGAGAATGGTTTGACTTATATTATCCGCCATAATGATGAGAGTAAGAATCGTGCTAATTTTTATATTGCACAAAAGGTTGGTTCGGTTCTTGAAGAGGATGACCAAAGGGGATTAGCCCATTTTTTGGAACACATGGCGTTCAATGGTAGTGAGCATTTCCCTGGCAAATCGATGATTAACTATTTGGAGAGAAATGGTGTTAAGTTTGGTAATGACCTTAATGCTTATACTTCGTTTGACCAAACTGTGTATAATATAGATAACGTTCCTACTGACAGAGAAAACATAGTTGACTCTTGCTTGTATATTTTATATGATTGGTCGGCTGCCATATCGTTGGAGCATGATGAAATTGATAATGAACGCGGTGTTATTCTTGAAGAGTGGAGAACTCGCAATACTGCTCCATTGCGTTTATATGAGGCTACGGCTAAGGTTTTATTTAAAGGTACTAAATACCCCAACAGAATGCCTATCGGCACAATGGAGGTTGTTCAAAACTTTTCATACGAGACTTTAAAAAATTATTATAAAAAATGGTATCGCCCCGACCTTCAAGGTATTATAATTGTTGGAGATATTGATGCTGATGCTGTTGAGGCTAAAATTAAAGAGATTTGGAGCGAAAGAAAATTAGATGAGAATAGAGCCGAAAGGGTTTGGGAAAAAATTCCTGATAATGTAACTCCTCTTGTTTCAGTGGCAACAGACAAGGAGTATAACCGTACAGATGTTTCAATTTATTGTAAACATAACCCTCTTGATAATGAACTAAAATCAACAATGCTTGGTGTTGAGGATGTTTATATTAAATCGGTTATTGGTGACATTTTCACTCAACGTATTATAGAGATTTCGCAAAAACCGGGTTCTGTTATATTAAACGGCAGATGTATTGATGGTAAAATGTTGGCTGACAAAGATGCCTTTATGGTTGATGCTGTTGCTAAGGAGGGAATGAGCAAGGAGGCTATTATTGTTTTGGCTACTGAGATAGAGAGATTACAAAGATATGGTGTTACAACAGGAGAGTATGAACGTGCTAAAGCAAACATTATATCGTTCTATGAGAGAGAATATAATGAACGTGCAAAGGTTGCAAACTCAAAATATATAAAAGAGTATTTGAATTTCTTTTTGAATGGCGGTTCTATTATGGGTATAGAGAAAGATTTTGAGGCAATAAAGAGTATTGCTAACAAAATTACTGCCGAAGATATTAACAACTATATTAAAACTGTTGTTACTGACAATAACCGAGTTGTTTTAATTGAGGCTATTGAAAAAGAGGGGGTTTCATATCCAACAGAAAAGGAAATTCTTACTATTTTAGAGGATGTAAACAATAGCAATATTGAACCTTATAAAGATGAAATGGGTGATAAAGAACTTATTTCAAAAGAGATTATTCCCGGTAAGGTTGTTAAAGAGAGTGTTGACAAAAAACTTGGAACTAAAACATGGACTCTTTCAAACGGTGCTAAGATAGTTTTAAAAAATACCGACTACAAGAAAGACCAAATAATGATAAATGGTGTTAGTAAAGGTGGTGCCTATTTGTATGATAACTCAGAGGCAGATGTTTATAATACTTTAGTTTTTGACGAGGTTATAGGCTTAAGCAAATTGGGAGGATTCACCAACAACGAAATTAAAAAATTATTGGCTGGTAAACGTGCTAATGCTTCGGTTAGTCTGGGCAATAAATCGGAGGCTGTAAGAGGTGTTAGTTCGGTTAAAGATATTGAAACTTTCTTACAACTAATTTATCTTCATTTTACTGATATTAGCAAAGACAATGAGGCTTTCTCTGTTTGGCAAGATGCTCTTGAAGAGGCATTGAAGAATAAAGATGCTGACCCAAAGAATGCTGTGGCAGACTCTGTTGCTATTGCTATTTATAAAGGTAATCCAAGAAGAATATCTTTGAATATTGAGAAGGCCAAATTAATTAATTATGATAGAATAATTGATATATGGAAAGAGCGCTTTAGCAATGTTGGAGATTTCACGTTCAATGTTGTTGGTAATATTGATGAAGAGACTCTTCGTCCTCTATTTGAGAAATATATTGGCTCACTTCCTTCAGCAAAGAAAAAAGAGAAATGCGGTAACGACAAATTTGGTATGCGCCATGAAGAGTACATTAATGTTTTTGAGAGAAAAATGGAAAACATTGTAGGTACTGTTAACTGCGGATTTATTGGTAAGGTTAAATGTAATACTAAAAACATGATGATGCTAAGCATATTTGAGCAAATTATGGATATGGTATATACTTCTACTATTCGCGAGGAAGAGGGTGGCACATATGGTGTTGGTACTAAAGCTGTTGTTAGTTTAAACAATGAGTGGGTATTCCGCTTTGCTTTTGATACAAATGTTGAGAGTATGGAACGTTTAAAAGATCGTGCAATTAAAGAGATGTTTAAAGTAATTAACGAGGATATTGACAACGAGAAATTTGAACGCGTTAAAAAGTATATGCTCAAGAAGGCTAACGATAATGTAAAACGAAATAGTTTCTGGGTTAGCGAACTTAACGACAAGGCTCTTTTCGGTAGTACTGATGTTTTGAACTATGTTGAGATAATAGAGAATATAACTGCTGGAGATGTTCAAAAATTTGTAAAGAAAATTTTCAAAAAAGCCGACAAGTTTGAAGTTATGATGGTTGGAGTTAATAACTAAAAAAAATTATATATTTAGCACAGCCAAATTATAAAATATAAGAAATAAATACAATAGAGCAAATGAGTAATAGCACCTTCTTGTATATTGTTGAGATTATCGGAACTTTTGCTTTTGCAATAAGCGGTATAAGAATGGCAGCCCGAAAGAGATTTGACCTCTTTGGAGCATACGTTGTTGGCCTTGTTACAGCAATTGGAGGAGGAACTCTTCGTGACCTTCTTTTAGATGTCACCCCCTTTTGGATGAGCGACTCAATATATTTGATTATTACTGCTGCTGCTTTACTATTGGTTATTATTCTTCAAAAGAATATTCTACGTTTCGAAAATACATTTTTTATATTTGACACAATTGGTTTAGCACTTTTCGTTGTTGTTGGTATTCAAAAATCAATAGCTTTGGATTATCCTTTCTGGGTTGCTATTATAATGGGTACCCTAACGGGTGCATTTGGTGGAATATTAAGAGATATTCTTGTTAATGAAGAACCTCTTATCTTTAGAAAAGATATTTATGCTTCGGCTTGTATCTTTGGAGGTATAGTTTATTGGATCTCGTTCCGTATGGGTGTCAATGATATTATCACTCAAATTCTTGCGGCTGGTGGCGTTATTGCTACTCGTATTATGGCTGTAAGATATAAATGGACTCTTCCAACTCTTAAAAGTGAGGAGGATTTATAAGATTATTTTATGAAAGTTTGTATTGCAGAGAAACCGAGTGTTGCCAAAGAGATTGCTTCAATCATTGGTGCAAACAATAGACAAGATGGCTATTATGAAGGTAATGGTTATTGCGTTACTTGGACCTTTGGTCACCTCTGTTCTCTTAAAGAACCTCATGAATATGCTCCAGAATGGAAGAGTTGGAACATAAATGCTCTTCCTATGATTCCTCCTAAATTTGGCATCAAACTTATCAATGACAAAGGAGTAGAGAAACAATTTGCCACTATTGCAAAACTTATTGCTTCGGCTGATACAGTTATTAACTGCGGTGATGCTGGACAAGAGGGTGAGTTGATTCAAAGATGGGTTATGCAATTGGCTGGATGCAAATGTAAGGTAGAGAGATTATGGATTTCATCCCTTACTGAGGAGTCAATTAAAGAGGGATTTAGTTCTCTTAAACCTCAAGAAGAGTTTGATAAATTATATGAAGCTGGTCTTACTCGTGCTATTGGAGATTGGTTGTTAGGCATTAACGCTACAAGACTTTATACTGTTAAATACGGACAGAACAGACAAGTATTGTCGGTTGGCAGGGTACAAACTCCTACCCTTGCACTAATTGTTAATCGCCAAAAAGAGATTGAAAACTTTGTTCCAACTCCATATTGGGAACTAAAGACTGTTTATAGAGACACGGTTTTCTCTGCCGCAAAAGGTAAATTTGATACAATAGAAAAAGGTCAGGAGGCTCTAAATGCAATTTTAAATAAAGAGTTCTTTATTACTGATGTTTCAAAGAAACAAGGGAAAGAGGCTGCTCCTCGCCTATTTGATTTGACCTCGTTACAAGTTGAGTGTAATAAGAAATTTTCTTTCTCTGCTGATGATACATTGAAAATTATTCAGAGTTTATATGAAAAGAAGTTTACTACTTACCCTCGTGTTGATACTACATTCTTAAGTAACGATATATACCCTAAAGTTCCTGGTATAATGAGTGCTTTAGGAAGAAATGCAATATATAGTGTTTTTATAAATGAACTTAACCTTAAAAGTCTTCCTAAATCGAAAAAAGTTTTTGACGATTCAAAGGTTACTGATCACCACGCTATAATTCCTACAAATGTTACTCCAACATCTCTTTCGGATAATGAAAGAAAGGTTTATGACATTATTGTTAGGCGATTTATTGCGGTATTCTTCCCCGATTGCAAATTTGCTACTACAACAGTATTAGGAGAGTGCAATGAAGTAGAGTTTAAGGCTACTGGTAAAGAAATTTTAGAACAGGGATGGCGTGTAGTTTTTGAAAAGAGTAAAGGGGATGATGAAAATCCAAATGAAGATGAAGAGAAGATTCTACCTACCTTTGTTAAAGGAGAAAGCGGACCACACTCTCCTACTCTTTCAGAGAAGATGACTCAACCCCCAAAACCTTATACTGAGGCTACCTTGCTTAGAGCAATGGAGACTGCTGGTAAGTTTGTTGACAGTGATGAACTTAGAGATGCTCTTAAAGAGAATGGTATTGGACGTCCTTCAACAAGGGCAGCTATTATTGAGACTCTTTATAAACGCAACTATATAAGGAAAGAGCGTAAGAGTTTGTTTGCCACTCCTACTGGTGTTGAACTTATTGATACTATTGATGAAGAACTTCTAAAATCGGCCGAACTTACAGGTCAATGGGAAAATAAACTTCGCAAAATTGAAAAGAAAGAGTATAGTGGTAAAGTTTTTTTGGAAGAACTAAAATTTATGGTTATGGATATTGTAACCAACGTTAAAAATGCAGGTTACAAGGTTATTACCATTGAAGAAAATAGCAACAACGTCAAGAAAAACGATAAATCTTCAAAAGAGAAAAAGGGCAAACAACCAAACAAAACAGACAAGAAACCTAAGGCTAAAAAAGAGAGCAACAAAGATGTTAAATGCCCTATCTGTGGTAAGGGTATCTTAATTAAAGGTAAGAGTGCATATGGTTGCTCTGAATGGAAGAGTGGATGCAGATTTACAATTCCTTTCTCAGAGTGTAGCAAAGATGCTGATAGCAACAAATTGGCTACTATCGCAGAAAATTATAAACCAAACAATAATTAAGATGATGAGTAATGGAGATGAATTATTTCCTTTAGTAGATGAGAATGGTGTTGTTATTGGTAAAGCAACAAGAAGCTTTTGTCATGGAGGCAGCAAACCTTTACACCCTGTTGTGCATCTTCATATCCTTAACAGCAAAGGTGAATTGTATCTGCAAAAACGTTCAATGAAGAAGGATATTCAACCTGGTAAATGGGATACAGCTGTTGGTGGTCACATAGATTATGGCGAAGAGGTTGAGGAGGCTTTGAAACGTGAGGCTCGTGAAGAGTTAGGGATTAGAGAATTTGAATACTACTTGGTTACAAAATATCTGTTTGAATCAGATATTGAACGTGAACTCATAAACTGCTTCAAGACTACATATAATGGAATAATCACACCTGATCTTGATGAGGTTGATGAGGGTAGATTCTGGAGTATTACAGATATAGTAAACAATATAGGTAAAGAAATTTTTACCCCAAATTTTGAAAGTGAATTTTTAAAGATTAAAGAGTTACTTTAGTATAAAACACTATATAATTTATGATATACCTATTAAATATCTAAAAGGCCTTCAGGGAGATTCATTAGAATCTCCTTTTTTTCATCATCAATGGTCTCTACAAAGTCATCTACTGCAGGTATAAGCAACTCTTCCCCACTCTCAGTTATTACCGAAAATAATACATTTGCTGTTGAGTCATCAACTCCCTCTATTGTTCCGATAAGTTTTTCTGCTGAATATATTTTATAGCCTAAAATTCCTTCTCCGTAATTTAGAGGTTCTGAATCTGTTATATATTTCACAGGAAAGTAGAGCTCTCTCCCTAAAAGGAGTTTTGCAGAATCTGTATCGTCTATATCTTCAAACTTTATTAGAGCAGTTACATCGCTTTTAAAACGATACTCCTCTATAAAGAATGGAACAAATATGCCATCAATATCTGCTACCAAATATGGGGCATCATCATCTCCGAATATATCGTTTATAAAGATACACGATAACTCTCCCGAAACACCATGTGTTTTGGTTACCTTACCTATTTTTATTACCTCTTGGGGTTTAATCATTGCTTATGCGTTGTATTGATGCTCCTAATGCATTTAATCTCTCATCAATAGATTCGTAACCTCTATCTATTTGGTCAATGTTATCTATCTTACTTGTTCCTTGTGCCGACATTGCTGCTATCAACAATGCTATTCCCGCTCTGATATCGGGCGACACCATAGTGGTTGCTCTAAGTGGGTGTTGTTTGTCTTGACCTATTACTACTGCTCGGTGTGGATCACATAGGATTATTTGAGCTCCCATATCTATTAGTTTATCAACAAAGAACAAACGACTCTCAAACATTTTCTGATGTATAAGCACACTACCTTTTGCTTGAGTTGCAACAACTAATATAACACTCATAAGGTCTGGTGTTAATCCTGGCCACGGAGCATCTGCAAAGGTCATTATAGAGCCATCCATAAAGGTCTCTATCTCGTAATGGTCGTGTTGTGGGATATATAAATCATCACCCTCCTCTTTTATGGTTATTCCTAATCGGCGGAAAGCATCAGGGATTATTCCCAAATCTTTTATTGACACATCTTTTATTCTAATTTCAGAGCCTGTCATTGCAGCCATTCCTATGAAACTTCCTATCTCAATCATATCAGGAAGTAGTTTATGTGAACAACCTTCTAACTTCTCAACTCCTGTTATGGTTAATAGATTAGAACCTACCCCTTCTATTTTTGCTCCCATGCTATTTAGCATCTTTGAGAGTTGTTGTAAGTATGGTTCACACGCTGCATTATAGATGGTTGTTACCCCTTTTGCAAGAACAGCAGCCATTAGTATGTTAGCTGTTCCTGTTACAGATGCTTCATCTAAAAGCATATAGCATCCTTTTAATCCATTAGCAGTAATATCATATATATGTTTCTCTTCGTCATATGTGAAGTTAGCTCCAAGCCTTTGTATTCCTAAGAAGTGTGTATCTAATCTGCGGCGACCTATCTTATCTCCTCCCGGTTTGGCTACTATTGCCTTTCCAAAGCGAGCAACCAATGGTCCTACTATCATTACAGATCCTCGTAATGATGAACATTTTTTTATAAATGCTTCGCTGTTGAGATATGCCAAATCAATATTATCTGCCTTGAATGTATATGCACCCTCTCCCATACGGGTAACCTTTACTCCCATATCAGCCAAAAGGTCTATAAGATTGTTTACATCTTTTATATTTGGTATGTTTGTTATTGTTACCTCTTCATCGGTAAGAAGTGTTGCACATATTACTTGCAAGGCCTCGTTTTTTGCTCCCTTGGGAGTTATAGTGCCATTTAAACGGCACCCGCCTTTTATAATGAAAGATGACATATTCTCTATTTTTTATTGAAACGTGTATTACGAACGTTATTATTTGTATTTGTTTTTCGTGTTTGCAACTCTTTGATTGACCTCAAATTCAGATCATCAACAGTAAGTTTATCTGTTGCATCAGGAATATATTCCTTTATATCTTTTAATATTTTATCATCTTCCACAACCTCTTTTGTTGTGTTGTAGAGTGTCTTTTTCATTACATTCGCCATTATAGAGAGCATCTGTTTTTGCTCATCGCTACCTTTGGGATACTCTTGGCATTTACCAAGCATCTTCTCAATAATCTTTCCGTAATGGCGATACATTATTGACGATTGGTCATATTCTAATTGCTTTGGAGCAGTATATAAGTTATCGGGGCGTAATACCTCATATGGATAGTCTATATCGAGTTTAAAATCAGACATAATTGCCAAATGATCCCACAACTTATGTTTAAAATCATCTACATCACGAAGGTGAGGAAAAAGATTTCCCATTGTTGCTACAATTGAATATGCACAACGTGTTCGCTCCTCACGATCCTCTATGGTTATGCAATACTCAACCATCTGTTGTATGTTTCTACCATACTCTGGAAGGAGTAATTTTTTTAGTTGTGTATTATACTCTAACATTATTTGTTTGATAAATTATTTAATACCTTATTTTTTGGAGTGGTTGCTTGGAACTCTTTTAAATAGAAGGGTTGATAATAGGCAGTATCTTTAAAATCTTGGTTGCGTAATGCTCTTTCGGATAGTGCCAACATTGATTTTGCTAATGGTACTACTCCTGTTAAAAATATTGCATTCTCGCTTTTTATTACTTCTTTACATTTTTCTGCACCATCGCCAAAGAATACCACCTTGCGTTCTTTCAATATATCTGAGAAACTATTTTCATCAATTATATTTGCCTCTATTGGTAATATCTGTTGTAATGCTCTGTCGTATATTGCAGAATATACCTCCATTCTGCGAGCATCTATCATTGGGCATAGGAGTGCCTCTTCATCAATTTTGGGATTAAAGAGTACCGAACACGACATTATCTCTGTTGTATCAAGAGCTATTAACGGGACATTAAAACCAAAGCACAATCCTTTTGCCATTGATACCCCTATACGTAACCCTGTATATGAACCTGGTCCTCCACTCACTGCTACTGCATCTATTTTAAGTTTATTGCTATTTATAAACTCTAATGCTTCATTAATATAACCTCCTAAAAGCGAAGCATGCGATGGACCTTCGTAATGTTCTCGATTAAATGCAACCATTCCATCGCAAGTTACTGCAACAGAACAGACCTTTGTTGATGTTTCAATATTTATTATACAAGGCATACAAAGTTGTCAATTAGCGAGCGTGCGCTCGTTTAATTAGAAATGAGAAATTAGGAATTTTGCTAATAAGCATGAGCAGAACTAACTTTGTTTAAGTTTTGCAAAGCGAAAGCAAAATCAACAAGCATAGACTTGTTAATTAGTAATTAAATCTCTAATTGTTGCAAAGCAACTAACTAATTTCAGATTATTTTGCGAAGATAATAAAAAAGTGTGGATTTTAATAGAACTTTTTTAAGATTACTCTAAAATGGACCTTCTAATAACAGTTTATTGTTAATTTAGCACTATTTTTACGAGATATATTTGTATCTTCGCAAGATAATTTTTTAAACTTTAAAATAATATTATGTTATACTCAATGACAGGATACGGGAAGAGTGTTGTTAAACTTCCCTCTCGTGATATTACCATAGAGATTAAATCACTAAATAGCAAACAGTTGGATTTGTCGGTAAGGATTCCGTCTGTTTACTCTTCTATTGACGGACGCATCAGAAGTGAGATTGCTCAACGTATTGAACGCGGTAAGGTTGAACTTTCGATGAGGGTTGAGAATATCTCTTCGGCAAATGGTGCTTGTGTAAATATCCCTGTCATTAAAAAATATAAAGAACAGATTGTTGATGCAGCCAATGAGATTGGTGCTACTATCCCCGAAAATTGGTTTGAAATTCTTTTACGTATGCCCGAGGCTATTACTACCGAAGTTAAAGAGGTTAACGAAGAGGAGGAAGAGGCTATTATGGGTGGTGTAATTGAGGCTATTGATGCTCTTTGTAAGTTTAGAGAACAAGAAGGAGTTATGCTACAATCAATTTTTGAGAACAAATTAACAAACATAAGAGAGTTACTTAACAGCGTTGAGCCTTACGAGAAAGAGCGTATTGAAAAGATTAAGGCAAGACTTATTGAAAACTTGGAGAAAATCAAAGAGGTTGATTATGACAAGAACCGCTTTGAGCAAGAACTTATCTTTTACATTGAGAAACTTGATATTAATGAGGAGAAAACTCGCTTGGATAATCATTTAAAATACTTTAAAGAGACTATGGATGCTCGTCAAGGTCAAGGCAAGAAACTTGGTTTTATTGCACAAGAACTTGGAAGAGAAATTAATACTATGGGTTCAAAAGCCAATAATGCAGAACTTCAACGTATTGTTGTTCAAATGAAAGATGAACTTGAACAGATTAAAGAGCAAGTTCTGAATGTTCTATAACAGAGTTATTTTATTTTTATGAAAAGAGGTAAACTAATTATATTTTCTGCACCTTCAGGCTCAGGAAAATCTACGATAATAAACTATTTGTTGGGATGTAATTTAGATTTGGCATTCTCAATTTCTGCTACTTCACGCCTACCTCGTGGAAATGAAAAAAATGGAGTTGAATACTATTTTTTGACTCCTGATGAGTTTAGAAAAAAAATTGCCAACGGCGACTTTATTGAGTACGAAGAGGTTTACAAAGATAACTTTTATGGTACTCTTAAAAGCGAAGTTGAACGTATTAGAGAAGAGGGCAAGAATGTTGTTTTTGATGTGGATGTTGTTGGCGGAGTTAACATTAAAAATATTTTTGGAGACGAAGCCCTTTCAATGTTTATTATGCCTCCAAGTGTTGAGGAACTTAGAAAAAGACTTATTGGTAGAAACACTGACTCAAAGGATACCATTGAGAAACGTCTTGCTAAGGCTGAATATGAGATGAGTTTTGCAGAGAAGTTTGACAAGATTGTTATCAACGATGATCTGGAGAGTGCTAAAAGTGAAGCACTAAATATAATTAAAAACTTTATTGAGAAGTAATAGAAATGGAGATTGGTTTCTTTGGAGGCTCGTTTAATCCTATTCATATAGGCCATTTGGTTATTGCTGAATACCTATGCAATAATACTGGTATTGACGAATTATGGATTAGCGTTACACCTAAAAATCCATTAAAAGCAGACTCCTCTCTATTGGATGAGAAACATCGGATTGAGATGGTGAAACGTGCAATAGAGCATTTTGACAATATTAAATATTGCGATATTGAGTTGTTGTTACCTATCCCCTCTTACACCGCAAATACTTTAAGAGAGTTATGCAAGCGTTATCCTGAACATAACTTTTCGTTAATTATTGGTGCTGACAACTGGGTTATTTTTGATAAATGGAGAGAGTATGATTTTATTCTCAAAAATTTTAAAATTATAATTTATCCCCGACCGGGATATGATATTGACAAAGAGGCTTTACCAAATGGTATTACTCTTTGTAATACGCCAGAAATAGGTATCTCTTCAACAATGATAAGAGATAGTTTTAAGTGCGGGAAACCTATGTTATCGTACACAACTAAGGAGGTTAGTGATTATATTATTGAAAAGAATTTATTTATTTGATATTGTAGCAATATGGATGAATATGTTTATGGCAAAAACAGTGTTGAATTTGTTACTGTTTGTGTTGAATATTGTGCCTTAGTTGAGGGTGCAAACCAAAATGAGAGAGTTGATTTTATTAATAAGGCTTCAAAGATTTTACCTCTATTATATATTAAAGCATCACTTATTACCCCTGAAGAGTGTTTTGTTGATTACCCCGAACGCTTTGTTAGTGAAGATATGTATAATGGTGTTAGAGGCGGTATTGAACAGTTGCTCGGGCATAACGATACATACTTAGAGGTTTTTATGGAGGGTATGCAATATAGCGACACTCCTATTACTGCATTTATTTCGGAAGACCTAACTGACATTTGGCAACCAATCAGAGATTTTTTAGAGATATATCGTTTAGGAGATGAAGATAATTCAAGAGCCGCATTAACTGACTGTTTAGAGGCTTTCAGAGAGTATTGGGGACAAAAATTGGTTAACGTGCTACGACCTTTACACTCTCTGCTATACAACTCAGAAGAGGAGATGGATAGTGAGGAGTATGGCATGGACTACAATAATGAGGAGTACGATAATGAGTTTTAATAGTAGTAATATTAAAGAGCCAGTTACCACAGAGGAAGAGAATCTTATTTACATTTCAAAAGAGGATGTTGCTCTCTTTGATAAAGAGTTTTTTGAGGGGAGAATAATTGTTATTCAATCAAGCGAAGAGGCAAAAAAGGCTATTGCTTATCTTTCGGATTTTAACATTGTTGGTATTGATACTGAAAGCAAACCCTCTTTTAAGAAAGGAAAAAGGAATAAAATATCTTTACTTCAAGTTTCAACAAATGATACTTGTTTCTTATTCAGACTAAAGAACATTGGCTTTACGCCTGAGATTGTTGCTTTCTTTGAGAATGAAAATATCACTAAAGTGGGATTGTCGCTCAAAGATGATTTTATGATGCTTAAGAATATAGCAAACTTTACTCCAAAAGGATTCATTGATATACAAACTATTATCTGCAATTATGGTATTGGAGAGAAGAGTTTACAAAAGATATATGCAATATTGTTTGGTAAGAAGATTTCCAAGACTCAACGTCTTTCAAATTGGGAGGCTGATGTTTTAACAGATGCTCAAAAACGTTATGCTGCAACAGATGCATGGGCTACCCTAAGGATTTATGAAAAACTTCAAAATATGTAAACGAGAATACTATATATAGAGGAAAGAGAGTTGAAAAACATTTCGACTCTCTTTTTTGTTTTGTTAAAGCATATAAGGAATTATTTATGATTAAATTATACGATATAATTACTCTTATTCTTGTTATATATATCGCTCTAATGGCATATTGGGCAAGAGATTTAATAATTGTTTATGGTAACTATTTTGAATACTTTTCGCTTATTGGTATTAGTTTGGCTTTTATTTTTGCATTAAGATATACTATTAAACGGAGAGAGAAAAAAAATAACGATGATGAAGATTAGTATTTTATCTTTATCATCGTTACTATTTTTAGAAGTTTCTATTTCTCTTCGAGTTCTATTACCTCCAAATCTTTAAACTCTCCGTTGTCTATTGTAAATCTTACCAATGTTCTTACTTTATGAAATCCATATACTCCTGCCGCTCCAGGATTGATATGCAATAGATTAAGAGTTTTATCAAACATTACTTTTAGAATATGAGAGTGACCTGATATAAAGAGTTTGGGTGGATGTCGAAATATATCGGGCAGTACCTCCTTTGCATAGTGTCCCGGGTAACCGCCTATATGGGTTATCCATACTGATGTATTTTCTATTTCAAATTTTTGATGTTTGGCTGTTCGTAATCGAATATCTTGCCCATCAATATTGCCATATACAGCACGAACAGGTTTTAGAGCCTCTAATTTATCAAGCACTTCAACCGCTCCTATATCGCCTGAATGCCATATCTCATCACACTCGGCAAAGTGTTTTTCGTAGCGAGTGTCCCAATATCCGTGTGTATCTGATAATAACCCTATCCTTTTTGCCATTTTGTTTTACCTTTTGCCTTACGAAGGTAATATTTTTATCCGATTTGCACTATCTTTGCAGTAGAAAACTACCGCAAAAAAAATTTTTTATTAATACTAATTTACAATAAAAAATGATTCTTTCAATTATTGGATTTATAGCAGGAATTACTCTTGTTTTGTATGGTGCTGACGCTCTTGTAAAGGGTGCTACTGCACTTGCAAGAAAATTTAATATCAGCGAACTCGTTATTGGTTTAACCATTGTGGCTTTGGGTACATCGTTGCCCGAATTGGTTATTAGTGTTGGTTCTGCTATAAAAGGGAGTTCAGGTATTGCTTTGGGAAATGTTATTGGTAGCAATTTGTTTAATACTATGCTAATATTGGGCGTTACAGCATTGATTACTCCTATTAAATTTAGTGGGAAAATGTTGTCGCGTGAGTTACCTTTTAATCTATTGGCTTCTATTGTTCTGATTTTGGTATCAGGCTCAATGCTTATTGGAGGTGGCGAAAATGAAGAGATTTCTCGTTACAGCGGTTTAATTCTTTTATGCTTTCTTGCCGTATTTATCAGATATACTTTTAGTATTTCAAATGATAGCGAAGAGAGTAACGAGGATATAAAGAGTGTGTCAAATTGGAAAATAGTTTTTTATATTATTGTTGGTTTGGCCTCTCTTATATTTGGAGGCAAACTATTTGTTGGAGGGGCAACTGAGGTTGCTCGTTTGCTTGGTTTATCGGAGGCAATTATTGGTATTACAATTGTATCGGCTGGCAGTTCATTACCTGAGTTGGCTGTTTCGGTTAATGCTGCACGAAAGGGTAATGCTGGTATTGCCTTAGGCAATGTTTTAGGAAGTAATATTCTGAACATATTCTTTATATTGGGTTGCAGTGCTACTATTACTCCCATTTCGTTAGATGATTTCAGTTTTGTTGATTACTATGTTCTTATTGCTGCTTCTCTTATGGTTTATGCTGTCAGCAAATTTGGAGGTAAAAATGTAATTAACCGCTGGGAAGGTGCTATTCTAACTCTCGGTTATATTGCCTACACGGTTTATCTTATTATTAAATAATTAGGAATGAGAAATTAGGAATTTTGCGAGTAAGCGAGGGCAAAATAAGTTTACTTAAATTTTGCCGAGCAAGAGCAGAATCAAAAAACGAAGGGTTTTTAATTAGGAATTAGGAATAAAGCCTATTAGACTATGGTTTAATAGGCATTATTTATTTTACAAAATAACATATTGAAATATTAAAATATTTTAATAATTTTGCAGTGATGAAATAGATCATCAAGACATTGATATATTTATAGCGTTTTGCTATTGTCATTTGCTCTAAAAAACTACCACCTTTTGAAAGCATACAAGGACAATAGGCACTTAACGCCTACGCCTTGCGTGGGTTGTGCTTATCTTGTATGCGGGTATGTGGTAGTACCTTTAGAGCGTGATAGCCAACTCACGCTTTTTTTTATGGTTATGCGTGAGGTTAAAAACGGGTTTAATTAACTTTATGTATAACTAAAATAAATCTGTATGAAATTTAAAAACTACACAAAACATTTAGTGGCATTTATAATGCTATTGACAACACTACATGCATATGCAGCATCAGTTGGAGATTCATTTTCCTATGAATGTGAAAATGGGAAATATCTTATCTTTGAGATTACGCATAGTAATACTATAAAACTAACACAGGTAGATGATTACGAATGTACCGGAGAGGTAATTATACCATTTTTAGTTAATTTTGATGCTTCGAGTTACATTGTAACAGAGATTGGAGATTGGGCTTGTGATAGCAGAAAAAATATTACATCTGTTACAATACCTGAAAGTGTTACAAAAATTGGCAATAATGCATTTAACAATTGTAACAGTTTAACAACTATCACTATTCCCAAAAGTGTAACGGAGATAGGAGAGAGAGCTTTTGCTGGATGCGATAACTTGACTGCTATTAATGTTGACAGTAATAATCTACACTATACTTCAGAAGAGGGAGTATTATTTAACATAGAAAAAACAAAACTTATGCAATGTCCTCCTGCAAAATATGGAACATACACAATTCCTGATGGTGTTGACATTATTGAAGATTACGCATTTGCAGATAGTAAACTTACATCTATTATTATACCCAATAGCGTTACAAAAATAGGTGAGAGTGTTTTTGATGAGGCTCAAAATCTAACATCTATAGAAATTCCCAATAGCGTTACATCTTTGGGTGAGTATCTTTTTGGGGAATGTTCAAGTTTAACTGATGTAAAACTATCTAATAACATTACAACAATACCTGTTGGCTGTTTTGCAGAATGTATAGGTTTAACCTCTATAACTATTCCTAATGGTGTAACAACTATTGATGAAGAAGCATTTTGCGGAACTGGTTTGACATCAATAAATTTCCCTGAGAGTGTAAAGGTCATTGGTGATTATGCTTTTGCATGGAGCAGATTGACATCAGTAGTAATTCCCGAAGGTGTTGAAACAATAGGAGAAGCTGCTTTCGCTTATAGTGATCCATTAACAGCAATTAATGTAGCAGAAGATAACAAATACTTTACGTCTCAAAATGGAGTATTGTTTAACAAAACAAAAACAACGCTTATTCAATATCCTTGTGGGAAACAAGGTGGATATGCAATTCCAAATACTGTAAATACTATTGCAGAGAGTGCATTTGAGGGATGTAAAAATTTAACATCTGTAACAATTCCTCAAAGTGTAAACACAATAGAAATTTACGCTTTTTATGAGTGTGAAAGTTTAGTTTCTGTATCAATACCAGAAGGCATTTCCACCATTGAAGAAATGACTTTTTTGGGCTGTACAAGTTTAAAATGGGTAAATATACCAAGCAGCGTAAATAATATTAAAAATTCAGCCTTTGAGAAATGTAAAAGTTTAACATCTGTAACTATTCCAGAAGGAGTAACTACTATTGAGGACAATGCTTTTGAGGAGTGTTCAAATTTGACATATATTACTATTCCTAATAGTGTTAATAGTATAGGAGCATATTGCTTTTCGGACTGTGAAAATTTAAAATCTGCAATTATACCAGAGGGAGTTACTATAATTAAAGAATCCACTTTTGGGAACTGCTCAAGTTTAAAATGGGTGAAAATACCTATGAGCGTTTCTATTATTTCACAAAACGCATTCCTTGATTGTAATAGTTTATCTGAAATTTTTGTATTGAGTACTATTCCTCCAACATTATCTTATGGGTTTGATGAAGGTATGCCTTTCTATAGTGTTAACAAATCAATTCCTGTATATATTCCTATCGGTTCTATTTCCAAATATAAGTCAGCAGAGGGTTGGTGCGAATTTACAAATTTTGTAGAGACAGACTTTACGGGCATTAAAGAAAGTGAGATTTCTGCTCCAGAAATTAAGATTATTAATGGGAACAATATTGCCATTAACGATTACTATGGCAAACTACGTGTTGTAAGCATATCAGGACAAGTTATTAAAGAGATAACAGTTAATGGCTCAACTCAAATTACATTACCTAAGGGTGCTTATATTATTGTTACCGAGAATAAATCTCAAAAGGTAGTTTTGTAATTATTAGTTTTAGGTATCATAAACTCAACTACCTTATGGGTAGTTATTAGAATAATGAACCACAAAAAAACGATGTGTCTAATGGCACATCGTTTTTGCTATATTGAGTTATTGGGGAATATTACATCATTCCGCCCATACCTCCCATTCCACCCATTGGGGCTCCCATAGGTGCTGGATTTTCTTCTTTCTTCTCTGCTATTACACACTCTGTTGTTAAGAACATTCCTGCTATTGATGCAGCGTTCTCCAACGCTACGCGTGATACTTTTGCAGGATCAATTACTCCTGCTGCAAAGAAGTTCTCGTATGTGTTTGTACGTGCATTGTAACCGTAATCATCTTTTCCGTCTTTTACGTTTTGTACGATTACTGCTCCTTCAAGTCCTGCGTTTGCTACTATTTGACGTAGAGGCTCTTCTATTGCTCGTTTTACAATATCGATACCTGTTTGCTCATCATCGTTGTCGCCTTTTAAGTTCTCAATCGATGCTATTGCACGTATATATGCTACTCCTCCTCCGGGAACTATACCTTCGGCAATTGCTGCACGTGTTGAGCAAAGTGCATCATCAACGCGGTCTTTCTTCTCCTTCATCTCTATTTCAGAGGGCGCTCCTATGTAAAGTACTGCTACTCCTCCTGCAAGTTTTGCAAGACGCTCTTGAAGTTTTTCACGATCGTAATCTGATGTTGTTTTCTCGATTTGTGCTTTTATTTGTGCTACGCGTGCTGCTATTGCATCTTTGTCGCCTGAGCCGTTTACAATTGTTGTATTGTCTTTGTTTACGGTTATCTTCTCGGCTGTTCCAAGCATGTCGATTGTTGCTTTCTCTAATTGCAAGCCTTTCTCTTCTGAGATTACAATTCCGCCTGTTAGGATTGCTATATCTTCTAACATCTCTTTGCGGCGGTCACCAAATCCCGGTGCTTTTACTGCACAGATTTTCAATGAGCCACGAAGACGGTTTACTACAAGTGTTGCAAGTGCCTCGCTATCTACATCCTCTGCAATAATTAATAGTGGACGTCCTGATTGTGCTGTTGCCTCAAGGATTGGCAACATATCTTTTAATGATGATATTTTTTTGTCAAATATCAAGATGAATGGACGCTCCATTTCGCACTCCATACTCTCTGTATTGGTAATGAAGTAAGGTGAGATGTATCCACGATCGAATTGCATTCCCTCTACAACCTCTACTGTTGTATCTGTTCCTTTTGCCTCCTCTACTGTGATTACTCCCTCTTTTTTTACTTTCTTCATAGCCTCTGCTATAAGTTTACCAATCTCCTCGTCATTGTTTGCTGAGATTCGTGCTACTGACTCAATTTTTGAGAAGTCATCGCCTACCTCTTGGCTTTGTGCTTTGATGCTCTCAACAACTTTTGCTACTGCTTTGTCAATACCGCGTTTCAAATCCATTGGATTTGCTCCTGCTGTAACGTTCTTTAAACCTACGTTTACGATTGCTTGTGCAAGTACTGTTGCTGTTGTTGTTCCGTCTCCTGCATCATCGCCTGTTTTTGATGCTACCTCACGAACAAGTTGAGCTCCCATATTTTGGAATTTGTCTTCTAACTCAACCTCTTTTGCTACTGACACTCCGTCTTTTGTAATGTGTGGCGCTCCAAATTTTTTCTCAATGATTACATTGCGTCCTTTGGGGCCAAGTGTTACTTTTACTGCATCTGCTAAAGCATCAACTCCTTTTTTTAACTCTTCACGAGCATCTATATTGAATTTAATATCTTTTGCCATAACTTTATTGTATTAGATTAGATTTAATTTATAAACTTTTATTTTATGATTGCAAGTATATCTGATTGACGCATTATTAGGTATTTTACTCCGTCAAACTCTACTTCTGTTCCTGAGTATTTGCCATATAATACATTATCGCCTTGTTTTACTACCATCTCTTCATCTTTTGTTCCGTTACCTGTTGCAATAACTTCGCCTTGAAGTGGTTTCTCTTTTGCTGAATCTGGAATTATAATTCCGCTTACTGTTTTCTCTTGTACAGGTGCTGGTTTTACCAATACTCTGTCTGCTAATGGTTTAATCTCCATAATTTCATATTTTTTAATGTTAATATATATCTTTAATTACAAAGGTTTGTTCTCCTTTGTTAATATAACAACCAATTTTGTGCCAAACTTTTTATATAGGCATTTATTCATTAAAAAGTGACAAAAAGGCAGAACAACGCAACCTTGCGACTGACAAGATTGCGTTTATTTATAACAATTATATCTTATGGTTGGTTGAAGAAAGAAGGATAGAGAAATCTCTACCCTTCTTATGTTTATAGACTATCGCCAAAATCTTCGCGGAATTTAGCAGCAAGTTTCTCTTGCCAATCACCTATTGGTGTTAATTTTCCGAAGAAGAAGCGCAACACATCTGGTTCTTCTACCCACTTCAAACCTCCAATTAGGTGACGATTGTCGTATAGCCATTTTACACGGTCAGCACAATATTTAATTTGTGATAGTGTAAACACGCGACGTGGACATGCCAAACGTACTAACTCCATCTCTGCAAAGTTTTCGCTTCCATCAGGGTTACGTTGCTCTGATAATGATCCTCGCTCCATACCACGAATACCTCCTGCTATGTATAGTGCTGTTGCTAATGCTCCTGCCGGATATTGACTTTGTGGTATATGTTTTAAAAACTCCATTGCATTGATATGAGCCCCTAATCCTCCTGCTGGTAATATCATTGGGACTCCGTAATCGTTCAACTCTTTTACTAAGTACTCAATAAAGATTGGTCCTTGATTGATGATCTCCTCATCAAGTGTCTCCAACAATCCTACTGCCATTGCCTCCATTGAACGCACCTCCATACCTCCGTATGTTAGGAATCCTTCATATAAAGGAATATACTCTTTCATCTTCAAAATCAACTTCTCGTTGTTTGATACAATTGCGCCACCACGTGCAAATCCTAATTTACGGCTTGAGAAATAGATTAAATCCATCTTTTCGCAAAGAGTACGCATAATTTCTTTGATAGTCATGTTTTTGCATGCTTCTTCACGAGTCTTTATGAAGTATAGGTTATCTTGTAGCAACGATGCATCTAATACGCTTAATATGCCGTTTTTCTTACACACCTCTGCTACTTGTAACATATTCTCTAATGAAAGAGGTTGTCCTCCTACAAGGTTTGTTCCTGCCTCAATACGAACAAATGGTACGTGATCTGCTCCTACCTCTTCAATTAATTTCTCTAATGCCGGTATATCAAAGTTTCCTTTGAATGGGTTATCACTTTGTGGTAGTAATCCCTCGGGACGGATTAATTCAACTACTGATCCTCCTTTACGTGTAATGTGTGCTTTTGTTGTTGTAAAGTGAAAGTTCATTGGAACAACATCTCCTGGTTTTACGAATGTTTCGGCAAGAATGTTCTCACATGCACGTCCTTGGTGTGCTGGTAAAAAATATTCTGTTCCGAACACCTCTTTTATTACCTTCAATAAGCGGTTACATGTTTCAGAGCCTGCGTATGAGTCGTCGGCTTGCATCATTGCTGCAACTTGATTGTCGGACATTGCATTAACTCCTGAGTCGGTAAGCATATCCATAAATACATCGCGATTTTGCAAAAGGAATGTATTATTTCCTGCCTCTGCCAATTTTTTCACACGCTCTTCAACTGCGGGAAGATATAATTTTTGTACAACACGTACCTTGTGCATTTCCAAGGGTACTTGCTCTTCTGATTTGTAAAATTTTACTGTTGCCATTGTGTTTATAAATTATTTTTTTGATTTATTATTTAACGAGTTGTAAATTTAAATCCATTTGCCAAATTAAAAAACTTTTTGCTATAAAAAAAGAAGCATCTCCTTTTTTTTATAAAATTTTGATTTATTTGTTTTATCTTCAGTTATAATATTTTTTTATATTTCATTCTTTGTTTGTATTTTTGAAGCAAGCATACTACAACAACTGATTTATGCACGAGAATATTCATGACATACTTAAGCGGTATTGGGGATACGACTCTTTTCGCTCTCTTCAAGAGGATATTATAAACTCTGTTTTGAATGGTAAAGACACCTTAGGTCTTATGCCCACAGGTGGCGGAAAGTCTATTACGTTTCAAGTTCCAGCATTAGCAATGGAAGGTACCGCTATTGTGGTTACTCCGCTTATTTCGTTAATGAAAGACCAAGTGGATCATTTACGTGATTTACATATTAAAGCCACTTACATTCACTCTGGGATGAGCAGAAGAGAGACAAATATCGCTCTTGAAAACTGTATATTTGGTAATTATAAATTCCTGTATGTTTCGCCCGAGCGTTTGAGTAGCGAAATGTTTTTAGAGAAATTTAAACAGATGAGTATTTCTATGATTGTTGTGGATGAGGCTCACTGTATTTCGCAATGGGGTTACGACTTTAGACCCGCATACGTTAATATTGCCGAGATTAGAAAGATTTTCCCTTCGGCTCCTGTTCTTGCTCTTACCGCTACCGCTACTCCCGAAGTTGTGAAGGATATTCAAAGTAAACTACTATTTAAAAAAGAGAATGTTTTTAAAAAGAGTTTTGCTCGTAAAAATATTGCTTACGTTGTTAGAGAGTGCGATGATAAAAACGGAGAACTCGTTAGGATTTTAAACCGCGTTAAGGGGTGCGCTATTGTTTATGTTCGTAATCGCAAACGCACCAAAGAGGTTGCTTTGGATTTGCAAAGTTGTGGTTTTTCTGCTGATTTTTTTCATGCAGGATTAGGTAATGAAGATAAGAACCAAAAACAGCAACGTTGGAAAGATGATGAGTGCAGGGTTATTGTTGCCACTAATGCTTTTGGTATGGGTATTGACAAACCCAACGTAAGGGTTGTTATTCATATGGATTTACCTAATTCTCCCGAAGAGTATTTTCAAGAGGCTGGGCGTGCAGGACGTGACGGAAAGAAGGCTTACGCTGTTATCCTATACTCTAAAAACGATAAGACTAAATTAAATAAACGTGTTGCCGACTCGTTCCCTGAAAAGGAGTTTATTATTCGTTGTTACGATGCTCTTTGCGACTTTTACGAGGTGGCTGTTGGCTCGGGTGAGGGTTTAGTTAAGGAGTTTGATATTAATAAATTCTGCTCTATATATAAGTTGCCTATTTTAACTGCATACAATGCTATTAAGATTATTGAACTTTGTGGGTACGTTGAGTACGTTGAGAATGTTGATGCCGCTGCAAGAATGATGTTCTTAATTGATAGGGATGAGTTATACAATTGGCAGGCTCAGCATCAAAATGAGGAGAATGTTTTGGAGTGTGCCATGCGTTCGTATAGCGGAATGTTCTCAGAGTATGCTTATATTAACGAAGATCAACTTGCTCGTCGCACTGCATTGTCGCATAAGGAGGTTTGCGAGGCTTTGATTTCGTTAAGCAGACAAAGGATTATTCATTATATTCCAAGACGACAGAATCCTTATATATTCTTCTCTGCTCCACGAGAGGCTACCAAATATGTGAATATTCCGAAGGATGTTTATGAGGAGAGAAAAGAGAGATTCCAAAAGAGAATTGAGAGCATGATTACTTACGCTACTCACGATAAGAAGTGCCGACAACTTTTACTGCTCGAATATTTTGGAGAGAAAGATGGTAAATGTTGCCAAATTTGCGATAACTGTTTAAATAGTGATAATAACGAAGTTGATAAAAGGGATTTTGCTGAGATTGAGGGCAAATTAAATGAACTCCTTAGCGTTAATGCTTGTAATATCAACCAAATTGTTAACGCTCTTCCGTTCAACAGAGATAAGATTATAGAGGTTGTTCGTTTCTTAGTTGATGAGGGTTATATTATTTATGATGAGCCTTTATATAGATTAAAATAACATAACTCTATTAGGATTTATATTTTAAATTTGTACTTTTGTATATCACACATATTTTATTTATTATGAAAAAATTTATTTTTATTATCTCTATTGCATTGGTATGCTTTAGTTGTATAAATAACTCTAATAAATCGAGTGTCAGCAAAATAACTGAAGAGAGTAATTTTCCCTCTGACAAACTGGAGTTTACCTCTTTGTCGGACACTACCATATATCACTTAGCCAACAAGAGTGATATGCCTAAATATGAAATTATTACAAATATTGTTTATCCGTTAGCAAACGGTGTTGCTGGTGATGATAATCTTCTTACTAAAGATTTTATTTCAAATTGTATTGGTAAAGAGTACTCTAAAAAGGAGAATACCGAAGAGGCTCTTAATTCCTTGACTAAAGATTTAATTAAAAATTATATTACAGAGGTCTGCGGTACTACTCCAGAGAATAAGATAGAGGGAGAGAGTTGGATGAATTATGAATATATCTTAAGTAACGATATTTTATATAATGCTCATGGCATTTTAAGTTACTCTTGCGATACATACGTTTACACTGGTGGTGCTCACGGTTTAAACACAACTTTGTGCTATGTGTATGATTTTTACGACAACAAAGAAGTTTTGATTAACTCTATTTTTAAAGAGGAGTCTTTACCTAATGTTTTATCTCTGATCAAAGAGGAACTTGCTCGTGAAGAGTATGCTGATGACATTGACATGGATAATGTTAATGTCACTGAGAACTTCTTTGTTGATGATGAGGGTATTCACTGGATATACAATCCTTATGAGATTGCGCCTTATGCATTAGGTGCAATAGAGGTCTCTATCCCCTACTCTGATATTGAGAAATATATGATTGATAATACTCCTATAAAAAGTTTATTATAATTTATTTAATTATGGAGAAGATAAAAAAATACTTCAAAAATCTTACTGATACTCAAATTACTCAATTTGAAGCATTAGATGCTCTATATCGTGATTGGAACGAGAAGATTAATGTTATTTCACGTAAGGATATTGACAACCTTTACGAACACCATATTTTACACTCGCTGGCTATTGCTAAAATTATAGAGTTTACTCCTGGAAGTAAGATTTTAGATGTTGGCACTGGCGGTGGTTTTCCCGGTATTCCTTTGGCTATTATGTTCCCCGAGTGTCAATTTTTACTTGTTGACCGAACTGGCAAAAAGATAAGGGTTGCCGAAGATATTGCAAATCAAATTGGATTGAAGAATGTATCACTTCGCCAATGTGGTGTTGAAGAGGAGAAGGGTTTGTTCGACTTTGTTGTTAGCCGTGCTGCAATGCCTATGAACGAACTTTTTAGAATTAGCCGTAAGAATGTTGCTAAACAACAACAGAATGCACTGCCTAATGGTATTATTGCTTTGAAAGGTGGCGACCTTACAGCCGAAGCCGCTCCGTTTAAAAACATTCAGGTAACTTATGAACTTTCGGAGTTCTTTGAAGAGGAGTTCTTTGAAACTAAAAAGGCTCTGTTTGTTCCTGTTACAAATCGTAATAAATAGTAAAAATAAAGAACTTATAACGCTTTAAAATATGCTTAAGGTTAAATGTTTTGTTTGCAACTCTTTTTATGAGAATAGTTATGTTGTTTATGATAGCAACACTAAAGAGTGTGCAATTATTGATGCCGGTTTTTATTATGGTGATGAAGAGGATGCAGTGTCTTATTTCATAGAGAGTAACAATTTAACTGTTAAGCATCTAATAAATACGCACTTACATTTGGACCATTGCTTTGGTGCAGAGTATATTTCAAAACGATATAATGTTGGTTTGAGTTGTGATGATGCTGATGAACTATTGCTAAAACTTATTCCTCAACAATGCGAAATGTTTGGTATCAGACTAAACTCTACCGTTCCCGTTCTTAGAAATATTATTAAAGAGGGCGACAAGATTGAGATCGGTAACTACTCGCTTGTTGCCATTAGTGTTCCCGGACACTCTCCCGGTAGTTTATGCTACTACTGCAAAGAGGAAGGTATTTTATTCTCGGGTGATGTTCTCTTTAAAGAGAGTATTGGCAGAACTGATTTACAAGGCGGAAGTTACAAGGCTTTAAGCGAAAATATCACCTCTAAAATTTTTACTCTACCCGACTCTACTATTGTTTATTGTGGGCATGGTCCTACAACTACTATTGGTTATGAGAAGGAGTATAATCCTTATTTTTAAATTAGAAATTAGTTTGGTTCTTTGTGCCAATTAGAGATTAGTAATTAAATTCCTAATTTCTCATTCCTAACTCCTAATTATCATATAAAACATTACTATCTGCGCAATCAGTATCAATGGTACGCCGATTGTAAACTTTTTGTGTTTGGTTTTGTGGCGGAACATTTTCATTGCTAATAATGCTCCAACTGAGCCGCCTAATAGTGCTGTTGTTATGAGTGTTTTCTCTGGTATTCTCCACTTTGACTTTTTTGATTTGTATTTGTCTATTGCATAGAGAATATAGGCAAACAGATTTATTGCTACTAAATATATTGCTATCAGGTATTGATATTTCATATTATCTTATTTAAAAATAGAAGGTGTGTCTTAACGACACACCTTCTGGTTTTTCATAGTATAGATTTGCTCTATTATAAATCGTTAGCGGTTGTAAACCATTTAACGTATGCAAAATCTTGACGGTGAGGTAATGCAGGATTTTTAGGATATATGCGGAAAGCATATTTGAATGATCCTGCACGTAATACTTGATAATCATATTTGAATGTTGTCAAGTCACCTGCGGTCTTAACTATCTCAAGTTCTTTAACTATGCGGTGCTCTTTTCCATCTTGGTCTTCAAGTACTACTAACTCAACTCCTAAACAGTTAGGTAATCCCTTGCGGTCGATAGTTACCTCAATAGGATAAGTTTGTCCTACTTGTAGTCCTGCCTCATAGTTCTCAGGAACTTTTACATCTACTACATCAATTGAATCCCATTTCTCTGCAACCATTTGTTTCCATGCTGCTATCTCACGAGCCAATTTGTAGTTGTCTGCTTTTAATAATGCACTACGTGAAGCCTCTTTTGAGTAGAAACGATCAACATAGTCAAGAATCATACGATTCATTGTGAACTCAGGTGCGATTTGTGCAATTGAGTTTTTGATATATTGAATCCACTCTGGTGAATATCCTTTGCTGTTTTTAGCAAAGTATAGAGGAACGATTTGGTTCTCTAACATTGAGTAGATTGTTGCTGCATCTAATTGGTCTTGTTGTCCTTGATCTTGGAAAGTACGTTTGTCGGTCAATGCCCAACCTGCACCCTCTTTGTATCCTTCGTACCACCATCCGTCAAGTACAGAGAAGTTAAGTACTCCGTTCATCTCTGCTTTCTCACCAGATGTTCCTGATGCCTCAAGAGGACGTGTTGGTGTGTTCAACCAGATATCAACTCCAGAGATAAGACGTTTTGATACTTTCATATCGTAGTTCTCCAAGAAGATAATTTTACCGATGAACTCAGGACGACGTGAAATCTCAACAATTCTCTTAATCAAACCTTGACCTCCACCATCTGCTGGGTGTGCTTTTCCAGAGAAGATGAATTGTACTGGATAGTTAGGATTGTTTACGATTTTAGCCAAACGATCTAAGTCAGTGAACAATAGGTGCGCACGTTTGTATGTTGCAAAACGACGTGCAAATCCGATTAATAGTGCGTTAGGATTGATTTTCTCAAGTACTGATACAATACGAGAAGGATCTCCTTGGTTTTTCAACCAGTTCTCGCGGAAGTCCTCACGAACGAATTTAACAAGTTTGTTCTTCATCTCTTGACGAAGATTCCAGATCTCTTCATCGGGTACATCGTAGATTTTGTTCCACATTGCACGATCTGCTTGTTTTGTTAGAATATCTTTTCCTAAGTGCTTCTCGTAGAACTCTTTCCACTCTGATGATGCCCATGTTGGAAGGTGAACTCCGTTTGTTACATAACTTACGTGCAACTCATCGGGGCTATATCCTTTCCAGATTGGTTGGAACATGTTTTGTGATACTTTTCCGTGTAACCAGCTAACACCGTTTACCTCTTGGCAAGTGTTACATGCAAATACACTCATTGAGAATTTCTCGTTTGTTCCGGGGTTCTCTCTACCCATATCCATCAACTCACCGAATGAGATTCCAAGACGCTCAGGGAACTCATACATATATTTTCCAAACAAAGACTCATCAAAGCTATCGTGTCCTGCTGGTACTGGAGTGTGAACTGTATATAATGATGATGAACGTACTACCTCAAGTGCCTCAGCAAATGATAGTTTCTCCTCTTGTACATACTCTACTAAACGTTGTACGTTGATAAGAGCAGCATGTCCCTCGTTACAGTGGTAAACCTCTTTTTTAATTCCAAGACGTTTCAACATCAACATACCACCAATACCTAACATATACTCTTGTTTCATACGGTGTTCCCAATCTCCACCATATAGTTGGTAAGTGATTGTACGGTCGTATTCGCTATTTTGATCCAAGTCTGTATCAAGTAAGTACAAAGGCACACGTCCTACGTTTACTCTCCAAATGTAAGCATAAACTACACGTCCTGGATAAGGTACCTCAAGAATGATAGGTTTACCATTCTCATCGCATACTTGGTCAAGTGGTAATTGATTGAAGTTTTGTGCCTCGTAGTTAGCAAGTTGTTGTCCGTCCATTGAAAGAGTTTGTTTGAAATATCCATAACGATATAAGAAACCAACTCCAGTCATGTTGATATTGCAATCACTTGCCTCTTTTAAGTAGTCTCCTGCTAATACTCCAAGACCTCCTGAATATATTTTCAATACGTTTGACAAACCGTACTCCATACTGAAATATGCTACTGAAGGCATATCAGTACGACGTGGCTCATCCATATATTTACGGAAGTTTTTGTAAACAGCATTGATGCGAGTCATCATTGCTTTGTCTGCAGCAATCTCTTCGAGACGCTCATAAGATAGTTTTTGCAACATTAATACAGGATTTCCTGCTGTGGCACGCCACAATTCTGCATCTATATCTTTAAATAGATTTGTTGCTTCTGAGGTCCAAGTCCAAAATATATTTTTAGACATCTCTTGTAATGCCTCAAGTTTCTCGGGAACGTCGAACTTTACAGTTACATTACCCCATTTGGGCATATTAGTTTCACTTACTTTTACTTTCATCTCTGTATAATTTATAAGTTATTTTCTTATTTATTTGTTTTCTTGTTTTGTGCTAATGCTTTTATATATACCTTTTCATACTCTGCAATGAAGTTACTCCACAACGCTTTCTTTGATGTTGCTGTTGCAGCATCGCATAATGCTTTGTAATCTGCCTCTTTCATTGTTGCTACTGATGCTATTGTTTCAGCAATCTTTGTTGAAAGTTCATCGTAGTTTGAATCGGTACGAGGTATTACATATACTCCGCTTCGTTTTGATACTTTGCTTACTTTCTCCATTACCCACATTCCAAATCCTGATAGTGATGTTGTTACTGTTGGTATTCCAAAGGCTACACTCTCAAGAGGTGTGTATCCCCATGGCTCGTAGTATGAAGGGAATATTGTTAGGTCAAATCCTGGCAATACTTGATAATAACTCTTGTTCAAGATTCCGTCATCGCCTTTTAGGTATGAGGGTACATATATTACTTGTATCTTATCATCTGCTGAATCATTGAATGATAGTGTACGTATTTTATTAATAATGTTATCCTCGTTGTAGTTATATAGTGCGTGAGTTACAAATGGTGCATCTAATTGTGTTGCATCTGCAGGTAGTTTTTTCATTCTTGCAACTACATCCTCACGTGCATCTCCAGCCCATGCTGGTACTAATATAAATGCTATTATTTGACGCTCACCATTGTATGAGTCTGATAATTTTTTCAATGAATCAAGGTAAAGATCTATTCCTTTATTACGGAATTCGTTACGTCCTGAAGTTGTTACCAACAGTGCATCTTCGGCAGGTTTCTTTCCTGATAGTGCTGCTGCCACCTGCAATAGACTTTTACGCGCTGCTGCACGAACTTTTGCATATTTCTCAGGAGCAGGAACAATCTCCTCCTCAAATCCGTTTGGAGTTACATCTGGCTTGCGACCAATTAGTTGTGCACTCTCTTTTGCTGTGATGCTACTTACTGTTGTAAAGGCATCGGCATTTAAGGCTGCATTCTTCTCAACTGAGTGTTTTGACACCATGTTTAACTCTGCTGCCATTTGATCTCCAAAGTATCCCGGTAGATAATCGTAAAGAGATTTTCCGTTTGATGCTATTGAACGTCCTACTGATGTTGCATGTGTTGTGAATACTGTTGCAACAGAGGGTAAATTCTTTTTAACGTAAAGCAAGCCCATTCCTGTTGTCCACTCATCAAAGTGAGCAACTACGTTATATTTTTCGCCTTCGATAAAATTGTAGAAACTCTCCATTGCTTTTGCAACTGTTACTGCAAACATACAAGATTCATCGTAATCGCCATATGCAGGTAGTGAATCGATACCAAAATCGTTCCACATTTGTCCGTATATTGCATCACGTTCTGCAAACGTATCTTTGAAATCAACTAAAATTGCTATGGGAGTTCCGGGTATTTGCCAACGTCCTACTTTTACTTTTAATCCTGTGTCGGCTGCGACTTTACGCCAACCCTTTAATAGAGTTGCACTCTCTTTGAATGCTATATTACCGCCCTCTAAATCGGGACCGAAAAATATTACCTTGTCTTTGTTTTTCTCTTGAAGTGTTCTTGCTTTTGTTGATAGTACAGTATAGATACCGCCTACTAAGTTACACACTTCCCAACTTGCCTCAAATATATAATCAGGGGTAGTTTTTTTCTTCATTAAATATATGTATAGGTTAATACTAAATTGTCCTAAATCAATAACTCAGGACTATATATTTTCTATTTTCAATATAAACTCCTTGAAAATAGACCGCAAAATTACTCAATTTTTTTGAGTTAAAAAAATTAATTTATAATAAGTTATCAACATTTATGGGGTTACACATTTGTAAAGAGGTCTGCTTTTGCTTTATTAATCAATAAATGTTACGTTTTTATTAGATAAAAAGATTCTTAAAAGTTTTTTTTGAATTTTTATTTTGTTATAAGTTTACGATATAATATATTTGTAGAATATTGAAATTTATGATAAATGGAACCTTTAAAATCTAATTCAGTTGTAATAATCCCGACCTATAACGAGATTGAGAATATTAGAAATATTATTGAGGCAGTAATTTCGTTGCCTAAACAATTTGATATATTAATTGTAGATGATGCATCGCCCGATGGTACTGCAAGTGCTGTTAGAGAGATGCAAACAAAATATGAGGATAGAATTTCTCTTATCAGCAGAGAGGGTAAGTTAGGATTAGGAACTGCTTACATCACAGGTTTTAAATGGGCTTTAAAACAAGGTTACGATTTCATTTTTGAAATGGATGCCGATTTTTCGCATAATCCCAACGATCTTATTAAACTTTACGAGGCTTGTAGCAATGATGCTGATGTTGCTATTGGCTCACGTTACATATCAGGCGTGAATGTTGTTAACTGGCCTATGGGCAGGGTTATAATGTCGTACTTTGCATCAAAGTATGTTAGATTTATAACAGGGATGAAAGTTGCTGATGCTACGGCTGGTTTTATGTGTTATCGTAGAGAGGTTTTAGAGACTATAAACTTGGATAAAATTCAGTTTAAGGGGTATGCTTTCCAAATTGAGATGAAGTTTAAATCGTATAAACTCGGATTTAAAATTAAAGAGGTGCCTATCATTTTCATAAACCGCACTCTTGGTACAAGCAAGATGAGTGGAGGTATTTTCAGCGAAGCATTTTTTGGTGTTATAAAACTTAAACTTAATAGCATTTTTAAATAAAAGTTGTTAGCAAAAAACTGATAACTGATAGATGATAACCGAAAAGAGATGATTTTAATTAAAGACGCTACAATAATTAATAATGGAGAGAGCCAAAAAGGCTCTCTGCTTATAAATGGAGATAGAATTGAGAGAGTTGCTTATGGTGATTGTCCTCAAGAGTTAACAGAATTAGCAAACGAAGTTATTGATGCCAAAGGACTTTGGTTAATACCCGGTGCTATTGACGACCAAGTGCATTTCAGAGAGCCGGGATTAACTCACAAGGCTGATATTGCATCAGAATCTCGCGCTGCTGTTGCCGGTGGTATTACCTCGTTTATGGATATGCCAAACACTAATCCTCAAACAACCACAATAGAGAACATTAACTGGAAGTTTGACAGAGCAGCAGAGACATCACTTGCAAACTACTCGTTTTATATTGGTGCTACAAACAATAATATTGATGAGTTATTAAAAGCAGACTTCAGCCGTATCTGTGGTGTTAAACTTTTCTTAGGCTCATCAACAGGCAATATGTTGGTAAACGAGAACTCAACTCTTAACAGAATATTCTCAGAAGTTGATGCTATTATTGCCATTCACTCCGAAGCAGAAGAGGTTATTAAACGTAACAGAGAGTTTTACGTTGGCAAATATGGTGAAGATTTACCTGTTAAGTTTCACCCTCTTATAAGAGATGCCGAGGCTTGTTATGCCTCAACTGCAAAGGCTGTGGAACTTGCCACTCGTCACAATGCAAGATTACACGTTTTGCATATTTCAACAGCAAAGGAACTTACT
This sequence comes from Bacteroidales bacterium, assembly GCA_015061035.1. Lineage (GTDB taxonomy): Bacteria > Bacteroidota > Bacteroidia > Bacteroidales > G3-4614 > Caccoplasma_A. The sequence goes on from SUXK01000002.1 coordinate 138,546, forward strand.
CTATTAGAAGATAAACCCTTAAGAGAAAAACGCATAACATCAGAGGTTTGCACTCATCACCTATATTTTGATGATAGGGATTACGAGAAATATGGCAACCTTATAAAATGGAACCCTTCAATTAAAAGCCAAGCAGACAGAGATGCTCTGAGAGATGGTTTTAACAGAAATCTTATTGATATTGTTGCCACCGACCACGCTCCCCACCTTCCTTCAGAAAAAGAGGGCAACTGTCTTAAAGCAGCATCGGGTGGGCCATTAATTCAATTTACTCTATTGGCTATGTTTGAAATGGCAAAGGCTGGTATTTTCAAAGTTGAGACCATAGTTGAGAAGAGCGCTCACGCTCCTGCTCTGCTATATGGTATTAAAGAGAGAGGTTATATTAAAGAGGGTTATTTTGCTGACCTTGTTTTGGTAAACCCAAACAGACCTTATACTGTTGATAGCAGTAACATTTTATCAAAATGTGGTTGGTCTCCTTTTATGGGACATACATTCCCCTGCTCTATTGAAAAGACTTTTGTTAATGGCTCTTTGGTTTATGACAACGGAACTATTATTGAGAAGCAAGGAAATGCTAAAGAATTAGTTTTTAATTGTTAGCATTTTAGTCTAATTAGTCCAATTGGACCAATTAGTCGTATAAGAGAAACGGAGTTGCACTTTTGTAATGTAACTCCGTTTAAACTGACAACTAAACCTTATTATCCTATTGAGTGTTATGATATGTGAATATTATAACACTTGGGTTTATGAGATTTACTGTTTCTCTCCTTTTTATTATTAACACTCTATTTGTTTTTGGTAAGGGCGATGATGCTTTTATTGGGTTAAATCTGCCAACGTTTGATAACGATGGGATATTCTCTACTGCATCACCGCCAGAAAGTAGTTGGTGGAGGGAGTTAAATGATAACACTCTTGATTCTCTTATTACTTTAGCCATTAGCAACAATCAAGATATTTTTGTTGCTATGGATAATATTCTTGCTGCAAGGGCTTCGTACAGGATTGCTCAAAGTGCATTTTATCCCTCTATTAGTTTAGAGAGGGGTTGGAGTACATCAAAAAACAGCAGAAACCTTGGGGATGAGACTGACCGCACAAGTGATGTTACTCAAAGTAATTGGCTGTTTGCTTTAAATGCGAGTTGGGAGATTGATATTTTTGGCACAATAAGGGCACAGGCAAAAGAGGCTAAATATGGCTATGAGGCCGAGATTGAGTTATACAATGCTGCCATTATGGCTTTGACTGCCGATATGGCTTCGTATTATGCTCAACTCAGAATGATGCAGCAACAACTTATTGTGGCTGTTAAAAACATTGAATCTCAAAAAGAGATTTTAAATATTACCGAAGTGAGATTTAATAGTGGGCTTGCTTCTCAGTTAGATGTTGCTCAGGCTAAATCGGTATATTACAGTACTAAGGCTTCTATTCCTGTTCTTCAAAGTTCTATTGATAATCAGATTTATACTATTTGCCAACTTGCAGGGGTATTTCCGCAAGTGATTTATAATTGGTTGATTGTTCCTTCTGAGATTCCTAAATATATGAAGATTATTGCTATTGGAACGAGTGAAGAGATGCTTGCCAAACGCCCCGATGTTAATGCTGCTTTTCTTAAAACTAAAGCAGCTAAGGAGAGTTTGCATGGCAGTAAACGAAACTTCTCACCCCAGTTTTTTGTTGACGGCAGTTTTGGTTTTCAGGGACAGGCTTTGAATAGGACTTTTAACAGCAATAGTATCACCTACTCTCTTTCTCCTCGCATAAGTTGGAACTTTTTTCAGGGTGGTAACCTTTTTAACTCTTTAAAACAGGAGAAGGCTAATTATGATGCTGCCATAAGAAATTACAACACCACTGTTCTTAAAGCGGTTGAAGAGGTTAGTAGTGCTATATCGGCATATAAAGGACGTATTAAACAGGTTGTTGATTTGAGAGAATTGGAGATTCAAGGTGAAACTATGCTCACCCTCTCTCTTGACTTGTATAAACGTGGATTGAGTGATTTCCAAAATGTTTTGGATGCTCAACGCTCTCTGTTGGAGTATCAGAACTCTTTGGTTGTTGCCGAAGGTAATACTCTTATTGCTTTGGTAAACTTATATAGGGCGTTGGGGTGTTATTGATAAATTGGAAATGAGAAATTAATTCCTAATTTGTACGAAGTGCAACGTAGTAATAAAATTATTATAATATGAAATGGTTTAAATTTTGTCTGCTCTGTTTTGCGTGTTCTATTTTTACAGGATGCAACGATAACTTATTAAGTGGTTATGAGGCTATGCCTCCTATCACCGTTGCAAAGCCTGTTGTGAGGGATATTACTTTGAGTAAGAGTTATCCCGGATATGTATCGGCTCAAAACAGCGTTAATCTTGTAGCAAGAGTGAGTGGTTATCTTGAAGACTCTTTCTATGACGCAGGTAGTAAGGTTGAGAAGGGCAAACTTCTCTTCCTTATTGAACCTACTCAATATCAAGATGAGGTACTATCGGCAGAGAGTTCTTTGGAAAACGCCATTGCTAAACGCGATTATGCTCAAAACAACTATACAAGAATGAAAGAGGCTTCGGCAAGTAATGCCATCAGCGAAATTGATTTAATTGAAGCCAAATCGCAACTTGTTGCTGCCGAAGCTGATGTTAAAAATGCCGAAGCCTCTCTTTCTCTTGCTAAAACCAATTTGAGTTATTGCTATGTTAAGGCTCCTTTTAGAGGCAGGGTTACTATTGGTACTCTTTCGAATGGCAACTATGTGAATGGTAGTGCCTCACCTGTGGTACTTGCTACTATTTTTCAAGAGGATTTGATGTATGCATACTTTAATATTGAAGATAACCAATACTTGAAAATGTTATGGGACAACAAACAGATGCCTTTTGATAGTGTTGAGGTGTTTTTTGATTCTCCTACAAGGAGAGTATATAAAGGTAAGATTGATTATATTGCTCCAAATATTGATTTGTCAATGGGTACTTTACGACTAAGGGCTGAGATTAAAAATCACAACGGAGAACTTAAAGATGGTATGTTTGCTAATGTTATGCTCCCTTATACAAAACGTGATAATGCTCTATTGATTGATGATGCCTCAATTGGTTTTGACCAGTTGGGTAGTTTTATTTATGTTATTAACGACTCTTCGGAGGTTGAGTACCGACACATTACTGTGGGAGAGGTATTTGATGATACATTGAGATATGTTGTTAGCGGTCTTGACAAGGGGGAAATGTATGTATCTAAAGCCCTTCTTAAGGTTAGAGATGGAATGAAGGTTAATCCTGTTTTAAAGTAACTTTAATTTACTATTTCTTATGTTCTCTCGTTTTTTTATAAACCGACCTATATTTGCTACCGTCATTGCTCTTTTAATGGTTTTGGCCGGTGTTGCCGCATTGGAGTTTTTACCTATTGCTCAATTCCCCGATATTACTCCGCCAACCGTACAGGTTAAAGCGGTTTACCCCGGTGCAAGTGCCGAGACTATTGCTGAATCGGTTGCCACTCCTATTGAGGAACAGGTTAATGGCGTAGATGGTATGATATATATGAACTCGACCTCTTCATCAACTGGCGAATATAACCTGACCGTTACTTTTGAAGTTGGCACCGATGCCGACATGGCCGCAGTTCTGGTACAAAATAGAATTAATATTGCTGAAGGTAATTTACCGAGTGAGGTTATAAAACAGGGTATTACGACTAAAAAGCAATCAACAAATATTGTTATGATTTTGTCGTTAGAGGCTGATAGTTCAATATATGATGGTTTATTCCTTTCAAATTATGCTACTCTTAACTTCTCTGATCCTCTTTCCCGATTAAAGGGTGTTGGTAATGTTACTGTGTTTGGCGCAGGAGATTATGGTATGAGGGTATGGTTAAACCCCGAGGTTATGAGAATGAGAGATGTTACGCCTAATGATGTTTACAATGCTATATCTTCTCAAAACATTGAGGTTTCAGCTGGTGGCATTGGACAACCTCCTCAAAGCAATAATACTAAATTCCAATATACTCTTACTACAAAAGGGCGTTTATCATCGGTTAGCGAGTTTGAGAATATTATTATTAAAGCCTTACCTGAAGGTGGTTATTTAAGGCTTAAGGATATTGCCAATATTGAGTTGGGTAGCCAAAACTATGGTACTATATCAAAACAGAGTGGTAAGTCGGCTGCTGCTATTGCTATATACCAATTACCTGGCAGTAATGCTCTTGATGTTGCTGATGAGGTTAGAGCAGCAGTTGAGAAGTTATCAAAGAATCTTCCCGAGGGCGTGAAGTGTGATGTAATTCTTGATACTACCAACTTTGTTAAGGCTTCGTTAGAAGAGGTGTTGGTTACACTCATAGAGACTACCCTTCTGGTAATGCTTGTTGTGCTTATTTTCTTACAGAACTTCAGAGCAGTTATTATTCCGTCTCTAACTATTCCTGTTTCTCTGATTTGTACTCTTGCCGTTATGAAGTTATTTGGTTTCTCAATCAATACGCTTACCCTCTTTGGTATGGTGCTTGCCATTGCTATTGTGGTTGATGATGCTATTATTGTTGTTGAGAACTCCTCGCGGCTTTTAGCAACGGGTAAATATTCGAGAAAGGAGGCTGTTACTGAAGCAATGCGAGAGATTACAGGACCTGTTATTGGTGTTGTGCTGGTACTTTTAGCGGTGTTTATTCCTACTGCTTTTATTCCGGGTATTACTGGTGAACTATATAAACAATTTGCATTAACTATTGCTGTTACAACTTTTTTTAGTGGTTTTAATTCTCTTACCCTCACCCCTGCCCTTTGTGCTATTTTCTTAAAAGAGAAACACGAAACTAAGTTTATACTTTACAGATGGTTTAATAAGGGTTATGAGAAGTGTGTAAATGGGTACGTTAGCATTATCTCCAGAATGTTAAAGCACCCCGTTAAAAGTATGATTGCTTTTGCAATATTTACCATTGCTGCCTTTTGGTTGTTTGTTAAAACTCCTTCTTCGTTTATTCCCGAAGAGGATCAGGGTTATTTTTTGGTTTCTGTTACACTCCCGCCTAATGCTTCGTTGGAGCGTACAGAAGAGGCGACTGAAAAACTTGGTGCTATTTTAAATGGTTATAATGAGGTGGAGAGTTATATGTGCATTAATGGCTTTTCGGTTATTAATGGTGCTGCATCGTCAAATAGTGCTACCGTTTTTGTTATTCTTAAACCTTGGAAAGAACGTAAAACAAAAAGAGAGAATGTTGCTTCAATAATAGAGCAACTTAACAGAGAGGCATACTCTATTGAAGAGGCTTCTATTTTTGCTCTTAATCCTCCAGCTATAAATGGTATGGGAGCAACGGGAGGTCTTCAAATGCAAATTGAAGATATTGGCAACTTAGGTAGTGGAGAGTTACAGAAGGCAATAACCGAAATTGTTTCTGAGAGCAAAAAGATTAAGAGTATTGGCTCAATGAACAGTATATATCAGGGTGCTACCCCTCAATTTGCTTTGAATATCAACAGAGATAAGATTGAGTTGCAAGGTATTGATTTAAACGAGGTATTCAACTCTTTATCTTTATATATGGGCTCTGCATACGTTAATGATTTCAGTACCTTTGGTAGAATATATCAGGTTCTTTTGAGTGCTGATGCTGTAAGTAGAGAGAGAATTGATGATGTTCTTAAACTTTCAGTCAGAAATAGCAATAACGAAATGGTACCTTTCTCTGCTTTTACCACTATTGAAGAGCGTTTAGGAGAGGATTTGATACAGAGATATAATATGTACACTTCGGCTTCAATTACAGGTACTGCCGCAGATGGTTATAGTACCGCTGAGGCTATGAGAGGAATGGAGTCACTTTTTGACAGTTTATTAGGAAAATCTTTTGGATACGAGTGGACTGGCGAAGCATATCAAGAGAATAAAGCCTCTTCATCTGTTGCTATAATATTTATTCTTGCAATAGTTGTAGTTATTTTAGTTTTGGCTGCTCAATATGAGAGTTGGACAAGTCCTATTGCCGTTATTATGGTTGTTCCTTTTGCTATATTGGGTGCTGTATTAGGCTCTATTATAATGGGATTGCCTATTAGTATTTTCAGCCAAATTGGTATTATTCTGCTTATTGCGCTATCGGCAAAGAATGCAATATTGATTGTTGAGTTTGCTGCCGATTACAGATTGAAAGGTGAAGATATTATTTCGGCTTCTATTGAGGCTGGGCGTATGAGATTAAGACCTATTCTCATGACCTCGTTTGCATTTATTATTGGTATTATGCCAATGTTATTTGCTTCGGGCGCCGGTGCTGCAAGCAGACTTGCTTTGGGTAGTGCCGTTGTATATGGTATGACTTTAAGCACTATTTTGGGAACACTATTTATACCCAACTTCTACCATTTGATGCAGAGCCTTTATGAGAGGATTAAAAAAATTAGGAATTAGTACGTTGTTTCACAACAATTAGGAATTAGAAATGAACTACTAATTAATTCATCATTCCTAATTCCTAATTTCTAAATATAATTATTCAACTACTTTATAGATATCGGGGAAATTACGGCCATATTGGTCATAGTCAAGTCCGTAACCTACAATAAAGTCGTTATCTATATCAAAACATTTATAATCTATCTTAATATCTACTTTTATATTATCGGGTTTTACAAATAGTGATGTTACATATATTTCTGCTGGATTCTTCTCTTCAAGTATGCGTAACATCTCCTGCATTGTATAACCTGTATCAATTATATCTTCTACAACTACAACTGTGCGACCTTGGATACTCTCACGTAACCCAAGAACTTGTTTAACTTTTCCTGTTGTATTTGTCCCCTCGTATGACGACATACGAATAAAGGTAATTTCGCATGGGAACATCATATCTCGCAATAGGTCGGCGGCAAATATAAATGATCCGTTTAATATTACAAGGAAGAGAGGATTTTTGTCTTTCAAATCAGCCTCAATCTCCTCAGCTACCTCTTTAACTCTCTTTCTGATTGCCTCTTGTGATATGTAAAGAGCAAATTGTTTGTCTTTTACCTGTACTATATTCATAGTTATATTTTGTAGTTATTTATACTCTGCTTTTATTTTTGATTACATTATAAACTTCAATAAGAAGAATGCTCCAAGTATATACATTCCAAGTGTTACCTTCTTTAAGTTTCCACTCAATAGGTTGATTAGTAAGATTTATGTTACAAATTTAAACAAAAAACTATTTACTACATATTTTATACTTCCTTTTTTAGTACGCTATAAAACGTTTCAGATATATAGTTTAAAACATTCCGAATTCTCCCTCTTTGAAATTTAATTTGTATCTTCGCACGCAAAATATATAATTATGGTTTCAGTTGATGGACTTACCGTAGAATTTGGCGGTACTACCCTATTTAAAGATATTTCATTTGTTATTAACGAAAAAGACCGTATTGCCCTTATGGGTAAGAATGGTGCTGGCAAAAGCACCTTGTTAAAGATTTTGGCAGGGGTACGTAATGCTACACGCGGACAGGTGTCTGCTCCGAAAGATACAATAATTGCTTATTTACCACAACATTTAATGACAGAAGATGGCAGAACGGTTTTTGAGGAGGCTTCTCAAGCATTTGCTCATCTTCATCAGATGGAGGCAGAGATTGAGGAACTTAACAGACAACTTACCGAGCGTACAGACTACGATAGTGATGAGTATATGGCACTGATTGAAGAGGTTGCCACAAAGAGCGAAAAGTTCTATGCAATAGATATGACTCACTTTGAGGAGGATGTTGAAAAAACACTTCTTGGTTTGGGTTTTGAACGTAAAGATTTTACTCGACAAACTTCGGAGTTTTCGGGCGGTTGGCGAATGAGAATTGAACTTGCAAAGATGCTGTTGCGTAACCCCGACATTCTATTGCTTGACGAGCCTACCAACCACTTAGATATTGAGTCGATTGGCTGGTTAGAGGAATTTATTATAAATAATGGAAAAACAGTTGTTGTAATAAGCCACGACCGCAAATTTGTAGATAATATTACCACAAGAACTATTGAGGTTACAATGGGTAGAATTTATGACTACAAAGTCAACTACTCACAATATCTTCAACTTCGTGCCGAACGCCGAGAACAGCAGATGAAGCAGTTTGAGGAGCAACAAAAGATGATTCAAGAGACTAAAGATTTTATTGAACGCTTTAAAGGTACATACTCAAAAACTCTTCAAGTGCAGAGCCGTGTGAAGATGCTTGAGAAACTTGAGATAATTGAGGTTGATGAAGAGGATACTTCGGCTTTACGACTTAAATTCCCGCCTTCTCCTCGCTCTGGGCAATACCCCGTAATTACCGATGGTGTTGGTAAAGCATTTGGAGAGAAACGCATATTTTCAAACGTAACACTTACCGTTGAACGTGGCGACAAGATTGCTTTTGTTGGACGTAACGGAGAGGGTAAATCTACGTTGGTAAAGTGTATTATGAACGAACTTGAGCATGAGGGTGAACTTAAATTAGGTCATAATGTTCAGATTGGATATTTTGCACAAAATCAGGCATCGATGTTAGATGAAGAACTGACCGTTTTTCAAACAATAGACGATGTTGCAAAGGGTGACATCCGCAACAAGATACGCGACCTATTGGGTGCATTTATGTTTGGTGGCGAAGCAAGTAGCAAAAAGGTTAAAGTTCTTTCGGGTGGTGAGCGTACTCGTTTGGCTATTATGAAACTGCTACTTGAGCCTGTTAATTTACTTATACTTGATGAGCCTACCAACCATTTGGATTTAAAAACCAAAGATATTCTTAAACAGGCACTACGCGATTTTGACGGAACTCTGATTTGTGTTAGCCACGACAGGGATTTTCTTGATGGTCTTGTTTCAAAGGTTTATGAGTTTGGTCATGGCAGAGTTCGTGAACACCTTTGCGGTATTTACGAGTTCCTTGAAACAAAGAAATTAGAGGGTCTGCAAGAACTTGAAAGGAGGAGTAATTAAACATCCGTATCATACTATTCAATATATAAATTTATTGTATTTTCGCACTCTGTCATAAAAAAGGATGCAAGAGATAGATATTGTTAAAATTGGAGATATTTTCAACTTCTCTGTAAGAAAGAGAGCGTTACAAAAGGCTATTGCAGATGAAAGGTGTAAAACAATTCATCTGCAAGGACTTATTGCATCGGCTTCGGCAATTGCACTCTCCGCATTAAAAGATATAGGCAAGAATGTTATTATTGTTGCCAACGATGCAGAAGAGGCAGGGTATCTCTATAACGATATTTGTCAAATTTGTAATGACAACAAAAATGTTCTCTTCTTCCCTTCGGGATATAAACGTGCCATTAAATATGGGCAAACCGACTCTGCAAACGCAATTCTGCGCACCGAAGTATTGGGCAGATTGAGCAATAAAAGCGTTGGCGCATTAATTGTTACCTCGCCTGAGGCTTTGGCCGAGAAGGTTGTTTCTGATAAGGAACTTAAGAAGGATACTCTACATTGCAAAGTTGGCGACCTGTTTGATATGACAGAGTTTGCCGATTCTCTCTTTAATCTTGGTTTTGAGCGTTGCGACTATGTTTATGAGCCAGGACAATACTCCGTTAGAGGTAGTATTATTGATGTTTTCTCATATGCTGGAACATACCCTTATCGTATCGACTTTTTCGATGATGAGATAGACTCTATAAGAAGTTTTGATATTGAAACTCAACTCTCAAAAGAGAAGATTGAGGAGATTGATATTATCCCCAATATTTCAGGAGGGGAAAAGTTTGGTATCTCTATTTTGGAATTTGTAGATAAAGATACCATATTTGCTTTTGCTGACCTTGCTTGGGCTTGTGATAAAATAAAGAGTATATCTTCGGAGAGTATTTCTACTCAACTTGTACTAAGTCAGGAGGGAGATATTGATGCTATGCAAAAGGTTATTGACGCCAACGAATTTGCAACTGACATTTTAAATTTTAAACGTATTGATTATGGCGCCAAATGTTTCTCAAAAAACTATTTGTCTGTAAAATATGATATTTCACCTCAACCTATTTACCATAAAGATTTTGATAGAACAGCAGAATCTTTTACCGAATTCATTAAAGAGGGTTACCAAATTTACATATTAAGTGATAGTCGCAAACAGATTGACCGCTTAACAGAGATTTTTGCCGAACGCAACAACTATATAACATTTACAGCTGTTAACAAGACTATTCACGAAGGTTTTATTGACAGAGAGAATAAGATATGCTTCTTTACCGACCATCAAATTTTTGACAGATTCCATAAGTTCAGTTTAAAGAGCGATCACGTCAGAAGTGGTAAACTTGCGCTATCGCTTAAAGAACTTAAACAGATTGAATTGGGCGACTATATTGTTCATATTGATTATGGTATTGGCCGTTTTGGAGGTTTGGTCAGAGGCAATATTAATGGCTATATGCAGGAGATGGTTAAACTTGTTTACCAAAATAACGATATGATTTTTGTGAGTATTCACGCTCTGCATAAATTATCGAAGTATAAAGGTAAAGAGGGAGACGCTCCACGTATTTACAGACTTAATGGTAACGCTTGGAATAGATTAAAAGAGAAGACAAAGAGCAAGATGAAAGAGATTGCTCGAGATCTTATTCTTTTGTATGCCAAACGTGCTACTCAGGAGGGATTTGCTTTCTCTGCTGATAGTTTTATGCAGCATGAGTTAGAAGCAAGTTTTATGTATGAAGATACCCCCGACCAACTTAAAACCACTAATGAGGTTAAGGCTGATATGGAGAGGGCAAGACCTATGGATAGACTTATTTGTGGTGATGTTGGTTTTGGTAAAACCGAGATTGCTGTTCGTGCCGCTTTTAAAGCGGCTTGCGACAATATGCAAACTGCTGTTCTTGTTCCTACCACAGTTCTTGCTTATCAACACTACAATACTTTTAAAAACAGACTTAAAGATTTTCCTGTTAAGGTTGAGTATTTAAGCCGCGCAAGAAGTGCAAAAGATACCAAACGCATATTAAAAGAGTTAGCAGATGGAGAGATTAACATTCTTATTGGCACTCATAAGATTATTGGCAAGGATGTTAAGTTTAAGTCGTTGGGATTACTGGTTATTGATGAAGAGCAAAAGTTTGGTGTTGCTGTTAAGGATAAACTTAAACAGATTAAGAGCAATGTTGATACTTTGACAATGTCTGCAACGCCTATTCCAAGAACTCTTCAATTTTCTCTTATGGGTGCGAGAGACCTCTCTGCTATAACCACACCGCCGCCAAACAGACACCCTATTCAAACAGAGGTTCACCCCTTCAACGAGGAGATTATCAAAGAGGCCATTGAGTTTGAATTGAGCAGAAATGGTCAGGTATTCTTTGTCAATAATAGGATCTCCGTTTTATCGGAACTTGAGGTTCTTATTCATAAACTTGTTCCTGATGCAAGGGTTATTATTGGTCATGGGCAGATGGAGCCTGAAAAGTTGGAGCGTGTTATTTTGGATTATGCCAACCATGAGTATGATGTTTTGCTATCAACCACCATTATTGAAGCAGGAGTTGATATGCCAAACACAAATACTATTATTATAAACGAGGCTCAAAATTTTGGTTTGAGCGATTTGCACCAACTTCGTGGCAGGGTTGGCAGAAGCAACAAAAAGGCTTTCTGTTATCTGCTTACTCCTCCCTACTCTGTTCTTAAAACCGATGCAAGAAGAAGACTACAAGCAATAGAGAACTTCTCGGAACTTGGCAGTGGTATTCATATTGCAATGCAAGATTTGGATATTAGAGGTGCAGGTAATCTTTTAGGCTCGGAGCAGAGCGGTTTTATTACTGATTTGGGATATGAAACTTATCAGAAGATATTGAAAGAGGCTGTCAGCGAACTAAAAACAGAGGAGTTCTCTGATTTGTATGAAGAGGAGAACAACAGAAATGATAATTTTGTTGATGAGTGTATTATTGAAACCGATATGGAGTTACTCTTCCCTGCTTCATATATTGAGAACGAAAGTGAAAGGATATTACTATATCAAGAGTTGGATAATATGGAGCGTGAAGAGGATATTGCTAAATTCAAATTGAAATTAGAGGATCGCTTTGGCCGTATTCCCAAACAGGGTATTGAACTTATAAGAGTGGTTACTCTACGCAGATTGGCCAAACTTCTGGGCATGGAGAAGGTTACTCTTAAACAGGGCAAAATGAATCTTTACTTTATATCTGACGAAAAGAGCAACTATTTTGAGTCTGATACTTTCGGAAAGATTATCGAATACGTTCAACGTGAACCTAAACGTGCCGCTTTGCGAGAGAACAGAGGCAAACGTATTCTTACCATAGGATATATTGATAGCGTTGCTATGGGTATTGAAATTTTGGAGAGGATTATTTGAGTTGTTCGTTGTCGGTTAAAGCCACCCCTTTTGGTGTAGTTGATAGTTTTTAGTTAATCAAAAAGACAAGCCTTTGTCTATGATTTTTACAGAGTTAAGTTTCTCTAATTTACCTATCACTTCATCGGAAAACTCAAGAGATACATGAAAAGATATTGAGCATCGGTTATCAAATATTCTCTCACCTACTCTTATGCAATCTTCTTTATCTTTGAGTAGTCGCATTACGCCTTCCATATCAATGTAATCAAACTCTACAAGTAGTTCTCTCTCTATGGTTCGTTCAACTATGGTATTGTTGCGTATTGCATCAAGTGCTGCCTCTTTGTAGGCTACTATCAATCCTCCTGTCCCAAGTTTTATCCCGCCAAAATAGCGAATAACTACTATCAGCACATTTGTTATTTCGTTTGATAGCATCTGCCCCACTATGGGTTTACCTGCTGTTCCTGATGGCTCGCCGTTATCACTACTGCGAGTAAACTCGCCATTTGCACCCACACGGTATCCCCAGCAAACGTGTCGGGCATCGTGGTATTTGTTACGATACTCCTCTACTAAAGCCATTGCCTCATCAACGGTAAATACAGGTATAGCAAAGGAGATGAATTTACTCATCTTCTCTTTGTATAACCCCTCAGAGATGGTGGCAACTGTTTTGTATGAGGTTATTTGACTCATATCTGTGAAAAGTCAATATCTTTTCGGATTGGGTATTTTACATATTTGAATTGGGGCATTCCGAGTGCCATTCCTGCACAGATTGTTCCTTTTATCCCCAACTCTTTTTCAAGTGCCCCTTTATTAAGGCGAGTTGCTGTCAACACAAATCCGGTATAGAATTGTGCAACTCCTAAACTCTCTGCCATTAATGAGGCATTTTGATATGAGAGATTGGCATTCTCTGCCCCAAATCTGTCGCCTTTTGGTGCTGATATTATAAGCATAGCGGTTGCATTTCGCATTACCTTATCGTTTCCTTTTTCAAACTCTGCTTTTAGACGGTCAAGCATAGGCACCATTGCAAAGGCCTTTGGCATTAATAGTTTTGTTATTGGGGCAACAACCTTGTTTGCCAACATTTTGCGTATCTTGTAGAATGTTGATATAGTAAACGATGTTACTTTTCGTATTTTGTCAATATCGGTTATTAGAGTGAATTCTAAATTTTGTGAGTTGGTGGCTGTTGGTGCAAGATATGCTGCTTCAACAATCATTTTTAGCATCTCTTCAGGTATAGGTTTCTTTGCCATTGCCCTATTTGAACGCCGTGCTTTTATAAGTGTCATCAATGATTCGGGTGTTGGATAATCTTCGTAACTGAACGATTGTTGCTTATCTGCGGGAAAGAGTGAATGTGTTATTGCATCATGAGGGCACACCGATACACAGTGCCCGCAACCGATACAAGCCTCTTCTTTTTGAAGGAGTATTTCTCCTTTTTCTCCTTTATAGAATATGTCAGCAGGGCAAATGCCTACACATTTGCCACATGCCACACATTTATCTTTATTAATTGTTATCTGCACCATATACAGGTTATTCACATGCTTTAAAACTTAAATCCAAACCTTTTACCGAGTGAGTTAATGCTCCCACTGAGATATAATCTACTCCACACTCTGCATAACTGCGAAGTGTATCGAATGTTATTCCGCCTGATGATTCAGTTTCGAAACGTCCGCCGATTATCTCTACTGCTTTGCGTGTTAACTCGGGAGTGAAGTTATCAAGCATAATACGGTCTATTCCTCCGCAATCTATTGCCTCTTGCAACTCATCAAGATTACGCACCTCTATCTCAATTTTCAAATCTTTACCTTTCTCTTTTAAGTATGATTGAGCACGTTTTATTGCATTTGTAATACCTCCTGCAAAATCAACGTGATTATCTTTTAGAAGTATCATATCGAATAGACCTATACGGTGATTTACGCCACCTCCTATTTTTACAGCCTCTTTCTCAATCATTCTTAAACCTGGAGTTGTTTTGCGAGTATCCAACACTCTTGTTTTTAACCCCTCTAATTGACGAGCATAGCGACGTGTTACTGTTGCTATACCGCTCATTCGTTGCATTACATTAAGCATTAAGCGTTCAGTTTGTAACAACGAGCGTACTTTACCTCGAACTATAAAGGCTATATCTCCAACTTTTACTTCATCACCATCATTTAAAAATTGCTCCATTTTTAATGTTGGGTCAAAGGCGGCGAATATACGTTTTGCCATCTCTACTCCTGCCAAAACTCCATCCTCTTTTACTATTAGTTTTTGAGCACCTTCTGCATCTTCGGGTATGCAACATAGTGTTGTGTGGTCGCCATCGCCTATATCCTCAGCGAATGCTAATTTTATTAAATCGTCAATTAAATTTTCCATTGTTTCAGGTTTTATAATGTTTCTATTCTTATTTGTGTTATTCTTTCGTTGTCTCCTACAACATCAATTAATATATGAACTCTGAAACTACTTTTTGCAGTTTCGTATCTACATATCATATATATCACGTCATCTTGACTATTGTCGTGTAAAACAGAAAATGATTTGGGTTTGTTTTGCAAGAAGAAGTTTGCCAACTCCTTTGTTGCTTCATCTTTTGACAATGGTCTTCGAAGTGGGTATGCTACCATAAAAACTTTATCAGACATTGCTTGTGATACAATCTCGGCATCACCTTTGGCAAAACCATCTTCTACTGCCTTTCTCGAATCATTTGCCATAGTTGGCAATATAAAAAGAAGTGTAAATGCTAATATTGTTACAATTTTTTTCATTATATATTGTTTTACTTATACTTTCGTATATACACTTTTTTATATATTTTTGTATCTGTCATGAGATAAAATATTTCATCACACAATACGCAGTTTACAAAAGTACATAAAAAGTTAATAATATAGAACTTTATCCGATATGAAATTAGTTTTTTTAATGGTTGGCAAAACCAACGAAAAGTATTTTATTGATGCAATATCGGAATACGAAAAACGTATTAAACGTTTTATCCCATTTGAAATAATCACAATCCCCGACTCTAAAGGTATTAAAACAGCAGAACTTCAAAAGAGTACTGAAGGAGAACTTATTCTAAAACAGATAAAGAACGAGGATTTTATTATTCTCATGGATGAGAAGGGCAAAAGATTTACTTCGGTAAAATTTGCCGAATATATTGAGAAACTTTTATGCAGAAGCGACAAACGTATTGTCTTTGTTATTGGCGGTGCATACGGCTTTTCTCAAGAGGTTTACAATAGAGCCGATGACAAAATATCTTTGTCGGATATGACTTTCTCCCACCAATTAGTACGGGTTGTTTTCACTGAACAACTTTACAGAGCCTTTACCATTATTAATAATCAACCTTATCACCATGAATAGATTAAAAAAATTTTGCATCATCATACTCTTAGTTTTTACAGGACATATAGTTAAAGCAGCAGACGCTGAATCTGGTGGTATGTTCCACTTAATTTTAAACAAACAATTTAACGACTATTTTAATATTAATGTTCAAAATCATCTATGGTTAGAGCAGAACTTTACAAGAATGGAGCGTTATATGATTGGTGCTAATTTTAAAACATCAATTATAAAAAAACACCTGTTTTTTGACGCATACTATTATTATAGATACAGAAATATTAATGGGCATAGCGAAAATACGCAACGCATTCAGTTTGGATTTAGTGGTGGATACTCTCTTCCACGTGTTAAATTCAGCGGAGTTTCAAAAATGGAATCGAACTTTGTTGTGATTAGTGCTAACGATCCATTTAATATCTATTTTTGGAGAAACAGATTGGCCATTAATGGTATTTTAAAGAATAACGATAAGGTATCTCCTTTTTGTGCTGTTGAGGTTTTCAATCAATTGAATTGGAGAGAGGAGTTTAATAAAGAGAGAGGATACGAAAATAAAAAGGGAGTTGAGAGATTATGGATTGATCTTGGTGTAGATTACAAGATTAATAAAACTTTTTTGATGACATTTACCATAAGAGAACAGATTGCCCTATTTTCGCAAAGATATTCAACAATGTTTGGAGTGGGCTGTGTGATAAATTTATAAAAAAAGGTCGCAACAGATAGAATCGGATACGACTATTCCTTTTCGGGTAAGAGTAATCCTCCCCGCCTCTTCTTTTAAATATCCGTCTTTGATATAACTTGCAGCCTCTCGCAAGAGATGATGCAAGTTCTCTTTTCCAAATTGATATTCTATTAAGGACAAATCTACGCCGTTAGATGTACGCAAGTGAGTAAATATAGTTTCATTATATCTATCTTGCGCGGTTAAGTTCTCAACCTCAAAAGCCACTTCTCCTGATAATACCTTATTTATATATAGAGATGTATTTGATACATTTGCTCGGCGAACTACACCATCAAAACTATGAGCCGATGCTCCCAATCCCAAATATGGCACTCCACTCCAATACCCGGAATTGTGTTGCGAGCGATAACTTGGTAATGCAAAATTTGATATTTCATAATGCTCGTATCCTGCCATGGAGAGTTTATCAATTAACATATTATACATTGCAATAGAAGTTTCATCACTACAAACCTCAATCTCTCCTCTTTTTAATTTCTGCGTTAAAACAGAACCCGGTTCATAACTTAAATCATATGCTGAAATATGTTGCGGTTGTAAACTTATGGCTTGATTAATACTCTCTTCCCACTCCTCTATGGTTTGAGTAGGTAGAGAAAACATTAAATCAATACTTATATTATCCACTCCAAATTCCCGTAAGAGAGTGTATGCTTCAATGGCTTTTTGTGAGTTATGACGGCGACCTATTGTGTTTAATAATCTGTCATTAAAACTTTGCACACCCATACTCACCCTATTTATGGGTAGTTCTCTGAGATGAGAGAGATAATCTTTTGTTATATCATCGGGGTTTACCTCAATTGTTATCTCTTTTACTTGCGATAAATTAAAGTATTGTTCGAGTGCTGAAAACACTCTCTTTAATTGTAATGGTGCTAACTGTGATGGTGTACCTCCTCCTATATATATAGTATCAAGTGATGTTGCAGACAACTCTCCTATACGCATTTTCAACTCCGCAGTTAGTGCCTCAACATATTTATCTCTAAGTGTATTATCAGTTCCCGAATGGAAATCGCAATAAAAACACCTCTTTGCACAAAATGGTATATGTATATATAGGGAGGACATATTCAGTTGTTAGTTGTCGGCTAAAGCCGCCCCTTCGGGGTAGTTGTCAGTTTTTTAATTAATATTAATTTGAGATTAAAGGTAAAACAAATTATTTTAATTGCGAAAGATAGGTTCAAATATTTGTAACAAAAGCGATAAAAATCATTAAAGAAGGACTATATTTGTTATAATATGTACAATATGTTTTAAAACATATATATTGATTAGTTTTTTTATTATTTATTTTTTAATTTTCGGACGGTTTGTTAAAGAGAAACAAACCACAAAAAAAATTGTCTTACAATAAATTTTTAAAAAGATGAAAGTATATCAGTCCAACGAAATCAAAAATGTAGCTTTGATTGGTAGTAAAGGCTCGGGTAAAACTACACTTGCAGAGAGTATGCTCTTTGAGTGTGGTGTAATTAAACGTAGAGGCTCAATTGATAGCCAAAACACAGTTTCTGACTATTTCCCCGTAGAGCATGAGTATGGGTACTCTGTATTCCCTACCGTATTTTACGCTGAATTTAACGGCAAGAAATTAAATGTAATTGACTGCCCGGGTTCAGATGACTTCGTTGGTGGAGCAATTAACGCACTTACTGTTACTGACACTGGTGTTATTGTTCTTGATTCACAATATGGAGTTGAGGTTGGTACTCAAAATATTTTCAGATATGCTGAAAAATTAAAAAAACCAATCATCTTTGCTATGAACCAATTAGATGGCGAGAAAGCAGATTTTGATAATAGCATTGAGCAACTTAAAGAGACTTTTGGTAACAAAGTTACTATTATTCAATATCCTATAAATGCAGGTCCTTCGTTTAACGCAATGATTGACGTGCTTTTAATGAAGATGTACACTTGGAAGCCAGAAGGTGGTGTTCCTGAAATTTCAGATATTCCAGCAGAAGAGATGGAACGTGCAAGCGAACTTCACCAACAATTGGTTGAGGCTGCCGCAGAGAACGATGAATCTCTAATGGATAAATTCTTTGAGCAAGGTAGTTTGACAGAGGATGAGATGAGAGAGGGTATCAGAAAAGGTTTGGTTACTCGCGACATCTTCCCAGTATTCTGCGTAAGCGCTCTTAAAGATATGGGTGTTAGACGTATGATGGAGTTCTTGGGCAACGTTGTTCCTTTTGTTACCGATATGCCTGCTCCTACAAACGATGAAGGAGAAGAGGTTAAAGTTGATGCTAATGCTCCTGCAAGTGTATATTGCTTTAAGACTACTGTTGAGCCACACATTGGTGAGGTTACATACTTTAAAGTTATGCAAGGTACTTTGTCAGAGGGAGATGACTTAACTAATACAAACAGAGGTTCAAAAGAGCGTTTGGCTCAAATATTCTGTGCTTGCGGTCAAATTAGAACTAAAGTTGACAAACTTGTTGCTGGTGACATTGGTGCAACTGTTAAACTTAAAGATGTTAGAACCGGTAACACTCTTAATGCTAAAGGTGCAGAAAACACATTTACAAAATTGGTTAAATATCCCGATCCTAAATTCCAACGTGCTATTAAACCCGCAGTTGAGGCTGACGCTGAGAAATTGAGTGAGATTTTAACTCGTATGCACGAAGAGGATCCAACATGGTTGGTTGAGCAATCAAAAGAGTTGAAACAAACAATTGTTTCGGGACAAGGTGAGTTCCACTTGAGAACTTTGAAATGGAGAATTGAGAATAATGATAAAGTCAATATTGAATTCTCTGAGCCTAAAATCCCATACAGAGAGACTATTACAAAGGCTGCTCGTGCCGACTATCGCCACAAAAAACAATCAGGAGGTGCCGGTCAATTTGGAGAAGTTCACTTAATTATTGAGCCTTACTATGACGGAATGCCTGCTCCTGAAACATATAAATTCAATGGTCAAGAGTATAAGATGAATATCAGAGATACTCAAACCGTAGAACTTGAATGGGGCGGTAAACTTGTTGTTAACAACTGTATTGTTGGTGGTGCTATTGATGCTCGTTTCATTCCTGCTATTGTAAAAGGTTTGATGGACAGAATGGAGCAAGGTCCATTAACAGGTTCATACGCTCGTGACGTTAGAGTATGTATCTATGATGGTAAGATGCACCCGGTTGATTCAAACGAAATCTCATTCCGCCTTGCAGGACGTAACGCATTTAGCGAAGCATTTAAAAATGCAGGTCCTAAGATTCTTGAGCCTGTTTATGATGTTGAGGTTCTTGTTCCATCAGATAAGATGGGTGACGTTATGAGCGACCTTCAAGGACGTAGAGCAATAATCATGGGAATGAACAGCGAGAATGGATTTGAGAAGATTACCGCTAAAGTTCCATTGAAAGAGATGTCAACTTACTCTACTTCATTGAGTTCTATCACAGGTGGACGCTCTTCATTCTCTATGAAGTTTGCCTCTTACGAACTTGTTCCCGGCGATGTTCAAGAGAAACTTCTTAAAGCTTACGAAGAGAGCCAAACTGAGGAGTAGTTTTCGATTGTTAGTTGTTAGCTATCAGCTGTTTAGACAACTAAAAACTTTATTTACAAATAGCCACATATTTTACGTATGTGGCTATTACTATTTATAATATTTTTATTTAATTAAATTAACAATAATTTTGAATATCCAAAATATATTAATAATTTTGCATTGATGAAATAAAACATCAAGACATTGATATATTTATAGCGTTTTTGCTATTGACATTTGCTCTAAGAAACGACCAATTTCAATTAAGCATATACAGTCAATAAGCACAAGAACGCCTACGCGTATGCGTGGGTTGTGTTTATCTGTATATGCAGGTATTTGGTCGTACCTTTAGAGCGTGATAAACAACCCACGCTTTCTTTATTTAGTTATGCGTGAGGTTAAAAACGGGTTTAATTAACTTTATGTATAACTAAATTTTTATTTTTATGAAACTAAATTACTTTAAAACTCTATTTGTAGCAATATTGGTAATATTTGCTACAACAACGTATGGCGAAACTTACAGTGGCACATGCGGAACAAACGTTAATTGGAGACTTGATACATCAACAGGACTTTTAAAAATTACAGGTACGGGAGAAATGAACAATAGTCGTCCTTGGGAAAGTTACAATAGTTCAATTAAATCAGTTGAAATTGCAAAAGGTGTTACCTCTATTGGAGAATATGCTTTCGATGGTTGTTCAGGGTTAACTTCGGTTACTATACCTAATAGTGTTACCTCTATTGGAAAATATGCTTTCGATGGTTGTTCAGGGTTAACTTCGGTTACTATACCTAATAGTGTTACCTCTATTGGAGATGATGCTTTCTGTTTTTGTTCAGGGTTAACAGGAGTATATATAACCGACCTTAAAGCTTGGTATAATATTGATTTCTCCGATAACAATTCTAATCCTTTATATTATGCACACAAACTATACTTAAATGGAACTCTTGTTAGAAAACTTGAAATACCTGAAGGCGTAACAACTATAAAAAATTATGCTTTTACCGGATTAAATACTATACGTTCTGTTACTATCCCTAATAGTGTTACCTATATTGGATATTATGCTTTCTATGGTTGTTCAGGGTTAACTTCGGTTACTATACCTAATAGTGTTACCTCTATTAGAGATTATACTTTCCATAATTGTTCAGGGTTAACTTCAGTTACTATACCTAATAGTGTTACCTATATTGGATATTATGCTTTCTATGGTTGTTCAGGGTTAACTTCGGTTACTATACCTAATAGTGTTACCTCTATTGGAAATTATGCTTTCAGTTATTGTACAGGGTTAACTTCGGTTACTATACCTAATAGTGTTACCTCTATTGGAGATTATGCTTTCTTTTGTTGTAATATGACTTCTGTTACTATTCCTAATAGTGTTACCTCTATTGGAGAATGGGCTTTCAATTATTGTTCATGGTTAACTTCAGTTACTATTGGTAGCGGTGTTAGTGATATTGAAGATTATGCTTTCGGTAATTGTAATAATTTAAAGTCTATCTATTCTTTAGCAGAATATCCTCCTCTTATCTACTCTAAAACATTTAAGAATGTAGATAAAACAATTCCTGTATATATTCCAAAAGGGACAAAAGAGGATTATGAGTTTGAGTGGAGTGATTTTACCAATTTTATAGAGAGCGATTTTACAGGTATAGAGGATAGTAATATTTCTACAACAGAGATAAAGGTTATTGCAGGTAATGGTATTGATATTTGCAATTACTATGGCAAGTTGCAAGTTATTAGCCTTGCAGGGCAAGTTGTTAAAGAGACCTATGTTAACGGCTCTGCTCAAATTACATTACCTAAAGGTATATATATTGTTGTAACTGATAACAGCTCTCAAAAGGTAGTTTTATAGTTGTTAGTTGTTAGTTGTACGGTGCTACGCACCTTAGTCATTAGAAACTAATATTAATATATAGCAGGTTGTCCGTTTGAACAACCTGCTGTTGTTTTATTCTGATTTTGGGTGATTTTTTCAGGAAAAGAGACACAGAGTTTGTAACATTATAAGTAGGGACACACTATCGTGTGTCCACAGTTGTGTGTTTAAACGAGGTTGCACTTTAAGTGTGCAACTCTGTTGCTTCTATTGGGCTGATAATACTAATATCTTATATATAATAATATTTATTGCGGATTTTTTCGGACACAGCATGCTGTGTCCCTACATTATTTATATTAACAAGCCCTCGCTCACTTGCATATTTCTTAATTACTGCCACGTACATAAAGTATGTGGCTATTATTTTTTAGTTAATATTGGTTAATATATTAGATTTTTTATGTTAAATGGTTGCATATTTAAGATTTGAATGTTAAATTTGCACCAAGATGTTAAAATATTTGGTTGGGTTTTTAAACAATATTCTTTAATTTTTGTTTAGTATTTATAGATTTAATCAAATAAATTGAAAACATAGTAAAGAGAAATTATAAACAATATATTATAATATGAGAAAATCTACTATATGGGTTTTAGTTACCATAATGGCTCTCACATTTGTATGTTTGCTTTTCATACAAATTACCTATTTGAATAATGTTATTCAAATGAGGAAGGAGCAGTTTTCTCTTGCTGTTAAACGTAGTTTATATGATGTTTCGGAGGCTTTGGAGAGAGATGAATCTATCAGGTATCTTCAAGAGGGTGTTAACGAGAGCCAAAAGAGATTGATTTCATACGAGTTCAACTCAAAGGAGGAGAACAAATATATTAAGAGCGATAGTTCTAAAATTACTCTTCTACCTTCAAAAGATATATTTAGCAGTTATAAGAACAAAGATAATTATCAAAACAATGTTACCAAAACATATATTGGTATTCAAGAGATGCTAAAAAAACAGTATCTATACCAAAAGGGATTACTTAATGATGTTGTTTTGAAAATTTTAAATACTGCAAGTTTTCAACCTATCTTAGAGAGGGTGGATACTCGACAACTTGAGAGTTATCTGAGAGCGGAACTTTTAAATAATGATATTAACATTGTTTTCAAGTTTGCCATTTCTGATGGTCATGGTAAGTTATTATACAAGAGCCAGGGTTATGCTCCAACAAGTAAGAATGTTGTTTACAGTCAGATAATTTTCCCTAACGATGCTCCTGACAGAACTCACTATATAAAGATATACTTCCCTACTCAAACAAAGTATATTATGCAATCGGTTGAGTTTATGATAACATCGTTCATATTTACTTTGGTAATGCTACTCACATTCATTTTTACTATTGTGATTGCTTTACGCCAAAAGAAATTGAGTGATATGAAAACCGACTTCATTAACAATATGACGCACGAGTTTAAAACTCCTATATCTACAATATCTCTTGCAGCACAAATGTTAAATGACCAGTCAGTTGGAAAGAATCCTAAAATGATTGAACATGTTGCAAAGGTGATTATAGATGAATCGAGCAGACTTAGATTCCAAGTTGACAAGGTGTTGCAAATGTCATTATTGGAGAAACACAAGGTTATGATGCGATTGACTATGTTAGATGCCAACACAGTTATTGACAAAGCAATTAGCACCTTTAGGCTTAAAATTGAGAAATTGGGTGGAGAGATTAATGCTCACCTATGTGATGAGGAGACTTTGGTTGAGGTTGATGAGATGCACTTCACAAATGTTATCTTTAACCTGTTTGACAATGCTCTAAAATATGCTTATGAGGGAAGGCCTCTGAAACTTCACATTGAAACTCGTACAAGAAACGGCAAACTGGAGATTGAGATTGAGGATAACGGAATTGGTATTAAAAAAGAGGATTTAAAAAAGATATTTGAAAAATTTTATAGAGTTTCCACCGGAAACATTCACAACGTGAAAGGTTTTGGTTTAGGTCTTGCATACGTTCAAAAAATTATTGAAGATCTTAAAGGAACTATTCACGCAGAGAGCGAAGTTAATATTGGAACTAAATTTATAATTGTTTTACCTTTAATAAAAACAGATTAACTATGGATGAAAAAATGAAAATCTTACTATGCGAAGATGATGAGAATCTTGGTATGTTGTTAAGAGAGTATTTACAAGCAAAGGGTTATTCAGCTGATTTATGCCCCGATGGCGAGTGCGGATACAAGGCTTTTATTAAAGATAGTTACGACCTATGTATTTTAGACGTTATGATGCCTAAAAAAGATGGTTTTACTCTTGCACAAGAAATTAGAGTTGCTAACAGCGAAATACCTATTATATTCTTAACTGCAAAGGCTCTTAAAGAGGATATTCTTGAAGGCTTTAAGATTGGTGCTGACGACTACATTACCAAACCTTTCAGCATGGAAGAGCTGGTATTGAGAATTGAGGCTATTTTACGCCGCGTAAAAGGAAAGAAACTTAAAGAGGCTACAAGTTACAAATTGGGTAACTTTACATTTGATACCCAAAAACAGACTCTTACTATTGGGGAGAATGTTACTAAACTTACAACTAAAGAGTCGGAACTCCTTTCTCTTTTGTGTACTCACATTAACGATATTTTGGAGCGTAACTTTGCTTTGAAAACTATCTGGATTGATGATAATTACTTTAACGCTCGCAGTATGGATGTTTATATTACCAAACTTCGTAAGTTATTGAAAGAGGATCCTCAGATTGAGATTATCAATATTCACGGTAAGGGTTACAAACTTATTGTTCCTGAGGCTGAGAAATAGAAATAATTTACACATATCAATTACCTCCCTACCCTCAAAAAGTAGGGAGGTTTTGTTTTGTAGGAATACGTTTTATGCTTTTTTTTCGGACGTGGCAGGCCACGTCCCTACTTTCTTTGATGCTCGTTTCCCGTCTTTCAGACTTGGTTATAC
This sequence comes from Bacteroidales bacterium, assembly GCA_015061035.1. Lineage (GTDB taxonomy): Bacteria > Bacteroidota > Bacteroidia > Bacteroidales > G3-4614 > Caccoplasma_A. The sequence continues at coordinate 163,425 of SUXK01000002.1, forward strand.
TAATTAGGTTTGGAATGATTTCAACAAATAAGGTGCGTAGCACCGTACAAATAACAACGAACATTCTTTGGCGGACGTGGCAGGCCACGTCCCTACTTTCTTTGATGCTCATTTCTTCGGACGTGCAGGTCACGTTCCTACTATCTTGATGCTCATTTCTGCGGACGTGACAGGTCACATCCCTACTATCTCTGATGCTTGTTTCTGCGGACGTGGCAGGTCACGTCCCTACTATCTCTAATGCTCGTTTCTGCGGACGTGACAGGTCACGTCCCTACTATCTCTAATGCTCGTTTCTGCGGACGTGACAGGCATTTTAAGGTAATTACTTTGTAATTAGAATTGACTGAATGTCAATTTGTGCCTTAAAATGGGAAGCACAGTGCCCTGTGCGACGGAGGCCACGTCCCTACTTGTAAATTAATAAATTTAATTGATAATTAAAGCATAACTCCGCTATTACGAGCCTTACGCTCGCGGGTGCGGAGTTATGCTTTTTTTGCGTGTTTTGGATGGTAAACTCTACGCACACTCGCAAACCGCACGGACAGATAGCCCGTAGTAACGGCTGCTGCCGTTCCAATCCACATGGCTTGAAATGAAGCCCAAGTAGTAAGCGTAGCCACTATTGCTCGTAATAAGCGAACTCGACCAGTAGTAACCGAAACTGCCCGCACCGAAAAGACTGCTATAGTCGCGATATCCAGCCGCAGGAAGAAAAATAGAGTTACCGTTCTTCTTACTTGTTATCTTATACCCTTTTAATCTATTTTGGGCTATCCATTCCCAAGTACAATATTTTCTTAATTCATCTTGCTCTGCTTTTGTTGGCATACGCCAACTGCCGCCCCAACTTACATTTGCCGCATCCGCAGATAGAGGCAATGTTTCAGGATTGGATTTGTACGTATAATTATCATCGTCATAACGTTGTTTGGGTTTTATCTCACCCCAAGCAAAGTAATCGCCATATTCTTCGGGCTTTGTTGCTCCTACGTTACATGTTGCCCACTTTAAGCCTGAAGGCAAACCAAGATCAACGAATTCGTGACCATTGTGATTATTAAGTTTACGTGCGTCTTCTTTTTTGCTTTCTTCCTCAATACGAATACGTTCTGCCTCTTTACGTTTTTGCTCCTCTGCCTTATGTTTACGCTCTAATTCTTCATCCTTGACGATATTTTGGAGTAGAGTTTTTATTTCGGCTTCACTCTTACCTAATAACAAAAGTATATCTTTTAAAAGAACAGTCTCTATTGGATGAGTCTCTTTTGTTCTCCAATTTATACTACTAAATACAAATCTTAATAAGGGTGGTATATTACTTCCGTCTATTATATATGGAAGAATACTATTTTTAGGCTTTTCATTAAATGCAAATATTAACTCTGAATTGGTAAATTTTGATTTATATGAGTTCTCACTTGCCAAGTACAATACTATTTTACTATCTAATATTGCATTTGCTAACACCTCTGGAAATTCAAAACCTCCTCCTATTCCTTGTCTATTGATAAAATATGTTATTCCTACACTATCAAATGTTTTACATATTTTATCTGCTATTGCTGTATCTTTTCGAGAATAACTTATAAAAACATCGTATGCTATATCTCTTTATCTTATATACAAAGTTAGTTTATTTAAATCTCTTCTCCAACTCTTCGTTTGTCAGGCACGAGAGAGTTGGTTTGCCATCGGGGGTGTAGTTTGCTTCGGATAACTTAAATAGTTCTTGTGTGAGATACTCCATCTCCTCTGCTGTTAGTGCCTGCCCGTAGGGTATGGCTGCACTTGAAGCGAGTGTTTGCACCATCTTCTTTTTAAAGAGGGTGGTATCTGTTGTTCCTGTTTCGGTTGCTATATCTATGAATTTAAGCAATAAATCTTGATAGTTTAAGCCTTCACTTCCTTCGGGTACTCCTGTTATTGAGAAAGAGCCTGAACCAAGATTTGATATTTCAAATCCTACCGATAAGAGTTCGCTCTCTATTGCCAACATTATCTCGGTTTGCGTTGGTGTTAGTTGTATTATCTCAGGAAAGAGTATTTTTTGTACCGGTTGTGTGTTTAAATCGATATTGTTGATATATTTCTCATACAATATACGTGTATGCGCTCTATGCTGATCAACCAATACCAAACCCGATTTTATTGTGGTTGCTATATATCGCCCCTTTATTTGCATATAGTTACCTACCGATGCTGGGATTGTTTCTGTGGGTATTAGTTCTTGCTCCACCCCTACACTTTGTTGGGTTGTGGGTTGAGAAAGCATTGTCATCTCCTCTTCTACGATAGAGGGCGTTTCAAAATTGTCATATAATTTTTGCCAATCATTTGAGACCTTATTTACTCCACTATATTTAAATGGATTATATCCCGGAGTATAACTTACTTGCGGTTGACGCACTGGTGCATTGGAGTTAAATATCGGTATTTCGGGTGCATCTTCTGTATCGAAATCGATTGAGGGTACTGCGCTGAATTTTCCTAATGCCTCTTTTACCGCTGAAGATAACATTGGCCATATATGCTGCTCATTTTCAAATTTTATCTCGGTCTTGGTTGGATGTATGTTTACATCTATTGTTGCTGGATCTACTTCAAATTTTATTACATAGTTTGGCATCTCTCCCGATGGGATTAATCCGTCATAGGCATTCATCACCGCTTTGTGAAAATATGGGTGTCGCATATAACGCCCATTTACATAGAAGAATTGTTGTGCTCCTCGTTTACGTGCATTCTCGGGTTTGCCAACAAATCCTGTTATTGTTGCCAATGTTGTTGTTAAGTTGATTGGCAACATTTGTGTATTCATTGTTTTACCAAACAATGATATTATGCGTTGCAACAGTGTTGCTGAGTGCAACTTATAGACCTCTACCCCATTATTGTTTAATGTAAATGAGATTTGAGGATTTGCTATTGCTATGCGTTCTAACTCGGTTACAATATTACTATTTTCAACCTGATTTGATTTTAGGAATTTGCGGCGTGCTGGTACATTATAAAATATATCTTTTACGCTTATATTTGTTCCTACCGGGGTTGATATTGGCTCTTGCCCCTCTACTTTTGATGCGGCTATTGTTAGTTTTGTTCCTACTTCGTCTTCGGCTCTTCGGGTACGCAACTCTACGTGTGCTATGGCGGCTATTGAGGCTAATGCCTCGCCTCTAAATCCCATTGTATTCAGGGTGAAGAGATCGGATGAAGATTTTATTTTTGATGTGGCATGTCGTTCAAACGATAATCGTGCATCGGTGCATGACATTCCCTTTCCGTTATCTATTACTTGTATCAGAGTGCGTCCTGCATCTTTTATTATTATGGTTATTTCGGTTGCTCCTGCATCAATTGAGTTTTCGACCAACTCTTTTACCACTGATGAGGGGCGTTGTATTACCTCTCCTGCGGCTATTTGGTTGGCTACTGAATCAGGGAGTAGTTGTATTATATCCATCTCTGTTTTCGGTTATCGCGGTTGTGTTTCTACTTGTGTTGAGAATTTTCTACGTTTTTTGGTTTCCTCAACACTACTCTTCTCCTCTATTTTACGGAATATGTCGTGCTTGTCGGTTGGGCGGATTGCTTCATACCATCTAAATGAGGGTAGATACAGATCCTTTGGTTTTATCTTTGATATGGGTGTCATTATGCCCTCAACCTGTGGCCACATTATAAGTTTCTCCATTTCGCTTGAGAGGGTATCCATATACATTTTTAAGAATCCACTTGTTGCATTGTTCAGTCCTGTAAAGGTTGAATCTTCTTCTTGTGGATAGAATATTGTTTGCACATTTCCAGATACATCAACCTGACGTAGTTTTCCGTCTTTGAAGCGGTTTAGCATATCTTTTCCTGTTATCTGATTAAAGAATGCTGTATCTTTTTGTTGTGCTGCAAATGCAAACGAGGGTATATGTACTCTGTCTATTGTTGAATCGTTCAGATATATTTTTATTGTATCGCCAAATATCTGATAATTGGTGTTCCATATTACCGGGTTACGATACATATTTATTGCTGAATCTGCCGAAGTGAAGACCATTGAATCGCATACTCCTTGTATATCTTCTCTGTAAAATCGGGTATTGAAATACGCCTTCATTAATCGGCTTGAGTCGGGCAGCATTATTGTTCGGAGTGTATCGGCATGTAAAAAGAGTGTATCTTTTTGAGAGCAATCCATCATCAATGCCGAATCGGTTACCATTGCACTATCGTTCTTCTCGTAATAGTATGCGTAGTTACCCTTCAATATTACGTTATGCAGAGTATCTTGCATAAATACCGAGCCATATACATTTCCAAAACCATTATCTCTGTCATAGAATATTGTATCTCCTGTCAGATGGTATGAGTTATGTTGCACTAATGAACGTTCGTATAGTGCTGTGCGATTGTTGTTTGTATTGTACCACCCTTTTCGAGAGACTATTTTACCTGAATCTGATAATATTTCGGTTGGACTCTCAATTTGTGCTATATGTGTTGAGGTGTTATATATTAACGTATCGGTATATAGTTTTGCCTTTTCGTTTGTGAGTGTTACCTCATAATAGAATATTGCCTCTTTTGTATCGGGGCAATACTCTCCATAAACCGACTCAAGTTCGTTTTGTGAATCTACTATTCTTCCTCCTGTAAAATAGTATCCTACGTTGGGCTCTAATTCGTAGTTAAGGCTATCGGTTATTAGGGTTACATCTCTGTTTTGTAATATTACATTACTGCGTAATCGAGCCTCTTCCGCTATTCCATCGTAGTACATCAGGTCGCTAAATACAAATAGCGTGTCGCCTTGCTCCATTCGTACATTACCAAAGGCATCCATTGAGTTTGTTTTGTCGTAGAAATATGCACTGTCACAAAACATCAACATCCCTCCTCTATGAAATTTTACATTTCCTTTAAGGATTTGATAATCGGGATTTATGCGTTGGTCAAACATTAGCGAATCGGCATAATCCAAAACCACTTTTTTGGAGTCTTCTGCCGCCACCTCTATCTCTGTTTTATTTATTGGTATGGGTGGCTGTACGGGTATAGGTGTTTGCTTTGCTCTTCCCCATATTGATACCATCATCATTACAGAGAGCAAAGTTATTATCTTTATTCTTCCTATCTTATCTCTATTCTTAGTGTTTTTATTCTGCATATTGCTCTTTACTCAGCAATTACCCAACCATCATATTTAAAGTCGCAATTTTGCCAACCTTCCTTGATTTTTACGTATGTGGTTTTCTGTTTCTCTTTTATCCACTCCTCAATAAATTCGGCTTTCTTCTGGTTTTCTACTATTGCTTTTATCTGTTGATAGTCATCCGATATGTTTGCTTTATGACCATCTATTCGGTTTTTTAGTTGAACTATTACCGCTACCTCTCGTCCCATTTTTGGGTCCATCATTATAAAGGGTGTGGACATCTCTCCTACCTTCATCTTTGAGACTGCTCTTGCTATCTCTTGTGGCAACTCCGACATCTCAAAACGCGAATTTCCTGTGGCTGGATTTACCATAAGTCCTTTACTGTTACGTGTGTCTTTGTCTTGTGACAGTGCTAAAACTGCCTGTTCAAATGTAAACTCTCCGCTATTGATGTCTGCTCTAATAGAGTCTAACTTTGCTAAAGATTTATTTTTTTCAGTTACTGATAGTTTTGGTTTTAACAAGATATGGCGAACATTTACCATATCTCCCTTCTTCTCAATCAATTGCAAGATATGATAACCAAACTCTGTCTCTACTATCTTTGATACTTTTTTGGGATCATTCAACGAGAAAGCTGCATTGGCAAATGGTTCTACCCATTGTGCTTTTCCTGCAAATCCTGTCTCTCCTCCTTGTCGGGCAGAGCCTGGATCTTCGGAGTACAGGATTGCTAATGTTGAGAACTCGGTCTCTCCGTTTAGAACTCTCTCGGTATAATTTCTTAGTCGTGCCTTAATATTATCTATCTCCTCTTGTGGGATAAAAGGGTGTAATTTTAATATCTGCACTTCGACTTTCATTGGAATAAAAGGTATGCTATCCTTTGGCATTGCATCGTAATAACGACGTACTTCTGATGGTGTTACCTTTATACCTCCTACAAGCGAACGTTGCATCTCTTGTACTACGTTTTGATCACGTACCATCTCGGTTAACAACTCTTTTAACTCTGGCATTGGTTTGTTGAAGTACTCTTCAACTTTCTCTTTTGAGCCTATGTTTGCTATAAAGTAGTTCACTCGTTGCTCTACCTCTTGCGCCACTTGCGACTCATCGGCATAGATACTGTCAATGTTCGCCTGATGAAGAAATAGTTTTTGTACTGCCATCTGCTCAGGGATAAAACAATAGGGATCGCCCTCTATTTTTTGTCGCTCATATTGCATGTTGCGGTACTGCTCTTCAACTTGCGATTTGAGTATCACCTCATCTCCTACAACCCATACTACTTCATCTATTACATTATCTTGGGCTTGTAGCGTAATACCAAATAACGAAAAAGCGAATATTAGATTAATTATTTTTTTCATCTTTATTTTTTCTCTTCTATTGTTGATACAACATTGTAGTTTATCTCTACTTTGTATTTTTTATTTAAGTATTTTATCCAATCTTTCTCTAACTGCTGTTGATAGTCTGATGTTACTTGTCCTTTTACATCGGTGTAATTTTCAGGTCCTTTTTTTAATAATCTTCCCTTTGCAAATGATACTGGGAAGGTTTCATCAATATATGGTTTCGCTCCAAAGAAGTAACTATCTACTATTGCATTATCGCCAAATGAGAATAGTCCTCGTTTTACTTTTATTACTCTTTCGCTACCTCTGTTCAACTCTTTGTTTAGGGTTGTTGCCGACTCTTCATATTCTAATTTTTTTAGCATTGCTTTTGCCTCTGAGGCAACACTATCGTTTTTACATTGAACAACAATTCCTTTAAAGTGAGGTTCATTCCATGAGTATTGACGGCGATTTTTCTTAAAATATTTCTTTAAGCCTTTTTCATCTTTTGCTGCTTTATCCCATACCTCACGATTGCTTATTTCAAACAACAACATTCCGTCTCGGTATTCGTTGTATAGATTACGAAAATCGGGATATTTATCCTCTAATATGCTATTCTCGTATGCTATAATTGCATAGTTTATATAATCATTAACGCTCTCTGTTATAGATTTTTCTGCATCTGTCTCTTTTGGCTTTTTGCTATTAGCATAGTACTCTGCAAAATTTGATACTGTATATTTTATTCCGTTTAGAGTGAATAGTGCTTCATTATCTTGTGATATGGCTGATTGAAAATTCTCATTTAGTTGTGTACTTTTTGCCAACTCTTTTAATTGAGCCATTTTATCACCATAGAATTTATAGTTATAATCTATCTTCAATTTTGCTATCAATGACTCTTTTCCATTTCCTGCTCTATCTTCTCGTGCTATTCTACGCATTATCTCTTTTTGCATCTCAGCATATGGTTTTAATCCTCGTTTCTCAAGAACTTTTACTATATGCCATCCGAATGGTGTTTTAAATGGTGCTGAAATCTCGCCCTCGTTTAACGAGAAGGCTACATCTTCATACTCTTTTACTATTCTTCCTGTTGAAATCCAACGCATTTTTCCGTCTGTGTCGCGAGTTCCCGGATCTTCTGTATACTCTTGAACCATATCTTCAAATGCTGCTCCATTTAATAATTTCTGATATGCTTCCTGTATTTTAGCCTCTTTTGCTTTTGCTTCGTCTGGAGTGATTGACGTAGGCAACATTACCATTATGTGGGCTGTTAATACTTCGCCCGGGTCGGTACGACGCGACATTACTTTTATCAGGTGATAACCAAAACGTGATAACACAGGTTCTGATACCTCTCCCACTGGGGTTGTGTATGCTACTTGCTCAAATGGATATACTGTCATAAATCCTTTTATATATCCTAAATATCCATTATTTCGTGCTACTGATGGATCTTCAGAATATTTTTTTGCCATCTCGGTAAAGTCTGCTCCCGCATCAATACGTTTTTTTACAGCCATTGCTTTTTCATACGCTTTTGCTTGTGTTTTATTTGGATTACCTTCCTCTACTGAGAATAGTATATGGGCAACTTCTACATTTTCTTGTAATCGTGCATATGCCTCTTGTGCTAATTTTTCATCAGCCTCTTGATCAACCAAATATGGTTGCGCCAATTGGTTGCGATAGCCTTGCAACTCAGATATGAATGCTTGTGTTGTATCTATTCCGTTTGCTTCAGCCTCCATTACTTTTAATTTGTAATCTTTAAACATCTCAAGATACTCATCAAGTGTCTTTTGTTCAAGTTGCTGTTGCTTGTTTTTATTATAGATATATTCAAATTCCGACTTCTTAATCTCTTTACCATTTATGGTCATAATAGTTGGATCACTCTCCTGAGATACTACTAATGCAGGAACTAATAACGAAATTGCTAATATTAATGCACTCTTTCTCATTGTTATTTTATATTTCTTGTTTTACTTTATTATTATACATAGAAGTTTCAAAGTTATAAAATTTGTTGTAGATATACGAAGAATATCTTTTAAATTTATTGAAAAATAGTATCTTAAATACAAAAAAAAGAGAGGAAACTTCAAAATTTCCTCTCTTGCTAAGATATTAAGTTATTTTATTGATTTCCTCTACTATAGTTTGGAGATTCACTTGTAATGGTTACATCGTGTGGGTGACTCTCTGCTACTCCTGCATTTGTTATGCGAGTGAATTTTGCTTGGTGTAGTTTATCAATGTTTTCTGCTCCACAATATCCCATTCCTGATCGAAGACCTCCAATCATTTGATATACTACCTCATATAGTGAGCCTTTATATGGTACACGAGCGGCAATTCCCTCTGGTACCAATTTCTTGGTATCTATCTCTCCTGCTTGGAAGTAACGGTCTTTTGAACCTTTTTCCATAGCCTCTAATGAACCCATTCCGCGATATGCTTTGAATTTACGTCCATTATAGATAATTGTTTCGCCTGGAGACTCTTCTACTCCTGCCAACAATCCTCCCAACATTACTGAGTATGCTCCTGCTGCAAGTGCTTTTACTATATCTCCTGAATAGCGTATTCCTCCGTCTGCAATTAGTGGAACTCCTGTTCCTTCAAGTGCTTTTGCTACATCATATACTGCAGATAATTGAGGTACTCCAATTCCTGCTATTACACGAGTTGTACATATTGATCCTGGTCCAATTCCAACTTTTACACAGTCTGCTCCTGCATCTACCAGATATCTTGCTGCTTCGCCTGTTGCAATGTTTCCTACTGTAACATCAATTCCAGAGAAACTGTTTTTTACTTTCTTTAGTAGATCTACTACTCCTTTTGTGTGTCCGTGTGCTGTATCAATTACCAATGCATCAACTCCTGCATTTACCAACTCGGCTGCACGTTCCATTGCATCGCCTGTTACTCCAATTCCTGCAGCAACACGCAAACGACCTAATTTGTCTTTACATGCAAATGGTTTGTCTTTTGCTTTGGTTATATCTTTATAGGTTACTAAGCCTACTAATTTTCCACTTTTATCTACTACTGGTAATTTCTCAATTTTGTGTAATTGCAATATATCTGCTGCCTCGTGCAAATCTGTTGATTGTGAGGTTGTCACTAAATTTTCAGAGGTCATAACCTCGTCAATTAGTCTTGCACTATTACGCTCAAAACGTAAGTCACGGTTTGTTACAATTCCTACTAAATTACGTTCGTCATCTACTACTGGTATTCCTCCAATATGATACTCAGCCATTAAAGCCAAAGCATCTGCTACTGTTGAACCTCGTTTTATGGTAACAGGATCATATATCATTCCGTTTTCGGCACGTTTTACTGCATGTACTTGTTTTGCCTGTGCCTCAATTGACATATTTTTATGAATTACTCCTATTCCTCCTTCTCGAGCTATTGCTATTGCTAAACTCGCCTCTGTTACGGTATCCATAGCCGCTGAAACTATGGGAATGTTCAAATCGATGTTGCGTGAAAATTTTGTCTTAAGACTTACATCCCTTGGTAATACTTCTGAATAAGCCGGGATTAAAAGGACATCGTCAAAGGTTAGACCGTCCATTACTACTTTTTCTGCAATAAATGACATAATGAGTATGCTTTAATTTATATTGCATGCAAAGTTAAGAATAATGCGGTAGTTGAGAAAATTTTTTTTACTTTTTTTTCAAAAAAAAATTGAGCAGATAAACTTATCCACTCAATTTTAACCCAATATTTATTATTCTTATTTTTATAGTACAAATATTTATATAGCACCTGACTATTAATTTCCCATCTCTGATAAGAATTTTATACGTACTAATCGTATATCATCTTCATCGTAATCATCACCTAACTCTTTTATTGCTTCATCAAGATCGTCATGTTCTGTTTCTCTAAAGTATGAGAATATATCTTCTATCTCATCTTCATCAAGTATCTCTCTAATAAAGTAATCAAGATTGATTTTTGTTCCCGACATTACTATTGACTCTAATTCTGATAGGAGTTCTGAGTAGTCGAGATTCTTTTCAGATGCTATATCATCCAATCTTACCTGCCTGTCAACTGCCTGAATTATTGAGATTTTGAATTTTGATTTGTTGGGGACTGTACGAACTCGCATATCCTCTGGTCGCTCAATCTCCTCCTCTTCGCAGTATCGTTTTATTATCTCTATAAATTCTTGTCCATAACGTTGGGCTTTACCTGCTCCCACCCTTGGTATATTCTTTAACTCTTCCATTGTTATTGGATAGGTTGTTGCCATTGATTCTATTGATACATCCTGAAAAATTACGTATGGTGGCAGTTTCAACTCTTTTGCTTTTTTCTTTCTTAAATCTTTAAGTATTGAATACAATGTTGGATCTACGGCACACGCTCCTCCTCCTTTTATTTGTATCTCATCATCACTCTCCTCAAAATCGTTATCTTGAACTATTTTAAATGATATAGGTTTTTTAAGGAATTTATGTCCCTCTTCAGTAACCTTAAGCAAACCATACGACTCAATATTTTTTGCAATATAACCTGCTATCAATGCTTGTCTGATTACTGCATTGAGTGTCTTCTCCTCTTCATCTTCGGCTGAGCCAAAAACTTCTAACTCATTGTGCTTATATGATAGTATTTCGTTGCTCTCTTTTCCTTTTAGAACATCTACTACATAGTCAGATTTAAACTTCTCTTTTAATGCGATTATTGCCTCAATTGCCAATACTAACAACTCTTTTGCCTCTACCTGTTTTTTAGGGTGAAGGCAGTTGTCGCAATTACCACAATTCTCTTGTGTATATTCTTCGCCAAAATAGTGCAAGAGCAGTTTTCTGCGACACACTGATGACTCAGCATATGCCGCTGTCTCTAACAGTAATTGTTTACTTATCTCTTGTTCCGAGATTAATTTTCCTTGTGTAAATTTCTCAAGTTTTTGTAAATCTTTTTGAGTATAGAAAGTTATACACTCTCCTTCTCCTCCGTCACGTCCTGCACGTCCTGTCTCTTGATAATAACCCTCAAGACTCTTTGGTATATCGTAATGTATTACATAACGCACATCGGGTTTATCTATTCCCATTCCAAAGGCTATTGTTGCAACTATTACCTCTATATCTTCAAGCAGAAAGGCATCTTGAGTTTGTGTACGAGTTGCAGAGTCCATTCCTGCATGGTAGGGCAAGGCACTTATATCGTTTGCCTGTAAGTGTGCGGCTAACTCTTCTACCTTTTTACGACTTAAACAATATATTATACCCGACTTACCCGGTTGAGATTTTATGTATTTGATAATCTCCTTATCTACATCTTTATTTTTTTGTCTTACCTCGTAATATAGATTTGGACGGTTAAACGAAGATTTGAATTGTGTGGCATTCAATATCTCAAGATTCTTTTGAATGTCGTGTTGCACTTTTGGGGTTGCTGTTGCTGTGAGTGCTATAATGGGTGCTACTCCTATTTCGTTTATTATAGGTCGTATTCTACGGTATTCTGGTCTGAAATCGTGCCCCCACTCTGAAATACAGTGTGCCTCATCAATGGCATAGAACGATATATTTACATTTTTCAAGAACTCTACATTCTCCTCTTTTGTCAATGATTCAGGTGCAACATACAGAAGTTTTGTTTTTCCGCTTAATATATCGCTCTTTACCTGATCAATGGCAACTTTTGTAAGTGATGAGTTTATAAAGTGTGCTACTCCATCCTCTTCGCTAAAGTTTCGCATTGCATCTACTTGATTCTTCATTAAGGCTATTAATGGAGATATTACAATTGCTGTTCCATCAAGCAATAATGACGGCAGTTGGTAACATAACGACTTCCCTCCTCCTGTTGGCATTAAGACAAATGAGTCTTTCCCTTCGAGAAGATTCATTATTATATCTTCTTGATTTCCCTTGAAGGTATCGAAACCAAAATTCTCTTTTAATGCCTCCGCTACTTGTGTTTTTGTAAACATAAAGCAATGCTTTTTAGGTAAAAAAAAAATTGTTTAGCGAGTATATATCTCAACTCGCTAAACAAAGTTATAATTTCCTTTTAAAAAAAAACAATTTTTTTGGAAAAAAATTTACACCATTGTGTGCATATTTGCATCCGCTAATCTGTTTTTAGCATAATTTAATGTTATTGTAAGCGATTTCCTTTCAGTTGAAGGCATCTCGTACATTGCATCAATCATTATATGCTCAACTATTGAACGCAAACCTCTTGCTCCTAACTTAAACTCTATTGCTTTATCTACAATGAAATCCAAAACATCCTCTTCGAACTTTAATTTTATGCCATCTAACTTAAACATATATATATATTGTTTAATTATAGCATTCTCTGGCTCGGTTAATATATTGCGAAGTACTGTTCTATCTAATGGATTTAAATATGTCAAGATAGGTAAGCGACCTATTATCTCAGGTATCAATCCAAATGATTTTAAATCTTGTGGCGATATGTATTGCAAGAAGTTGCTACGATCAATCTGCTTTTGAGTCTCATCTGTACTAAATCCTACTACCTGTGTATTTAATCGTGCAGCAATTTTACGTTCAATTCCATCGAAGGCTCCTCCACATATATATAATATGTTTTGGGTGTTTACCTGTATCATCTTTTGATCAGGATGCTTGCGACCTCCTTGTGGTGGTACGTTTACAACTGAGCCCTCTAAGAGTTTCAACAAACCTTGTTGTACGCCCTCTCCACTTACATCGCGAGTTATTGAGGGGTTATCGCCTTTTCGTGCAATTTTATCTATCTCATCAATAAAGACTATTCCTCGCTCGGCTGCCGCCACATCGTAATCGGCAACTTGCAAAAGGCGTGTTAATATACTCTCAATATCTTCGCCTACATATCCTGCCTCAGTCAAGACTGTTGCATCAACAATTGTAAAGGGTACGTTTAGTAGTCGGGCAATGGTTTTTGCCAACAGAGTTTTTCCTGTTCCTGTTGAACCTACCATTATTATATTTGACTTCTCTATCTCTACGCTGTCGGCAAGATTCTTATCTTGTGTTACTCGTTTATAGTGGTTATAAACGGCTACCGACAAGTATCGTTTTGCGGAGTCTTGTCCTATTACATATTTGTCGAGAAACGCCTTTATCTCCTTTGGTTTGGGGATATTGGTTATCTGGAATTTATTTTCTGTTTTCTGAGGTTTCTTTGTTATATTCAAATAGTTCTCAGCCATGTAGTACAGGCAATCGCCACACAGAAATCCTTTTGATCCTTGAATAAGATATTGTGGCGACATCTCTCTACCACACATAAAACAGGTCTCTTTTCCCTCAGAGTTGTTATTTCGTTTTTTAGACATAGTTTAATTCAACTGCTTATCGTTTCTCAAGAACTTTGTCTATCATTCCATAATTTTTAGCCTCTTCGGCAGTCATCCAATAATCACGATCTGAGTCAATTTCTATTTTTGCAATATCATTTCCTGAGTGATCTGCAATTATTGTGTATAACTCTTTGCGTAATTTCAGGATTTCACGTGCTGTAATCTCAATATCCGATGCTTGACCTTGCGCTCCTCCCATTGGTTGGTGTATCATAATACGAGAGTGTTTCAATGCAAAGCGTTTTCCTTTTGCTCCTGCCACCAACAATACTGCTGCCATTGATGCTGCCATTCCTGTGCATATTGTTGACACATCGCTTGAAATGTATTGCATTGTATCATATATTCCTAATCCTGCATATACGCTTCCTCCCGGGCTGTTTAAATAGATTGATATATCTTTACCCGGCTCTACTGAGTCTAAATATAGTAATTGCGCTTGAATTACGTTTGCAGCATAATCATCTACTTGTGTTCCCAAGAAGATAATTCGGTCCATCATCAAACGTGAGAAGACATCCATTTGTGCTACATTCAATTGACGCTCCTCTATAATTGTTGGTGATATATAACTGCTCGTTACATCAATATATTTATCAAGTGCATTGCCATTCATATTCAAATGGCGAGTGGCGTATTTTCTAAATTCGTCGTTCATAATTGTACCTTTTTGTTGTTTAATTATATCTGCGAAGTTATATATTTTTATCGTAATAAAAAAGTCAGTAAGATATTTATTTGAGAAAAACAGAGACTGCATCACATGATACAGCCTCTGTTCATATTTTTATTGTTAATAGAGATTTATTTTGTCTCTAATGATTTATAGAAATCTTCAAGTTTTACCTCTTTAACATCTAATGTTACTTTTGATTTGATTACTTCAATAATCTTCTCCTCCATTACTCTGTCGAGCATGTTGTTAACGATTTTTTGATCTTTCATCATATCATCAGCATATTTTTGAAGCAAATCTTCTGGAACGTTTGCCATTCCGTATTGAGCAAATTGCATTTTAGTTGCTTTTTTTGCCATCTCCTCAATATCAGCACGCTCAACTTTAACCTCTGCATCTTTTACAAGTTTCTCCTTGATCAATTGCCATTTAAGGTCAGGCAACATTTTTGCGTACTCCTCATCAACGTTCTCAATTTTGTTCTCTTTGTCGCTGAATTTTAACCAACGTTTCAACATTGCATCAGCAAACTCTAACTCGCCAACTTTGTTTTCGATGTAAGTGCGTGCATCCATTGCAAATTTGTAATCTGACTCTGGTGCAATTTGCTCTTTTAACATATCAGCGATTTTTGCACGGAACTCTGCCTCATCTTTTACAGCATCTTTACCAAATGCAGCATCAAATAGTTCTTGTCCTATCTCTGCTGGTTTGAATGCCAAGATTGAAGTAATCTCCATTTCAAAGTTTGATTTAACCTCTGCTGCCTCCTCTTTTTTGATGTGAAGCATTGAAGCAACCTCTGTATCGTTTCCGTCACTTGCTACTGAAGGGTTAAATACTACTTTCTCTCCTTTTTTAACTCCGATGAATTTTGCTTTCTCACCTTCATTTTTAGTGTAACGTGGAGATATCATTCCTGACTCAACTACAATACCACCCTCTTTTACAGTGCCATCTTCGTTAAGTTCAACCATTTTACCTTTTGCAATATCGTTCTCAGCAATTACTTCTCCCTCCTCTTGTTTTCCGAAACGATTTTTGTAAGCCTCAACTTGTTTGTCAATCATTTCGTCATCAATGATGATTTGGCTGTATTCTATTTTGTCTTTTTTGCTCAACTCCAATTTTATCTCAGGAGCAAGAGCAACATCAAATGTAAACTCAAAATCCTCTTGAGTATCAAAATCAACTTCGGGTTGTCCCTCTTTTGGAAGAGGCTCGCCAAGTACAGCAAGTTTTTTATCTGTTATGTAGTTGTATAATTGCTCTGATATAAGAGTGTTAATCTCCTCAATCAAAACAGATTTTCCTACCATTTTTTGAATCATTGATTTTGGAGCCATACCTTTTCTAAATCCTGGTACAACTGCTTTTTGACGGTAAGAACGCAATGCTTTCTCAACTTTCTCTTGATAATCGGCTTTCTCAATTTTCACGGTAATCTCTGCCGAAACATTACCTGTGCTTTTTTCTGTTACGTTCATTTATATATATTTTTAGTTATAAAATTCTTTCGGGTTGCAAAATTACTCTTAATATTTCAATCTATCAAACAGTTGAGGCGAAATTAATCTCTTTTTTTATTCAAAATATCATTTTTTTGTCTTAAAAGAGATTTTTTTTAAAAATATTTTATCGAAATATTGTTTTTATATTTTTTTTCTTATAAGTTTGTAGAGTTAGTTTTAAACGGAGAGTTTTCTCCTATTTAGGCTATAAACTTTATTTTTCTCTTGGTTATGAATATATACGTTGGAAATCTTAATTTCAGGGTTAAGGAGCCTCAACTACAAGAAGCATTTGAGGCATTTGGTGAAGTTACTTTAGTGAAAATTGTCAGAAATAAAGAGACTGGTCGCTCTAAAGGATTCGGTTTTGTTGAGATGAGTGATGATGATAAGGCTCGTACTGCTATTGAGTCTCTTAACAATAGCGAGTTTGAGGGAAGACGTATGATTGTTTCTCAGGCAAGACCTAAACCAGAGAAATAGAATTTTTTAAAATATTTTTTTACTAACATATTGATATAAGGTGTGTAAAGAGTTGTGCTTTTTACACACTTTTTTTACAATAATTGTTAGCACAATTAGGCTAATTGGTCAAATTAGGCTAATATGAGAAACGGAGTTGCTCTTTTGATACTCTTTTGCAGATATTATATATATGGGTATTCCCGTCTTTCAGACGGAAGGGTTGGGGATAACTCTTTTTTTTATATTATAAATAACTTCATCTATTTCACCTTCTTTTAATGCTTTATGCAAAGCAAAAACACCACGTTGGAGTTAGAGTGGTGAGGTAAGATAAGTTCTCTTACCATACTTTATGTTTTAAACATAGAATAAAGGTCTGTTAAATTCATTAAAAAAAGTCTTTGTTGTAATTTATAATTTCTTCCATGCGACAATACTCCACAATATGAATTTAACGATGATACGATCTTGGTTAGAGGTTTATTTCTCAATAGAGGTAGTTTTTTTCGCATTCTGTTTATGGTTTGCCGTGAGGCATATATCCTATATGGTTTTATAAAGGCTCCCAAAAATTCTACTCCTTGTTTGATTGATATTATCAACATTTTACCTTCATGAAACAGAAGATTTAGTTCTTGTAATAACATTGTTTTTATCTTACTCGCATATTCATGTAATTTGATTTTATCTGAACTTACTATATAAAAATCATCTACATATCTCCCGTAATGTTTTGCTTTGAGTTCTCTTTTTACATATTGGTCAAGAATATTCAAATATATGTTGCTAAATAATTGCGAAGTTAAATTTCCTATGGGCAAACCACACCCTTTAGGACTATTAAACAAACTTTTATCATGTGGCAAATCTGCCCAATCTGAAGGAGAACCTTCTATTCTACAATTTTCCAATGGGTTTAACAACACTATCTCTTTTGTCAGATACTCCACAAATTCAAAATCTACAACCTCAATCCACTTTGGGTTTGTATGTTTTGAGACTTTATGCATTGACATCTTTTTGAGTGTTTGCAGACATATTTGTAAGAGTTTGTCCCTGTCTATATGCATAAAATATCCCCGTATATCCATTTTTAATGCATAACAGGGTATTTTATAATTCTGACTCTCTTTCCTTATATGTTGTTGCAGACGATTTATGCCATAATGCGTACCTCTGCCTTTTATGCAACTATATGTATCGCAAATAAATGTTCTTTCGTAAATTTCGTGTGTGTAATTATAATAAAGATGATGCACTATACGGTCTCTGAAATCGGCGGCAAAAACTTCTCGTTTCTTTGGGTCATTTATTATAAAACAGGTTGAAGGACGTGCCTTGTATGTTCTGTTGTACAATTCATCACATAAGTTTTGAATGTTATTATCAAGATTTGCTTCAAAACGTAGTTGATAGGGTTTGTTTCGTTTGTGTTTGCGAGCAGCATAATATGCTTGATACAAATCTGCCAATAGTTGTTCTTTAGTTAACTTATACTTTTTCATAAATAAAAAACTCCCTTTTATGGGAGAAAAAATTGGTAAGTGCTACGCACACTCGCAAACCGCACGGACAGATTGCCCGTAGTAACGGTTGTTGTTGTTCCAATCCACATTGCTTGAATTGAAGTTCAAGTTGTAAGCGTTGCTACTATTGCTCGTATTAAGCGAACTCGACCAGTAGTTACCGTTACTGCCCGCATTGTTAAGATTGCTATTGTTGCGATAGCCAGCCGCAGGAAGAAAAAGCAACGGAGCATAAAGCGACGGAGATTATATTTTTGGGAGGTAAAAGGGACTTTTTTGAAATAATTATATGAATATGAAATTTTTCAATAAGCTTAAACTTCTTCTTTTATTACGAACCAACTACCCCACTTGATACTATCCTATTTCTCTTTAGGCGAATCTCCTATGAATTTACCATATTTTTATTGTTTGTTATTATTCGTTTCCTTATCTCTGAAAGAAATACCATACATTCAATTGGTGTTTTATTTTCTAAGGGATATAACATTATCTCTTGTAAAACTTCATCAATATTTTTACTTTGTTTTATATCTCCTCCTTTTGAGTACGGATATTCTTGTTTTTTCTTACTTGTTACAAGAGGCACGCACATCTTCCAATTAAAAAAATCGTTATAAAGATGTTCAATATCTTCATACTCTTTCAAATATTCAGAAGATATTTTTATATCAACCTTTTTGTCTTCATTGTGCAGAATTTTAAAATTACCCTCTGCCTGATATTTATCAAGACTTGTTAGCGGAAATCCTATAAGGACAAGGCTCTCACCCTCTGTTTTAAGTTGACGATGCGTTGCTTTAAATTGTTTTATATACCTAAAACACAACCATGCACTCAACTCGTATGCCCGATAAAATGTACCTTCTTGAAACAGATGTATTATCAAACAATCTTCAACTGTTTCTCTGGTTTGCTCTATTTTAAGTATTTCTTTTATTTGTGCCATATTTTTAATTCGACTGCAAGTACCTCACAGTCGAATAATTTTATTTGTTTTCTTTTTATTTTGGAGCATAACTCCGCTATTACGAGCTTACGCTCGCGGGGGCGGAGTTATGCTTTTTTATTTGCGTGTTGGGGCTGGTAAATTCTTCGCACACTACTCGCAAACCGCACGGACAGATCGCCCGTAGTAACGGTAGTTGCCGTCCCAATCCACACCGCTTGAATAGAAGAACAAGTAGTAAGCGTAGCTACTATTGCTCGTACTAAGCGAACTCGACCAGTAGTAACCGTAACTGCCCGCACCGTAAAGATTGCTACTGTAGCGATAGCCAGCCGCAGGAAGAAAAATACTGTTGCCGTTCTTCTTACTTGTTACTTTATAACCATTTACTCCATTCTGTGTGGTCCATGTCCATGTACAGTTATTTGTATTTCTTAACTCATCTTGCTCTGCTGCTGTTGGCATGCGCCAACTGCCTCCCCAATTTACTCGTGCTGCATCGGCAGATAATGGCAACGTTGTGGGATTTGAAGAGTAAGTATAATTACTTGATGTATAACTGCTCTTTGTGGTTGTCTCACCCCACGCATAGTAATTACCATAACCTTCAGGTGTGGTTGCGCCTACGTTACAGGTTGCCCACTTAACTGACAAGCCAAGATCAACGTAGGCGTGGCCGTTGTTTGTATTATTGGTGGTTGTTCCTCCAGAGGTTCCTGTATTTCCTCCCGTTGTACTGTTTTGTGTTCCTTCTGCCATTTTCTCAATAAAGGCATTGGCGTGTGTTTTCATAGTAGCAAATTGTGTACCTAATGAACTACTGCAGTCTAATACTAACATTATTACTGCACTTTTACGTTCTACGGTTGTTTGTGTCTGGCTTTCGGGGTCAAACTCCGAGTTTTGTTGCCATTGTGAGGTGTTTGCTACATAACTCCACTGCTTGATATTGTTGGTGGGTACGCTCTCGTAAGAGGCTTCGGTGGCTTTTATATCGTTGAATGTAAAGGTTACAAATACTATATTGTCTTGCACTACTCCTGCTACTACTTCTCCGCTTCCTGATGTCATTCCTCCATAAGTTATATTTTTTAATGAGCGGTCGCTTAATGAGAAAGTTCCTTCGATATAGAGTTGCGATTGTGATGCATCGCTTACGTTATCAAAGGTAAAGCGTATTTTTGTTCCGTTTGCCTGACCGGGTATAGTTAAACTTATGGTTTGTACGCTGTTTTCATTATAGAGTTGGTTGGCTATCTCTTGGAATTTTGCATTTACCTCGTCCATACTTGTTACTTCGGCTGCATTCTCTGGTGAACTTGCCAAGTTGATAAGGTTGGCTTGAAATTGTGCGTCATCACTAACATCTGAACCTTTTAAACCTATTGAGTATGCCGATATGGGTAATCCTTGAACTTTTGTGTTTTTGATTTTACTGTTTACTGCTGACAGATACTCTTCGTTTGAAGAGTAGTTGCTATTCATCATAAACGAACCTTGATCTAAACCGTCGGTAAAGGTTACCATTGCAACGTTTACCAAATCGGTAGGTAATACACTTTTTACCAACGAGTCTATGGCAATTTCTGTTGCATAATAGAGCAGAGTTCCGTTTTTAGAGGTCATACTGCTTACAAAGTCAGTAAATTGGCTTTTGGTATTGGGTGCTAATATACTTATTCCCTTATTTGTTAATGTTTGATTAAAGCCTATTATTCCCATATACAGTCCTGTTTCTGCTTGGTTATCTACTATTATTGTTATAGGGGCACTTGATTGACTTAAGGTGCTTTCGCCGTTTGCTGATATTGCTTTGACTTTGTAATAGTTGGCCCCTAATATCGGGGTAGTATCGGTGTAACTGTTTTTTGTTATGTTACTTGCCAATAGTACGTAGTTTATGTTATCGCTACTGCGATATACTTGGTAACTTTGGGCTTGGCTTACAGCACTCCATGTTACTACTATACTGTTACCACTCTCGGTTGCTATGATATTTGTGGGTGACAATATTTTTGTTGCAAATTTTATACTGTCTATTTCGGCCAATTCGTATGTTGATACTATGGTATTGCCTTTATAGATATTTAATATTTTTTCTTGTGCTGTTGCACCGCCTATTATTATGGCTGATATTGCTATTAGCAATGTTATTATTCTTGTTTTCATTTCAAAAAATAAATTTTTTAATTAGGAATTAGTACGTGGCTTCGCCACAATTAGGGATTAGGAATTAAAAAACATTCCTAATTTCTAATTCCTCATTCCTAATTAATTATAATCTTCTTAGTTTCTATCTCTCCATTTGATTGTACAGCTACAATATAGATACCTGAGGGGTAGTTGCTAACATCAAGAGTTGCTACCTCAGTGTTGGGCGTTTGGTACTGCATCAACACGCCTTGCATATTGTAGAGTTGCACTTGGTTAATTACTTCGGGTGAGGTTATGCGTACTTCGCCTGACGATGCAATATAGATTATCTCAACCTCAACACTCTCCTCCTCTATCTCCTCTATGGCAGTTATATCGGTATCTCCAAAGGTGATAACCTCAATGTTCTCTATTGCCATAGGCATTACTACACCCGACACAGTGATGTTTACTTCATCTTCCGAAGGGAAGGTGATTTTGTCTATTTCGTCAATATTGATTGACTGAAATGAGCCTTGCGATGTTAAAAATACATTCATATAGTCGGTTGCGTGAGCCGATAGCCACGGTACCGATATGAATGCCAATAACATCAACAATTGTTTAATGTAGTTTTGTTGCATAATTATTGATTTTTATATTGGTTAATGTTTTTGATTATTTTATTCTTCTATAAAGTTTATTTTGCTTCGCAACAAAATAGATATAGTTACTATATCTCTATCTTAAAAAGATTGATATTCTTTAGTAGAGGAATTTGCTTTAACCTATCTTCAAGAGAAGGGGGTGAAAGATAGTTTGTTCTTTGTGTGGGCATTGTTATTGTTTTTATTGTCATTCATCTCCTATAATGACAATTAAACGCATAAAGAAAGTGTGGAGATGACTTTCGTTTATCAAATAGAAGGTTGTGGAAAGACCTATAACAACAATAAACGATGCGATACCCCACACTTGAATAGTATGAGATACGTTCTAAACGCTATCACATGACTACACAAGGAAGGTGTTGTCCGACGTCTTGTTGTTATTGAAAACTTCCACATTTTCTATTTAAGACAATACGAAAAACACTTTCAAATAAAATGTTCTGTCAGTACCGATATCGGTATTTGACGATACAAAATTATAAAATATTTTTCTTTTGAACAACACTCATGGGGTTATCGCATTTTATTATTTAAATATCTCTCTCCTTAAAGAAATATACAAGCATGTTTGTTATTGTTTTGCTCGCTGTAAAAAATATTGAACTAAACTTCTTATTTCTTGCTCGCTTGTTACTATATTTGTATTAAAATTTATCCACTATGCGTAGAGTTGTTTTTATTCTTGCTGTTTTAGTTTTTGCAAGTTGTAGTAAATACGATAAAGCAAAGGATTTTGCTCAGTTTGTAAATCCTTTTGTTGGTACTGATTATACAGGGAATACATATCCGGGTGCTACTATTCCGTTTGGCATGGTGCAACTTAGCCCCGATAATGGGTTGCCCGGTTGGGATAGAATTGCCGGTTATTTTTACCCCGATAGTACTATTGCAGGGTTTAGCCATACCCACTTGACTGGTACCGGTGCGGGAGACCTTTATGATATTTCGTTTATGCCTGTTACAAATCCTTATAACGAGGCTGAGGCTCCTTTGGGTATTCACTCTAAATTCTCGCACGAGAGCGAGGTTGCAGAGGCTGGGTATTATAAGGTTCTTTTAAAAGATTACAACATTAAGGTTGAACTTGCTGCTACTGAGCGTTGCGGTGTTCAACGATACACGTTTCCTAAGGCTGAGGCTTCGGTATTCTTAAATTTGGCAAAGGCCATGAACTGGGATGCTACTATTGATAGCCATATTGAGTTTGCCGACTCGGTTACTATTAAAGGTTACAGATACTCTACTGGCTGGGCTCAGGACCAAAAGATATTCTTTGTCTCAAAACTTTCACGACCTTTTAAATATGCCAAGATTGACTCTACGGCTCTTGACAAGGGTGGCTATGGCGTTATTGCAAGAATGGATTTTGATACCAACGAGGGAGATACTTTGATTATAAGAACTGCTATTTCGCAAACTGGTATTGAGGGTGCTGAGTTAAATTTGCAAGCAGAACATATTGAGGGTGGTTTTGATGCGTATCGTAAAGCGGCTTACGATAGTTGGAACAGAGAACTTTCAAAGATTGAGATTGAAAGCCCCGACTCTACGATTTTACGTACATTTTACACTGCTCTTTATCATACTATGACTGCTCCTACTATTGCAAGTGATGTTGATGGCTGTTACAGAGGTGCTGATAAGTTAAATCATAGAGACAGTTCAATGGTTACATATGGTACATTCTCATTATGGGATACTTACAGAGCAGCACACCCTCTATATACATATATCTGCCCCAACAGAGTAAATGATATGGTTAAGTCGTTTTTAAACCACTACAAAGAGTTTGGGCGACTACCTGTATGGAGTTTTTATGGCAACGAAACTGATATGATGATTGGCTATCACTCCGTTCCTGTTATTGTTGATGCTTATCTTAAAGGTATTGGTGATTTTGATGCTGAAGAGGCTTTAAATGCTTGTGTTGCCACTGCCAATGTTAAAGGTTACAGGGCTTTGGATGAATATAAGGAGTATGGTTATGTTCCCTACGACATTGAGAAAGAGTCTGTTTCAAAAACAATTGAGTACTCTTTTGACGATTGGTGTATTGCCCGAATGGCTGAGAAGATGGGTAAAAAAGATATTGCTGATGAATTTGCAAAGAGAGCGACATTCTATCGCAACCTATATAACCCAGAAACTGGATTTTTACAAGCAAGAGACAGCAAAGGCTCTTTCATTAAAAATTTCAAATCCGGAGAGTATACCGAACATATTACTGAGAGTAATACATGGCAATATCTTTTTGGTGCGCATCACGATATTATGTGGATGCAAGAGCGTATGGGAGAAGAGTTATTCTTAGATAGGATGAACGATTTGTTCTCGTTATCGGTTTCGGATGATTTGCCTATATTCTCAACTGGCATGATTGGAGAATATGCTCATGGCAACGAGCCTTGCCACCATGTTACATACGTTTACAACCACATTAGAAAACCTTGGCTTACTCAAAAATATGTTACCAAAGTTATGCACGAACTTTATAACGATACTCCTTCTGGGTTGTGCGGTAACGAGGATTGCGGACAGATGTCGGCTTGGTATGTTTTCAGTGCTATGGGATTTTACCCTATGAATCCTGCTTCGCAAATTTATGAGATTGGCTCTCCTATTGTTAAAAGTGCAAAAATTAATTTGAGCAATGGAAAATGTTTTACTATTTTTGCACCCGAAGTTTCAAAGGAGAATATATACATTCAAAAAATATTGCTTAACGGTAAGGAGTGTGATATGAAATCAATTTCTCATTCTCAAATTATGGATGGTGCAACTATTACCTTTGAGATGGGAAGTTCTCCCAAAACAGAATAATAAATTTAACCACGTATGATTGACCAACATACAATTGATAAGATTATGGATGCCGCCGATATTGTTGAGGTGGTATCGGACTTTGTATCTCTTCGTAAACGTGGTGTCAATTATATTGGGTTATGTCCTTTCCACGATGAGAGGACTCCTTCGTTTAGTGTTTCTCCCTCGAAAGGTATTTGCAAATGTTTCAGTTGCGGTAAAGGTGGTAATGCAGCCCACTTTATTATGGAACATGAGCAGATGACATACTATGAAGCAATAAAGTATCTTGCTAAAAAATATAATATTGAGATTGCTGAACGCGAACTTACCGAAAAAGAGAAAGTGGCTAAGACTACTCGCGAAAGTATGCTTATCGTTAATGAGTTTGCAAAGGATTTCTTTACTAAAAATCTTACAGAAACTGACGAAGGTAGAGCAATTGGTTTGTCGTACTTTAAAGAGCGTGGGTTCAGAGAAGATATTATTGAAAAATTCGGACTTGGATACTCCCCCGAAAAACGCGATGCTTTGGCAGAGGCTGCCAAGAAAGGTGGGTATAACAAGGATTATCTTATAAAAACTGGCTTATGTATAGAGAGTCAGGATGGCTCTTCTCTTATTGACAGATTCAGAGGCAGGGTTATTTTCCCTGTTTATTCATTAGCAGGTAAGGTTATTGCTTTTGGCGGTAGAATATTAAAGACTAACGACAAGACCGCCAAATATCTAAATTCGCCAGAATCGGAAGTGTATCATAAGAGTAATGTTCTTTATGGTATTTACCACGCTAAAAGTGCTATGGTAAAACAGAACAACTGCTTTCTGGTTGAGGGTTACACCGATGTTTTGTCGATGCATCAAGCAGGTATTGAGAATGTTGTTGCCTCATCGGGTACTTCTCTTACCAACGGACAAATCAGACAGATACACCGTTTCACCGAAAATATTACAGTTTTATATGATGGTGATGCTGCTGGTATAAAGGCTTCGCTAAGGGGTATTGATATGCTACTTGAAGAGGGCATGAAGGTAAAGGTTGTTTTGCTTCCTGATGGCGATGACCCCGACTCTTTTGCAAAGAAACAGAGTGCATCGGAATTTACCGAATATATTAAAGCAAACGAAACAGACTTTATTACCTTTAAAACAAACTTGCTTATCAAGGATGCAGGAGAAGATCCTCTTCGCAGAGCAGGGCTTATTACTGATATTGTTCAATCTATTTCGGTAATACCTGATGAAATTACTCGCTCGGTATATATTAAAGAGTGCAGTAGAATAATGGAGGTAAGAGAAGATGTTCTTCTTAAAGCGGTTGCAACTGAGCGTATTAAGAAAGCCGAATCGGGACCTTCGCCTACAAATATGCCTCAAGAGAGCGCACCAATAAGTGCAAAAGATGAACATCCCGAATCCTCTCCTACTCCAATTGGTATTGAAGTAAAGAATAAATCAATAGTTGAGGTTTACGAAAAGAGTCTGATACGATTTATTATTAAATATGGATTAACTCCCATGTTTGATTCTAATGGCAAGGTTACAGATATTTTATCTTTTATTGTTGATGAATTAAAGAAAGACGGGATTGAGTTTTCGACAGAGATTTATGCCCAAATGATTAACGAGGCTCTTGAGTGCAGAGAGGGTTGGATTGAGCAATTTATAAACTCTGAAAACCTGAAAGGAGAAGATAAAAGAGGTATAATTACATACGAGTGTATTGATGCTCGCACCGAGAAGGATAAAATCAACTACTGGATTAAATATATTGAAGATATTAATCAAGCAATAACCAAGCACTTCTTAAATCATAGAGTTGAAGTTATCAGTAAAATTGCTGTTGACTTAATCAGTGAAAAATATCGCCTAAGTAAAAAGCAAACTATCAAGAGTGATGAAGAGCGTGTTGTTTCTCTTGCTCGCAGAATGATTACTGAATTGAAAGATGCTATTGTTAGTGAACAGATCAAACAACTCAACTTATCGTTAAAAGAGGCATTCAAGAATAAAGATAACGAAAAGGTTATGCTTCTTTTGAAAGAACTAAACAACTTAAACTCCATTAAAGTTCAGTTGGCTAAGGAGTTGGGCGAGAGGGTTATCAGTTGTTAGTTGTCGGTTTCGTAAACTCAACCGCCCCCTTCGGGGTAGTTGTTAGTTTTTAGTTAATAGAGTCATTAAGGTCTTTTAGGTCATTAGAGTAACTAATGATAAATAAGTAATCCTAATTTTTAATAGATTTATCTACTATAAAATTTCCTTTTATTGAAATCTTTATTTAAATTTGCCAAATACAATGTTTATTACAATTAATGTAATTACGTTGTTGATTGAGAACTATTATTTTAACATATTAAGTCTGGAAAGACTATGGCAAACAGTAAAGAAAAATTATTCGAACAATTCCCGCCAGTATCAACAGAGGCGTGGATTGAAAAAGTTACGGCCGACCTTAAAGGTGCCGACTTTGAGAAAAAACTTGTTTGGAGAACAAACGAAGGGTTTAATGTTAAACCCATGTACAGAGCCGAGGACACAGAGGGTATGAGTTCAACAAACTCTGCTCCCGGAGAGTTCCCATTTGTACGTGGTACTAAATGCGACAATGTTTGGTTAATTCGCCAAGACATTAAAGCAAGTGATGTTGTTGCTGCTAATGCAAAAGCAAAAGATGTTTTAACTAAAGGCGTTACTTCGCTTTGCTTTAAAGTTGAGGCTGACAGCATTAATGCTAACGGTATTGCTACTCTTCTTAACGGCATCAACATTGAGGAGACCGAGATTAACTTCCGTTGTTGTGTACGCCAAGCAGAAAACCTTTTGAATGTATATAAAACTTACATCGATTCTATTGGTGCCGATAAGGAGAAAGTCAAAGGTTCATTGAATTACAATCCTTTCAAGAAACTTCTTGTTAGAGGTAAAGATATTGAGAACTTAGCCGATGTTTGTGCTAATCTTGTAAAGGCTTCGGCAGAGTTGCCTAAATTCAGAGTTTTGGCTGTTGATTCTGTTATGTTGTGCGATGCAGGTTCGTATATCTCTCAAGAACTTGGTTACGCTCTTGCTTGGGGTAACGAGTATATGAGTATGCTTACCGATAAAGGCATAAGCGTTGATGATGCTGCTAAAAACATCAAGTTCAATTTTGGTATCTCATCAAACTTCTTTATGGAGATAGCAAAATTCCGCGCTGCTCGTATGTTGTGGGCTGAGATTGTTGCCGCTTACAAACCTGCTTGTTTGTGTGCTGCCAAGATTGCTTCTCATGCAGAGACTTCAAAATTCAATCTTACAGTTTTTGATGCTCACGTTAACTTGTTACGTACTCAAACTGAAACAATGTCGGCTGCTTTGGCTGGTGTTGACTCAATTTGTGTTACTCCTTTTGATGCAACATATAAAGAGAGCGATGAGTTCTCAGAGCGTATTGCCCGTAACCAACAACTATTGTTGAAAGAGGAGTCGCACTTTGATAAGATTACTGATGCTTCGGCTGGCTCATATTACGTTGAGAACTTAACAGCCTCTATTGCTGAACAAGCATGGAAGTTGTTTAAAGAGGTTGAGGCTGAGGGTGGATTCTACTCTGCTGTTAAGAGCGGAAGTGTTCAAAACGGAGTTAACGCTTCGGGGAATGCCCGCCGTAGTGCTATTGCTCGCCGTAGAGAGATTTTATTGGGTACTAACCAATATCCAAATATTAATGAGAAGGCTGCCGACAAGATTGTTAAAGCAGAGAAGTGCGGTTGCTGTGGTGGTGGCAAATGTGAGCCCGATTTTGCTACTCTTGACTTTAGCCGTGGTGCTACTCAATTTGAGGAGTTACGTTTGGCAACAGAGGGTAACGACAAACAACCTACTGTATTTATGCTTACAATAGGTAACCTTGCAATGCGTCTTGCTCGCTCACAATTCTCTGGCAACTTCTTTGGTTGTGCCGGTTACAAAATTATTGACAATCTTGGTTTTGACACAGTTGAAGAGGGTGTTGAGGCTGCTGTTAAAGCAGGGGCTGACATCGTTGTATTGTGTTCAAGCGATGAGGAGTATGCAACTCTTGCTCCTGCTGCCTTTAAGGCGTTAGACGGACGCGCATTGTTTGTTGTTGCAGGAGCTCCTGAATGTGCCGAAGAACTTAAAGCTCAAGGTATAGATATGTTTATAAATGTTCGCAGCAACGTTCTTGAAACTTTGCAAGCGTTTAATAGCAAACTTTCAATAAAATAAGAACTATGAGACCAGATTTCAGTAACATAAATATAAATGACGCATTTGCAAACGGAGCAACTTGCGTTGCATGTAACTCGGAGGCTAATTGGATTACCCCCGAACTTATCCCCGTTAAGCCTATCTATACCAAAGAGGACTTGGAGGGAATGGAACACCTAAACTATGTTGCAGGTATGGAGCCTTATTTGAGAGGTCCTTACAGCACAATGTATGTTATGCGTCCTTGGACTATTCGCCAATATGCAGGTTTCTCAACTGCCGAAGAGTCAAACGCATTCTATCGCCGTAACCTTGCTGCCGGACAAAAAGGTTTGTCGGTGGCTTTTGACCTTGCTACTCACCGCGGTTACGATGCCGACCATGAACGTGTTGTGGGTGACGTTGGTAAAGCAGGTGTATCAATTTGCAGTCTTGAGGATATGAAGGTTTTGTTTGACGGTATTCCTTTGAACAAAATGTCTGTTTCAATGACAATGAATGGTGCTGTGTTACCTATCCTTGCTTTCTATATTAATGCAGGTTTGGAACAAGGTGCTAAATTGGAAGAGATGGCAGGTACTATCCAAAACGATATTCTTAAAGAGTTTATGGTGCGTAATACATATATCTACCCACCTGAATTCTCAATGAGAATCATTGCTGATATTTTTGAATATACTTCAAAGAATATGCCTAAGTTTAACTCAATCTCAATCTCTGGTTACCACATGCAAGAGGCTGGTGCTACTGCTGATATTGAGTTGGCTTATACTCTTGCCGATGGTTTAGAGTATCTTCGTGCCGGAGTTAACGCAGGTATGGATATTGACGCATTTGCTCCTCGCCTATCGTTCTTCTGGGCAATAGGTATGAACTACTTTATGGAGATTGCCAAGATGCGTGCTGCTCGTATGTTGTGGGCTAAGATTGTTAAACAATTCAATCCTAAAAACCCCAAATCATTGGCATTGCGTACACACTGTCAAACTTCAGGATGGTCGCTTACAGAGCAAGATCCATTCAATAACGTTGGCAGAACTTGTATTGAGGCTATGGGTGCTGCATTGGGACACACTCAATCACTTCACACAAATGCTTTGGACGAGGCTATTGCATTGCCAACTGACTTCTCGGCTCGTATTGCTCGTAACACTCAAATATATATACAAGAGGAGACTTACGTTACTAAAGAGGTTGACCCATGGGCAGGCTCATACTACGTTGAGACTCTTACTAACGAGTTGGCTCACAAAGCTTGGGAGCATATTCAAGAGATTGAGAAATTGGGCGGTATGGCTAAAGCCATTGAGACTGGATTACCAAAACTTCGTATCGAAGAGGCGGCAGCAAGAACTCAGGCTCGTATCGACTCAGGCAAACAAGTTATTGTTGGTGTAAACAAATATCGTTTGGAGAAAGAGGCTCCTATTGATATTCTTGAGGTTGACAACACTCAAGTTCGTAAACAACAAATTGAGCGTTTGAATACCCTTAAAGCAAACCGCGATGAGGCTGCTGTTAAGGCTGCATTGAATGCTATTACAGAGTGTGTTAAAACCAAAGAGGACAACCTATTGGATTTGGCTGTTAAAGCAGCAAAAGTTCGTGCAACATTAGGAGAAATTTCAGATGCTTGCGAGGTTGTTGTTGGTAGATATAAAGCAGTAATTAGAACTATTTCAGGCGTGTATTCATCAGAGACAAAACAAGATTCAGACTTTATTCGTGCAACAGAGTTGACCGAAGAGTTTGCTAAGAGAGAAGGTCGTCAACCACGTATTATGATTGCCAAAATGGGACAAGACGGACACGACCGCGGCGCAAAAGTTGTAGCAACAGGTTATGCCGATTGTGGCTTTGACGTGGATATGGGCCCATTGTTCCAAACTCCGGCAGAGGCTGCTCGTCAGGCTGTTGAGAACGACGTGCACGTTATGGGCGTATCTTCACTTGCAGCAGGACACAAAACTCTTGTTCCTCAAGTTATTGAAGAACTTAAAAAGTTAGGCAGAGAGGATATAATTGTTATTGCTGGTGGTGTTATCCCCGCACAAGATTATGACTTCTTGTATAAAGCAGGTGTTGCCGCTATATTCGGACCCGGTACTTCAGTTTCAAAAGCTGCATGTCAAATACTTGAAATTCTTTTGGGAGAATAGCTCATCAGCTATCAGCTGTTAGCTTTCAGTTATTAGATAAGCGAGTTGCTCATACGAGCAACTCGCTGTTGTTTTAAGACTATTAAAGTTATAGAAGGCCCAAAAGGGCATAAAAGGGTATAAAAGGCTTTTATTCGGGAAGATAACTAAGATAACTATGGTAACTAAGATGTGTAGGATTATTAGGGCAATTAGGACAACTAAGTTAATAAGAATAACGGAATCGCATCTTGAGGTGCAACTCCGTTTAAACTAACAACTAAAAACTAACAAAGCCACGAGTAAGTGAGAGCAGAGTTAAGTTTACTTGAACTCTGCCGAGCGTGAGTGGGTTAAACGAGCAATGCTCGTTAACTTAGTTTACACCTTTAAATATATTTGGTGCTTATACATATAGCGGAGTATCAGGTATATGATTGTGCAGTTGCTGACGGCTATTATAAAGGGGTAATATGCTCCAATGTATTGTTCTAAGCCATGCAATAGGGATTGTGATACACTACTGAAACTTATTACTATTGTGAGCATATAGGCTGTTATGGAGTTCATTCCATATACTTTTAATAGTTGGGTATGTTTTTTATAGCCTTTTACGTCTATTACCCAATAGAAGAGTGCCATTAGTATATAGCACCAACCACTGCTGTATATGGTCATTGAGGTTGTCCATAGTTTTTTGATTATGGGATGTACATATCCTAATAGATAGCCTAATACTACTAATGTTATTCCTATATATAGTAGTTGTTTGAATTTTTTTATTGCGGTGGTGTTTGTGTTTTTTAGTATTACTCCTGCAAACATTCCTGACATTACGGTTACTACAAAGTTTAGTGAACTTACTATCCATGTGTAGTTATACCAAGGGGCATATACTACCTCGCCGTTTGCTCCTATGGTTGCCATATCTCTGAAACGACCTAATACTGCTCTATCTACCCACTCTGCAAAATTGGCGGTTGGTGTGTAATTGCCTGCTCCGTAGCCTTCGACCGATGCGAATTGCATTAATGCCCAATATATGAGGAGTAGTGATATTGATACGGCTACTTGTGTTGTGGTTTTCAGGTTTATAAACAGAATTGATGATACTAAATATCCTAATGCTATTGATTGTAGTGTGTTTGAGTAGAGATATATTCGTGAGGGGTCTAAGGCAAGCAGGTTGCCTTGGCATATCATTCCGAATATCCACAATATTATAAAGCGTTTTATTATTCGTTTATATATGGGCAGACGTGGCTGTGTTCTGTCTCGTTTTATGGATGATAGCGAAAATGGTATGGTTATTCCTGTCATAAAGAGGAAGAGTGGCATTACCAAATCCCACGATGAGAAGCCTTCCCAATCGACATGAGTGAAACACCACATAAATTTATTGAAAGCCTCACTATCTAATGCATGTGCTAATGGGTGTAGTGTTGTTTCCAATACTACTAAACAGAAGAGGTCAAATCCTCTTAATACATCGAGCGACTCTAATCGTTGTTTTGCCATTGTTATCTATCCCCTTCCTATCCCTCCCCCGTAGGGAGGGAACTTTTTTATTTGTTTATTTTTTCTATTACTTAAATGGTTTTACAAAAAAAGTGCAAACCGAGTACAGAGTAAAACTTGTTTTAACTATGCCGAGGTGCAGCCTATTTTCGCAAAGGTTTACCTTTGCAAAGATAGTGTTTTTTGAACTTTTTTTGAAGTTAAATGTATTTATTATAAATCTTAATTTTATTGATATGGAGAAACTTTATCTTATTGTTGCTCTTAGTGCTATTTTTGCTTTGAATAGTGAGGCAAAAGATAGATACCATAAAGAGATGAACAAAAGCATTGTGGTAAGGGATACTTTAACCCTTAACAGTTTGGAGATTATAAATTTGAATGGTCACGACTCTATTGTGAGTATGACGGAGGAGAAGATTCCTATTTATAGGGTGCTTACCGAAAAGAGGGGTAATGCTATGACTCCTCGCGATTGGGCTGAGTATAAGACTGAGAATATGAAACACCGCCTCCACTTGAATAATAAGCAGACCGAGAAACTTTTTAAACTTAATTTGATGGAGAGCAAAGAGCGTACTAATTATAAAAAGGAGAAGTTTGCTATGAGAGCAAGACACTTAAAGAAACAGATGAAAGCGGAAGAGCGTTTTGTCAGTTCTCTAAATCCTGTTCAAAAGGTTGCTTACGAGGGTTATAAGGAGCGTGAAGAGTGTCATCCTCTTTCGGTTAAGTGTTGTAAGGTTAAAGGTCATGGCAAAAAGATGGTGGCGGTCAGAGAGTAGTTCTCAGTTGTTAGTTGTATGAGAATTGATACAATTAGTTTAATTACTCCAATAAGACTAATAATAAATAGTAAAAGGTTGTTACTTTGCGTGTAACAACCTTTTAGTTATTAAATGAATAGAATTATAATTATCTTTTCGGCGGACGTGGCAGGCATTTTAAGGTAATTACATGTAATTAAAATTAACTAAATGTTAATTTGTACCTAAAAATGGGGCATACAAGGTATTTGCTTTAGCAAATAGGATTAACTGAATGTTAATCCGACCGCAGTATGGGGGAGCATAACTCCTATGCGACGGAGGAAATCAGTGCCCTGCACGACGGAGGACACGTCCCTACTGCTGGGATGACTCTTTTCAGCGGATGTGGCAGGCCACGTCCCTACTTGGTTAACAACTACAAATTTCCTGTTGCTCGAAGATATTCGGTTTCGTATATCTTGTATTGCGACTGTGCTTCGATATAGTTGCTGTATGATTGTTGCCACTGTGATTGTGCGTCTAACAAATCGGTTAGGGGTGCCATTGATTGGTCATAACGATTTCGCATTACTCGCAAGTTCTCTTCGGCTTGTTTTAGTGCTAAGGTGGCTGTTTCTATCATCATATAACTGTCTTGCACGTTACGTATGGCTTGTTGTACTTGCAGGTTTAAGAGTTTCTTGTTTTTATCAAGTTCTAATTGTGCGTTAGCAAACTCTAATTTTGCTTTTTTTACTTTCTTAAATCCTTCGCCCCAATGCAAAATGGGTATTTGTACGGCTAACATTGCTGTTCCTATTCCGTCTTTGAATTCGCTGGTAAAGGGCATATATGTTCCTCCGCCTACATCTACCATTGTCTCCATTTTTATGTTCCCAAAGTAGGTATATCCTGCTGAGAGGGCTACCATTGGTAACATATCTGCTCGTACCATTTTTATCTGTTGCTCGTTTATATCAACGTTCTTTTGCAACATTGTTAATTCTGGGCGGTTGCTTAAATCATCGCTTAACGAGAGCATAGGCTCAGTTACAAATGTGGTGTCGGTTAATTCGATTTGGGTATCGTAATCGGCTCCTATTACTCTACATAATGAGATTCTACAAAGGTCTGCTCCGTTTTGTACTTTTTGTGTTTGGTATTTTATCTCGCTTCGTTTTGCTTCTACTCGCAACATATCATTTTCGGTTGCCATTCCTACTGATAGTGCGGCTTTTGTTTGGTTGTAGATTGTATCCATTTGTCGTGAGTAACTCTCCATCATCTTTACTTTGCGACTTACTGCGAGATATGTCCAGTAGGCATTGTCGGCATCTACTATTACATCCATTTGTGTCATGCGTTGTTGCTCCTCTGCTACCGTCTCTCCTATTTTTGCCATTTTGCGTCCTGTCAGAATTTTTCCGCCTGTGTAGATTGGTTGCATTAACGATAGTCCAGCCATATATGCTCCATCCATTCGCATTTCGGCACCCATTCCTGCCATTTCAAGTGGTGTCATATATATTCCCATTCCTGTTGCATCTACTTTTGGAAGGAATGCTGCTACGGATGAGTATTTGTCAATCTGTGCCTGTTCTATTTTATTGTCACTCTTTTTTATATCCTCGCTATATGTTAATGCTCGTTGACGACACTCCTGTTGTGATAAGGTGAGTGTGGTTTGGGCATTTATATTTTGCGTAAATATTAGTGTTAATAGTGATACTATTACTATTTTATATGTTCTTATCATAGTGATTATATGTTTGTTGGTTTTTTTATACGGAATAGAACTACATAAAATATTGGTAACAATATTAGTGTTATTATTGTTCCAAATGTTAATCCTCCCATAATGGTTATTGCCATTGAACTATACATAGGATCTCCGATTAGTGGTATCATTCCTACTATTGTTGTGAGCGATGCCATTAGTACTGGGCGTACACGTGATACTGTTGCCTCTACTACTGCTTTGTATGGTTCTGCTCCTTCTTCTACTTGCAGACGGTTTATCTCATCTACTAATACTATTGAATTTTTTACCATCATTCCTACAAGTCCTAACATTCCTATTATTGCCATGAAGGTCATAGGTTGATTTGATAACAATAGGGCTGCTACTATTCCACAGAACACGAAGGGGAAACATATTAATATAAGTATTACCTTTTTCCAACTATTGAATAATAGTAGTAATATTGCCAATATTATAAATATGGTAATAGGGATGTATTTGAAGAGGTTTTTCATTGCATCTCCTTGTAACTCTCCGTCTCCTAACCATCGCATTGTATAGCCTTCGGGTAATGGTATTGCTTCTATTTCTTCTTTTATCTCTTGTACTACTTTTGCTGGGGTTGCTTTATCGTTTTCAATTGCAGGATCGCACTCTGCCTCTATTGCTCTGCGACCATTGACACGATATACCAAATCTTCGTCCCACTCTAAATTTACATCTTTGACTACATTGCTCAATGGTGTTGCCTTGAACATTTTATCTTGTAAATCGGTCATTGCTTTACCTCCTGACAGTGCGTTGTTCAAATCATCGTTTGAGAGATGGACATTCATCATACTCCATACTGGAATATCTTCAATGTTTGCAATACGACTTCCGTCACTATTACGTACTTGAAGATTTATCATCACCATTTTTTCCTGATCGTTTAGTACTCCTACGGTCATTCCGTCATTTGCTGCCATTAGTGCATTTGCTACATCGCCCCGATTTACTCCTGCTCGTAGTGCATCGGGTTGTATATATTGTGCTACTAATGATTTTCCTATGGGTTTCCAATTGTTTTGTACCGAGTATTTATCTACGTACTCACAACTTCGCATTATATCTTCGGCTTGCGCACTTAATTGGCGTAAGACTGCTGGATCGGCTCCTGTAAACTCTACCTCAACGGTGTGTGAGGTTGCTATTGAGAAATTGTATTTTCGGGTACGTATGTATGCCTCTGGATATTTTTCGCGTAACTCCTTTCGTATCTCGGGGATATATTTTATTACACTGTTGTAGTCTTTGCAGTCGATTATCAACTCACCATAGCAGTCTCCTCCTGATGTCATTGGTCGTACTAAACAATAGTGAGCAGGGGCTGATCCTTGACTTATAGCTACTCGCTCTACATGTGGATTCTTTGATATGTCATCGCTCATCTGTAAGAGTTTGTCTCTTACAATATTTGCATCTGAGGCTGATGGGAAGAAACACTCTACTACAAATTGTTTGTAATCAAAGTCGGGGAAGAACAGGTTTTTTACTTTTGTCATTCCAAAGACTGATGCCAATAATACTACAATTGCTACAATGAGTGTTATTTTGCGATGTTCTACTAATTTATCTATTGATCTGCGTACAAACTTGTGTGCTGGTGAGTTCATTACCTCTCCTTTTGATGCTTCTGTTTTTTCGGTTTTTGGCAACCATGCTTTTGCACACATTGGTACTTGTACCAACGCCAATATCCAACTCACCAATAGACTTACACATAGTACTAAAAATAGGTCTCCTGCATACTCTCCTGCTGAATCGGGTGAGAGATATATTGCCAAAAATGTTGTGGCTGCTATTATTGTTGCTCCCAACAATGGCATTGCTGTATTTTTTCCTATGCGATATAGGTAAGTGTCTTGGGGTAATCCTCTTTTTTTATCTATTAGGATTCCGTCCATTATCACAACGGCATTATCTACCAACATTCCCATTGCTACGATGAATGCTCCTAATGATATTCGTTGCAGGGTTGTTCCCATCATTAATAATACAGGGAACGATATGGCTATTGTCAGTATTAGTCCAAATCCTATGATGAGTCCACTACGGTATCCCATTGTGAATATCAAAACCAACACTACTATTACTACCGACTCCAATAGATTTAGCATAAATGAAGAGATTGCTTCATCTACTTTGTCGGGTTGGAAGAATATTTTTTCGGTTTTAAATCCTATGGGGAGTGTTTTCATTGCCTCTGCCAACTTGGCATCTACGGCTTTTCCTACATCTGGGACTATTACAGATGATTCCATTGCGATACATATTGCCATAGCGGGTTCTCCTCCTACAAAGAATCCATTGCGTTGAGGTTCGGAATAGGTGCGTTCTACTTTTGCTATATCGCCTAATCGTAACTTACGTCCATCCATTGTCTGGATTAACAGGTTACGTATATCTTCCTCGTTCTCTACATCAGAATCGACATAGACCGATATTCTCTCATCGCCTGCTTGATAGCGTCCTGAGTTTACGGTTTTTCCTGCCGATTGTAATGCCGACATTATTTGTGTGGGAATTATTCCATTACGGGTTATCTGCTCTTTTGAGAGTACTATGTTTATTACTTCATCGCGATTACCGCTTAATATTATTCGTTTTACTCCCTCTACATCAAGGAGTTCTCGGCGGAGATATTTGGCATATTTGTATAAATCGGAATATTCATAACCCGGAGCTGACAGGGAATAGAATATTCCATATACATCCATCATATCATCTATTACAATGGGTGAATAGCACTCTTGTGGCAGACGCATTGTGGCATCGTTTACTTTGCGGCGGAGAAGATCAAAGTGTTGCTCTAAATCTTTGTTTAGAACGGTCATCTTAAATTCGACAGTAAACATTGCCATTCCGTTTTGGCACTCGCTCTTTACTTTTTTTACGTTGGGCAATGCTCTTAACTCTTCTTCCATAAATTGTGCTACCTTCAACTCTACTTCATGAGCGCTTGCTCCCGGATATGGTACCACAACCATTGCTTGTTTTGCCGATACGGCTGGATCTTCCAATTTGGGCATCTGTATAAACGAGAGTACTCCCGCTAATATTGATGCTACCATAAGCGACCAAAATATTATGGGACGCTTAACAAAATATTCTGTTATCTTCATTATAGCAATCCTCCTATATTGGTTTTACTACTCTCTTGTACGGGTTTTACTTTTTCGCCTTGTTGTAAATTTACATTTCCTGTGCGAACGATTTTCATTTCAGGGGTTATTCCTGACTTGATAACGGCCTCTCCGTTTATAAGTTTTTCAGAAAGTTCTACCTCTTGTTTAGAGATGGTTGAATCGGATTTAAATTCCCATACATACGATTTGTCTCCCTCTTTGAATATTGCACTCAAAGGAAGTTGATATTGCTCTTTATCTTGTTGTGAGGATGATACTATTGTTAAATCGACATTCATTCCTGCTGTTAGTAGTTTTGCCGGAACTTGAGAGAATGTTAGTTTTATTCGATATAGTTGATTACCATCGGCTTTGGGATTGATGCTTATCAATTTTAGGGGTATCTTCTCTTCTACTCCTGATACACTGCAATAGAACTCTTTGAAGTTTGCTCGTTGTTGATATTCATTAACAGGTATATCGGCTACTATCTCCATTTGCGATACATCGAGAAGTTTGAATAGTACGGTTCCTGCATCAACCATCTCGGCTGGTGAGAAATTTACTGTTTGTATATATCCATCGGTTGGAGAATATAGTTTTGTATAGTCAAGTTTGTTTTGGTTTAGTTGTAGTTGTACGGCTAATTGTTTTAATCCCGCTGCTGCTTTTTCGTAATCGTTTACCGATACACTCTTTTGCTGATATAGTTTT
Source organism: Bacteroidales bacterium (assembly GCA_015061035.1). GTDB lineage: Bacteria > Bacteroidota > Bacteroidia > Bacteroidales > G3-4614 > Caccoplasma_A. Next base: position 202,270 of record SUXK01000002.1, read on the forward strand.
TCGATACGAGCAACTTCATCTTTTACTTGATTGTATTGTATCTCAATGGCTTCTACTCCAAGTTTATAGTCTGAGTCATCTAACTCGGCAAGAAGTTCGCCTTTGCGAACATAATCTCCCTCTTTTACATATATCTTCTCTATCTCTCCTGGTGTCTTAAAGCCAAGACTTATATCGTTGGCAGCCTCTATCATTCCTGAATAACTCTTGGCATTATCACATCCGAGTAGTGTTGGTGTGATGAGATATACACTACTTACGTAATTCTCTTTTTTTGTCTCGCCACATGATGAGACTAATAGTGTTGCTACTATAAGCAACATTGCATAAATGTTTTTATTCATACCTATATTATTTTTATATATTTTTCAGAACTGCAAATTTCTATATTTTTTACCATTTTACTTTGTTTTCTGTTTCTAAATATCTGTTCTTTTTTTCGTTTTTTTGAATATTTAGATGTAAGTTTTCCTATTTTTTTATTCAATTAAGTATATATTTGCAGAAATACTAACTTTTTTTACTGATGAAACATAATAAACAGGTTGAACCCTTGAGCATGATGATGCTTCCGCAAAATAAGTGGACACATTTTCATAATAACGAGGTTTTTATATCAGATAATCTTGATGGCAATATTAAGGAAGATAGCATTAGTGAGTGTCTTAAAAATTCTCCTCTCGATTCTATTTCACACCCTTTTAAGATTAAGTTCTCTATTGCTATTTTGTGCTTGGGTGGTAGTATCGAAATTAGATCAAACATGAATGAGTACAAATTAACTTGTAATGATATAGTTATTATTCCTGCTGGAACAATAGGACAATATAAAAACATTTCGAACGATTGTAAAATTATAACCATTGCTTTCTCTGCTGACTTTTTGAATACAAACATAAGCTCCAATAAGACGATATTAAATCATAATTTAATTTTTAAACTCCCTATCATATCTCTTAACAATTATGAAATTGATGAGTTTATCAATATTTACAAGAATATTAAAAAGGAGATAAAAGATGATGAGAAGGTTTATAAAAATGAGATTATTCAAAACTATATAAATATCTTTCAATACCACTATTACAGACTCTTGATTAAGAATGGTGTGTTTAATGGTAAGGAAAATAAAAACAGGAGAAATATGATTTTTGACCAATTTATGCAGTTATTAGAAGAGTATCATACCTCAGAACGTAAAATTGGTTTTTATGCTGACAAGTTATGCTTAACGGCTAAATATCTTTCTCAAGTTATTTATGAAGTTAGCGATAGGCACGCAAGTGAATGGATTAAGGACTTTGTTATTTTGGAAGCAAAGGCTCTTTTAAAAAGCAAACAATATACTGTGCAACAGGTTAGTGATATGCTAAACTTCGCAAATCAATCGTTTTTTGGTGTATATTTTAAAAATGCTGTTGGTTGTTCGCCTTTAACTTACCAAAACAAACCATAAACTTCGCTCTTAAATTTTAATTTATAATAGTATTATTTTTGATTTTTGTTTATTTCTTAGTTTAAAGTTTCTTTGTAGTAAGAGCTTTATACACTAACTTTGTAGTTAAGAAACACAATTTATATTATGGCAAAAAATAAGACTGTGTATGTTTGTTCGGTTTGTGGTGCCGACTCGCCTAAATGGTTGGGTAAATGTCCTGCTTGCGGAGAGTGGAATTCGTATGTTGAAGAGATTATTAGCACTAAACCTACAAACAACAAAATTGATAATTTTGGTGATAACTCTAAAAAAATAAAACCTACTCTTATTAATGAGATTAAAACAAGCGAAGAGGTTAGAATGGATATGGGCGACAGTGAATTTAACCGCGTTTTAGGTGGGGGTATTGTTGCTGGTTCAATGGTGCTTATTGGTGGTGAACCCGGTATTGGTAAATCTACTCTTATTCTACAAACTATTCTTCGTTTAAAGGGGATTAAAACTCTTTATGTTTCAGGTGAAGAGAGCGCAAGACAACTTAAAATGCGCGCCGAGAGGATTGGTTGCAATGATAGTGAATGTTATATTGTTTGCGATACCTCTCTTGAAGGTATCTTTACTCATATCAAAAACGTTGAGCCACAACTGCTTATTATTGATTCAATACAGACTATCTCAACTGACGTATTGGAGTCATCGGCTGGTAGCGTTGCTCAAGTTAGAGAGTGTGCTGCTACTATTCTTAAATATGCAAAAGAGAGCAATACTCCTGTTATTGTTATTGGTCATATAAATAAAGAGGGTAGCATTGCTGGGCCAAAAGTTTTAGAGCATATTGTTGATACTGTTCTTCAGTTTGAAGGAGATAGGCACTATATGTATCGTATTCTTAGGTCTATTAAAAATAGGTTTGGTAACACTTCGGAGTTAGGAATTTACGAGATGCGGCAGGATGGTTTACGCCCTGTTGAGAATCCATCGGAATTGTTACTTTCTCAATCTCACGCTGGTATGAGTGGTGTTGCTACGGCTGTTGCCATTGAGGGCGCAAGGCCTTTCCTAATTGAGACTCAATCGCTGGTAAGTAGCGCCGTTTATGGTACTCCTCAGCGCTCTTCAACAGGGTTTGATGCAAGACGCATGAACATGCTTCTTGCTGTTTTAGAGAAACGTGTTGGTTTTAAACTTGCTCAAAAAGATGTTTTTCTTAATATTGCTGGTGGGCTGAAAGTTAATGACCCTGCTATGGATTTGGCTGTTATTAGCGCAGTGCTTTCTTCAAATATGGATATTGCTATTGACAGCGGTATTTGTATGACTGGCGAGGTTGGTCTATCTGGTGAGATTAGAGCGGTAAACAGAATTGAACAACGCATCTTAGAGGCTGACAAACTGGGATTTAAAAAGATTATTATTCCTGCCGATAATCTTAAAGGTTTTGACAGAAGGAAACTTTCTATTAATATTATTGAAGTTAGAAAAGTTGATGAGGCTTTTCGTCAACTTTTCGGATAGTTGAGTATGGTTAGAGATATTGATATTAGGGTTATTCCTAAAATTGCTGCAACCGAAAGTGAATTAAAACTTTATATTGAGCGTGAAACTGGTATTAATGCTAAAAGCATTGACTGTATTAGAATTCTTAAACGCTCTATTGACGCCAGAAAACCTACTATTTATATTAACCTAAGAGTTAGAGTTTTTTGTGGCGAGACTCCCCAAAACGAGGCTTTTGAACGTAGAGAATATGGTGATGTTTCGAAGTGCAAAAGTGCTATTGTTGTGGGGGCTGGTCCTGCAGGCTTATTTGCATCGTTACGTCTTATTGAACTTGGAATAAAACCTATTATGCTTGAGCGTGGCAAGGATGTTCACGCTCGCAGAAAAGATATTGCTCTTATCAGTAGAGAGCATAAGGTAAATGGAGAATCGAATTACTCATTTGGCGAAGGAGGGGCTGGTGCTTACTCTGATGGTAAACTTTATACTCGCAGTAAAAAGAGAGGCTCGGTTGAGAGAATTTTAAATATTCTTTGCCAGTTTGGGGCATCGGAATCTATTTTGTATGATGCTCATCCGCATATTGGTACAGATAAACTTCCTAAGGTTATTGAGAATATTAGAAATCAGATTATAGCCTCTGGAGGTGAGGTCTATTTTGAAAAAAAGATGACTCAACTTATTGTTAAAGGCAATAGAGTTAAGGGTGTTATCTGTGAAGATGGGAGCGAGTTTTTAGGGGATGTTATTCTTGCAACAGGACACTCGGCAAGGGATGTTTATAGATACCTTAACAACAATAATATTGAACTTGAAGCAAAAGGTTTTGCTGTGGGCGTAAGATTGGAACACCCCCAACATTTGCTGGATTGTATTCAATACCATAGCAAAAAAGGTAGAGGGGAGTATTTACCTGCTGCTGAATATGCTTTTGTCTCTCAGGTTAAAGAGCGTGGAGTATATTCGTTTTGTATGTGTCCCGGTGGTTTTGTTGTTCCTGCGGCAAGTGGCGATAACCAAATTGTTGTAAATGGCATGTCTCCTTCAAACAGAGGGTCTAAATGGGGAAACTCTGGCATGGTGGTTGAAATTCGCCCTGAAGATTTAACAAAAGAGGGTTTCAATGGCATATTGGCAGGTTTGGAATTTCAAGAGAGATTAGAGGCTACTTGTTTTACCAATGGTAAAGGTCAGACTGCTCCTGCTCAAAGAATGGAGGATTTTGTTAAAGGAAGACTCTCTTCTACTCTTCCCTCTACATCTTATACTCCGGGTGTAATATCTTCGCCTCTTCACTTTTGGATGCCTCAATTTATTACCGAGAGATTAAAGGGTGGTTTTGAACAATTTGGAAAAAAGGCTCACGGATTTTTAACCAATGAGGCTCTGATGATTGGTGTGGAAACTCGAACATCTTCTCCCGTGAGAATTCCCAGAAACTTTGATAATTTACAACATATTAGATTAGAGGGACTCTATCCTTGTGGCGAGGGTGCTGGTTATGCGGGAGGTATTGTTTCGGCGGCTATTGACGGAGAGCGTTGCGCCGAAAATTTAGCAACAAAGAATTATAACTAATTGAACATTACTGAATAAAGATGATAACTTTTTGCATTTCACTTGTATTGCTTATTGTTGCATATTTTACATATGGCAAACTTTGTGAACGTATTTTTGGTGTTGATGAGAATAGAAAGACTCCTGCTATTGAAAAAGCCGACGGCGTTGACTATATTGTTATGCCTAAATGGAAAATCTTTCTTATTCAGTTCTTGAATATTGCAGGATTAGGTCCTATTTTTGGTGCTATAATGGGTGCTAAATTTGGTAGTGCCTCGTTTTTATGGATTGTTTTTGGTTGTATTTTTGCTGGTGCTATGCACGACTACTTTGCTGGTATGATGTCGCTTAGGCACAATGGCGAAGGTCTCCCCTCAACTGTTGGCAGATATTTGGGCAATACGGCTCAGACTGGTATGCGAATTTTCACTCTTATCCTGCTTATCATTGTTGGAGTTGTGTTTGTATCGGGACCTGCTAATTTGCTTGCTATGCTCACTCCTGAAAGTCTTGATGCTATTTTTTGGATACTTGTTATTTTTGCATACTATATTGTTGCTACTCTATTCCCTATTGATAAAATAATTGGTAAGATATATCCTGTTTTTGGATTTGCATTGCTCTTTATGGCAATAGGTATTTTAGGTGTTTTGCTCTTTACATTCCCTGATATTCCAGAGATTACAGATGGCATAAAGAATATGCACCCAAAGGCAGAGAGCAATCCAATATTTCCAATGATGTTTGTTAGTATTGCTTGTGGTGCAATATCAGGATTTCACGCTACTCAATCTCCTATGATGGCGAGGTGCATGAGTAATGAGAAACAAGGTCGCCCTATATTTTTTGGTGCTATGATTACCGAAGGTATTGTTGCTCTTATATGGGCAGCAGCGGCAACATTCTTCTTTTCGCCAGAAGGTCAAGAGTTCTTTGGCATAACAGATACAAATGTAAACTCAGACGCTGCATCAATAGTTCATATTATCTCTTATAAATGGCTTGGCATAATTGGTGGATTCTTGGCTATTTTGGGTGTTATTGCGGCTCCTATATCAACAGGAGATACTGCCTTCCGTTCGGCTCGACTTATTACTGCAGACTTCCTTAAAATGGGACAAAAAAGCATTAAAAACAGACTACTCATTTCTGTTCCTATGTTTGCTGTTGCTATTGTGATTTTAATATTTAGTCTTGCCAACGAAGATGGTTTTGAGATTATATGGCGATACTTTGCATGGAGCAATCAAGTGTTAGCGGTTATCACTCTTTGGGCTATTACTATGTCCCTTAAAACTAAACGAAATGGTTGGTGGTGGTTAATCTCTTTCATTCCTGCTATGTTTATGACATGTATGACTTTGACTTTTATTTTGTATGCTAAAATAGGTGCTGGGGTAGAATACAACATTGCTGTTATATTAAGCGTAATATTTACTCTTTTATGCAGTGGATGGTTTGTAGTTAAAAGTAATAAAAAGATAGAGAGTTAACGAACTATTTAAACAAGACTACTCACACAAGCATAGATAAAGGGCGGAAAGTAAAAATTTTTCGCTCTTTTTTAGTTCTAAAGGTGAAAAGTAACATATATTTCTCTTGCATTTACCACTGATTTTAAGTAATTTTGCAACTTAATTATTATAATAGTAATATTATGCAAAAGAAATTTACTGAATATAACAAATTCGATCTTTCAGAAATAAATAAAGAGATCCTTGAGAAATGGGATAAAGAGGGCGTGTTTGCCAAGAGTTATGAACTCAGAGAGGGCGCTCCTTCGTTTGTGTTTTTTGAGGGACCTCCATCGGCCAATGGTATGCCTGGTATTCACCACGTAATGGCTCGTTCTATCAAAGATATTTTCTGCCGTTACAAAACTATGAAAGGTTTTCAAGTTAAACGTAAAGCGGGATGGGATACTCATGGTTTGCCCGTTGAACTTGGGGTTGAGAAACTTCTTGGTATCACAAAAGAGGATATTGGTAAAACCATAAGCGTTGGAGAGTATAATGCCGCTTGCCGTAAAGAGGTTATGAAATATACTCGTGAGTGGGAAGACCTTACTCATAAAATGGGTTACTGGGTTGACATGAATGACCCTTATATCACTTACGACAACCGCTATATTGAGACTCTTTGGTGGTTACTAAAACAACTTTACAACAAAGATTTACTTTATAAAGGATACACTATTCAACCTTACTCACCAGCAGCAGGAACTGGTTTGAGTTCGCACGAGTTGAACCAACCCGGTTGTTATCGCGATGTTAAAGATACTACTGCTGTTGCTCAATTTAAAATTGTTGATCCAAAAGAGGAGATGACTAAATGGGGAACTCCTTACTTCTTGGCATGGACAACTACTCCTTGGACTTTGCCTTCGAACACTGCTCTTTGTGTGGGAAACAAGATTGATTATGTTGCTATTCAAACATACAACTCATATACAGGAAAACCTATTACTGTTGTTCTTGCAAAGGCTCTTGTTGCTGCTCACTTCAATCCAAAAGGTGCTGAGGCTGCTATGGATGAGTATAAACAAGGCGACAAGGTTGTTCCTTACCGCATTGTTGCTGAATACAAAGGTAGCGACCTTGTGGGTATGAAATATGAACAACTTATTCCTTGGGTAAATCCCGGAGAAAATGCTTTCAGAGTTATTCATGGTGATTATGTTACTACCGAAGATGGTACTGGTATTGTTCACATTGCTCCAACTTTTGGTGCTGATGACGCATTTGTTGCTAAGGCTGCGGGTATTCCTCCTTTGCACATGATCAACAAAAAAGGAGAGACTCGCCCAATGGTTGACCTTGCTGGTAAATTCTACTTAATTGAGGAACTTGATGATGAGTTCGTAAAAACTTGTGTAAACGTTGAACTTTACAAGGAGTTTGAAGGTAGATTTGTTAAGAACGCTTACGATGCAAACTTAACTGATAAGGATGAGACTTTGGATATTGCAATATGTATGATGATGAAAGCTTCGGATAAGGCGTTCAAAATTGAGAAACATGTTCACAATTATCCTCACTGTTGGCGTACTGACAAACCTGTATTATACTATCCTTTGGATAGCTGGTTTATCCGTTCTACTGCTTGCAAAGAGCGCATGAGCGAACTAAACAAAACTATTAACTGGAAACCTGAATCTACTGGTACAGGACGCTTTGGTAAATGGTTGGAAAATCTTAACGACTGGAACTTATCTCGCAGCCGTTTCTGGGGTACTCCACTTCCAATCTGGCGTAGCGAAGATGGAGAGGAGATTTGCATTGGCTCAGTTGAGGAACTTTATAACGAAATAGAGAAAGCAGTTGCTGCTGGTGTTATGAGCGAAAACCCATATAAAGTGGTTGGTTTTGTTCCTGGCAACTACTCTCCAGAGAACTATGACAAGATTGATTTGCACCGTCCTTACGTTGATGATATTACTCTTGTTTCAGAAAGCGGCAAACCTATGAAACGCGAAACTGACTTGATTGACGTTTGGTTTGACTCTGGTGCTATGCCATACGCTCAAGTTCACTACCCATTTGAGAATAAAGAGTTATTTGATGACCGTAAGATTTTCCCTGCTGACTTTATTGCTGAGGGTGTTGACCAAACACGTGGATGGTTCTTTACTCTACACGCAATAGGTACTATGGTGTTCGACAACATTGCTTATAAAGCCGTTGTTTCAAATGGTCTTGTTCTTGACAAGAACGGCAATAAGATGTCGAAACGTTTGGGTAATGCAGTTGATCCTTTTGGGGCTATTGAGAAATATGGTTCGGATCCTTTGCGTTGGTATATGATCACAAACTCATCGCCATGGGATAACCTTAAATTTGATATTGATGGTGTTGAAGAGGTACGCCGTAAATTCTTTGGTACTCTTTACAATACATATTCATTCTTTGCTCTTTATGCTAATGTTGACAACTTCAACTTTAGCGAAACAGAGATTCCTGTTAGTGAGCGTCCCGAGATTGACCAATGGATTATATCTCTATTGAACTCATTAATCAAGGAGGTTGATGAGCATTATAACAACTATGAACCTACTCGCGCTGGTCGCGCAATTTCAGATTTTGTTAACGACAATTTAAGTAACTGGTATGTTCGCTTAAATCGTAAGCGTTTCTGGGGTGGCAACATGAACAGCGACAAACTTTCGGCATACCAAACTCTATATACTTGTTTAGAGACTATTGCTTCGTTAATGGCTCCCATATCTCCTTTCTTTGCAGACAAACTTTACTGCGATTTGACTGCTGCAACAGGAAGAGATGATAAATCGGTTCATTTGAGCCTATTCCCTGTTTACAACGAGACTCTAATAAATAAAGATCTTGAACAGAGAATGAAGATTGCTCAAGATATGACCTCTATGATTTTGGCTCTTCGCAGAAAGGTTAACATTAAGGTAAGACAACCTCTTACTGCTATTATGGTTCCTGTTATTAGCGAGTTGCAAAAAATGCAAATTGAAGCAGTTAAAGAACTTGTTTTAAACGAAGTTAACGTTAAAGAGATTAAATTCGTTGATGATACTGAAGGTATATTGGTCAAGAGAGTTAAACCTGACTTTAAGAAACTTGGGCCTCGTTATGGTAAAATAATGAAACAACTTGCTGCGGCTATCGCTAAGATGGAGCAACACGACATTTCGGTATTTGAGAAAGAGGGCTCATTTAAATTTGATATTGATGGCGTTGAAGCTATTGTTGAATTAAATGATGTTGAAATTATCTCAGAAGATATTCCCGGTTGGTTGGTTGCCAACGAAGGTAATATTACCGTTGCCCTTGATATAACTGTTACAGAGGAATTGAAACAAGAGGGTGTTGCTCGCGAACTTGTTAATCGTATTCAAAATATGCGTAAATCTGGTGGATTAGAGATTACAGATAAGATTTGTGTTACTATTGAGAAGAACGAAGAGACAAATAAAGCGGTTGAAGTTTATGGAGAATACATTGCTAAACAAGTTTTAGCAAATAGCATTGCTGTTGCAGAGATAATGCCAGAAAATGCAACTGACATTGACTTTGACGGATTTATGTTGAAAATTGCAATTACTAAATGCTAATATTATAAGTTTATATTCTTCTTATAATAAAGAGTTTTGTTTCTTGCATATATAAGTTTGATTTTATATATTTGTTGCAACAACAAACTTGGTTTAATAAACATTATTTGATTTGTTGCGTTATTGAGTAAGTATAAACCTTTTTAAACTAAAAAACTATGAGCGAAAAAACAAGATATTCTGATGAGGAACTTGAAGAGTTTAAAGCATTAATCAAAGAAAAACTTGAGGATGCTTACAATTACTATAATAGTCTAAAAGCTGCCATTGTCAATTCTGATGGAAACGACACTTCAGATACTTCTCCTACTTTTAAAGTTTTAGAAGAGGGTGCTTCTACTTTAAGTAAAGAAGAGGCAGGTCAATTAGCTCAACGTCAAATGAAATTTATTCAGCACCTTGAGGCTGCATTGATTAGAATTGAGAACAAAACTTATGGTGTATGTCGCGAGACTGGTAAATTGATACCAAAGGAGAGACTTCGTGCTGTTCCTCACGCTACTTTATCAGTGGATGCAAAAAACAATAGGAAGTAATAATCACAATAGTTCTTTTCCTGATGATTTAAAATGCAGGATGTAAAGGCGATTGTGAAATAGAGGTAATAACTTTAAGAGAAGTGTATAACAATGTGATAATTATGACTATTGTTATACTCTTCTCTTTTTAAGATTTTATTATGGCAAATAAAACACAACGAAAATATATTTGGTTAAGTTTAATTGTTATCATATCGGTTCTTATAATTGACCAAACTTCGAAATTCATAGTTAAAACCAATATGTTTTTAGGAGAGACTATTGATGTCTGCTCTTGGTTCAAGATTCTTTTTATTGAGAATAATGGAATGGCATTTGGTATGGAGTTGGGTAGTAAACTATTCTTAACCATATTTAGAATTGTTGCAATTACTTTAATAGGTTTATACATTTACAAACTTATTAAGAATAATGATAAGTTAAAAAAAGGGTATCTAATCTCTATATCTCTTATCTTTGCGGGAGCCCTTGGCAATATTATTGATTGTCTTTTTTATGGAGTCATCTTTAATGCTCCAAGATTTCCAGAGATTGCTACTCTTTTTCCTGCAGAAGGAGGTTATGCCGATTTTATGTATGGGCGTGTTGTTGATATGCTATATTTCCCACTATTCAGTTTTGTTTGGCCAGATTGGATTCCTTTTGTGGGTGGAGAATACTTTGAGTTCTTTGAACCTGTATTTAATATTGCCGACTCTGCAATCACAATAGGTATTGCTTTAGTTTTGATTTTTTACAGAAAATCTTTATCGTTAGAGTTTTCAAAAGAAAAAGAGTAATGCAACGTTTTTTTATTATAAGTTTAGTTGTTTCATTTATTGCTCTGGTTGCTTGCAGTAAAGTTCCGGGAGATATTATTAAACCTAAAACTATGGAAAATCTGCTTGTTGATATTCATAAAGCAGAAGCATACATGGAGAATAGTAAATATTTGGCTAATAACAAATTGGCTCAAGACTCTATAAAAAATTCGATATATGCCAAACATGGGGTAACTGGTGCAGAGTTTGATACCTCTATTGTATGGTATGGAGCAAATCTTGAAGAGTATATTGAAATTTACGACAAGGTTATAATGCGTCTTCAAGAGGAGAACAACTCTCTGCTGGCTCTTATGAACAACCAAAAGGATATGTTTACCGGCATGACACGTTCGGGTGATACCGTTAATATCTGGAACATAAATCCTCACTACATTTTTGAAGGAAGGCTTAATAATAACTTCCTATCTTTTACTGTTCCGTATGATGACAATTTTAAAGATGGGGATTTGTTTAAACTTAAATTTAAATTAACATCAAGAGAGGAGAGCCCATACGAATCGCACGTTATTTTGGCTGTAAAAGAGAGTAGAGATTCTACAACTATTACCAAGAAGAATATCTTCAAAAATGGGTGGGACTCTATTGAGGTTAAAAGTAAAGGTACTATAAGAAGAGTTATGGGAAGTTTCTATGTTCCTGCTACTCCTGAATGGAGAGTTACTCATATTGACAGTATTACTCTTGAAAGAATTCACACTAAATAGATATGATAAAGGGGTATTTAGGAGATGTATGCTACGATGGCAATATTCTTAAAAACCACATTGTACGCATTGACTCTATTGGTTATGTAACAAATATTACACCTTTTAAGAATGAATGTGAAGGTATAGTTTTGTGTGATGATATGCTTGTGATTGTAAACTGCGAAATTGGGGAAATTGAAAGAGTCTCCTCAGAGTTACAAGCGGAATTTGACAAGTGTAAATCTCATAGTGAATTTATAAATTCAGAGGGGTATAAAAGACATACTGCAAATTCTAAAAAAGGAGGCTCTATTGTCAAGATTGAGATAAAAGAGGATAAACCTTATTATACTGAGTTAACAAACAAGAAGATTTTGAAAATTAAAGAATCTAAATCTTATAAACTTGTTTCTACTCTTGCTACCTTAATGGATAAATATTATATTGATCCTATTATTGGATTTATTCCTATTGCCGGGGATATTATTCCTCCACTATGCTCTATCCCATCGATATATGTTTCTGCCATAAAGTTAAGATCTATTCCTCTGACACTTGCCATAACTCTCAATATCCTTATTGACGCACTCGTTGGTATGATTCCATTTTTTATTGGGAACATAATAGATTTTTATAATAAGGCATATATCAAAAATCTAAAACTTATTATTGGCTATGTAAACAACGATAAAGAGACTATCAATAAGGTTAATAAAAAGGCAATTATCTCTCTTGTTCTAATATTTACAATTACAATATTACTAATTGCTGCAATTGTATATATTTCAAAATTTATAGCGTTTGTATGGGAATACTTTAAGGAGTTATTTGCTTAACTTAGTAACTTTATAAAATGAGATACAAAGCAAAAGAGTTCGGCATCACCGAACTATTTTACTTTGTATTATAATCTTATTACAAATTAGAATAGGTCTATTTATTAGTCGAACGATTTTATTACAGCAATAATATCATCGGCTGTCTTTTCTGCCTCCTCCATTGTTTTTGCTTCAGCATATATACGAACTATTGGTTCTGTATTTGATTTGCGAAGTTGTACCCAACGGTCAGGGAAGTCTATTTTAATTCCGTCAATATCGTTTACATCATACTCTGCATATTTTACTTTTACTGCTTCGAATATCTTATCAATATCCATTGTAGGTGTTAAATCAAGACGTTTTTTTGCTATTGAATATTGTGGGTATCCTGCACGTAATTCACTTACTTTTTTACCACATTTTGCAAGATATGTTAGGAATAGCGCTACTCCTACAAGAGCATCACGTCCATAGTGAAGTTCAGGATAGATTACTCCTCCATTACCCTCGCCACCGATTATAGCGTTTGTCTCTTTCATTTTTGTTACAACGTTAACCTCTCCTACTGCTGCCGGTGAGTATGATGCTCCCATTGCTTGTGTAACATCGCGTAATGCTCTTGAAGAACTCATATTTGACACTGTGTTTCCAAGTGTGTTTTGCAATACATAATCGGCACATGCTACAAGAGTGTACTCCTCTCCAAACATTTCGCCATCTTCACATATTATTGCTAAACGGTCAACATCTGGATCAACTACAAATCCTACATCTACCCCACCTTTTTTCATCAATGAAGATATTTCTGTTAGATGTTGTGGTAGTGGTTCTGGATTATGAGGGAATTGTCCGTTTGGTGTGCAGAACAATTTCTCTACTTTTGTCACTCCTAATGCTTCAAGTAACTCGGGTATTGCTACTCCTCCTACTGAATTTACACAATCAATTGCTACGCTGAAATTTGCTTTTTTTATTGCCTCTACATCTACAAGCGGTAAGTTTAATACCGCCTCAATATGACGTGCTGTATAAGTATTGTTTACTATCTCTTTTCCAAGAGAATCAACATCAGCATACTCAAAACTCTCTACTGCTGCAATCTCTAAAACCTCTTTTCCTTCTGCTGCATTCAAAAACTCTCCTTTTTCGTTTAAGAGTTTTAGAGCATTCCATTGTTTGGGGTTATGACTTGCTGTTAATATTATGCCTCCACAAGCACCCTCCATAACTACTGCCATTTCGGTTGTAGGAGTTGTTGCCAATCCAATGTTTATAACATCAAAACCCATTCCTGTTAATGCTCCTGCTACACACGAATATACCATATCGCCCGATATACGAGCATCACGACCAACTACAATCTTATTAGTTGTAACCTTTGTTGTTTTTTTTATAAATGTCGCATACGCTGATGTAAATTTTATTACATCTAATGGGGTTAAACAATCTCCTGGTTCTCCACCAATTGTTCCTCTAATTCCTGAAATTGATTTAATTAGTGACATAGTTATTATAATTTTAGTTCTTTGCTATTGTATATTCTATATAATATAAATATGGCACAACTGATGATACACTCTCAGAAAATCCCACCTTTGAGGGTAATATCAAATAGACTTTTGCTCTATCATAAAGGTGTGCTAATGGGTACTCTATTCCTAACCCAAAATCGTAATATTGCGACATTGGGACATTATAATCTTTGACATAATCAAAGCAATATTCGTTTATATCGGGATAATAGAAATTTCCTACTCCTCCATTATTTAAATCGAACATTTTAATATCGTATGGGGCTGTTGCCCATGTATTCAAGTTAACTCTTAAGAAACGAAAATATACTCTCTCTCCTTCATTTATGATACGTCCGTTTCCTTTATCAATCACTTGCATATACACATCGTTCTCTAACTCATAAAAGGGAACTTTAGTTGATATAGCATTACGAGTTCCTGAAACTTTTATTTTTGATGTATCTGCTGGTAACTCTTCAGTATATATACCTCCATACTTCAAGAACTTGCTTATTGATTTTCGTTCTTGATCTAACAAATCGGCATAAGTTACTGTTTTATCACATGCCGTTAGAGATATTGTAATTAAAGATATTAAAAGAATTATTACTCTATTAAAAATTTTAGTCTTCATTAGTTTTACTATATGTATTTATTTATTTGACTCTTTATGAGAGTTACTGCCTCATTGATTGTTCCAAAGAACTCACCTCCTGAAGCATTCTTATGTCCTCCTCCATTATACAATTCTGAAGCAATTATGTTTACTGCATAATCTCCAACTGAACGTAACGACACTTTTACATAGTCACTCTCCTCTCTGAAAAATATTGAGACATTCACTCCCTCTATTCCCAAAGGTTGATTTACCAAACCCTCGGTATCTCCCTTTTGATATGAGTATCTGTTTAGTTCGTTACGTGTTAGAGTTATTATTGCTACTCCTCCATCAAGGATCTCCATCTTCTCTGATATTGCATAAGAGTTGAGTTTTAGTTTGCTGATTGTTGAAGTGTTACAAACTATTTTGTATATCTCATCTTTATCTATTCCTCTTTGCAACAATTGAGATATTGCAATATATATATCGGAATCGTTTGAGTTATAGGAGAAATTTCCAGTATCGGTCATCATTCCTGTATATATTGCCTCTGCCTCTGATTTTTGAACCTTCTCCTCTAATCCTAATTGATTCAAGATTTTGTAAACCAATAGTGATGTTGAAGATATTTGAGGGTATGAGATTATTAAGTTACAGAAATCCGAAGGGTTGATATGATGATCAATCATCACTTTATATGCCTTTGCATTTACTAAATCTTCCTGCATTAAATCTACACGTTTTGGCTCATTAAAATCTAAGCAAAAGATAGTATCGGCATTTGTAATAATATTCTTACACCTCTCTGTATTGTTCTTATATATATTTATATCGGTTGCTCCTTGCAAAAAC
The DNA here is from genome assembly GCA_015061035.1 of Bacteroidales bacterium. Classification (GTDB taxonomy): domain Bacteria; phylum Bacteroidota; class Bacteroidia; order Bacteroidales; family G3-4614; genus Caccoplasma_A. The sequence goes on from SUXK01000002.1 coordinate 217,685, forward strand.
ATTATTGATTTAGGAAGTGTATCTGGCATAACAACCTCTACTTGTTTGCCCAACTTCTTTAATACCCCACTCAACGCTAATGAAGAGCCAACAGCATCACCATCAGGGGCAACGTGCGCAACAATCACTACATTGCAACTGTTCTCTATTGCTTGCTGCAACAGATTTTGTTCTTGCTCCGATATAATTGTAGTTAACATTAGTATATTGATATTCATATATTAATGCGAAGATACTACATTTTTGGCATAACCTTTTCAATTTTAATTACTAATTTTGCGGTATAAGTAATTTTTAATAAATTCACAATGAAAGAGAGGAGAGAACTTCAATTAAAGGCTTTTGAAAGATTGCTTGATGTTATGGATGAACTTCGTGAGAAATGTCCTTGGGACAGGAAACAGACAAACGAAAGTTTAAGGGCAAACACTATTGAAGAGACATATGAACTTTGCGAGGCTATAACTAATAATGATGAGATAAATATAAAAAAGGAACTTGGCGACCTACTATTACATATTGTTTTTTATGCAAAGATTGGTAGTGAGAAAGGTTCTTTTGATATTGCTGACGTTTGCGATGCTCTTTGCGATAAACTTATTTTCCGACACCCACATGTATTTGGCGAGGCTGTGGCTAACAGCGCTGGTCAGGTTGAGAAGAGTTGGGAGGAGATTAAACTCAAAGAGAAGGGCGGCAATAAAACTGTGTTGGGTGGTGTTCCTACTGCTCTTCCTGCATTGGTAAAGGCATACCGCATTCAAGATAAAGCCAGAAATGTTGGTTTTGACTGGGAAAACAGAGAGGATGTTTGGGATAAAGTAAGAGAAGAGATAAGTGAATTTGAAGAGGAGATTAATTGTGGTGATGCTGATAAAATAGAGGCTGAATTTGGAGATTTGTTATTCTCTCTTATAAATGCAGGTCGTTTGTATAAGATTAACCCAGAAAATGCTCTTGAAAGAACTAACCAAAAATTTACTCGCCGTTTTAACTATGTTGAGAAGTGCTTGACCGAACAGGGAAAATCATTTAAAGAGAGTAACCTCACAGAGATGGATGCTCTTTGGGATGAGGCAAAAAATAAGGGGCTTTAGCCGAAAACTAACAACTGCTCCTACGGAACTCTGCACAAGTGATAGCGGTGGCTACTGCCACGTTTAAGGATTCTACTTTTTCTCTACCCATTGGGTATGGTGGAAGTAGAATTTTTTTTGTTACCAACTCTTCTATCTCTTTTGAAATTCCGTTGCCTTCGTTACCCATTACAATAACTGCATCGTTTGTTAGCGAAGTATCATATATATTATCTCCATCAAGGAATGTTCCGTATATGGGTTTGTTGATGTTTGATAATGTATCGGCAAGATTTACATATACAACCTTTACTCTTGCCAATGCTCCCATTGTTGCCTGTATGGTTTTTGGATTATAAATATCAGCACAACCTTCGGAGCAGAGTATTGTATCTATCCCATACCAATCGGCTATACGAACTATTGTGCCTAAATTACCGGGATCTTGAATACAATCTAATGCCAATATTAATTTCCCTTTCAGTTCATCGGGAGATATTGTGTTTTGAGACATTTCATAAACGGCTATTACATTTTGGGGCGATTGCATAAGCGATGCTTTTGCTATCTCTTCATGAGTTGCCTCTATGACCTCGCTACAAGATGAAGTATTATGAACTTGTAGCCACTCAGGTGTTGCCACCAATAATCGGCACTTAAATAGTGTTAGAGTATCGCCTACCAATTTATCGCCTTCGGCAATAAATAGTTTTTGTTCATATCGCTCCTTCTTTTGAGAAAGAGCTCGTATAAATTTTATTTTTGCTTTACTCAACATTGTTTTTTTTGTTTGTTTATGCGAAGATAATACTTTTTTGTTTATAATTTTGTATATAAACATATAATATATAACCAATGATTGTTATTGCCGACAGCGGTTCTACCAAAACAGAGTGGTGTTTTGTTGAGGATGGCATTATAATTAAATGTATTAATTCAAAGGGGATTAACCCCTATTTTGAGAGTAAGGAGAAGATTACAGAGGAGATTAAATTGGTTTTCTCTGAGTTTAACATTTGCAATAAAGTTTCTGCTATATATTTTTATGGTGCAGGATGTACACCAGAAAAAAAAGAGATTGTTAAATGTTGCCTTTCAGAGGTTGTTGGAGATAATATATTAATTAAAGTGAACTCCGATTTATTGGGTGCTGCTCGTGCTTTGTTTGGTAGAGAGAATGGCATTGCCTGTATTCTTGGTACTGGTTCAAACTCATGTTATTACAATGGGGAGGTTATAGAGAAAAACATATCACCTTTGGGATTTATTCTTGGTGATGAGGGAAGCGGAGCTGCTATAGGCAGGTTATTTGTTGGCAGCATACTTAAAAACCAACTTGAAGAAGAGTTAAAAATAAAGTTTTTATCAGAATGCAATCTGACTCAAGAAGAGATTATTGATAGGGTATATCGCAAACCTTTTCCTAATAGATTTTTGGCTTCATTTTCTCATCTTATTTATAAGTATATAGATAACCCAAGTGTTTATAATATTGTATTTGATAGTTTTAGAGAATTCTTTATTCGCAATGTTATGCAATATGATTACCAATCTAACAATATTGCTTTTATTGGATCTATTGCCTACTTCTACAAAGATATATTAAGTGAAGTTGCTCAAAGTCTTAATATATCAATCACAAAAATTGAATCTTCTCCTATTAATGGTTTAGTAAAATTTCATTCTGCTTTTTAGTTATTAAGGTAATTTGTGCCTTTAAAGTTTTTAAGGAGATTAGAAAAATAGGGGTTGCACTTTCGAGTGCAACCCCTATTAGGTTATTGTTAGTAAATGATTAATTTTTTTTGACATACGTGACAGACCACGTCCCCACAAAGATAATTAATCAAATTCTTATTTTACAACAACTTTGAGGTCTTTAACCTCTAACTTGTTGTCGTTCGGTAAAAGCCAATCTCTTGGCTTTTACTCTCACTTAACCACAACTTTTGTTACTTGGTCTCCGCTTACTACGAAGTAAATTCCTTGTGCAATCGATACCTCTGCATTGCCATTAGCAACAAACTCTTTTACAATTTGTCCGCTAATGTTTACAACTTTAACTTCTCCATCGTAACCTTTAACATAGATTGTTCCGTCTGTTGCATATACGTTTGCTACATCAGCGTCTGCATCCTCAATTCCTACCAAGTTGGGACCTGTAAAGATTGCCTCTATTGTTACATCGCCAGAGATTGTGTAGTATGCACTACCATATTCTACCACCTCATCTACATAAGTGATGGTTTCTCCGTCATACTCATAACTGCTTTCTCCGTTTATAATCAAGTTTTCCAACTCATAGCCGTCTTGTGCAAATGCAAAGATATATAAATTTCCATTTAATGGGATGTATGATCCATTGCCATATTGTTCACCTTCTTTTACATCGTCTGACCATACTTCTATGTAGCCTGATCCGCTATAGTTATATGTCAAGGCCAAATTCATCTCTTCAAATGTGAATACCATTTCAGTTGTTCCGCTCATGATAAACTCATCTGAGAATTCCTCTCTTTGGGTTGCTACCAATATCTCTGTTCCGTTTTGAGTGATTGAGGTCAATTCAGAAACTCCTTGTGCAGGAGTTGCTATGAATCTTACTGCTACACCTTCTTCAACACGATCGCCTGATACTACTCCGCCTGCTTCGGTTGCCAAGGTTACGGTTCCGTTTCCTACTACACTGTAGTTCAATACGTATTTACTAATGAAGTTTGCTTGGATTGTTGCTGCCTCCTCACCTTTATAGATATACTCGGTTTCTGTTCCAACTACTTCTCCATTAATTGTCCAATTAACAAAGAAATCGTCTGTTGTTTGAGTATATGCTTGAACTGTTACCCATTCGCTTGTTGTAACATCTGTTGCAGTTCCTTCAGGCATAGGAGATACAAATACTGCATATCCTTTTGTCTTATCATTTGACGCAACTTTTACTGTACGTGGTTCAATTGTTTTTACTTGGAAGTTGGCTACATAATTACGGTTTTCTGTTATTGCAGTTGTTGTATAAACTGCATCTGTACTTACAACCTCACCTTCTAATGTCCAATTTGCAAACTCATAAGCAGGATCAATAACTACTGCTGTCAACTTTAATGTTTGTGTTCCATCATTTGCTACACGAGCATCAGTTGTTCCTTCCTCTTCGATATATGCTGTACCCAACTCTTCATTTGAAGATGAAACTGTTACAAAATATGTATCAGGCTCCAATACTCTGATTGTCATATCCAACAAGATTCCTCCTTGTGGTTTAATATCTGAATATCCACATGGTGAGAATTGATTCCATGCTACAGATACACGCATGCGATAATCGCCTGCTTCAATCAAATCTGGCAACTTGAATGCAGGTAAACCTTGACTTGTACCATATTCATTGGTATATGAACTGGTATTTGCATATTGATTACTTGAAGAAGTTCCATTGATGGTTTTTTGTCCATAATTGTTATATGTAACAAGTTCACCTCCTGTTGTTCCATCATTGTTTGCAGTTGTATTGAACTGTTTATCGTTATCGTAATCAATGTATGCGTATGCATGCATCCACTCTCCTTGCCATCCAAATGCAGGGAATGTTACTATTCCACCAGGTTTAACTTCCAATATGGCTGTTTTTGAACGATTAATATATACTGCTCCACCACTTGTTGTTCCTTGAACATCGATAGTTTCTGTTCCATTTGACATTGATAGTGATGCCAAGTGACGACCTTGGTTAATATTTCCTGTTACTGTACAATACTCTGTCTCAACAACTATTTTTGAGAAGTTTGCTATATATTCAACCGATCCTGTTATTTTTTCGCGGAACGATAAATCAGTTGTAACTACTTGTCCATTAGTGTATGTCCAGTTTACAAACTCGTATCCTGTTGCTGGAGTTGCTGTAAAGGTTGCATTTGCTCCTTCAACAACCTCTGCTGTAGTATTGTTATTAACTGTTGCTGTTCCTCCCTCTGCTGGAGAAGCAGTTACTGTTACAGTATATGTTGTTGGTGCTGGTCCTTCACTGATACCATATGCATAGAATTCAGAACAGTTACCAAATTTTGTTGTTGCATTTGAGTTCCAAGAGTCTGTTACCAATAGATATAGATATTGACCTTTTACAGACTCTGCCAAATCAACGTGATGCTCTGTTGATACTCCATCATATGTAAACTCACCTTCTGCTGCTGGAGTTAATCCGACAGGCTCTTTTGTTGTTGCATCTATGTTTGAAGATATTTCGGTCTCACTTACATAGAATTTATATGTTTTTACGTTACCATTACATGTGATATTTGCTCCGTCTGCTGTACGAGAAACGTATGTGAAGCCAGTTATCTCATATGATGATCCCATATTGTATTGCAACCAGTGTGGTACAGTAGGATTAGGAGTTACACTATAATCTGTGTGCCAGAATGTTGCTGGATCGTCATCAATTGTATGCTCTGGCCATCCACCTGCCGAACCCTCTCCATCATATTCGTATGAAGATGCTGTTACTGTCCACGCTGAACGATCAAGAATGATAGGAGTTCCGCTTGATACTGGTTTGATTTCAAATGCTGATGAGAAGTTTGCATTGTAGAAATCTCCTCCTGCTCCATCAAATGCACCAGCAGATGATTTAACAATGATAGGTCCTTCCATATCGACATATTTTCCATTGTCATATCCACGATAACCCCATAGACGAACATATCCGAACAAATCTTCTGCTGTTGCAGATACATTTGCATCTATTGATATTTTTTGTATATCAAATTGTGTTACTCGTGATGCTGAAGACTCAAGACCTGTTTCACTTTCATTATCCAACCAACTTTTACCTCCTATTGTAGGATATGCCATGTAGTATGCTCCGTCAAATGTTTTGAACATATATTTACCTGCTGTTTCATCGTACTCGCAAGTGAATTTTGCTGCATCTGGCAACTCCATTCCTTCGCTGTATGATGCCAATGATAATGTTCCATCACCATTGTACATATAGTAATCAGCTGTCATTCCTTTTGAGATGAATGTATAAGTTTTTCCCACTTGAGGAAGTTCAATCTCATCTGTTGTATAGAATGTTTGTATTGCAGATGTTAATGCGGCAAGATTTTCTGTTGATGCATCTGCCTCAACTGCCTCTTTTGCTGAACGCAAGGCTGCTTTTGCTATTGCATTAGGATAACCAATGCCTCCTTTTGATAATAACTCATTGGCTTTCTCTACCATCTCAAGTGCATCAAAATTGGTTGTAGCCATCAACCAATCCATTGTGAAGTTATAGTATCCAATGTTAAAACCATCATCTCCAGGAAGTGCAGAGTCCCATTTTCCTTCTTCTACAAGAATACCTATGGTTCCGTCATTTAATACCTCTAATGATGAGTACGCCGAATATCCGTCATATATTTTACGGCTGATAGGCCAAGTTTCTCCTCCATCAAGACTTGCATACACTGTTACATTTTCGCGAGTTGATGTGCTTGCTGGAAGTGAATGCAATAGATAGTATTGTCCGTCGTATTCGATAGATACAACATCTCCGTTACATGCTGGATCCATTAGGTTATTGTTAACTTCAGCTGTTGTCCAAGTTGCTCCTTGATCTGTTGATTTTGCCATTAGACGATAACCTGAACCGTTTGATGAATCATCTTTACGGTTTTTGATACTCATTAACAAATCACCATTCTCCAACTCTACAACTTTTGCCTCATCTCCACTTGTACAAGCGGCTGTTGAAACTTGCCAAGTTGCTCCGTTATCGTCAGAGTAAACTGCGTAGTTACTGCAATTTCCGCCCCATGTTGAATTTTGACGACAAGCAACTACAAACATCAAACGCCCTTCTTTCTCTCCTTTTTTAAGTTGAACAGCACTTCCTGATCCAGCGAAACCTCCTACCCAAGAAGTTCTTGAGCCATAAATGGCGTTGTAAATTGACTCTGTTATATCAACAGGTGTTGTCCATGATGCTCCATTATCAGAACTCTCTGATTGATAGAGTCGCAAAGGATAAGTTGAATTTGAAGCCCAAAGACCTACACAGTTTGTTCCGTAGTTTTCGTTACCAACAAATACTGTGATAATTTTACCTGTCTCCTCATCATAAACTGCAACTGCATCGCCATAAGTGGTTCCTGCTGTTGCTGACCCTTGTGCAATTGTTACCATGCTGTTCCATGTTGCACCTTTGTCAGTACTTGTTTTAGCAACAATACTGATGATGTTTGGCAAGTCGCCCAATGCATTACCTCGTTGGTCGGCAATAGCAACCAATGTTCCATTTGCAGTCTCCACTATCGCCGGAATACGATAATATTGAGAACCGCTCTCTCCCATTGTAAAAACGGGTACTCTTGTTAGCTCATCTTGAGCAAATGATGTTGTAGTTATTATTGACACCAACAACATCACAAAAAAAGATAAAACTTTTCTCATAAATAATTAAATTTTTGGTGAATTGTTTATTTTCGCAAATGTAATACTTTTTTTTCTTTCTTTTGCTACCGAAAGGAAACTATTTACCAGCATAAATAGATTTATATTCACCATTTTAACATATCTTAACTATAATAGTAATTATATGGGATTTTTAAAGTATCTTCGCATTTTATTTTAAGCATATTATTTATAACAAATTTTAATGAAAAGTTTTGAAGAATTAGGTGTCTTGGATGAGATACTTTTGGCTATTAGTGAATTAGGATTTGAATACCCTATGCCTGTTCAAGAGGCTGTTATTCCTTATCTTTTAGGTAATGGGAATGATGTTGTTGCTCTTGCTCAGACAGGTACAGGAAAAACTGCTGCATTTGGTATTCCTCTTATTCAAAGGGTGGATGTTAAAAAACGTTTCCCTCAGGCTCTTGTTCTTGCTCCTACAAGAGAACTTTGTCTACAAATTGCTGATGATATTAAAAGTTATTCAAAATATATTGATGATCTAAAAGTTTTGGCTGTTTACGGTGGTTCTTCAATTGAGAGTCAAATGAAGAGTTTGAAGAGTGGCGTGCAGATTATTGTTGCTACTCCCGGCAGACTTCTTGATTTGATGAACAGAAAAACTGTTAAGATGGAGAATATCCATAATGTGGTTTTGGATGAGGCTGATGAGATGCTTAACATGGGATTTGAAGAGAGTTTAAATGCTATTCTTGCCGAAGTTCCTATGGAGAGAAATATGATGATGTTCTCGGCAACTATGTCGGCAGAGATTAGCGAAATTGCTAAAAATTATCTGAACAACGCTAAAGAAATTGTTATAGGCACCAAAAACGAGGGTACAAAAAATGTTAAGCATATTTACTATATGGTTCATGCCAAAGATAAATATTTGGCTCTTAAACGTATTGCTGACTACTACCCCAAAATTTATGGTATTATATTTTGCCGTACAAGAAGAGAGACTCAAGAGATTGCCGATAACTTGATTAAGGATGGTTATAATGCCGACTCGTTACATGGTGATTTATCGCAGGCCCAACGTGATGCTGTTATGCAAAAGTTCCGCCTACGTCACTTGCAACTATTGGTGGCTACCGATGTTGCTGCCAGAGGTTTGGATGTTGATGATTTGACTCACGTTATCAACTATGGGTTACCCGATGATATTGAGTCTTATACTCACAGAAGTGGCAGAACTGGACGTGCTGGAAAGACAGGTACTTCAATTGCCATAATTAATATGCGTGAGCGTGGCAAATTACGTGAAATTGAAAAGGTTATTGCCAAGGAATTTATTACTGGTACTCTTCCCACTGGCAGACAGATCTGCGAGAAACAACTTATAAAGGTTATTGATGATGTTGAGAGAGTGCTGGTTAACGAAGAGGAGATTGAGGGTTTCTTACCATCAATATATCGCAAACTTGAGTGGTTGAGCAAAGAGGATCTTATTAAGCGTGTTGTTTCAATTGAGTTTAATAGATTCTTAGAGTATTATAGGGATGCTGATACTATTGATGTTCCTTCTGAAAAGGCTGCACAGAAAGAGTGTAAGAAGGTTAAAAACAGCGAGAGTGATTCTTCAAAAAGAGGTAGAAAAGCCGCTCCCGGATTTACTCGCTTATTCCTTAATTTTGGTAAGGTTGATGGTTTTTATGCAAACCACGTTATTGAACTTATAAACCGCAATATGAAAGGTCAAAAACCTTGCGTAGGTAAGATTGATCTATTAAGAGAGTTTTCGTTCTTTGAAGTTGCAGAAGAGGATGCCGATAGCGTTATAAAAGCATTAAACAAGAGTTTTGCTAATGGCAGAAGGGTTGTTGTTGAGATTGCAGGAGAGAATACTGGCAAAAGCGACAACAGTGGCAAAAAGGATGGCAGAAAGAAAAAGAGAGGTAACGATGATGATGATATGTTTGAACCTAAAAAGCATAAAAAGAGAGGTAAAAAAGATGATTGGCAACAATTCTTTAATGGAGATTTCTCAATTCCCAATGATAGTATGTGGGTAAAGAAAAGCAAAAAGAAGAAGAGAAGATAGTTGTTAATTTTCAATTGTTAGAGGATTGTGAAGAAAATAATATTTTTTATTTTAGTTCTATTTGCACTCTCATCTTTTAAGGTCTCTGCGAACCCTATTAAAGGATTGCTGGAGAGAATTGATAAGGGTGCTTCGGATAAATTCGTTATTGAGGTTTGCGATAACGACAAAGATTTTTTTGAATTGAGTTCAAACAACAATAAGATTGTTGTTAAAGGTAATAACTTTGTTTCTATTGCAACTGGTATTAACTGGTATTTAAAATATTATGCAGGTATTCATTTGTCGTGGAACAATATGAGTAATCCCCTGCCCGATTTGCTTCCTATTATTGAAAAACCAATAAGAGTTAATTGTAATGTAAAGTATAGATATGATCTAAATTTCTGTACTTTTTCATACTCTATGGCGTTCTGGGATTGGGAGCGTTGGGAACGTGAAATTGACTGGATGGCTCTTCATGGAATAAATTTATCTCTTGCAGTTACTGGTAGCGAAGGTGTTTGGGTTAATGTTCTTAAGAGACTTAACTACAACGATAGAGAGATTGATGATTTTATTGCAGGACCAGCATTTTCGGCATGGTGGTTAATGAATAATCTTGAAGGTTGGGGTGGACCTAATTACAAGAGATGGTATAAACGCCAAGTTTCTCTACAACAGAAAATTCTTGAAAGATTGAGGGAGTATGGCATTGAACCTGTTTTACCTGGTTACTGCGGTATGATTCCAAGTAATGCTAATGAGAAATTAGGGCTTAATGCTGTTAATACTGGATTGTGGTGTGGCTATAAAAGACCTTTCTTTATTTTGCCTAACGACTCTAATTTTAACTACATTGCAAATATCTATTATAGTGAACAGGAAAAACTTTTTGGCAAAACTAATTTTTATGCAATAGATCCTTTTCATGAGGGAGGTACAACTGAGGGGATTGATATGGCTGAGGCTGGCAAGACCATTATAAATGCTATGAAGCGTTGCAATAATGATGCTGTTTGGGTGGCACAGGGATGGCAAGGTAATCCTAACAAAGAAATGATTTCTCCAATAAAAAAAGGGGATATGCTTATTTTGGACTTACATAGCGAGAGTGCTCCTCAATGGGAACATTACCAAGGGCATGAATGGTCTTACTGTATGCTTTTAAACTTTGGTGGCAATGTTGGGTTACATGGAAAGTTTGATGCTGTTATTGATGGTTTTTATGATGTAAAAGAGAGTAACAACAGTTCATTGAAAGGTATTGGAATGACTCCTGAGGGAATTGAAAACAATACCATTATGTTTGAATTACTTACCGAACTTGCATGGCGTAATGAAAGGTTTGACAAGGATGTGTGGATTAAAGATTACGTTAAAGCGAGATATGGTTACTGTGATTCAACACTTGTTAATGTTTGGAAGATTTTAAGATACTCAATTTATAATGCTCCTAAAGAGAACAAACAACAGGGTACTCATGAATCGATATTTTGTGCAAGACCTGCTTTAGGTGTGAGAAATGCTTCAAAATGGGCTAACTGTGAGGATTACTATAACCCTCAAGAGATTATAAAGGCTACTACTCTTATGGTGGAGATTGCCGACAATTATAGAGGTAATAATAATTTTGAGTATGACTTAACCGATATTCTTCGTCAGGCAATAAGTGAAAAAGGAAGATTGGTTTTAAAAGAGATTGAGTATGCTTTTGATAGTAATAACAAAGAGTTATTAAACAAAAAATGCGATGAATTCTTAAACTTAATTTTAGCACAAGATTATCTGCTTTCGTGCCGTAAAGAGTTTATGGTTGGCAACTGGATAGAGTCTGCCCGCAAGATGGGCAAAACTCGCAAAGAGCGTGATTTATATGAGTGGAATGCTAAGGTACAAATTACTACTTGGGGTGATAGAAATGCCTCAGAGAATGGAGGGTTAAGAGATTATGCCCACAAGGAGTGGAATGGTATTTTAAAGGATTTATACTATAATCGTTGGAAGTTATTTTTTGACTGTCTAAAAAATGGGAAAAACCTCGATAATTTTGACTGGTACTCGTTTGATGAGTATTGGATTAAGAATAAAAAATCATACCCCAACAAACCTTATAATAACATTATAGATATTGCAAAAGATATTTTATTGTTGATTAATGATTAATTTTTTTAGAAGATAAAATAAATCCCAAAGTTTTTGCAAACTTTGGGATTCACTTCATTAATCCTACTTTATTATCTAATTTACAGGATTCTATTTTATAGATTCTCTGTAATCCATAAATTTTGCATAACTGCGAACATAATCTCCTTCATCGTATGGTGCTGATGCCAACACTAATGTTACCGCTCCTGATGAGAAGTTTTTTATCTCACGCCATATTCCTGGAGGTAGAAGTAATCCTAAATTGGGACGATTAAGAGTTATGGTTTTGAATTTCTTTCCGTCATCTACAAGAACATCAAAACTTCCACTTACCGCAACTATTAACTGCATCAACTCTTTGTGAGCATGACCTCCTCTGTCGCTGGTTGCTGGTACATCATATATGTAATAGACCCTTTTAATATCAAAACCTATTTGATTGTTTGCTCCCTCAACGGCTGTAAGGTTGCCGTTTGGTCGGTAATATTTACCTAACTCTATTACTTTACAATCGTTAATATTATATAGTTTCTTATTCATTGTCTTTTATGTATTGCAGATATTCATTATAATCTTCAATGTAATCGTCTTGAGAGAAGTGTGTTGACGATAATACTAAGGCAACTGAGTTTGTTGAGAAGTTCTCTATTCTTCGCCATATTTTATTAGGGATATACACTCCGTTATATGAACGGTTTAGGGTATATACACGCTCCTCTGTACCATCGTTTAGGATTATATCAAAACTGCCTGAAAGGGCTACTATAAATTCATGCTGTTCTTTAAAAGCATGTCCATAGCGTTTTTCTCCTCCCGGTACATCGTATATCCAATATACACGTTTTATCTCGAAGGGTATCTGTTTCAACTCTTCTATCACTGATAGATTTCCTCTGAAATCGACCACTTTTGGAAGTTCTACCTTTTTTACTTTATCGAGTGCCATGATTTTTATTTACTATACTCCTCTACTAAGTTTATCAGATATTGCCCATATTGATTTTTCTTCATTGGTTCGGCAATAGCCAATACATCTTTTGCTGTTATCCAACGATTACGGAAGGCTATCTCTTCAAGACATGCAACTTTTAATCCTTGTCGTTTCTCTATTGTTCCTATGAAATTTGAAGCATCAAAAAGTGATTCGTGTGTTCCTGTATCAAGCCAAGCAAAACCACGTCCTAATAATGAGATTTTTAATCCTTGCGTCTCTTTGAATACATTGTTTACTGTTGTTATCTCTAACTCTCCTCGTGCCGAAGGTTTTATACTTTTTGCTATCTCCACTACTCTATTTGGATAGAAATATAATCCTACTACGGCATAATTTGATTTTGGATTTTGGGGTTTCTCAATTATTGACGTTACATTTAACTCTTCATCAAAGGTTGCAACGCCATAACGTTCTGGATCATTTACCCAATATCCAAATATTGTTGCTTCGCCATTCTCTGCTTTTGCTACTGCATTTTTTAACATCTTAGAAAAGCCTTGACCATAGAAAATATTATCTCCCAATACCATACAGGCAGCATCGTTGCCAATAAACTCTTCTCCTATTATAAATGCTTGTGCCAATCCATCGGGTGATGGTTGCTCAGCATAACTAAATTTTACTCCAAATTGTGACCCATCACCTAATAGTCGTTTAAATCCAGGTAAATCAGTGGGTGTTGATATTATTAATATTTCGCGTATCCCTGCTAACATTAATACTGATATGGGATAGTATATCATTGGTTTGTCATATATAGGAAGCATCTGCTTTGATACTCCTTTTGTTATGGGATATAATCTTGTTCCCGAACCTCCTGCCAATACAATTCCTTTCATTGTTTTATGTTTTTAGGGTATTACTCTTTTATCTGTTTTTATACATTTGTTCGTAATATTTTTGATAATCGCCACTTGCTACCTCCTCTACCCAATCTTGATTATCCAAGTTCCAACGAATGGTCTTCTCTATTCCTACGGTAAAGGGAGTCTCGGGATACCAGCCTAACTCTCTTGCTGTTTTTGAGGGATCAATTGCATATCGCATATCGTGTCCCAATCTATCACCAACATATGTTATCAGGTCATAGTTTATCATTTCAACAGGTACTTTTAACACCGATTGATATGATGGCTCTTCTTTCATTATTCGAGCAATGGTATCAATTACCAATTTTACAATGTTTATATTTGTCTCCTCGTTAAATCCTCCAATATTATAAACCTCGCCTACTCTTCCTGAATTTAATACCATATCTATGGCTTTTGCATGGTCTTCAACATAGAGCCAATCACGAACATTCTCGCCTTTGCCATATACGGGGAGTTTTTTGCCTTCAAGGATATTCTTTATGATTAATGGTATCAACTTCTCAGGGAAGTGATATGGCCCATAGTTATTTGAACAACGAGTTATATTTATTGGCATCTTATATGTTTCGTTGTATGCTCTAACTATTAAATCGGCACTTGTTTTTGATGCTGAGTATGGAGAACGTGGATCTAATGGTGTTGTCTCAGTGAAATATTTATCTCCGTATGTCTTTATATCTGTTCTTCCTTTTACTACTTGTTTAACCTCTTCATCGGTTATCTCCAATGGTTGTGGTTGGTCATAATCTTTACTTAATGAGCCATACACCTCATCAGTTGAAACTTGGAGATATTTTTTCCCATCTTTGTATGTTGGGTATCCATTTGAATCTTTTCCTGTTGTCCATGCCTGTTTAGCACACTCCAACATATTTTGAGTTCCAAGTATATTGGTTTCTAAGAATAGTTGTGGGTTTGTGATACTTCTGTCAACATGCGACTCGGCCGCAAAGTTTACTACATAGTCGATGTCATGTTTTGAAAATATCTCTGATACTTTTTCTTTATCGCATATATCCCCCAACACAAACTCAACTCTACTATCCTCAATCTCGTTTTTTATTGTTCCTAAGTTTCCTGCGTATGTTAGTTTATCAAGAATTACGATATATATATCATCGTATTTTGATAACATATACTTTACAAAGTTTGCTCCTATGAAACCAGCAGCTCCTGTTACAAGATATTTTTTCATATAATATATGGTATATTTATTGCGAAGGTAATAATTATTTTTTAAATATGCAGTTACTACTTAACTATTTATCTCAACTTTTACCATTTAAAGCGATATTTAAAATAAACAACTTTATTTGTATAGTGGTTCTTTGAGAATAGAAATTCTTTTACATAATTATATTATAAAACAAAAACAGAAAAGATTAACCAACCTCTTCTGTTTTGTATTATAGTAAAATATTCTTTTTATGTATTTTAGAATTTGAAATCAAATCCTGCTAACAGCATTGCTGTTGCATCAAATCCTGCATTTGATTTGTATCCGTCAATCTTATCTCCGTAGAATACTCCTCGTGGCTCTATATAGAAGTTTATCTTGTCGGTTACTCTTACATTTGCTTTAAGACCAAATGCTAAATTATATGTTGTTTTTACTGATGGATTATCGCCTGTTACTGGTACTACGGCTCCTGCTCCTGCAAAAATTATTGCATCAAATTTAGATTGAGGATCGTACCCAGTTATCAAGTTTGTCATATTCAACATATAGTCAATTCGAGGTGCAACTACTCCCATCTTCTCTCCTATTGTTTCGAAAGGTTTTTTAATTTGGTTGTACTCTGCATTTATTCTCAATCCGTGTACTGGTGTTATCCAACGTCCGTATGATATACCTCCAGAGTATGTCATCTTATCAGCAAATTTACCAGTAAACTTAGACATTAATGTATTTCCGTATAGTCCTAAACCTCCATACATTGAGATAAAGTTTTTATCTTCCATCTCTGAAGTTGCAACAGTACCTCTGTCGGCTTTATTCATTGTATATGTTAATCCTGCCAATAGCGCTACATTTGTTTTTTGTTTGTTTTCTCCGTCAAACTTATTCAAATATACGGCTACCTGAGGTTCTACATAAATACCTATTTTGGGTGTTACATTGAATACTCCTTGAACACTTCCTTTAAATCCTGGTATGAAGCGTTTGTTATGATTTACTATTGAGAATCCTGTGTGAACTCCTGCTATTAGATTTAAATCGAATAAACGATATGGTTTATATCCCAATGCTGCATTCATTAGTGAGAACATTACATCTGCTTCTAATCCTGCATGTGAGATATCTTTTTCGTTAGTTTCGCCATTCAATTTCTCAGCCATTGCACTTACTCTCCATCCTAATACTGGAGATTCCCAGCATCCTACTGATAAGCGTCCCATAGGACCTACTCTAAATTTGGCATTATCAAATAGTCGGTTATCAAGGTTTCCTGATGCTCCTGCTCCTATTGAGAAGAATAATCGTTTGCCCTCATTTGCCAAGAACTGCTCATACGAAGATGCTTCATAACCTTTTAATGCGTATGTTGTACCTACGTTGGCTGTCATTACTATTGACTTGCGAGTTACTATTGTATTGGTAAATACTCCTCGTGTTGGCGACCACATTGCATGTGGCTCAACATATAGGCTCCAATTCTTCATCAAATTGAAGTTTCCTCTGAAGAATGCTTGTAATGCTGGATAGAACGATGAGTGGTGATATATTGCAGAAACTCCTGCACCTCCTATTACCTCAAAGAGTCTGTCTTCGCGATAACCTGCAACAACATTTGTCATATTCAACAAATAGTCAACACCTAATGTTAATGTTCTTGCTCTATAAGGGCTGTTTGTTAAACTATATGGACTGCGTGTTCCAAACAACAATGCTCCTCCTGTTACTTGCAATCCTGAATTTTTAGTAAACCACTTACCAATTCCTATATTGAAACGGTATGCCATTGCATCTCCCCCAGATAAGTCTTGTGAAAATCTTTCAATTGTTCCTCCTACTCCTGCTGATGCCGACACAAACATATGGTCTGTTTTTGACTTATGTGCAAATATGTCGTTGTCTTTTTTATACTCATTGTCGCTACTATGATAAGTTACACCAAATAACATTGATGCTACTCCATCAAAACGGTTGTTTTGGGCATGTGTGTATGTTTTGTTGTAGAACGACATTCTTGGCTCCATAAAAAGGTCTACTGTTGGAGATACTCGGAAAGCTCCTTGCAATCCAATTCCTAAACCTCCTGCTACCTTCCATCCTGAATCTACATATTTGGTTGCCGCTAACTCAACTCCAAATGTTCCTATTAACTTGAAAATACGTTTCTCGTTGTATCCTCCAAACAAATTACTATAATTTACCATGTAATCTGCTCTTCCTACTCCGTTTATCAACATATTTTCAGATGTTACTCCATTATCAGGGATATAAGGTGCAAATCCTGCCAACGCTGATAGTCTTAAACCTTGTACTTGATTGAACCATCCTCCAAATCCTAACATTCCGCTAAATCCAGCATAGTTACGACCTTTTAAATTCATTAATCGGGTGGTTACTCGTTGTACTCCAAAGGCTGTTGTAAAGAATAGATTATTTCTAAATCCTGAGTTTGTAAAATCTGTTGTCTTACGTTTTTCTTCGGGTACCATATTATAGGTTACTCCGACTGTTACCTCAGGCATTAAATCAAACTTACGTTCAAGGTCTTTATCCCTATCATTATATGTATCGTTTGCCAATGTTACCTTTGGCTCAATATATAAATCAATTAATGGTGTTAGAGTAAAGTTTCCTTGAAATCCTAATACTCCTCCAAATAGATTGTTTCCGTTGCCGTACTGGTATGAACGTTTATATGTTAATCCCGCTATTCCATAAAGCTCAAATAGTCGTTCGGGATTGTATCCTCGTACAAATGCACTGATGTTTGCTAAATAGTCAGCATTAAATCCGAATATACCAAAAGTCTCTGTTCCTCTGTCATAGAGATATGACATATCAATACCAAATCTTGCTCCTATTACGGGAGTAAACCATTTTCCTACATAATAACGCATTGCCGGACCTACTTCGGTTCCATGCTGTCCGTTCAAGAAGTTAAATTGTGCTCCTGCCGCCACACTCATAAATGTGTGGTCCTTAAATTTGGGATTGTCAAATTTTTCGAGTCTTGGACGTTTTTGCAAACGATAATCTAACGCATTCAACTGTGCTAATGATTCTGATGAGAATATTGTCATCATTATCATTATTATGAGTAGATTTCGTACAACTCCTATCTTATTATATATCTGTATCTTTTTCATTTCCACTCTACAACAAATCTTTAACATCTGCATCTATCTCTGCAATCTCTCTTAACGAAGGATCCATATCTAATGCTGTTTCGATATAATCAATAGCCTCAACAACCATATCCAAGCGATTAGTTATTATTGCCTTTACATATAATACTCGTGCCGAATCGTCAGGAAGTTCTTGCGCCTTCTCCCATGCCTCATCATTACGTTTCATTGCTAATAATATCAACACCTCATTAAGACCACCTTCTCCTTCAAATTGAGATAATGCTTCCTGA
The DNA here is from genome assembly GCA_015061035.1 of Bacteroidales bacterium. Lineage (GTDB taxonomy): Bacteria > Bacteroidota > Bacteroidia > Bacteroidales > G3-4614 > Caccoplasma_A. The sequence continues at coordinate 235,834 of SUXK01000002.1, forward strand.
TAGTTTCCGTTCATTAGACGTGTTATTGATTTTACATATTCTGCAGTCTCTGACTGTGGCATTAGTGATGCCAACGAGTCGGCTGTTGAATATTGCCATTTATCTAAGGTGGCTATAATTTGGTTGGTCAATACCTCTTCTGGTATATTATCTCCTTTTATAAATGGTTTTAGAATATCGATATTTGAACGCCCCTGACGTATATATAGTGCTGCTAAGTTATTTGCTGCCAACATAAATTTGGGATATACCGATATTGCTTGTGAATATAGTGTCTCTTTCTCTACATCGTCTTTTGCCATTTGGAACATTCTGTAAAAGTCGTAACGAGATAATTGAGTGTAGTTTTGTTCATACATTTCAACAATCTCTTCATCTTTTAGAACGCGATATAGAGAATATCCGAAGTCATACTCTACTCTTCTTAGTTTTGTTAGATATGGTACTATTATTGAACGGTAATATGATAACCTTTTAATTTTATTGAATTGAGAGTTTAAACTTGTGGGATATTTGTTGATTATCTCTTGTACCTCATTTGCCTTTTCAATTAATGAGTCTTGTTTCAGCATCTCAACAACAGGTAACCAGTTTTCAACCTTTGATTGTGATTCTACTTTCAAGAACTCTTTTGTTGCAGGACTTATATAAGACAATATCTTATTCCTTGCTGAACGCATACGCAAATCTGCCAATTCAACGTTTTTTGCATAATTTCCTTCTGGTGAAGATATACCAAATATTGACATAGATTGCAATTTTGCATCTGGGTCTTGCTCCAAGAATTTAATTCTATCCTCTAATTTTTTAAGTTCTTGTTGGTTATTTGGATTTGTTTCGTCTATATCTGATTTACCTGGCAGATATGTCAAGTGTACCTCTCCTTTATCACTACGTAATGCTAACTCAGGTTTTGGTATATATATTGAATCTGTTAAGTCTTGTGCTGAAATGTTGTAGTCAAAGAAACGCAATGGGTTTACTGTTCCTTTTGCTATTACCATTGTATCAACTCGTATAATCTTGTGGTAATCTTCTACCGATAAGAATACATCAGAACGATAATCGTCTCGGTTATTCTCTATATATACTGAATCATGATATGCTATTATCTCGCCTTGTCGCGACATTTCACTTTTTTGAATATATGGAGATAGGGTATCTCGTGCTATATCAAAACCATACATACGCTCCTGTGTCAAAAGATATTCTCTTCCGTCAGAGACAACAGGACGTAGAAACATAGTACTATTTCGTGTTACATTATATATTGTAGGTTGTACTACCAAACGATGGTCCAACGCCATTATCTCTTTAGGCACTTTAAAACGTGTTCTTAGGTGGAAATAGTTTCCTACAATCTCAATCTCAGATGGTTCAAATACTACGTTACCAACCAAACTTGCTGTTACGGTAATTTCATCCATCTCTTTTGCAGTTGATTGCAACTCTACATCTATCGTTACACGGCCTTTTACTTTTTCCTTTTTCTCAGAATATCCCATACATGTAAACGATATTGTTGCATTAGGTGCCAACACTATTGAATATTTACCGTCATCATCGGTTATTCCTAATACTCTTTGACGTCCAAGGTCTGTAATAGAAACTCCTGCTACTCGCTCGCCATTGTTGCCACGAACTACTCCTGACACACGTATATTTTGTGCATACAATTCTATTGGTGTCATTACAATCAATGTCACCAGCAAGAAAAATATTTTTATTATCTTGTTCATCTTCTACCGCTTTATGTATTTTAGAAAATTACATATGATAGTGTAACTCCTAATTTTATAGGCACCAAACACCATCTATTAGCATTATTACTTGAGGGTATGGTTGTGCCTTCATCGTATTTTTTTTCGAAACGATATAATGCTCCTATACCTGCTGTCAATTCCAAATTCCATCTTTTACTCAACACAAAATCGTATCCGTAGGTAAATCCTCCACCAATACCTTGACCATCGTGATACTCTCCTTTACGCAACAATTCGTAATCGATATACATTAGTGTAAATCCCAAGAAGTGCTGTGCCATAGGACGTTGAAACCAATATCTCAATTCTGGTTGAATTCTGAAATGATCAAATTTTGCATTTTTATATGGAGTCCATTCATTGAATGAAGCCGTCAAGTCGAGCGACATAGTTGGAGAAACCACAAACTCTGCCGATATGTTTGGAGATACTGTTGCCCACTCCAAAAGGTTTGTTTTTACCGCTATCTTTTGGGCATTACCCACAAATGGGATTAATGCTAATATTAATACAAGGATTGTCCCTCTACTACTTTTTAGAAGTTCCAACAATGGACGGGCAGTTCCTTTTGAATTTATTTTCATATCTTTTTATTATCTTTATTTTTAAGGTTTTGCATTTTTTACCCATAATACAAAACACAAGTGCAAAGGTACTACATTTTTTTTAATACCGCAAGAGTATTTTAAACAAATATTTACTTAAAATTCACTATCTTATGATTTTATAAACTATTACAAAGAGAATTGCTTTTTAGTACAAAAAAAATTAAATTCATCAATCATTATTCAACATTAGATTTTCTCAAAATTGTTATCTTTATGGCATACAATAAGAGTTTTGTCTATTTTTATTTTTAGCATTGATTATTTATTATTATTTTTGCAAATTAATATAGAGATTACTATGGAATTCCAACCAGATATCAATATCATCAAACAAAGGTTTAATATTATCGGAAACTCTCCCGCATTAATTAGAGCCATAAATCGAGCAACACAAGTAGCCCGATTTGATATTTCTGTGCTTATTACGGGCGAAAGCGGAACTGGTAAAGAGTTTTTTCCTAAGATAATTCACGAATATAGTGCCAGAAAACATAAAAAATATATTGCTGTTAACTGTGGCGCTATACCTGAAGGGACAATAGACTCGGAACTTTTTGGTCACGAGAAAGGTGCTTTTACGGGTGCTCTTGCCGACAGAAAAGGTTATTTTGAAGAGGGCGATGGTGGTACTATTTTCTTGGATGAGGTTGGAGAACTTCCTCTAACTACTCAAGCCCGTCTTCTAAGGGTTCTTGAAAATGGTGAATTTATAAAAGTTGGATCTTCAGTTGTTCAAAAAACTGACGTCAGGATTGTTGCTGCAACCAACATGAATATGACTAAGGCTATTCAAGAGGGAAAATTTAGAGAAGACCTGTTTTACAGATTGAACACAATTCACATTGAACTTCCTCCTCTCAGAGATAGAATTGATGATATTTTATTATTATTTAGAAAGTTCAGTACTGATTTTGCCGAAGAGTACAAGATGCCCGCTATCACACTCTCTACTGAAGCCAGAAATTTATTGCTTTCATATAGATGGCCCGGCAATATCAGACAACTAAGAAATATTACCGAACAAATTTCAATCTTAGAAACTTCAAGAGAGATTTCAGCGGAAGTTTTACAATCATATTTGCCTGTTTATGAAGGGCCAAATCTTCCCGTCTTAAATAAAAAAGAGGGTAATGCTTTTATTGACGGAGAACGAGAAATGCTATATAAGATTATTTTGGAAATGAGAAAAGAGATTAATGAAATTAAATCTCAAATCGATAATCCAAAAATAAATATTGTTCATGACCTTTCTCAAAATGGGTTTGATAATAATATTGCAGAAGATGTTTCGCATACTCCATATATAGAACAACATAAAGATTCTTACGACAATTTTGAAACTATTAATATAGACAATATAGAGGATACTTCAATATCTCTTGAAGAGGCAGAAAAAGAGATTATAAAGAGATCGCTTGAGAAGAATAATGGTAAACGCAAAAAATGCGCTGAGGAGTTGAAAATATCAGAGAGAACATTATATAGGAAAATTAAAGAGTACAACTTGGATAATGAGAAAGAAAATTAAATATATTTCAACTTTTATTATTGCAATTGTAATGCTTTGCGGTTGTACCATTTCATATAAATTTAATGGTGCATCAATTGATTACAATACTACAAAAACAATCTCTATTGCTAATTTCCCTATTAGAGCGGCATTAGTTTACCCTCCGCTGGCTCAAGCATTTAACTTGGCATTGGAGGATATATATGTAAGACAGACTCGACTTAACCTCGTAAGAACAAATGGTGACTTACAAGTTGAGGGAGAGATTACAGGATACGATATTACCCCTCAGGCTGTTAAAAGTGATGCATACGCATCACAAACAAGATTGACTATCAGAGTAAGAGTTAAATATACCGACACTAAAAATCCTAAATTTAGCATTGATGACACTTTTAGTGCTTACAGAGATTTTGACAGTTCAAGATTATTAACTGAGGTTCAAGATGAACTTATAAGTGAAATTACCGCTGAACTTGCTGAACTTATTTTTAACGCTACTGTTGCAAACTGGTAAAAAATATGAATTCTGCTAAAAATAAAAAAAATAGAAATTCTGACGGATACAAACGCAAGAATCTTCTCTCGGCCATGGATAAGCCAGGAGAAAACATTGCTATGCTTTCGAAAGAACTAAAGAAATTAGCAGCATTTATGCGTAATACTGACTCTGATCCCGAAAAAGTTGAAGAGGTGACAACAACAGAATTAGAAGAGAAGAGAGACGATAATTTTTCTACTATTGACAACTTCTTAGAATCAAATGGTGTTGAAGAGTCTTCATTAGACGATATTCTAAAAAACGAGGGTTATAGTTCAGATTATTTCACTTTTACCGAAGAGGAGACTCTTAACGAAGAACCTGACAAACAGATTGACTCAATAAACTCATTCCTTAGTGCAGTTGAGAATGGAGAGTTTAGTAAACCCGAAAGGATTGATTCGACAGAAGATGAAGTTATTGACAATTTGGAAGAAGATGAGTATAATAAACCTATTGAGGAGGAGTTTTTAACCGAAAGTTTAGCACACATATATATAAAACAACGCAAATATGAGCGTGCTTTGGAAATTATTAAGGAGATAAGTTTGAAAAATCCAGAAAAAAATATTTACTTTGCAGACCAAATTAGATTTTTAGAGAAATTGATTATTAATGTAAAAACTGAATAAAGAAAAATGGCAACTTTTATTACTATTCTTATTGTACTTGCAGCAGTATTAATGATTTTAATTGTATTGGTACAAAATTCAAAAGGTGGAGGTTTGGCTTCAGGATTTGCTTCATCAAACCAAATTATGGGCGTTAGAAAAACTACCGACTTTTTGGAGAAAGCAACTTGGACATTAGCTGCGACTATTGTTATTTTAAGTATTGCTTCTGCTGCATTTGTTACTACAAGTAGCGAAAAATCTTCAGTAGTTCAAAAAAATATCGAGGAGACAGTTATTCCCGAATTAATTAACAACGGAGAGACAGAGACTGTTGCTAATCCTGAAATTCCTACTGATGCTCAAAATTAATATTTAATAATTTGAGAATTATAAAAATAGGTTTTGCTAGCAAAACCTATTTTTTTTACACCATTATATATTATATAAATGTATTGAATAAAAAGATAAACACAAACAATTTGTTTTACTACACATTGTCTGTGTTTTAAATACTGCAAAAGGAGCAGAAATTAGAACCTTTGATATATTAGAATAAAAAAAGGAGCGGTAGATACTTTCGTACTCAGCAACGCCCCTAAAACTGATATTGCAAATATACAACTTATTTTAATATATAACACAATGGTAGATAAAAGTGTAAATAATAATCTAAATAAACAGCATTTACAATCTCACTTTATATACCAAAGTCCCAACCTTTACAATATATAAACCTGATTGTTTTTCAATCTCCACTCTACCTTCAACTATTCTACTATCTATAACAATTCCTGACATATTATATATTGTCACCTCTTCTGCTGTGGGAGTGATAACAACTATTTTGTTTGGGACAGTAAATACCTCTGCCAATGTTGTATTTGATTCTTCTATTGAACTGAAGTTTGTATATTTTATATCAATATCTGTATCATTAGTTACTCTTATTGTATGTATTCCACTTACAACTTCTGATGATTTATCTTCTCCATTTACAGTATATTGTACTAACGATTCTCCTGCAACCGGTTGCAAGTTAACTGCTATATTTTTACCATAAACAACTTTCCCTCCATTTGCCACTTGATTATCTTCTTCATCAAGCACAGAGACAAATACTCCTCCTTCAACAGTATAGTTTACAATACACTCTTTTTCTTTATATGAAGCAGATATTGTTGTGGCAGAGGTTGGAGAGTATGCGTATGTTCCCGAGATATTGTGTTGAGATGTAACATCTTCTCCATTTACCATTATTGTCTCTATCTCGTACCCCTCTACTGGTGTTGCAGATATTAATAGCACTGTATTCTCTGGTACAGTAGTTCCTGATGCTACTATTTTATTTTCAAGAGTTTTCACCGACAGTTTTCCTCCTGTTTCGTGATTCTTGTAGAATTTCACCCAATCAAGATACATCTCCACAGGAAGGTTCTCTCCTGTTACGGATCCTACCCATGAGCCACCCAACTGCATATCAAGTATTAAATAAAACTCTTTTGCGTAAGGATATTGATCAGTTGCTTCTGTATTTGGATACGCCATTGTTACCTTGTCGTTTACCATAAGTTTTAATGTATCAGAAGATAATACTACTCCGTATGTATTATAATCGGCAACATTTACCGACTCTGTTATATGCGACAATGGTGACTCTTTACTTACATTATATGTGTAGTTACTATGTAGTGTTTGATATACAAATGAATCATAGTTGAGGTGCTCAAAGATATCTATCTCTCCACAACCCGGCCAGCCTGCCGATTGATCTTCTGGCATCATCCATAATGCTGGCCACGCCCCTCGTGCCGAAGAGGTCTTTGCTCGTATCTCAATACGACCATTTTTAAAACTTTTCTTTCCTAATGATTCTATTCCTCCACATAGATATGTACGATTATCTCCTGTTATTGACTCTCCCGGGTTAGTTATTCCTCTAAGAACTATATTCCCATCACGAAAATCAAAGCATCCATCATAGGTTGAGATATTCTTTCGCCAATCAGGATTACCGCTCTCGTATGGCTCTATCTTGCTCCATACTGTTTCATCTAATACTCCTTTATCAAAATCTTCTACCCAATCCAAGATATATTCTGAGGCGTATTCGTTCTCTATTGTTATGGGATAATTATATGTAACACCTGTTAATCGTAGTGTTAAATCAACTATTGCTCCTCCGTTCTGCTCCATAGAGTTTCCTGTTGCAGATGTTCTGCCACACGCATCAAGATAGTTCCAATCAACTTTTATTCGCATCCTATAATCACCCGAAGGTATTGATTCAGGGATTATGAAAGAGGGTGTTGATGATGGCAAACACGATCCCCCATCTGCTACTGCCTCACCATTACTATTTACCCATGCACCACTGCTGGTTTGATAACCACTATATGCCACTAACTCATCTTCGGCATTAAAAGTTCCATCATTATCATAATCAATATATACATATCCTTGCATCCACGCTCCTTCATACTCAATTACCGGTGTTATTGTTGAGCCTGCATTTGCATAAAAAACTTTTGATGTTTTATTGTAGTATATTGCAGAATATCCCGATGTTGCTATTGTAAGGGGAGTAAATTCGTATATTCCTCCTTGAAACGATACAGATCTTAAATATCGCGATGAATTACTATTTGTTGTTCGGGTACAATAATCGGCATTTACATTCAATGCCAATACAAATAGTGCTACGATAAATAGGTAAAATTTTTTCATACTATACTTTGTTTATATATTGACGCATAAAGATATAAAAATTTATTTATAAAAATATAGAGGAGCGTTAAAAACACTCCTCTATATATTATTTATTAAATATTCTTTTATATTATCTGCGCTTTGCATTTTGTTTTGCACGTTCACGCATCATTGCCTCTTGACGTTTTTGAGCCTCCTCTAATCGAGCCATAAAACCGCTTTTCTTACGTGGTTTCTTTTGATTCTCTTTTAGTTTTGCCAATACTTTTTCTTCGTTTATAAACTTACGGAATGCGTATGTTTGAAGTATTGTTATCAATAGAGAAACAAAGTAATAGTAACTTAATCCTGATGCGTAGTTATTGAAGAATACCAAGAACATTAATGGCATTAGATACATCATCCACTTCATTCCTGGCATCTGTGCACCAGAGGCCTGACTATCCATATTTATTTTTGTATATACAATATTGGTTATTGTCATCAATAAACAGAATAGACTTAAGTGATTTCCAAATATCCAAGAGATAACCGGGATGTTTGCATCCCATGTTAATATTGCATCGTAAGTTGACAGATCATCTGCCCATAAGAATGGTTCTCCTCTCAACTCAATTGATGATGGGAAGAAAGCAAACATTGCAATCAATATTGGCATCTGTAATAGCATTGGCAAACATCCACTCATAGGACTTGCTCCTGCTTTACTATACAAATCCATTGTTGCTCTTTGACGCTCTAACGCTTTGTCGTTTCCCGGATATTTTGCATTTATCTCCTCAATTTGCGGACGCAAGACTCTAATTTTTGCAGTTGACATATATGATTTATAGGTCAATGGCAATATTATTATCTTTATTATTATGGTTAGTAATAGTATTATTATTCCATAATTATCAATGTATTGCCCCAAGAAGGTGAAAACAGGAATTATAAGTATTGTATTTATCCAACGGAATAGTGTCCATCCCAATGGTACAAGATTATCCAAGTTTAACTCCTCACTATCTTCTACACCTGAATCGTACGATTTGAGTAGAGGATAAAGGTTTGGTCCAAGAAATATTCTATATGATGGCCCTTCGGGATTTATTGGATTGTACTCAAACGATGTTTCTGCTTTATACGCTTTTAGATATGCACTGTCACTCTCAATCGCTTTAGAATATAACTGAGCGCCATTAAATCTTTTATCGGCAATCAACACAGATGAGAAGAATTGATTTTTAAATCCTATCCATTTGATTCCCAATTGCATATTCTCAGAATCTTCTCCTGTTTCAGATAACTCATCAACATCCTCTCCAATGCGTTTGTACATTAGCGTACTATTTCTCTCTTCAAAAGTTCTTCCTTTCTCTTGGCTACGCAACTTTTGTTCCCATGTGAAGTCCAAATTTGTCATATTATGAGGCAATACTTTCTCCATTCCCTCTTGTGTTATTTGAACATCTACCATGTAACTATCAGATGGCAAAGTATATTTTATATTAAACTTTGAGCCCTCATCTGATGTTAAAGTCATAACCAAAGTTGTATCACTTGTTACTTGTGGAGTAAAATACAAATCTTTTGTATATACTACTCTTCCTGATGATTTGAATATAAATCCAAATTCATTGTCACTCTCATCAAATAATACTACTGGCAAGGAGTCGTATCTTGAATACTCTTTTAGAGTTGCTTTACTTAATGCTCCTCCTTTGGTATTAAACTCTAAATCAAGTAAGTTGTTTGATAACGATATTTTTTTTGATTCTCCTTGCGAGGCTTGTGAGAATGCTCCATATTGAGATTTTATCTTTGCGTCTAACTCAACAGAATCTAAGACCTCTGCTATAGGCTCTTGTTTTGTATCAAGCATTTTTTGCAACTCAATTGCCTGAACTTTTGCTATTGAATCGTTATATCGTGCTTGAGCAAGTTCTTCTTGGGTAGGTTGATTTAACCACGAATACCCAAAAAGCAATGCCGCCATAAGAAGAAATCCTATAATCGTGTTTTTATCCATATTTCTTTTTTTTCGCTTTTTATCGTTTACTATTCTCTATTGCTGCTTTTATAAAACTCATAAATAATGGGTTAGGATTCAATACTGTACTATTGTACTCAGGGTGATATTGAGTTCCTACATACCATTTTAATGTAGGTATCTCTACTACCTCTACTAATCCTGTCTCGGGATTCTCGCCAACACACATCATTCCTGCTTTTTCAAATGCCTCGCGATATGCGTTATTAAACTCAAATCTGTGGCGATGACGCTCTTTTATATCAAGTACTCCGTATGCTTCTGCTACTTTTGAACCCTCTTTTAGTTTACAATCGTACTCTCCCAAACGCATTGTTCCTCCCATGTTAAGAGCATTTTTTTGCTCTTCCATAAGGTCAATTACATTATATTTGGTTGTTATCTCCAACTCTGTTGAATTTGCATTTTTATATCCTAATACGTTACGGGCAAACTCAATAACCATACACTGCATTCCCAAACACAATCCTAATGTTGGAATATCGTTTTCACGTGCATATTTTAGTGCTATAAATTTACCCTCTACTCCTCTTTGTCCAAAGCCTGGTGCAACAATTACTCCATCTAAATCTTTTAACTGCTCGACAACATTTGCTTCAGTAATATTTGCTGCTTGTATCATTTGCAAATCAACTTTTCTATCGTTGTATGCAGCCGATTGTGTCAATGCTTCGGTTATTGATTTGTAGGCATCTTGCAACTCTACATATTTTCCTACTATTCCTATTTTTACTTTCTCTGTTGCACTCTTGAATCTGTTTACAAAGTTTGTCCAACCTGTTAAATCTGATGGGTTGTTTGAGTAATCAACTTCAGTTTTCTTAAGAATAATCTCATCTAATTTTTGTTCTTGCATTTTTAGAGGTACTTCATATATTGAAGGTACATCTATTGATTGAACTACTGCCTCAGGTGATACGTTGCAGAATAGTGCTACTTTACGGCGTAAATCGTCATCTAAATTATGCTCTGTACGTAATACCAAAACATCGGGTTGAATTCCTAACTCTTGTAGTTTTTGTACACTATGTTGAGTTGGTTTTGTCTTCAACTCTTTTGCTGCAGAAATAAAGGGAACATATGTCAAGTGGATACATAGACAGTTTTTACCTAACTCCCAACGCAACTGACGCACAGCCTCCAAATATGGTAATGACTCCATATCTCCTACTGTTCCGCCTATCTCGCTGATTACAAAATCATAACCCTCTTTTTTGCCAAAATGCTTTACATTACGTTTAATCTCATCGGTAATATGAGGTATTACTTGTACGGTTTTTCCCATGTAGTCACCTCTTCTCTCTTTATCCAATACTGTTTGGTAAATTCTTCCAGATGTGATTGTGTTTCCACGTGTAGTTTTTATGTTTGTAAAACGCTCGTAGTGTCCTAAGTCAAGGTCTGCTTCACGCCCATCAATTGTTACATAACATTCGCCATGTTCATATGGGTTTAGCGTTCCTGGATCTATATTGATATATGGATCGAATTTTTGTACTGTTACTTTATAACCTCTTGATAGCAAAAGTTTTGCCACTGATGCAGAAATTATACCTTTACCTAATGAAGATACAACTCCTCCTGTTACGAAAATATACTTTGTTTCCATCGTAAATATGTATTACAATTATCTTTTAATTTTAAGTTGCAAAGTTAAGAAAAAAAATTACATTAATGATATATTATTTTACCTAAAGATATTGTTTTTTTTCTTTAATTTTTTTTTGGCAAAATATTGCAAATATTTAATAATAATAAACTAATTTTGTAATAATTTATGCGAACTATCCCCCGCTTATTACTTATGGCTGTATTAATATGTTTGTAAGATAGTTAAAGAGCCTAATAGAATTGTTTAAACCCTTGTGTTGCTCTCTTTAACAATTGTCGCATATAACTCAAATTGAATTTTAATTATATATTTTATTAATATGAAAAATTTTACATTTACTTTAATTTGCTTAACATGCTTGTTTTTTACAGCAAAAGCGAACCAACAATCTACCCCTGCCGATAGCGTATTGGTAGCAACTCCTATGCTAATTAACGACTCTATTGGAGCGGAAATTAAAGCAGAGGTTATTGATTCGATAAATACAAAAATTGAGGAGGGAATTATGCTTATTGCCGACTCTATTGGCTTACCAGTTAAAGAGGAGGTGGTTGTTGACAGCGCTACTATTGCTAAAGAGAATTTGAAATCGGAAGTTATCTCTTATTTAGAGAAACTTGCAATTTTTAAAGGTGATTCTACTGTTAACGATTCTATTAAATCAATAATTTATACTTCTATCACAGAGTATATTATGGATGTTAAAGATAGTTCAGAGAACCCCGTCAGCCCAATTAATCCTAATTTCTTATCATTGGTTTTCAACGAAAAGGACATTAAGACTAATGTAGATGTTCCTGCATACAATCTATCTTCAGAAAATCAATCTTTAACTTTAGATGAATCGTTTGCCAATGAGTTAGAAAAGAGCAATAGCGAAAAAGTTTTAGAGGAGGCAAAGAATAGTGTTGTTAGCAAAAACCCAGCAGAGGTTGAGTACACAAACGAGACTATGCCCAAGGCTCCTAAAAACGAGAAAATGAAGAAAAAGAATCAAAAAGAGTTTGTATCTATCGAAAAATTAGATGTTCCATCTACTTCGGTTACTACTGACGCTCCTCCTACTCCAAAACTTTGGAAGCATAGTTTTACAAGTTCAATTCAAGTTTCACAGGCTTATATCTCAAAAAACTGGTATCAAGGTGGAGAGAGCAACTTTAACTTGATAAGCGACCAATTATACAACGTTGAGTACGATCACAATAATATTCTGTTTACTACATCTGCTCAATGGAAAGTTGGTATAAGCACTACTCCTTCAGATCAGTATCACAAGATAAGTATCAATGATGACCTTTTCCAAATAAACTCTAAATTGGGTATTAAGGCGGTTAAAGATTGGTACTATACTGTGTCACTATTATTTAAGACTCAATTGTTTGACAGTTATGCTTCAAATAGCGAAGTTAAAAATTCATCATTCTTCTCTCCCGGAGAGTTCAACATTGGAGTCGGTATGAGTTACAACAAAAAAATTGCTGAAAGAAAATTTGAGACTTCGGTAATGCTTGCTCCTCTTTCATATAACTTGAAATTCTCTTTAGACGAAGAGTTAGCATACAGAAAGGCAGGTATTAAAGAGGGTAAATTTGATAATCAAGTCGGTTCTTCTCTTGAAGGAACATTTAAATGGGAGTTCTATCCTAACCTAACTTGGACATCAAGAGTATTCTACTTTACTGACTACAAATCTGTTTTGGCAGACATTGAGACTGGATTAAACTTTGTATTCAACAGATTCTTCTCAACAAAGATTTACTTACATGCAAGATATGATGATAGTGTTCCAAGAAACGAACACAACAACCACTTGCAATTTAAAGAGATGTTGAGTTTTGGATTTAACTATAAATTCAAATAATTATTATGAGCGACAAATGGAGTTTATCGTTAAAGTGTAAAACTATTTTAGTTTTATCTATAATGTTATTTACTCCACTCCTTGCTATCGCAAAGGACCATAAGGGTTGGCATAGCATTGATTCGCTTAATATTGAGAGTGCATACTCTCAGTTTACAGATAAAGATATTAACTCCATTGTGGGAATATGGGAATCCCACAATGGGGTTCTTTTTATGATTAAAGAGTGTATCTCTTGCGACACAATTGCAGATTACCAAATGGTTATGCTCAAGGATAGAGTAACTCTCTCTAATTGGTTTACAAAAATTCCCTGTGGTAAAGTTATTGCTTTGCTAAACAAAACTGCCGATAAAAACATTTTTAGTTGTGAAGTAAAGGATAGGGGTATTATTCCCTCCTTTGATATATTTCATCTTACATTAAGAGGAAATAAACTTGTTTATACGGGAAGTTCTTCGATAAAAAGAAAATTGTTTGCTGTTAAACTACGCCCTACTTCTGAACAAAAAGCACAAAAGGCAAAACCCTCTTCTCCGATAAATGAAATGATTGAGAGGGAGAATTCTAAATAGAGACATCGATGAACATAAATAGTTTTAAATCTTTACTCTTATCTCTTATATCAGATATAAGATTTGCTTTAACATCTCTTCTACTATCTATAATTTTTATAGCCACTGCTACTTTTGTTGAAAAGTTTTATGGTACAGAGATTGCTCTTAATTTTTTCTATTATAACATTGCTCTTTACCTATTATTTACTATTGCCGCTGTAAGTTTTATTGCTTTTGCAATAAAATTTAAACTTGCTCAAAGAGGTAGATATGGTGCTATTGTTTTACACTTTGCGTTTATTATAATTATTATAGGTGCTGTAACTACTCACTATACAGGTAAAGAGGGTAATATACATTTAAGAGAAGGTGATGTTGCCACTTATTTTACTTCTAAAGATGGAGATAAAATCAATCTGCCTTTTTCTATAAAATTAAACAGATTTGAGGTTGAATATTACGAGGGCAATGAATTTCCGTTGGCATATAAGAGTTTTATTACAATAGACAACAAAGAGTGTAGTTACGATGCTATAATATCTGTTAATAAAATTCTCAGAGAGAAGGGTTATAGAATTTACCAATTGTCGTACGACAAGGATATGAGAGGCTCCACCCTACTTGTCAATAGAGATCTTGAGGGGACTCTTATCACATACATTGGATATGGATTATTGCTGGCAGGTTTTTTACTATCTCTGTTTGGCAAGAGTAGCAGAATTAAGGATATTCTTGCTTCTATTTCATCAAAAGGTAGCAAGACTTCAATTATTGCAATTCTTTTACTATCAAGCATACATGCAAATGCTAATGAGTTGGTTATTGAGGAACAGAATCTTATTCCGTACGAAGATGGCAAGAAGTGGGAGAATGTTATTGTTTTAAGTAACAATGGCATTTTAGAGCCTTTGGAGTGTCATGCCAGAACTATCCTTAGAAAGATTACCCACTCTAATGGCAATAATAATGATACATGGGGAGCAAGGTTGTATATGAGTTTTATCTCTAACCCAGAAGTTTGGTGCAATACTCCCATTATATATTGCTCCGATAAAAATATTGTTAAACTTTTTAGTAATGATGAGGGTAAATATATTTCTTTCAACTCTCTGTTTGACAGCGAAAGAAAATATAAACTAAACTCTTTAGGTAACAATAAAGTAAATAGTAAAGAGTTATTGAAACTTGATGAGAAGGCTCGTATATTTTCTGCTCTTATAAATTGCTCTCTATTAAAGGTTTTTCCAACAGATGATGGCAAATGGATTTCTCCAAACGAAAATAATTTTAAAGGTAGTGACTCATTGTTTGTTGCATCCTCTATTAATAGTTACATCTCTGGAAATATTAAAGATAGTAACGAGATTATTGACCATATAGCAACTTTTCAAGAGGTAAAATATAAGGGAGAACTACCCTCCCCTACAAAACGAAAACTATCTATTATATATAGTAAAGTTCCCATATTTAAGATTGTTGCGTTTGGTTACATTATATTGGGTGTTTTGTTACTTTTCTTTGCGATTAGATACTCTTCGGCTACAACCTTTATGCAACAGATAAAGATGGGGGCTACGGCTGGTGCTATATTTGCTATATTCTTATTGCACTCATCTGGTATTATTCTAAGATGGTATGTTTCAAGCCAACCCCCATGGAGCAACACATATGAAACTATGCTATATATTGCATGGTGTGTTGCATTAGGAGGATTGCTGTTTATGAAAAAGAGTCCTATTGTTCTTGCCCTCTCATCGGTTATGGCGGCAGTTACTCTTTTAATATCATCACTTAATTGGTTAGACCCTGTTATAACTCCTCTTATGCCTGTTCTTAACTCGCCATGGTTAATTCTGCACGTTACAGTTATTACGGCAAGTTATGGATTCTTTGCTATTTGTGCTGTTATTGGTTTATACTCCCTTATTGTCTCTTTTAAAAGAGATTCTGATAAGATTATTAAAGAACTCGCCTCTATCAACGAGTTTTTTATGTACATTGGTTTGATTTTAGTTACAGTTGGTACATTCTTGGGAGCTATTTGGGCAAACTTATCATGGGGCAGATATTGGGGATGGGATGCAAAAGAGAGTTGGGCTTTAATTACTATTTTTGTTTATGCAATTGTTACTCACACAAGACTCGTTCCTAAATTGAAAAACGACATAATTTTTTCAGGACTCTCAATTTTTGCCACTCTATCGGTTTTAATGACATACTTTGGTGTAAACTACTATTTAAGCGGACTACACTCTTATGGTAATAATAGTAATATTCCATCTGTTGATATTATCATTTATGCTTATTTAGCAATAGTATTAATCTCTGTTTTTGCATTTTTTAAAAATAGAAAAAAAACAGATGTAGAACACAATTAAAACCATAGTGAAGCTAACATCTTACAAATTATATATCTTTACAAACAAGGATTACAAGAATTGATACTTTAAACCAAACGAGAGCCTTAAATAATCTTTTGGGCGGAGATAACTATTTCCTAATCTACTTATCAATAATATGTCACAAGTACTCAATTCATAAAAAAGAGATATTGCATTTGATGAAACATTTTGCCCTTTACCTGCATTAAACGTTATACGTTGTCCACAAAAAAGATGAAAACGCATTTTACTTGGCAGATGATAATACCCTGCTTCATATTTCGAAGGTTGACGAAGCCAAAATTCGTTATCAAATAATACATTAAGATATGCCCCAACACTGAAGGGCTCTACTGAAAATCTTTTAGCAAGTTGTATACTCCATGGAATATAATTCTGTTTTAATGTAAACGTTGCTTTTGCTTTATAGGTTGAATATTTAGGAATAAATCCAAAAAACATATCCGTTTCACCCTGATTATGTTTCCCATATGCCCATCCTGTTCCAAAAGAGAGTAATCCCATTCCTCCTCCATACTGAATTTTAGCATATGAAGGTATTAGTTTTAGAGCCGTATTACACTTATTTCTTTCAGTAGCAAGAGTATTTGGAGTAAGAAACATTAATAAAATTGCAACTATATTAAAATTCAATAATCTCTTTCTCATATCCATCTGGAGTTACTGTAAAAAGATAATATCCTCGTTTATTTATACAAGTACACTCATAATATATTATGCCATCATTAAATATATCTCGCTCCGTAAAATGATGTCCGTGTCCATTCAGGCAAAACATTAAATTAGGAAAACGTTTTATATAATCATGAAATACTTTTGACAAATTATCCATTAATTGTTCTGATCGTGGGGGTGCGTGCATCGCTACTATTGTTCTTTTATTCTCCAGATTATTTGTGGCTAATAATTTTTCAATAAACAAGAAATTTGGAACGTTTTTAGAATTGTCAAATTCCAACGCATTAGTATTTAACATTACAAACTGAATATCTCCGGCGGTAAAAGAATAATCTAATTGTCCAAATATTTCAAGAAAAATATCTTCTCCATTACCTATACAATCATGATTTCCAATAACCGAAACATATGGTACTTTTAACTTCTGTAATATGTTACGTTGTAATATAAATTCAGAAGTTACACCATAATCTGTAAAATCTCCAAGATGCAAAACGAAATCTAAATCAGAGTGACCATTCAAATGCTCTACAAAATCTTCTAATTGATTATACCACCCTTGACTATCACTAATAACAGCGAACTTTATTTGTTTATTACTTATGCATCGATTTTCTATCAACTCAATATTTTTTGCATTTATATGCAATTCTCCGTCAATCTTACCCGAATATGGGTGAGGTTCAAACATTTCGCAACCAGAAAAAATGATTATTATAATGAATATAAAAATTTTGCACCCAATGAATATGTTTTTCATGGGTGCAAATTTATATTTTTTAGACTCTATAAAATTATCTTTAAGTTCTTATTAATGCTCTGTTTTTACTTTCCACATATTATATTAAGGTTTGATAATCGAGCCATAAATTCATCGCGATTTGTTTCTGATATTGGAATATAATTTTTCCCAAATACTATTCTTCCTCGCTCAACTAAATCAACATTATTAAGATTGACTATATATGAGCGATGAACCCGCATAAAATTGTTTGTAGATAGCATTTCTTCAAGCGATTTCATACTCATTAGAGATACAACAGAAGGCTGTCCTCCATTCAAATGTATTTTTACATAATCTTTTAGTCCTTCAATATACAGCACCTCTTTTAACTTTATCTTCTTTAATTTTGATTCTGATTTTACAAATATTGTTTCAATATTTTTTTCAGAACTTGTACACTCATATTGCGACAATATTTTTGTTGCTGCACACAAAAATTGACAATATGATATTGGTTTTAAAAGATAATCAAGTGCATTTTTTCTATAACTTTCAACTGCATATTGGGAGTATGCAGTAGTAAATATAACTCGTATATCTTTGGGTAATTGTTCACACAAATCCATTCCATTCATCTCAGACATCTCTATGTCCAAGAACAATAAATCAACTTGCATGGTCTTAATCTCTTCTAATGCCTTTATTGCACTTGTTGAAGAACCTACCAATTCCAAAAAAGGAGTTTGTTTCACATATCCTTCTATTAATTGAACAGCCAAAGGTTCATCATCAATTACATAACATTTTACTAACATAAAAATTTCTCCTCTCTTTTAATGGGGATTACTAATTTTGCAATGTATTTTTTATCATCATGATTCATCGTAAGCGTATATTCTGACGGATATACAATATCTAATCGTTTTTGTAAATCCTCTATACCGTCGCCAGATTTTTTACGGGAAAGAACTTTGTCTCCAAAATAACTATTTTCCACCTCACATATGATTGTTTTCCCATCTTCTATTACAATATTAATATAAACAAAAGACTTTCGTGATGGAATAACTCCATGTTTAAAAGCATTTTCCACCAATACAATAAACAACAGTGGCGGAATATAAAAACTCTCGGTCTTTGAAGGCAGAGATATTTTCAAGTCTAAGTTCTCATTTGTTCGTAATTTCATTAACTCTATATAATCTTTAAGCAATGCGATAGACTCACTTAATGGTACACAATGAAAAGTTTTATATTCTACCATAACCTTTCGCATCATATTGCTTAGGCGCACAATTGCATCTTTTGACATTTCTGGCGATATGTCTATTAAAGCATATATACTATTAAGTGTGTTAAACAGGAAATGGGGTGAGAATTGTTTACGCAAATTTTTAAGTTCTGCCTCAGCATAACTCTGCATCAACTCATTTATCTTTTTCCTCTGCTCTCTAATCTCTGAAATTGTTCGAATCCCTATTGTAAGACCAACCGCAAATATCATAGGCAACACCTTAGAGATTAAGAACATAATATTAATAGGAGGTTTTTTATGAGCAAAAGGTGGCAATCCATCGTGTTTGTCTATATGATCTGAAGGAGAAGGAAATTCAAACAATATCTCTTCTCTTTCAATTTGCTTGTGCATGTGATGGTGTTCTCTTGCCTTTTCTTCTACAAAGAACATAAATACTGACAATAGAGTTATCAATAGTGTATTTATTAATATAAATTTAAATATCTTTTTGTTAGCATATAAAAGACAACGAGGAACAAAAAACATGTAGTTTAATAAAAATAATATACATATAGACCAACAAAGGCTCAACATCTCTATTTCATGTTTTATCTCAAGTTCGTTATAATACAACAACATAAGAGGAGATACAAACAGAAGTATCAACAATAGAATTTCTATTAGTACTGGTTTTGAAATATGTATATGTTTACCAATTTTATTTATTAATGTTTTCATGATTATATTTAAACATATAGCATCTTAACATATTGTATATTAAGCACTAAACTTAGTTGCAAATATAATATATTTTTTAACAAATAATACAATTATCAAAAAAATAAATTTGCTAACTATCAAATTATTACCTATCTTTGAAGTAAACTTCGAAGATAATTTGCTCTAACAGTAAAATAGATCAGAACAAGTTCTACGTATTTTGCTCGTTTATACCTATCTTTGAAGTAATATAAATAAGAATTTTAGTGATGAAAAGGTCTCTTTCTGTTATATGTTTATTTATTGCAACCTTGTTCTGGATTGCAATAACAGTTATACCCCATCATCACCATAATGGAGTTCTTATATTTATTTCTGACTCCTCACATAGTGATTGTCATCACTCTCCTTGCAATGATTCAGACAATGATAAATGTTGTAATAATAACAACTGCGAGGAGTGCCCTTTCTCTGAGAATAGTGACTCCATTATCAAGAAAGCGTATGACGATTCTAACTCAGAGGTAAAGTTTTCCCAAATTGATTTTTTTGATATTTATAACTATAAATATGATTTTATCTCCCAGCAGAGCATAAGATTATATTATACTGATGATATTTTTAATTTATCACCCCATACGCAATACTCTTTACTAAGGGCTCCTCCTATGGCATAACTATGCCTGTTTATTCATAAATTCACAATTAATTTCCTTTTATTTTAATAACATCGCATATCACTTTATAGGTGATACTTAATTATTTATAAAATTATGAAACGATTTTATATTATTATTGTTGCTTTGGCAACTATATCCTTTTATGGTTGTAATGGAGAGAAAGAGAATCACTCTCATCATAGCGAAGATATACACAACCATATTCATGAAAACGAGGAGAGTCATAACCATACGAATGAGAGCGAAGATGCTCACAATCATAACCTTGCTCATGCCGATGAACATAATCATTCGCACGCAGATATTCATGAGGATAAAGATGTTGTGGTATTTACTCACCAACAATCTGAAAATGCAAATCTTAAAGTAAAGAAGATTGAGTATACTCCTTTTGCTAACGTCATAAAGTGTAGTGGAGACATTATATCTTCACCAGCAGATGCAGTATATATTGTTGCCCCTACAAGTGGAATAATTACTTTTGGTAATCCATATCCTGTTGATGGAAGTGTAGTTAACAAGGGCGACAAACTTTTCTCTGTATCTTCTTCAAACCTCCAAGATGGAGATATTGCCTACCGAACTAAAATTGCATACGAAAAGGCTAAAAGAGATTATGAACGTGCCGAAGAACTTGTTAAAGATAAGATTGTAAGTGAAAAGGAGTTCTCAGACATTAAGGTTGAGTACGAAAATGCCAAGGCTGCATACGAGGCTGTAAATGGCTGTGAAGGTAATGGCTCGGCAATTATTGCTCCTACCGAGGGATATATATCTCAGATTATGGTCAATAATGGAGATTATGTTTCTGTTGGTCAAAAAATTGCAATGATTAGCAAAAACAAAAAACTTCTTTTGAGAGCAAATATTGAACATGAAGACTTTGCTCATCTTCCTAAAATAAAGAGTGCAAATTTCAGAATTCCTATGATTGACTTTTTATATAAGTTGGAGGAGATGAATGGTAAAGTTTTATCGTATGGTAAATATATCACTCACGGGGAGAACTTTATTCCTGTTACTTTTGAGTTTCATAACAATCACAATTTAATTCCCGGCACTTACGCCGACATATACATATTAACCACCACAGAAAAAGATGTTTTGGCTGTTCCTGAAGATGCAATCTGCGAGGAGCAAGGTTTATATTATCTGTTTGTTGCTCTTGATTGTGAGCATTTCCGCAAGAGAGAGGTTTCAATTGGAGAGAGCAACGGGGATATGGTACAAATTCTTAAAGGTTTGAATAGTGGAGATTTGGTTGTTACAGATGGTGTTCATCAACTAAAAGCCGCTTCCCGAAAGAGTGTTATTCCTGAGGGACATTCACATAGTCATTAATGAATCATTCGTTAGTTTATTGAAAATTTAATTGGATAAGAAAGGTTTTCACTATGCTTAATAAGATTATAAAATTTTCGTTAGATAACCGATTGGTGGTTATTATGGCGGCAGCATTACTCCTTATGTGCGGTATATATACTGCAAAAAATATGGAGGTTGATGTTTTCCCTGACCTTAATGCTCCTACGGTAACAATTATGACAGAGGCTCCGGGACTGGCTCCTGAGGAGGTTGAACAGTTGGTTTCGTTTCCAATAGAAACCGCTGTAAATGGAGCGACAGGTGTTCGTAGAGTTCGTTCATCATCTACAACAGGATTCTCTATTGTTTGGGTGGAGTTTGACTGGGATACCGATATTTATCTTGCTCGACAAATTGTATCGGAGAAACTCTCTACTCTATCGGGCAAACTCCCGAATATCGCAGGTACTCCTCAGTTAGGACCTCAAACATCAATCTTGGGAGAGGTTATGATTATTGGTTTATCATCGGACTCTGTTTCGCTTTTAGACCTACGAACCACTGCTGATTTTTTGATACGCCCCCGACTTCTTTCGGTTACAGGTGTTGCTCAAGTTCACGTTATTGGTGGAGATGTTAAGGAGTATCAAATATTGCTTGACCCTCTTAAAATGCGTCACTACGGCGTTACATTAGATGATGTAATGAGGGATGTAAAAGACCTTAACGAGAATGCTGCCGGTGGTATCATATATCAATATGGTAACGAATATATTATAAGAGGTGCTATATCTTCGAAGAGTGCCGATGATATGGCTGAGTGCTTGATTAAACGTGCCGAGGGCGAACATATTCACCTTTATGATATTGCAGAAGTTAAGATTGGTTCAAAGGCTCCTAAAATTGGGTTGGCATCGTCAAAGGCGAAACCTGCTGTTTTGATTACCGTTACAAAACAACCCGAAGCGGGAACAATGGTTCTTACCGAAAATATTGATAAGGTAATGGAGGATATTAAGAGCCAGATGCCTCATAATATTGATGTGGATAGTAATATTTTTAGACAATCTCGCTTTATTGATAGTTCTATTAGCAATATTCAAAAATCGCTATACGAGGGTGGTATATTTGTTGTTATAATACTATTCATATTCTTGATGAGTGTGCGAACAACAATTATATCGGTTGTTACAATTCCGCTATCTCTAATCGTCTCTATTCTTACCCTTAAACTTATGGGATTGACAATTAACACCATGAGTATTGGTGGTATGGCAATTGCTATTGGCTCGCTGGTTGATGATGCCATTGTTGATGTTGAGAATGTTTATAAGAGATTAAGACAAAACAACGCAAAGGAAGAGGGTAAAAGATTATCTACTTTGCAGGTGGTTTTTGAAGCATCAAAAGAGGTGCGTTTACCAATTCTGAACTCTACTTTAATTATTGTAGTGAGTTTCTTACCCCTATTCTTCTTATCGGGCATGGAGGGTAAGATGCTGGCTCCGCTCGGAATCTCTTTTATAGTCGCCCTGTTTGCTTCAACTATTATTGCCCTTACTCTTACTCCTGTAATGTGTAGTTATTTGTTAGGAGGTAAACGAAATGCAAAAAAGGAGAGAGAGCCTATTGTTTCGAGAGTTTTAGGTAAATGGTATAAACAAGGGTTGAAGTGGAGTTTAAATCACAAGAAGGCAATTTTAGTTCCTACTATTGCCATTACCATTAGTGCTATTGCTGCATTCTTTACATTAGGCAGGAGTTTCTTACCTCAATTTAACGAAGGCTCTCTTACCATAAATATAAGTTCTGTTCCTGGTATCTCGCTTGAGGAGAGCGATAAGATTGGTCGCTTGGCAGAGGAGATTTTACTTACTGTCCCAGAGATTAAGACTGTTGCCAGAAAAACTGGTAGAGCAGAACTTGCCGAACACTCTTTTGGTGTTAATGCTTCTGAAATTGAGGCTCCATTTGAACTCAATGATAGAAGTAAAAAAGAGATGCTTAAAGAGGTTAGGGAGAAACTCTCGGTTTTGCCTGGTGTTAATATTGAGATAGGACAACCTATTTCGCACCGTATTGATGCTATGCTATCGGGTACAAGAGCAAACATTGCGATAAAGATATTTGGCAAAAATCTTAATCAAATGTATAATTTGGGTACTGATATTCAAGAGTTGATTAAGGATGTTGAGGGTATTGCTGATGTTAATGTAGAGCAACAGATTGAACGTCCTCAGTTGAGGATTACTCCTAACAGAGAGTTGCTTTCGGATTATGGCATCACTCTTGGAGAGTTTGGAGAGATGATTCATATTTTGCTGGCAGGCGAGGTTGTATCGCAAGTTTATGATGGAAACAGCACCTTTGATGTTACCGTTAAACTTAACGACAATAAACGCTCTTCTCTTAATGACGTTAGAAGTATGCTTATTGATTCAAGCGAAGGAAAAATTCCTTTACACTATGTTGCAAAGGTTGAATCAGTTATGGGACCTAACACCATAAACAGAGAGAATGCCGAGCGTAAGATTGTTGTCTCGGCAAATATGGCTGGTGGCGATTTACTTGGTGGCGTTAATGAGATAAAAAAGAGGATTAACGAGAATATTACTCTACCTGAGGGGTATCATATTGAGTATGGCGGTCAGTTTGAGAGTGAAGCAGAGGCTTCGAAACGATTAAGTGTTATGTCTGTATTCTCAATTATAGTTATATTCTTACTCTTATACAACCAATTTAAGAGTTCTGTTCAGGCAGGTGTTATTCTTTTAAACCTACCCCTTGCTCTTATTGGCGGTGTATTTGTATTGCTATTTAGTGATGGTATTATAAGTATTCCTGCTATTATTGGTTTTATATCGTTATTTGGTATTGCTACTCGTAATGGCATGTTGCTTATTAGCAGATACAACACTTTACGTGATGAAGGTAAAACTATTATGGATACTATTATTGAAGGTTCAACTGATAGACTAAACCCTATTATTATGACGGCTCTAACCTCAATGTTGGCTCTTATTCCTCTTGCTATTGGTGGAGAGTTGCCGGGTAACGAAATTCAGAGTCCTATGGCTAAGGTTATATTGGGAGGACTTTTTACATCTACCCTTTTGAATATGTTTGTTATTCCTATTGTTTATATGATTATTGAGAATAAGAAAAGGAGGAAATAGTTATGATTAAACGTTTTTATATTGTAATTATATTACTATCTGCTTCAATTACAGCATGGTCACAAACTAATAATATAGAGAGTGTTCTTACTGAAATAGAGGCAAATAATTTAACTCTTAAAACTTTAAGAGAGGCTAACAATGCTCAAAAGTATGCCAATAAAGAGGATATTACGCTTTCAAATCCCGAAGTTGAATTCAACTATATATGGGGGGCAAACTCTCCTACAAAAGGTAAAGGGCTGGCTGTTAGTCAAGAGTTTGATTTCCAAACTATCCTTGGATATAAAACAGGTGTAGCAAAAAAGCAAAACGAACTTATTGATATTGAGTATAAAAGAGAAAGAATTAATCTTCTGCTCGAAGCAAAAACTTTGTGCTACGACCTTATTTACCATAATGCTCTATATCGAGAACTTAATGAGCGACTCTCATTGGCAGAAAAGAATGTTGCTCTATTTAAGAAACGTTTTGAAAATGGTGATGCTTCTATTTTAGAACTCAATAAGGCTAAATTGGATTTGGCTCTTGCAAAAGGAGAAATCTCAAATGTTGAGGCTGACAGGCAAGAGATTTTATCGCAACTTACCATACTAAATGGAGGTAAAGAGATTGTACTAAATAGTGAGGAGTTTGATATTATCGCTCCCCTACCCCTATTTGATGTTTGGTATTCAGAGGCGGAGGCTCTTAACCCTGTTTTAGAATATGCTCGTAACGAGGTTGAATTAAGCGAGAGAGAGATTAAACTTAACCGCTCGGCTTGGGCACCTAAACTTTCGGCAGAGTATTCAAGAGAGTGGGATGATAATGCTAAACTTAACGGCTTTAAGATTGGTATGAGCATTCCTCTTTGGGCTGATGCAAATAAAGTTAAATCTGCTAAAGCAAACGCTATTGCTGTTGAAAGCAGGAAAAAAGAGTTGGAGATCAATTTCTATTATCAAATCAAAAACGACTACGAAAAAAGTATCATACTGCAAAAGAGTGCGGCTGAAACAAAAGTAGCGGTTGAGCAATTATCAAATTTGAAATATTTGGGTAAGGCTCTTGAAAGCGGAGAGATTACCATGCTCGACTATATTGTTGAGGTACAAATGTATTACGAGGCAAGAACAATGGCTTTGGAGGCTGAGAGAGCATACTATATGAGTCTTGCCAAATTGAGTGCATATACTTTGTAGGTATAAGTTATTTTTATATCAAACCCCAAAGTTTTCAGACTTTGGGGTTTGCTTTTTATGGTGATAAAGGTGGGCATAGCAGAGCAGGTCACTACTCGCATTGTTATAGCAATCACCTTTAAAGAGTTTTTACTTAATTTCAAAAACTTGTGGAGTGGCACAGAATGTGTTATACTCCTGAACTGTTTGGAATGTATTTGTTATGGTTGATTCCCTCTCAATATCCTCAAGTTCCAATGAATATCTTTGATTTACCTGAATTGGCAATGAGACTCCTTCTGACAAGGGATTTAATGTTACTACCATTTTCACATTATCAAAACCCTTCTCTGCCTCAAACGATACAACAAAGGGGTACTTTGAGATTGAACCTCCTGATACCATATTGCCATTAATATCAACATAACTTACTGTTCCTGTTATATCTTGATGCGTTCCTGGCATAAGTTGATATTCATACTCTACATCAACATATTTTCTGTCTTCATCACATGATACTAACGCTGGGATAAGAGCAACTGCAAATATGCTCAAAATTGTTTTAATCTTTTTCATAATTCTATATATTTAATTTTCAGTACAAATAAATCTAATATTTATATTATATACAACACAATTAATTTTTATTATGTTTTTTATATATTACATATCATTTACGAGATATATTGTTTAACTTTGAGGAAACCTCGAAAATACTCTCGCTCGCTGTGAAATATTCAAGTAAACTTGATATTATTTCGCTCGCTTATTTCTATCTTTGCCGCAGATAAACTACGGCGAAAATACTCTCGCTCGCTGTGAAATATTCAAGTAATCTTGATATTATTTCGCTCGCTTATTTCTATCTTTGCTCTGGATAATCAATTATTCCGTATCTGATTGATACACAAATAGCGAATGCTATGATAGAAAGTTGTTGGTAACGATTTGGCAACTTCGAGATTGCACCAATTTTCTGCATTATGCTTTGTCAAACAACTCTGATACAAAAGTAGCCAAACTCCTTGATTGAACAAAGAGTTTGGCTGCATTTGTAGTTATAATAGTTATAAATATTCATAATTATCTGTAAGAATCTTCTATTCCTGCTAAATATCCAAGTGCATATGCAGCATGAGGACTTTTATGTCTAACAGTTCCTGCTTGGCTTTCAGGCAATGAGTCTAAATCCAAATTCAACTGTTCCTTACGGCTCAATCCATCTTCATATCCTTTTTGATATGCACAGCCAGCACAGCGATGTCTTCCTGCTCCACCTTGATCTTCTGGCAAATTTTCAAAGCGAGCATCATAGCGATGAGTTTTATTACAAATCATAATCGTTAGTTTAAAAATTAAACATAAACAATATCACTACAAATTTAACGACATAATTCCTGAACTGCAAATTATTATACGACTTTATGGAGTTATATGTAAGTTATTTACCTTAGAAAGGTAAATCTCCGTAAGTTATATCTGAATCTTCTTTTACCATTGAAGGATACAAAGAATCCATAAATTGAATATCTTTAATTTTTGAACGATACATTTGATATGTTTGTTGGTTCTCTAATTCTTCTCGTCTATTCTTGCTTATCTCTAAATACTTTTGTTCCTGGTCTATACCTAAATAGCGACGGTCAAGCAAATTAGCGGCAATGCCGGTTGTCGAACTACCACAAAAAGGGTCGAGCATCCACTCGCCAGATTTGGTGGAGGCCATTATGATTCTCGCCAATAGCGCAAGGGGCTTTTGTGTAGGATGTTTACCGCACGATTTTTCCCATCGGGCAATAGCCGGTAAGTGCCAAACATCTGTCATTTGCTTGTCACCATTTATCTGCTTCATCAGATCATAATTGAAGTAGTGCGGCTTCTTTTCGCTTTTGCGTGCCCAGATGATAAATTCGGTGCTATATGTAAAATATCGGCAAGAAATATTAGGCGGCGGATTGGTCTTTGCCCATGTTACTACATTTAGAATCTTATATCCCAATTCTGTCAAGCAATTGGCGACGGAAAAGATATTATGATATGTGCCTGAAATCCAAATAGTACCATTATCCTTAAGTTTATTGCGACAAAGACCGAGCCATTCCATATTGAATTGCATCATTTCTTCTTGGCTCTTTCCCTTATCCCATTCTCCTTTATTCACACTCACAATCTTTCCAGACTGAACACTTATTCCTCCATTTGAGAGGAAGTAAGGTGGGTCAGCAAAGATGCAACTGAACTTGAAGTCAAATTCATGCAGCAATTCGAAACAATCGCCATGAAGCAACGTAAAAGCGCGATCGGGAGATTTATAATATGGTTTAATCATTTTCGTCAACAGGAGGTACAGGTAAACCTAATTCATGTAAAGGTATGTAGTTGTAGTAATAAGAACATCCTACGCTTATAATATAATCACGAGTGTCCTTATAACATTCTTGTCTAAACCAATCAGACAAAATATACATAAATTCTACTTTATAATTAAGTTCTGAAAACAGCTTAATATATTGTTTTTTCTTAAAATCACAAGTTTGTAATTTTTCATCAACACTTCCACCAACCTCTTGATGTTTGACCTCAATAATATTCATTGTATTATTTATGATGACATAAATACAATTATCTGGTAAAAGTTGTTTTGACAAATGTTTTCTCCAGTCAATCCCTTTCTGTTTTAAGAACTTATATAATCCATGTTTTTTAAAGATATTTCCAACAAGTTCTTCGTTATAAAAAATATCCATATCTTTAACTACATATCCTTTTTGATCATTCAGGAAAGTAGTTAAATCAACTTTCGCTTCATATATAAGTCCGGTTTTAGTATTTCCACCTCCAATACCTCCACGTATCATAAAGTATCCTCCTTCACTTGTTTGATAAACTCATCAATTGTTGTAAGATTATAAATGTTGGGTATTGCATAAAAAGCTTCTTCCAACTTGTTCTTTGCAGACTTCCATCCAATACCGTCAGTAATCCAAACAAATTCAAAACCATCTACGGCATTAATTTTCGGAGAAAGTTCTGAGTATGCACGAGCTACCTCATTCAATTTGGAACCTCCACCGCTATAGAAGTTTACTTCCATTAAATACTTGCAATGATCAGACTCTACCACAAAGTCAAAACGCTTTTTATCCTCGCCCAATACCGACAATTCTGGATATTCTGTTGAATAAACCTCTTGTCGGTAAGTTATGCTTGCATTATCTAACATTGAAGCAACCTGCCCTTCCATTAAATGACCGCTTCTATTTTTACGGGCATTGGTATCTAGACCTGTTTCAACACCAAATACATAGTCAACAAGATTCTTGATTTGCTTATTTCTAAACACTTCATCAAGACCCGTACCATGTATATATTCAATGACTCCATCAACACTATCGAAAAGTGAGTTTATCAGTTTAACATTCCCATCAGCCATTATAGCTTTCTTCTTATCCGATGTACGAACCGCTATCAAGATTTCCAAAATGCTGAAAACATTTCTATTCTCATCCCAAAGCCTCCGAATAGCAGCATCCATATCTACTTGACCAATCAAATAATTTAATTGGTTTAGCTTTATAGAAATTGATTCAACGTTATTATTTATCTTTTCAAAGTCACAATAAAACCCAAGAGTTGTATTTGTCTCTTTCAGTTGCGACATGAACATGTCAAATTGTTCTTTGGTATGTGTGCTCATAAACTTATCTTTAGAATAAATATCTATTATGGTAATTGTTCACTACAATTTCTGTCAGCTTTCCTCTTTTCGAAGCGATAGCATTTACATTCCTTGAAGCCCATACTCTTTCTATACTATAATCAATGAATAAATCATCAAAGAAACGATCCGTACCATCTTTCCCCAAACAATCGGAATTGCTAAGCATAAAATTAATTCCATTCTCATTTAAACGATCACAAAATAACTTTAGCCGAATTTGGGAATTATCATTGAAATTCTCTTTTGTGTAATCATTAAAACTTGAAGTGTTACTAAGAGGACGGTAAGGAGGATCAAAATAGAAGAAAGTATTTCCCTCGATTTTTGCAAAAGTTTGCTCAAAATCCCCAGTCATAATATCTACCTTTTGTAATAGTTTGCTGTCCGCATAAATTGTTGCTGAATCACAAATAGTAGGTGTGGTATATTTCCCGAATGGCACATTAAATTTACCGGCTTTATTTACCCGATAAAGTCCATTGAAACAAGTTCTATTAAGGAAGAAGAATAATGTCGTATTATCTATTTCATTTAATGATTTTGAGTTGAATTGCTCACGTTGTTGAAGAAAAAACATCTTACGTTCTTCCTCTGTTCGAAGAGCATAATAATCAGATTGAATTGCATTGAGAGACTTAATTAATTCTGTTGGATTATCCCTCACGACTTGATAGCATAATGTCAAATCAGGATTGATGTCATTTATAACGGCTGACTTAATGTTTGGATATGTCTGCAACATATAGAAGAGCATAGCTCCTCCGCCTACAAAAGGCTCAATGTAAGTAACATTTTCCCTTTCTGAAAAGTCAGCTGGAAGCAATGCTTCGAGTTGTTCGATGAGTTGGCCTTTTCCTCCAACCCATTTAATGAAAGGTTTTGCTTTTGCCATTTGTCTAATTTTTATATTCCATTTGACAAAAGTACTTATTTAATTTGAAATTGAGGGTCTGCTATGCCAACAAACATAAAAAAGCATTGTTGTTTTATCGTGAAACATTCAATTATCCCGACTCTGAAGGGATAAGTTCGCAGAATTCGGCAAGGTTTTAGGGAGTAACCCGAAAGGTTTTGAGTTACTCAAAACATACCTTGCTGTGTTCAGAAGAACACAACTACAAAGTTCTTATTCGTGGTTTGTAATTGGGAGCTACCATAGCATAGGCAAGCAATATGGTGGTTTGTCAAGCTTGTGGGCGAGAAGGCTGTATAGCTTGCATGTGTACCTGCCGTATAGCCGGCAGGTCAGCAAGCCGACCGGCCTGTGGCAAATATTGAATTGCTGTTTCTTTGAGGGAGGGATTCTTTCTTCTAAAAAAGAAACGGATAGCAAAGTTATCAATGCTCTACTATCCGTCTGAAATTTCTGTTTCCCATCGGTCGGTCATCTTCTCTATGGGTACTTTACCTGTGCGACCTTGAAATATGCAAGTTTTTTCGGATCAATACTCTTGAAGAATGAGAGGAGGATTGTTCCGAAAACAGCTCGCCGCTTGAACTTGCAGATTTCATAAGATGTTCGCACATACCTTTGTACCCATTGATGGATGAGCGTATGATGGGAATTTCATACAAAGCACATTTGAATGTAACATCACACTCTCATCTATACGCATTTAGTTATGTCCAGACTTATTTTCATTCATACATTCGTGCCTACGCACGTTAAGAAACAGAATATGGTTTCTTGAATTGGTTGTAAGTTTCTCAATAATGTATTCCCTAACCTTGTATGACCCCAATGTATTCAATCGGACGGATAAAGCAACAATCATCGGGAGTGCATAAACTTCTATGCTTATTCCATTGGATAAATTGATACACCTTTGCACCTCACATTCATCAAGGATTCCGCTTTTGTATATGGCTTTGATATTGGCTCTCAATGTCGGGTATGTGATACCGAATAGTTCTATCAGTTCGTTTGTGCACATCCAAATGTCATTGCTCGTGGTGCTCGGGAAATGGATTCTTCCGTATTCATCCATCTTTATGATATTTCTTTCTGCTTTCATTCTGTTTTCATTTTTAGAGGTTGTTAAATGGCATTGCAAATCAAACTCTCCATAGATTCTATCTGTTTGGATAGGTTCTCTATGTCGTTACTTACTTTCTCGGCTGTAATCTTTGCATAAATTTGAGTGCTGCGTATGCTTGTGTGTCCCATCAACTTTGACAGCGTTTCAATGGGTACTCCATTGGATAAGCAAATGGTTGTTGCATAGCTGTGTCTGCTTTGATGCCAGCAGACGTTCTTGTTGATTCCGCATAGCTTCGCTACCGCTTTTATTCCATGTCGGCAATTGGCATAGCAGGGTACGGGCAACAGTTTATTACTCTCAGCCATTCCTTGATACTTCTCGATTATATACTTGGCTGTATCGAGCAATCGGATATTTGTTTCTGTTCCCGTCTTTTGTCGATTGGTCTTAATCCATAAATGCCCGTCGAATGATGTCTGCAAATTGTCGGTGGTGAGATTATACATATCCCTCCAACTCAATCCGCTGAAACAACAGAAAATAAAGAGGTCTCTAATCACCTCGTAACTTTTCTTCTTGAAAGTTCCATTGATTAGCATTGTGATTTCTTCTTTGGTCAGAAATCCTCTTTTGGTTTCTTCCTTTGTAATACGATAAGCATAAAACGGGTCACGCTGCAACCAACCGTTATTGATGACTGTATATATGATGCTGCGGAACGGCATCATATACGACCATACAGTGTTGGTACAATGGTTCTTCTCGGTACGAAGGAACAACTCGAAGTCGGTAATAAATGCAGGAGAAAGCTCACGCAAGGCTATATCACTTACCTTGTAGCGATGCTTGATGAATTCTTCCAAATGGTTATATACGGTACAGTATTTCCAATAACTGCGTTGGCTTTTCATCTTGCCCACTTGTTTGGCATAATCCTCATTATGCCGGCGGAATACCGCAAGCAGAGTCTTATGGTTCTGCCCCATACCCAAGAATGCGTTTCTGACTTTCTCTGCCGATACATAACCATCCCTATCCATAATCTCTTGATAAGCCTTGTTGATGCCGACACGAATTTTATCCAACATCCGGTTGCCTTCTTGTGCAACAACGCTTCTTCCCGACATTCTGCCGAGACTGACATTCCATAACTTTTCCTCTACATCCAGTTTGCAACTGAATTGGGAAATCTTGCCGTTCACGGTAATACGGCACATCACTGGCACAAGCCCGTTCTTCTTCGGGGCATTGCGTTTGAGATAGAATAATACTCTGAAAGTGTTTCTGCTCATAACTCTACTTTTTTTGTTTGCGAAATTATTACTTGTAGAATTGAGTGACGGTAAGCAGAACACAGCGTATCGGTGCAAAAGAATCAACCAAAGCGAAACAGGAACGAAGATATGAGAAATTTTCCTGTATTTGCAAGCGCAATCGCTTAACAAATATTGCTATTCAATCAGTTACAGCAACCAATATACTCCATTGAAATCAAGAATCAAAGTAATGGTATAGTAACGAAACTTTGTCATTTCTTGGCTTTTCATTGGCATTTGATGACACTTCACATCTTGGCAAATACTGTTAAATCGCTAACAGACAACATCCTTTCCCCGTTTCGCACTCACTTTCGTTTCTTTGTTGTATCTTTGCCGCAGATAAACTACGGCGAAAATACTCTCGCTCGCTGTGAAATATTCAAGTAATCTTGATATTATTTCGCTCGCTTATTTCTATCTTTGCCGTAGATGAACTACGGCGAAAATACTCTCGCTCGCTGTGAAATATTCAAGTAATCTTGATATTATTTCGCTCGCTTATTTCTATCTTTGCCGCAGGTAAACTACGGCGAAAATACTTTCGCTCGCTGTGAAATATTCAAGTAATCTTGATATTATTTCGCTCGCTTAATCGTATTTTTGTAAAAAATTGCTTGTAAATAGAGATAAAGATGATACTACCCAATAATATTAAGGCTCTACTTTTTGATATGGATGGTGTTATTTTTGACACCGAAGGACTTTATACAGAGTTCTGGAAAAGGGAACTTTTTCAGTATCTGCCCGATGATCCTGATATTTTTGACAAGGTTAAAGGCTCTACCCTAAATGATATTCTTACTCGATATTTTAAAGAGGAGGATGTCAGAGTTAAAGTGGTGGCTGCTATTGATAATTTTGAAACTACAATGCCTTTTGTCTATATTGCTGGTTATGAAAACTATTTTAAAACAGTTAAAGAGAAGGGGTATAAGTGTGCTGTGGTTACAAGTTCAAACGATAAGAAGATGGCAAATGTTTTTAACCGCCACCCAGAGTTTAAATACGAATACGACACTATTATTACCGCCGATGATATTACTTTATCAAAGCCCAACCCTCAATGCTTTCTTTTAGCAGCAGAGCGTTTAGGCGTAAAACCCGAAGAGTGTGCTGTATTTGAAGACTCTATTCATGGACTGAATGCCGCTCGTACTGCAGGTATGTTTGTTGTGGGTGTTGCAACATCTAACCCATACAACATTGTAAAAGAGATGTCAGATGTAATAATAAATGATTTTAATGAACTTTTATGATAAAAAATCTTCGATATAAATTAAATAGCGGAAAAAATTCAAAATTAAAATATTATATATTAAACTATTTTCTACTGTTAATCCCTAATTGTTTTTTCAGAATAATAAGGGAGTCTGTTATTAATAAATGTATTAAAAGAGATGATTGGGAGTATATTCAAGAGAGGGTTAACTACTATAATAAATTATCTAAAGAAGTGAAACTTCCTGAGTCAACATCTCTCATAAAAGATCACAAAATAGGAAAACAAAAAGTCTATTTTTTTGATTCATATAACTATACAAGATGGTTTGATAAGAATTTAAAATTTAGTTTCTTACCCGGAGATATAACTCATGTCCCCGATACTCCTACAGTTTTAAAGAGCAGACCTCTAAAAGATAACAATCAAAATTCTATAATTCTTAAATTAGATAAAATCAGACACTTTATCTTTGTTAAAGACAAAAAGAGATTCTCTGATAAAAAAGATATGGCGATCTTCAGAGGGAAAGTGAGTGGAAAAGATAATAGAATCTTATTCATGAATAAATTTTATAATAATCCAATGTTTGATATAGGAGATGTAAGCAAAAATATTATAAATCCAAATTGGATAACTCCCAAAAAGACAATAGCTGAACATCTTGACTATAAATTTATAATGGCACTTGAAGGAAATGATGTTGCAAGTAACCTAAAGTGGGTTATGTCTTCAAACTCTATTGCTGTTATGCCACGTCCAACATGTGAAACATGGTTTATGGAAGGTAAATTAATCCCAAACTATCACTATATTGAGGTTAAAGATGATTTCTCAGACATTGAAGAACGTCTAAACTATTATATAAATCACCAAGATGAGGCAGAAATGATTATAAAAAATGCCCATGAATATATTAAACCTTTTAAGAATAAACAGAGAGAGACTTATATCTTTATTAGTTCTTGATAAATATTTTAAACTGACAAACTAACGTAATATTTTTTTAAGCAAAAAAGACAACTCAGAATTCTGAGTTGTCTTTTTTATATTTTGCTACTATTAATACTCGTCCCATGCAAGTATTCCTATATCTTCAATTGGTTTGTTGATAAATGCGTTGATATATGCTGTTGCAAGACGTGCATTTGTTAGCAATGGTATGTTGTGGTCTATTGCTGAACGACGTATGCGATAACCATTTGTCAACTCTCGTTTAGTATGATTCTTTGGTATATTTACAACTAAATCAATTTGATGGTTACCAAGAAGGTCAAGAATATTCTCACCCTCTTCATCGGGCCAACATACTGGGTGTGCATTTATTCCGTTTGAGTTCAAGAATGCTGCTGTTCCTTCGGTTGCATATAGTTTGTATCCACTCTCTGATAAAACTTTGCAAGAGTCTAACAAATCAACTTTACCACGTGCATCGCCTGACGATACTAATACTGCTTTTGATTTATCAGGAATACGATATCCAACTGAAATCATAGCATTTAACAACGCTTCATCAAAATCAGCGCCTATACATCCAACCTCTCCTGTTGATGACATATCTACACCTAATACAGGGTCTGCTTTGTGAAGACGTGCAAATGAGAATTGAGATGCTTTAATTCCAATGTAATCTATATCAAATGTTGAAGAATCTGCTTTTTCAACTGGCTCTCCTAACATTATACGTGTTGCAGTTTCGATGAAGTTGCGTTTCAATATTTTTGAAACAAATGGGAAACTACGTGATGCACGTAAGTTACACTCAATTACCTTAACATCGTTGTTCTTTGCCAAGTATTGGATGTTGAATGGTCCTGAGATATTCAACTCTTTTGCAATCTTCTTGCTTATGCGTTTGATGCGACGCACTGTCTCCATATATATTTTTTGTGCTGGGAATACAAGTGTTGCATCTCCTGAGTGTACTCCAGCAAACTCAATATGCTCTGATATTGCGTACTCTATAACCTCTCCGTTACGTGCTACTGCATCAAACTCTATCTCTTTTGCATTTTGCAAGAACTCTGATACTACAACGGGGAACTCTTTTGACACCTTTGCTGCTGCTCCAAGGAACTCGTACATAGATTCGTGGTCGTAGCAAACGTTCATTGCTGCTCCTGATAGTACATAACTTGGACGAATCAATACGGGGAATCCTACCTCCTCAACAAACTTGTCAATATCATCAAAACTTGTCAACTCCTTCCAACGTGGTTGGTCAATTCCCAATGTATCAAGCATTGCAGAGAATTTGTGACGGTTCTCCGCACGGTCAATTGAAATTGGAGATGTTCCTAATACTGGTACATGGCGGCGATACAACTTCATTGCCAAGTTGTTGGGGATTTGTCCTCCCACTGATACAATCACTCCACGTGGTGTTTCAAGGTCAATAATATCTAATACACGCTCAAAACTTAACTCATCAAAGTATAATTTATCACACATATCGTAGTCTGTTGATACTGTCTCAGGGTTGTAGTTAATCATTATTGATTTGTAACCCAATTTACGGCATGTGTTGATAGCGTTTACAGAACACCAGTCAAACTCTACCGAACTACCAATACGATATGCTCCAGAGCCAAGTACTACAATGTTTTTACCTGAGTTGTAGTCGTATGGGATTTGGTGAGCATCTGCTCCGTAGGTCAAATATAGATAATTTGTCAAATCGGGGTATTCTGATGCTACTGTGTTTATACGACAAACTTTTGGGGTAATGTTTAAGTTTTTACGATGTTCGCGAACACGTATCAGTTCTGGTTCAAAGTTTCCTTCGGGATTCTCAACGTAACGTGCTATCTGGAAGTCGCTAAATCCTAAACGTTTTGCCTCTGCCAATACGTCTGCTGGAAGATCCTCAATACGATTGTATTTCTTTAATACAATAGTAAAGTCTGTTATATTCTTCAAGCAGTTCAAGAACCAAGGATCTATTTTTGTCAACTCCTCAATACGTTCTACTGTATATCCCTCCTCAAATGCTTTTGCAATGGCAAAGATACGCATATCTGTTGGGTGAGAAAGAGCGTAATCCAGATCATCGAAAGAGATGTCGCGGTTTCCAACGAATCCGTGCATTCCCTGTCCTATCATACGAAGTCCTTTTTGGATTATCTCCTCAAAACTTTTACCTATTGACATTATCTCTCCAACTGATTTCATTGATGAGCCAATCTCACGATCGACACCTGCAAATTTTGTCAAGTCCCAACGTGGTATCTTAACAATCATATAATCAACTGAAGGTGCTACATATGCTGAGTTAGGTGTTCCCATTTCACCGATTTGGTCAAGTGAGTAACCTAATGCCAATTTTGCTGCTACAAATGCCAAAGGATAACCTGATGCTTTTGATGCCAATGCTGAACTACGACTTAAACGTGCATTAATCTCAATGATACGATAGTCGTTTGTTTCTGCGTTAAATGCGTATTGTATGTTACACTCTCCTACTATACCAATGTGGCGAACAACTTTCTTTGCAATTTCTTGCAACATTGTTATCTGCTCTTGTGTAAGAGATACGATAGGTGCTACAACGATACTCTCTCCTGTGTGAATACCAAGTGGGTCGAAATTTTCCATTGGCACTACGGTGAAACAGTGGTCGTTCTTGTCGCGTATTACCTCAAACTCTATCTCTTTCCATCCTTTCAACGACTCCTCTACAAGAATTTGTTTTGAGTGTGCAAGTGCGCTTTCGCATAGAGTTTTGAACTCTTCATCATTGTTACATATACCTGAGCCTAATCCTCCAAGTGCATATGCCGAACGTACCATCACAGGGAAACCTATACGGTGTGCAACCTCTATTGCATCTTCCATTGTCTCCACCGCTTGTGATACTGGAGTTTTTGCTGATATTTCATCAAGTTTTTTAACAAACAGGTCGCGGTCTTCGGTAATCATGATTGCCTCAACCGATGTTCCTAATACTTTTACTCCGTATTTCTCAAGTGTTCCGTTAAGGTATAACTCTGTTCCGCAGTTTAGGGCTGTTTGACCACCAAATGCAAGAAGAATTCCATCGGGGCGCTCTTTTTGAATTACCTTCTCTACAAAATGAGGAGTGATGGGTAGGAAATATACTTTGTCTGCTACACCCTCTGAAGTTTGTATAGTTGCAATATTTGGGTTTATCAAAACTGTTGATATTCCCTCTTCTCTTAATGCTTTTAATGCTTGTGAGCCAGAGTAATCGAACTCACCAGCTTGCCCAATCTTTAATGCTCCTGAGCCAAGCAACAATACTTTTTTCATTTTCATCTCCATAGGTAAATATTTTTTTCTAATGTTTATCTTTGATTTACGGTACTTTTATACCAACTGCAAAGATAAAAATATTCTATGATATAATTTCAATTATTCACTATCTTTTTCTACTTTTTTTATACTTATTTTTTTTCAGCAAAAGTTTATTAAAAAATTGTAAGTTTTATGGCTTATCTTTATTGATATTAGAACTCTTTTTTTTACCTTTGTCGTTTCCAAAATTAAGAGATAAAGGTATGCCAACATCTTTAAGATTTAGAGTTATTGAAAATGCGTTTTTAAAACGCCCTGTTGAGGTCAAACTCCCAGAGGAAAGACCTTCGGAATATTTCGGAAAATATGTTTTCAATCGTGCAAAAATGCAACAATTTTTGCCAAAAGATATTTATGAAAATCTTACTAACTCAATAGACAACAACAAACCCATTAACAGAGATATTGCCGATGCTGTGGCTGAGGGCATGAAAAAGTGGGCTATAAGTATGGGTGCTACACACTATACTCATTGGTTTCACCCATTAACAGAAGGTACCGCCGAGAAACACGATGCCTTTGTGGAGTTGGATAGCGAGGGTAATATGCTTGAGCGTTTGAGTGGCAAGTTACTTATTCAGCAAGAGCCAGACGCTTCGAGTTTCCCAAATGGTGGCATCAGAAACACCTTTGAGGCTCGTGGTTATTCGGCTTGGGACCCCTCTTCTCCTGCTTTTATTGTTGATGATACGTTGTGTATTCCAACTGTGTTTATTGCTTATACAGGAGAGTCGCTCGACTATAAGGCTCCTCTGTTAAAGGCTCTTCACGCAGTGGATAAAGCGGCTACTGAAGTATGTAAATATTTTAATCCCGAAGTTAAAAAGGTTATTGCTTATCTTGGTTGGGAGCAAGAGTATTTTTTGGTGGATGAGGGATTGTATGCCGCTCGCCCCGACTTGCTATTGACAGGACGTACTCTTATGGGGCATGAGAGTTCAAAAAACCAACAACTTGATGACCACTATTTTGGTGCAATTCCATCGCGCGTTATTGAGTTTATGAAAGAGGTTGAGATTGAGTGTCTTAAACTTGGTATTCCTCTAAAGACTCGCCATAACGAGGCAGCTCCAAATCAATTTGAGTTTGCTCCTATTTTTGAGGAGTGCAACCTTGCAAACGACCACAACTTGTTGATGATGGCAACAATGCGTAAGGTTGCTCGTAATCATGGATTCAGGGTACTGCTTCATGAGAAACCTTTCAAGGGTGTTAATGGCTCGGGTAAACATAACAACTGGTCGCTTGGTACTGACAACGGCATAATGCTTATGTCGCCCGGTAAATCAAAGAATGAAAATCTACGCTTTATTACATTTATTGTTAATGTTATTAAGGCTGTTTACAAATATAACGGATTGCTTAAAGCAAGTATATCTTCGGCTACCAACGCTCACCGTTTGGGTGCAGCAGAGGCTCCTCCTGCCATTATATCTATATTCCTTGGCTCTCACCTTACACAGGTGCTACAACATATTGGTAGTGAGGATTTGGATAATTTAGAAGCATCTTCAAAACAGGGTGTAAATTTGGATATTCCTCAAATTCCTGAATTGCTGATTGACAATACCGACCGCAACAGAACTTCACCTTTTGCATTTACAGGTAACAGATTTGAGTTCAGAGCAATTGGTGCTGAGGCGAACTGCGCATCAGCAATGATTGCATTAAACTCGGCAGTTGCAAAACAACTTACTGAGTTTAAACACGATGTTGATGAAAAGATCGCAATGGGCATAGATAAGCAGAATGCTATTCTTGCTGTTCTTGGTGAGTATGTTAAGGAGAGTATGGATATATGTTTTGATGGTAACGGATATAGCGATGAGTGGAAACAAGAGGCTGAACGCAGAGGATTGGATTGCGAAACAAGTGTTCCTCTTATTTTTGACAACTACCTTGCCGATGCTACAATAGATATGTTCTCTTCGGTTGGTGTTATGACTAAAAAAGAGTTGGAGGCTCGTAACGAAGTTAAGTGGGAGACCTACACAAAGAAAATTCAGATTGAGGCTCGCGTTCTTGGCGACTTGGCTAAAAACCACGTTATACCTACATCAACAAAATACCAAAGTGAACTTATTGAGAATGCTTATAAACTTAAACTCCTATTCCCCGACAAAGCCGACAAACTTTGTGGCAAGGAGTTAACAACCATTGAAGATATAGGTACTCGTATTGAGGCTATCAAGGGATTGGTTGATGAGATGATTGCTGCCCGTAAAGAGGCTAACACTATTGAGGATATGCGTGAACGTGCAATTGCTTATCACGATACAGTGGCTCCCTATTTCCAAAAAATCAGAGCACACATCGACCGTCTTGAACTTGTTGTTGATGACAAGATGTGGACATTGCCTAAATATAGAGAGTTGTTGTTTATTAGATAGTTATTAGTTTTTAGATATATTAGTCCAATTGGTCTAATTAGACTAATTGGTTTTATAAGAGAAACGGAGTTGCTTCAAAAAATGCAACTCCGTTTAAGTTAACAAGCAAGGTTCATAGTAACGTTGAACTAAAAACTTTGATACCCTTTTTGGCGGACGTGACAGGTCACGTCCCTACTTTATTTGTTATAAATTCTTATTCTAAAAACTGATAGCTAACAGCTGAAAACTGATAACTTTTGATACCCTTTTCAACGGACAGAGCATACTCTGGACCTACTTGCTTGGTTAGAAAATTCCTAATTCCTCATTGTGGCACAGCCACGAACTAATTCCTAATTAAAACAAACAACCCTCTTAACCTTCCCCGATAT
This sequence comes from Bacteroidales bacterium, assembly GCA_015061035.1. Classification (GTDB taxonomy): domain Bacteria; phylum Bacteroidota; class Bacteroidia; order Bacteroidales; family G3-4614; genus Caccoplasma_A. The sequence continues at coordinate 277,042 of SUXK01000002.1, forward strand.
GGTTTCTGCAAATTGGGGTAGGAATTTTATCTGTTTTGGGGCTTTATGTTTTGGCAAAACCCCTTTGAGTTGCGCCAAGAGGTTTTGTTGTTTTTCACGACTCCACTCCTCTCCCTCTATTACAAGAGTACAGACCTCGCCCCAAACGGTATCGGGGGTACCAATTATATAGAAGCGTTGTGAGATATATGGCTCTATGAGTTTTTCTATCTCCTCAGGAAATATTTTTACTCCTCCTGAGTTTATTACGTTATCGTATCTGCCACGCCAGATGAAATGGGTATTATCTGTTAGAGTTACTATATCGTTTGTTACCAATCTTTTAACTGATAGGTGTGGTACATTTATTACCAAACACTCTCTGCTGTCTTGTTCAAAGGTTACTCCGTTTAGTGCAAAATACTCTTTGTCTGCTCCTATCTTACGCAATGCAACGTGCGAAAGGGTTTCGGTCATTCCGTAGGTTGCGTAAGCATTTACCGATGTTTCAGAGATTTGCTTTTCGGTTGCAAAATCGAGCGGAGCACCGCCTATTATGATATTATCTATTTTTGAGAGCTGTTGTAACGAAACGGTATCATTTAAAACATTTATCACTTGCGAAGGCACCATTGCCGATAGGGTTATTCTGCTTTGCAATGGCTGTTGCAGTGGGTTTGAAGAGGGCTTCTGTTCAATCATCTCTGCTCCTGCCTCTAACCAACGTACTATCATCATTTTTCCTGCTATATAGTTAGGAGATAGTGATAAAAGAAATGTTGAGGTTTGGTTGATATTAAAGAAGGCATTTGTCATTCGGGCAGATGCTCGCATATCGCTTTTTAAGAGTTGTATGGTTTTTGGCGTGCCTGTTGAGCCTGATGTTTGTGCTATCATATAGTCGCTATCACTGAACCACTCCGATACAAATTTTGCGAACTCAGGTGTTACCTCAGAACATAATTCCTCAACAGAGTGTACTATTTTTCCATTTATCTTAAACTCCATTTTATATTACGGTTAAATCCCAATTGTGGTTTTGAGAGTGGTATAGTTTATCTCCCTCAATATAGAGCGGAGATGTTATATTATTTGTATAGAGTTGCCCTGTTCCTAACCCTTGTGGCATTGTGGGATTTTTTGCCGATACCCATTGTGCTATGGCATTTAATCCAACATTTGACTCTAATGCGGATGTTGCCCACCAACCTATTTCTCGTTCACGAGCAAGGATTATCCACTCATCACTGCTTGCAAAGCCTCCTGCTAACGAGGGTTTCAAAATTATATATTGTGGTTTTATAGTGTCTAATAACTCTATTTTTGCCTCACTCTCAACTACTCCTATCAACTCTTCATCCAATGCTATTGGTATAGGTGAGTTTTTGCAAACGTCTGACATTGCCTGATAGTTACCTTGCTTTATTGGTTGCTCTATGGAGTGTATATCAAATTTTGAGAGTATCTCTAATTTTGAGAGTGCCTCAGTGGGAGTGAATGCTCCGTTTGCATCTAAACGGAGTTCCAACATATCTTTTGGAAAACGGTTGCGAATGGATTTTATAAGTTCTATTTCAGATGCAAAATCTATTCCTCCTATTTTTAATTTCAGACACTTAAAGCCTTGTGAGAGTTTTTGTGATATTCGCTCTGCCATCTGCTCTTTGTTGCCCATCCATATTAGGCCGTTGATACGGATACCCTCCTCGCCACGAGTAAATGGTGTATCGTAAAGCAGAGATTTGCCTCCGCAGTTTAAATCTTGTATGGCAGTTTCAAGCCCAAAGAGTATTGAACTCCATGATTTCAGTTGCGATAAATCAATAGTGTTTATATTAGCACATACCTCTGCAAGTTTATCTTCATACTCGGGGCAATCCTCTGCACTTAATCCACGAAACAGAGAGGCCTCTCCTACTCCAAAGAGTGTGGGATTTTCATCATCCCACACCTTTATGAAATAGGTATCTTTTGTAAGGAGTGTGTTGCGTGATGTTATTGCAGCCTCCTTAAATATCAGACTATATTTTTTATACTCTGCCCTCATTATGGGAATTTTGGGAACTTTTTAAAGTCGGGATCACGTTTCTCCAAGAAGGCATTTTTACCCTCTTGCGCCTCATCCATAAGGTAGAACATTAGTGTTGCATCTCCTGCTAACTCCATAAGTCCATGTTGTCCGTCAAGTTCGGCATTTAATGCTCGTTTTATCATACGTATTGCCATAGGCGAGCGTTGTAGTATTGTTTCGCACCACTCAACGGTTTCATCCTCTAAGCGGTCAAATGGTACTACCTTATTTACCAATCCCATCTCCTCTGCCTCTTTTGCTGTGTATTGACGGCATAGGAACCATATTTCACGAGCCTTTTTCTGTCCTACACATCGTGCAAGGTATGATGATCCAAATCCTCCGTCAAAACTTCCCACTTTAGGACCTGTTTGCCCAAATCGTGCATTCTCCGATGCTATTGTGAGGTCACACACTACATGTAGAACGTGACCACCACCAATGGCATATCCGTTTACCATTGCTATTACCGGTTTGGGTAGTGAACGGATTGCTTTATGTAAATCCAACACGTTTAAACGTGGCACTCCGTCTTCGCCTATATATCCTCCTCTTCCCTTTACGTTTTGGTCTCCTCCAGAGCAGAACGCTTTATCTCCTGCTCCTGTTAGTATTACAACTCCAATATCGGCACGCTGGCGACAGATTGATATTGCATCTAACATCTCATCGTTGGTTTGTGGACGGAATGCGTTATATACTCGTGGGCGATTTATGGTTATCTTCGCAATTGAATTGTAGTACTCAAATTTAATATCTTCGTACTCTTTAATTGTTGTCCAAGAACGTGTTTGCATATTGTTTATTCTTTAAAATAGTTTCGTAATATTTTATCGTTTTCGGTTCGTGGCGTTACCACCTCCATTATTGCTTTGTGGGGCGATGCAAAGAATTGTGGTAGCAGACTCTTTAACTCCTCTTCACTTGTTACCGAATAGAAATAGAATGAGTATGCCTCTGCAAGTTGTTTAACCTTTACATCGGTTACACACTCAAAGTATTTCTCTAACTCAGGTAATGCAGATGTTCCGGGCAGGAAACGGAATATTCCGCCTCCTCCATTTTTCATAACTATGATTTTTATATTATTGGGAACGTCTGCTATTGAGAGAGCGTTGGAATCGTATTGAAATCCCATATCTCCTGTTATTAGCAATACTGGTTTATCTGTTCCACAAGCAGCACCAATTGCTGTTGAGGTTGCTCCGTCTATTCCGCTTACTCCTCTGTTTGATGTGGATTTTAAACAACTATAATTATCAAATAGTTGAGCATAACGGATTGGGGTTCCGTTTGATAGTTGCAGATATATTTCTCTTGGTATTGAAGGCAATATTATTGAGAATGCCTTCATATCGCTCCACCCTACCGATGCAACATATTTGCTCTTCTTATCCGCTGCCAAATGTGCCAACTCATGCCACATTTGGTTGTAATTTGAGTTGGTTGCTGTAACCTTATCGGCTATTAAGCCTAACAACTTGGCAGCCGATATATCTATCTGCCAAGTGAGTGCCGAGAATGTATCAATCTTCCATTCGCACTCGCTTATATGTATATGCTCTTTGGGTTTGTGTGTTCTTATAAATGTTTTTACCATTTTTGAGACAAGCGAGCCACCAAAGGTTATCAATAACTCGGGGGCTGCATCTGCTCTATTCTCATTGGTTAATTGTGTCAGTGTTCTGTCTATTGTGGTTATTGCTCCCTCTACATTTATATTTGATATTGTCTCGGTAAGTAATACCACTTGCGGTAGTTTTACCAACTGCGATAGTGATTTATCAAGTTCTGCATCAGGCTCAGCAAACGATGCCAACAACATAACTTTTTTGTATTTTGACAGTTTTGAAATCAGTTCTTGTTGTTGCTCCTCGCTTACACTCTTTTGCTTTATATCTTGCTGAGGTATATCTATATTTAATGTTTCAACAGGGGCTAATCCTGCAAGTGGTTCTCTGAGCGGAACATTGATATGCACAGGACCTCTATCAGGGGTTAATGCTTTGTCTATTGCCAACGATATTTGTTGTATTGTATTTATCTCATCAGCCTCGTTCCCAATTTCACAAGGCAATGTAGTTGAATACTTTATATAGTTGGCATAGACATTAGTTTGTCTTATGGTTTGGCTATCGTTTTGATCTATGACCTCAGGCTCTCGGTCGGCTGTTATAACTATAAGAGGAACGTTTCGGTAATATGCTTCGGCTATTGCGGGAGCATAATTAAGTACCGCTGTTCCCGAAGTACATACCAACGCAACAGGTTTTGAGGTTTGGACTGATAATCCTAAGGCAACAAAAGCGGCAGAGCGTTCATCAATAACAACTCTTGAAGTGAAGTTCTTATCTCGTGCAACACCTATTACTATTGGTGTATTACGAGATCCGGGAGAGATTATAAAATCCTCTACTCCTCGTTGTTTTAATATCTCTAATAGGATTCTTACCTGTTTCTTATCCGTTGTCATTTGATAATTAGCCTTTAATGGTTTTAAGCAAGGTTTGTGCCTTATGCTCTGTTTCGTTCCACTCCGCTTCAACTTGCGACTGAGAGGTTAAGCCTCCACCTACATATAGTTGAACTCGGTTTGGAAATATCTCCATACTTCGCAAATTTACAAATAAACTGAATGTGTTGTTCTCTTTTACCCCTCCTAAATATCCAGAATAGTATCTTCTTGAACGTTTTTCTGCCTCAGAGATTACCTGTAATGCCTTTTTAAGAGGTGTTCCTGCTACCGCAGGGGTTGGATGAAGGAGTTTTATTAATTGCTCTGCTCTATCCCTATCAACATCCGTTGCCGATATTATATTGCACAGATGCTCAACAGGTCCTGCAGTTTTCACAAAACGTGGAGATACTTCAGGTTGCACTCCCGCTTCCGAGAATTTATCTATTATATAATCTGCCACGATCTGTTGCTCTCGCTCCTCTTTAGGTGTGAAAGGTCTGTTTTCATCTGCTCGGCGAGTTGCCGCCAATGCCATTGTCGTTACATTATTACCATCATACTCTAAAAGTTTTTCAGGAGTTGCTCCTATCCATGTTGCTATGAGGGGCACAGAAAAAAAATATATATAGGCATTGGGATAACATCTGCATAACGACAAAAACCACTCTGCGGATTTTTCTCTTGCGTTGGTTTGATAACCTATGGTGCGTGACAGTACCGCCTTTTGGTATCTATCTTGCTCCATATCTGCTATAAGTTGTGATGCTGATTTTTTATATTGCGTGAAATCTATCTCCCTATTCTCTGTTGGGTAATTTACCTCTCGTTTTTGAATATCTACTGGAAATTTATTTATAGAATACTCTTGTTTTATGAATAGCGCAGGAGTTTGTGGAGTTTCAACAAAGGGGTATATTACAAAACCTTTTTCTCCTCTCTTACGCTCTGCTAATGGAGAGAGTTGAAGACCAAATTCTATATCTTCATTGGGGTTGCGATAGGCATAGAATGGCAAATTGTTCTCTATTGCCAATCTTATAGCCTCCTCTATTTCAACCTGCCTTGTCATGGCAATTTACTTTACCGAACCAAATAGTTCGTAGTTTGATGATGATGTGATTTTTACCGTATAGAACTCTCCAATTTGAAGTGTTTTTTCTTTTGATATTAAGACCTCGGGATCTACCTCAGGTGAGTCAAATTGTGTGCGACCTATATAGTAATCGTCCTCCTCTCGGTCTATTATCACCCTTAACTCTTCTCCCTCTTTTTGTGCATTTATCTCAGCAGAGATCTCGGCCTGCAGAGCCATAAGAGTATCTAAACGTTTTTGTTTAACCTCTTCGGGAATGTCATCGGTATAGTTCTCGGCAGAGTATGTTCCCTCCTCTTCGGAGTAGGTAAATGCCCCCATACGTTCAAATCGGGCATATCTTACAAACTCCATTAGTTCTGTGAAATCCTCTTCGGTTTCACCCGGGAAACCTACCATAAGGGTTGTTCTTAGATGTATGCCTGGAACCTCTTTGCGTATGCGTTCAATAAGTTGGTAAGTTTGTTGTTTTGTTACATTACGATGCATACGAGTGAGCATATTGTCACTGATGTGCTGTAATGCTATATCAAGGTATTTACACACCTTGTTGTTTTGTGCCATCACTGGCAATAGTTCATATGGAAAGTGTGCAGGATAGGCATAGTGCAGGCGTATCCACTCTATTCCCTCTACTTTTGACAACTCCTCTACAAGTTTAGGGAGTTGGTATGATTTATAGATATCTAATCCGTAATATGTAAGGTCTTGTGCAATGAGTTGTAACTCTTTTACCCCCATTGCAGCGAGACCTTGTGCCTCCTCTACCAAATCTTCTATTGGGCGAGATTTATATTTTCCTGTGATAATGGGTATTGCACAATAGGCACATGTACGGTTACACCCTTCTCCAATTTTCAGATAGGCATAGTGCGAGGGAGTTGTTAAGACCCTGCTATTTGCGAGTGCTTGATTATACTCTCCGCCTACCTCTTTTACTATATTCTCCCAATCGAATTTACCAAAGAAGCCATCTACTTCGGGTATCTCCTCTATAAGTTCTGAAGCATAGCGTTGCGACAGACACCCCATAACATAAAGGCGTTTTATCTTTCGTGCCTTTTTGGCTTGGCAGAAGTTGAGTATCATATTTATTGACTCCTCTTTTGCATCGCCTATGAAACCGCATGTATTTATAATAACTATCTCTCCTTTTACATTATCGGAATCGTGATATACTTCATAACCCAACTCCTTAAACTGCTTAATTAGTTTCTCGGAATCTACAAGGTTCTTTGAACATCCAAGTGTTATTATATCAATGCGATTTTTTTGCATACCTTTTACTCTTTTTCGCTAAACAATGAATCTACAAACTCTTTACGGTTGAATGGTTGTAAATCCTCTATACCCTCACCTAATCCTATATATTTCACAGGTATTTTAAATTGGTCAGATATTCCTATTACAACTCCACCTTTTGCTGTTCCATCGAGTTTTGTTACAGCAAGTGCGTTGATTTCAGTGGCAGCCATAAACTGTTTTGCTTGTTCAAAGGCATTTTGTCCTGTTGAGCCATCCAATACAAGAAGAATTTCGTCAGGTGCACCAGGAACAACTTTATCCATAACTCTACGGATTTTTGACAACTCATTCATTAACCCAACTTTGTTATGAAGACGCCCTGCTGTATCGATAATTACCACATCGGCATCGTTTGCTTTTGCCGAAGAGAGTGTATCAAATGCTACTGATGCAGGATCGCTTCCCATCTGTTGTTTGATTACGGGAACACCTACGCGCTCTCCCCAAATATCTAACTGCTCAACTGCAGCTGCTCTGAATGTGTCGGCAGCACCAAGATATACTTTCTTTCCTGCTTTTTTGAATTGATATGCAAGTTTTCCTATGGTAGTTGTCTTTCCAACTCCGTTTACTCCAACTACCATTATCACATAGGGATGACGATCTGTTGGTGTATCAAATCCATTACCATCAGTTGTAGAGTTTTCAGTTAAAAGAGCAACTATCTCTTCACGCAAGATGGTTTGCAACTCTGATGATGATAAATATTTATCTCGTGCAACACGTTGCTGAATACGCTCAATTATACGTAGTGTTGTTTCGATACCCACATCTGACGTAATTAGAACCTCTTCCAAATCATCAAGCAAATCATCATCTACTTTGCTTCTTCCTGCTACTATACGTGCAAGTTTAGAAAAGACTCCTGTCTTGGTCTTCTCTAAACCTTTATCTAATGTCTCTTTCTCTTTTTTAGAGAAGAAATCAAAAAATCCCATACTATAATTGATATTTATAACAAAAGGCTGTCGGGGTGTTTATAGCACTCCAACAGCCTTTACTCTTTATTGTAGATAACTTATTTTGCAAGTTTCTCGTTTACTTTCTCGTTTGGTACCATCTCCTCTTCGAAGATATATGCACCTGTTTTAGGAGACTTTACCATTTTAATTACTTTTGAGTAGGTACGTCCCTCACCTTTTTGCAATGATGCGACTGTTTTCTTTGCCATATCTTAATTATTTTATCTCTTTATGAACTGTTACACGTTTTAAGATAGGATTGTATTTTTTAAGTTCCAACCTCTCGGTGGTATTCTTACGGTTCTTTGTTGTAATGTAACGTGAAGTACCAGGCATACCGCTCTCTTTATGCTCTGTACACTCAAGAATTACTTGAACTCTGTTACCTTTAGCTTTCTTTGCCATATCTGATTCTTACTTTTTAAAATTAAATAAAACCTTTTTGAGCAGCTTGTTTCAATGCTGCATCAAGACCAATTTTGTTAATTAAACGAAGTCCTGCAGCAGATACGTTGAGGTCAATCCAACAATCTTGCTCTACCCAGTAAAACTTCTTTGTAAACAAGTTGACATTGAATCTTCTCTTTGTACGTCTTTTAGAGTGAGATACGTTATTGCCAACCAACGCTTGCTTTCCGGTAATTTGACAAATTTTTGACATCTTATTATACTGTTTTTATATTAATTTCAACACCTATTTAAAACAGAGTGCAAAATAAGCAAATTTTATTCACACTACCAAATTTTAAGACACGAAATTACGAGACAGCGCAATTTTTGCCTTTAAATCTGTTAAAATCAGAATGTTTAGTAAGCATCATTCAAACACCCCGATGAATAAAATATTGATTTATTTAACCTCTGAACTATATTCGGCTCTTGTTTTCGGGTGCAAAGATACAACTTTTTGGCGTAATATTATAATTTATAGTAACTTTTTATTGTTAAATATTTTAGTTGTTAATATCAGTTATTAGGTCATTTAAGGCATTATTGTCAATAAGGTTACTAAAATAATTGAAATATTTGATAGAAACCAACAACTAATAATTAGATAGTGCTATATTTACGTTCATCATATACTTCTCTATTGTTGATGATTTTAGTATAGCCTTTTTCTCTCGCTTTAACATATCGGGTAAAAGATACTCCCAATAGGGTTTCATCTTGCTTAAAAATTGGGTATTGCCAAGCAGGCGTGGAGATAATTGATTATACATTGCATCGTGCATTGTTTTTATGAGGATACGTTTCTCCCCGTGCGTAAACTCTCGATCCTCTTTATACTCTTGCGCTAAGGCCGGGTTTGCGAGTAGTCCTCTTCCTAACATTACGGCTTCTACATTAGGAAACTGTTCCTCAATGCGTTTTATGTCTGATAGTGTAGTTATATCTCCATTATATATTACAGGGTGTTTACACTCTTTGTAAAAATTGGCAAATGCCTCTATATCTACTGCCTTCTTATATTGTTCTAACCCCAAACGTGGGTGCATGGTTATGCTATTTAAAGGGACAGAGTTTAATATGGGCATTAACTGTTGCCACTCATCTTTACTCTCCCACCCTAAACGCATCTTCACTGAGAATGATATATCGCTGTTTTGTGCAACCTCTTGCATTAACTCCTTCACCATTTGAGGATATGGCAATATTCCTGCTCCTCGCTTTCGTTTGGCTTGTAATATAAATGAACACCCCATATTTATATCTACCCTTTTATAACCCTCACTACGGAGTAGTTGCAAAAGAGGGTGCATCTCTTCTGGTGTTGAGGCTATTATCTGCGGTATCAGATTGGGTACACTGTTATTCTTTTGCTCTATGTCGCGAATATCTTTGCTGCGTATTTCGTTTCGCTCATATCGCAAAAATGGCGTATAGTAGGCATCTACTCCTGAAAATACCGAGTGGTGCAGATTTCGCCAGACCGCCTCAGTGTATCCTTGTAATGGTGCTGAATATATTTTCATAACTACAAAGATAGTTTATTTTTGAATATTTACTAACTTTGCGATAAGAGTCAATATAGGCTACCTTTATTTATGAATATTTTAAGCGAGTTATATTATAAGGTCATAGGAGAACAACCTAAATCGGTTGTGAAACTTTCGGGTGATGGTTCAAACAGAACTTATTACAGATTATCATCAAATAGCAATAGTTTAATTGGTGTTAGCGGTGTCTCTTTTGATGAGAACAACGCTTTTATTTCTATTGCAAACGTATTTAACGAGTGTGGTATTAACGCCCCAAAAGTTGTTGTGGTTAGTAGTGATGGCATGCACTATTTGCTTGAGGACTTGGGTGATGACACTCTGTTTACGCTACTTAAAGATAGCCGAGAGTGTGGCGTTTTTAATGACAATGATTGTGAAATGCTATGCCACACAATGGAGTTACTTGCCGATATTCAATTTAAGGTTGGAGAAAAGTTAGACTTCTCTGTATGCTACCCTGTTTCTGATTTTGATAGGGTGTCGGTTTTCTGGGATTTGAACTACTTTAAATATTGCTTTTTAAAGGGTGTAGGCATTGAGATTGATGAACCTGCGTTAGAGAGAGAATTCAACACTATTTGCTCCCTTTTGATGGAGGAGAACGACAATACTTTCTTATACAGAGATTTTCAATCGCGCAATATAATGTGGCATAACAACAAGCCTTATTTTATAGATTTTCAAGGTGGCAGACGTGGTCCTATATATTATGATGTGGCTTCGTTTGTGGGACAGACTCGTGCCAAATACAGCAACGAAGTTTGCGAAAAGATGATTGACGCATACCTTAACTCTCTTTCAAAATATAAAAATATTAAGAAAGAGTTACTTATTGAAAAACTTAATTTATTTAGAATCTTCCGTCTTCTTCAAACTTTGGGGACATACGGATATAGAGGACTATTTGAGAGAAAGAAGGCTTTTATTGATCCTATACCTACAACTCTAAACCAAATTAAAGAGTTGCTAAATAACTACAAGGTTTCCCTCCCTTACCTTTGCATCGTAATGGCAGAGGTTGCTTCTCTTCCACGTTTTAAACCATGTGAATATAAGGGGTTGACGGTTGATGTTACGAGTTTTTCGTATCACAGAGGTATTCCAGATGACTATTCGGGCAATGGCGGTGGTTTTGTTTTTGATTGCAGAGCCATTCATAACCCCGGCAGATATGAAGAGTACAAAAAACTTAATGGAACGGATACTCCTGTTATTGAGTTTCTGGAACGAGAAAGCAATATCTCCGAGTTTTTAGATAACGCCTACGCTATGGTTGATAATATGGTTGATACTTATCTAAAACGTGGCTTTACTCATATTCAAATTTGTTGCGGCTGCACTGGCGGTCAACACCGCTCGGTTTATAGTGCAGAGCATATTGCAAAACATATTTCCGAGAAGTTTGGCGTAAGGGTTAATGTTAAGCATATTATGTTGAACCGCTCTTATACTATACCCGAAAGATGAATGCAATTATTTTGGCGGCAGGATTAGGCACTCGCCTTCGCCCACTTACTGATAATACTCCAAAAGCATTGGTTGAGGTGGGTGGTAAAACTATGCTTGAACACCAGATTTTAAATCTTAAAAAGGCTGGGGTTAGTAATATTGTAATTAACATTCACTATTTTGGTGAGCAGATTATTGAGTTCTTAAAGGCAAATAACAATTTTGGCTTGAGTATCACGATTTCTGATGAGCGAGATTTATTACTCGATACTGGTGGCGGTATTGCAAAGGCTGGCTCTTTGTTTGAAAACGATGCTCCTATCCTTGTTCACAATGTTGATATTTTTACAAACGTGGATTTGAAAAAAATTTACAGCGAGAGTGATAAATACGATGTTATGCTGATTACCGAAAAGCCTCGTTCAAATAGGGTTTTATATTTTACCAACAACCAACTTTGTGGTTGGAGGAATAAAGCAACCAATGAAACAATATTAACCGATGAAGAGTATATCCCTAACGCAAATGATGAACGTGCGTTTATGGGAATACACGTTTTAAATGCTAAAACTATTAGGTTAATGAGAGAATACAAAGAGGCTTTTCCGCTTATTCCTTTTTATATGAACGCATCAAAAACGGGAGAACTCAACATTGGCGAAATGTTTTGCGGAGATGATATTATAAGGATTGATGCAGGTAAACCTGAGGTTCTTGCCGAGTGTAAAGAGATTATAGATAAGTTTTATCTGTAATTAGAAGATTACAAAGAAGGAAGGGTTCCTACTTCTTTCGTCTTATCTATTTAATTGTTCTTAAATTTAATATCATATCATATAGTGCTAAATCAATGAAACGTTCTATGTTTCTCATTCTATTTGCAGAGGGTATAGTTACAAGGCGTGATTGAACTTTGCCGTTATAATATACTGCAATAGCGATAGTACCAACAGGTTTTTGTTTGCTCCCTCCCGATGGTCCTGCGATTCCAGAAGTTGCTATTGCACAATCGGTTTTAAATTTATTGGCAACTCCTTTTGCCATCTGCTCAACTACTTGTGTGCTTACTACGCCATATTTATTGATAATCTCCTCCTCTACTCCAAGTTGATTAACTTTTACACTATTATCATATGCTACAACTCCCCCCATAAATACTGCTGAGGCTCCTGCAACAGAGGTTATTTTTGAGGCTATTCCACCACCTGTGCAACTCTCGGCTGTTGATATTGTATAGTTTTTATCTTTTAAATGGTTGATAAGTATCTCTTCAAGTGTTAAGTCTTCGTAACTTATTATATTATCACCAAGCAATTCGTCCAACTTTAATGTTGCTTCGTACATATCGCAATAGAGTTGTTCGGCATCGTTACCTCGTGCTGTTAATCTCAAACGTATTAGGTTTGGTTTGGGAAGATAGGCAAGTTTTATAGTTGATGGCAGTGATGCCTCGTACTCTGTTAAATAGATTGCTAATTTTGACTCGGTAAAGCCTGTTACTATACGTGTTGAGTGAAATATTTTATCAGTTGTTGCACATCGTTCAAACATTGGCAACACAGAGTCTTCTATAAGTTTTTGCATTTCGTATGGCACACCCGGCAGAGATATTAGCATCTTACCATCTCGTTTGAATATCATACCCGGTGCTGTTCCCACAACGTTTGGTAACACTTTACAACAATCTGGCACCATTGCTTGTGAACGTGTTAAAGAGTTCATCTCTTTACCTAATCGGGCAAACAGTGCGTCATTATTATCTTGTGTTGCTTGAGAAAAGATCATCTCTCCTCCAAATATCTTACAAAGTGTCTTTTTGGTTATATCATCATTGGTTGGACCTAATCCGCCTGTTACAATTACGGCTTCGGCTCTCTGCATTGACTCCTCTACGGCTGAAATTATCTCTTCTTCTCGGTCTCTTACAACGGTTGTTCGCATTATCTCAATACCAATAGGGTTTAGTTTTCGGGCTATATAACCCGAATTTGTATCGGTTACTTGTCCTATTAGTAACTCATCTCCAATGACTATTATTTCACACTTCATATTTTTGACTCTCTAATCCTTTTTTATTGCTAATATTCTTTGTAAGAGCGTTGGATGCGAATAGTAGAACTTAACGTATAGTTTATCGGGAGTAAGGTTACTCAACGATTTTACCGAGATTTTTTTGAGTGCAGATACTAACTCCTCGCCCAAACCATACTCCGCTGCAAAATTGTCGGCTTGATACTCTGCTCTACGTGATACACCATTCATAAACAAACTTGTTACCATATCTATTGGTGTATATAATATACCAAATGCAATGAGAGAAAGAGCAAATGCTGGAGTTGTTACTCCCATTGCCTCTGCCATTGTTGTGCTTGTTAAGGTTAAAGACAACACATATAGTTGTATTAGCATTGCTACTGCTGCAAGCACAAAATTTTGCAATGTATGACGTTTTTTATAATGCCCGATTTCGTGCGCCAATACTGCTACTATCTCTTGTGTTGTAAGTTCATCAATGAGTGTATCATAAAGAACTATTCTTTTCTTTTTACCCATACCAGAGAAATAGGCATTTGCTTTGGTTGAACGTTTTGAACCATCTATTACATAGATATTGGTAATCTCAAACCCTGCTTTTTGACCGAATTTCTCGATTTCATCGCGTAATTCGCCCTCAGGCAATGGTGTTTGCTTATTAAACAATGGTACTATTATTTGTGAATAGAATAGATTCATAATCAATGATACTCCAATTGATACCAAGAACGCCGCCCACCAAAAGTTTGTTCCCAAAAGGGTGTATAACCACACTATAAGGGATATTAATCCTCCGCCTAACACAGCAAGTAATATTAACGATTTTATCTTGTCTGCAATAAATGTTTTTGGTGTGGTTTTATTGAAACCAAAACGCTCCTCTATTACGAATGTATCGTAAATTTGAAATGGCAACATTAACATATCATATACCAAAAAGAGAATAGCAAAGTATATAAGTGTAACTCCTATAGGATTGGTTGTTATGGTCAAACAATAATTGTATATTGTTCCAAATGTTTGAGTAAATAACAGCACTACCATAAGTATGGTTGTGAATGTTGATGTTATCAAAGAAAATCGGTTGTTTGTTCTAAAATAACTTTGTTGCTTGGCATACTTATCTGCATCATACAAACCTTCTAACTGTGGCGGTATTTGCAATGTTGCTGCTTTTTGATTACGATATGATAACCACTCCGAAACTAAATACTCGGCTATGGTTATTGCTACGATTATGATTAATAGTGTTACGCTATTCATTGTTATTATATCTCTACTCGTGAAAACGATGGTGCATCTATATCGCAATACTCTCCATCGATAAATTTATAATACCCTGTTATTGCAACCATTGCTGCATTATCGGTTGTAAACGAAAATTTAGGAAGATATACATTCCATCCATATTTTTTTGCATGATGAGCAAATGCCTCTCTTACCGCCGAATTTGCCGATACGCCTCCTGCAACCGCCACCTCTTTTATTCCTGTTTGCTTTACTGCTTTACGAAGTTTACCCATTAATATCTCCACAATAGTGGTTTGCAATGATGCTGCTAAATCATTCTTGTTTTTTTCGATAAAATCGGCATCTTTTGCCAATTCATCGCGTAATAAATATAGAAACGAAGTTTTCAATCCACTGAAACTATAATTCAAATCAGCAATGTGAGGTTTATTGAAGATAAACTTTTTAGAATCTCCCTCTTTTGCCAACTTGTCTATTATTGGCCCTCCTGGATAACCCAATCCCATAACTTTGGCACATTTGTCAAATGCCTCACCTGCTGCATCATCAATGGTTTGACCTATAACCTCCATTTTATTATAGGCTTCAACTTTTATTATTTGTGAGTTTCCGCCAGATACAAGAAGACATAAAAATGGATATTTGGGTGCTGTATCCTGATCAGGTGTCTCTTTTATAAAGTGAGCCAACACATGTGCTTGCAAGTGATTTACATCTACAAGAGGAATACCTAATGACAATGCCAATCCTTTTGCAAAGGAGTTACCAACTAAAAGCGAGCCCATCAAGCCAGGACCTCGTGTAAATGCCACGGCCGAAATATCTTCTTTTTGTAATCCACTTCTCTTGATTGCCTCAGATACAACAGGGACTATATTTTGTTGATGTGCTCGCGATGCCAACTCGGGGACTACTCCTCCGTATGACTCGTGAACTGCTTGACTTGCTATTACATTTGACAACAAAACGCCATCGCTAATTACTGCTGCTGATGTGTCGTCACATGATGATTCTATGCCTAATATTGTTATACTCATAAGTAATATTTAAAATATGCCTACAAATTTACTCATTTAAGAGAAATTATTGTTCATATTTTAATCTAAAATCTTAAATTTGTATCTTAATATTGAATTTTACTTTATTGTGAGAATACTCTCTTTTATACGAAGGTTTTTTATGTGGTGTATGCTTATATGTGTAGGCATCTACGCTTTGACCCATATATTACTGAGTATCAATTCTATTCAAAGTAAAATTGCAGACTTCTCAAAAGAGTTCTTATCTTCTTACCTTGAAAGCAATGTTGAGATTGAGAAAATAAGAATATCGCCTTTTAATAAAGTTTTTATTAACAACATTGTTATTTACGACCTAAAAAACGACACTCTTTTGTACGCCAAAGAGTGCAATGCTTCAATAAAACTTTCGGACTTACTTGATAATAAGATTACTTTAAACTCGGTGAGTGTATGTGATTTTATAATAAACACCAACAAGGATAGTGTGAGTTCTCCTATCAACGCCAAGTTTTTAATTGACAAACTTAAACCTAAAAAGAAGAGAGAGAAAGATATTCCAAAAATATCGGTTAATACTCTTCTTCTTCAAAATGGAGCATTTAGATATAATATTTTTAGTTCTCCGTATAAAGAGAAGGGTGTTTTTGATAAGAATCATGTTTCGATAGAAAATATTCTTATTAATGCTTCATTAAAGGGTTACACTAAAGACTCGGTAAATGTTAATGTCAGAGCATTGAGATTAATGGAGAAATCGGGATTTACTGTAAAAAATATAGCCTTCAAACTTATTGGCAACAGTGAATCTGTTAAACTAAAGAATTTCTCTTTTGCAAGTAAAAATAGTAATGTATTTATTAAGGAGAATGAAATTTCCATGCCAAAAGATATGGACTTTAAAGAGTTTATGGATTTGGCAGAATTTAAATTTGAACTTGACAATAGCGAGATTGTTTTATCGGACTTTTCGCCGTTTGTTCCCAAACTTAAAGATTTTCACTCACCAACAAATGTTACGTGTAAAATAAATGGTTCGGCAAACCACCTTATTTTAGACACATTAGGTATTAACTACAATGATGGGGGCTTAATAGCATCGGGATATGGTTCAATAGACAACCTGTTTCCAGAGCCTAAAGATGCCTTTTTATTTGGCAATATGAGTAATCTAAAAATCAATTCCAAATCGGTTATTAACATTTTAAACGATATGGGCATTATATTAAATGATTACTCTATTATCAAAAATATCGGATATATATATTTTAATGGCGAAATTTCAGGGTTTGTATCAAAACTTGTTACATACGGAAATGTTAAATCTGGTATTGGTAATGTTTCTGCCGATATGCTTTTAGAGAGTGATGAGGGCTTAAACTTCAAGGGAGAGATTAAAAGTGATAACCTAAATATTGATAAACTTGTTCCTAATAAGGGACTTGGCGATGTTGCTTTTGACTTAAAACTGAATGGCAAGCACTCCGACTCTGTTAACAGAGGTAAGGTTGAGGGTGAGATTAATCTTTTTGAGTACAACAATTACCAATATAACAATATTGCTATAAATGCTCTGTATAACGACAAAGAGTATAATGGTTCGGTGTCGTTAAACGACACAAATATTGTTCTTAACCTTGATGGTATGATGAACCTATCGGAGAGGAACAAAGAGTTTGCTCTTAAAATAAAGGGTGATAGTATTAGACTAAACGATATTAATCTTACAAAAAAATATGAAAATTCGGTTTTGAATTTTGACATTGAAGCCAATTTTAAAGGGGACAGGATTGATAATGCAGATGGCCTCATTGCTATAAACAATTTGGAATTCAAGAATAATGGCTCGGAGTATATTATGGATGGTGCTTATATTGAAGCAAACAACTCTAATACCCCTCAGTATATCGCTCTTGAGTCGGAAATTATAGAGGGGCACATTACAGGTAATTATACTTTTAGCTCACTTAAGAATAGTGTTCTTGGTGTACTCTCAGAAGTTATGCCTTCGTTTATTGACAAAGTTGAAGCTTTGGAAAACAACAATAGTTTTGAATTTGAATTTGTTATTCCTGATACAGAGAATTTGACACGAACTTTGGAACTTCCATTTATGCTTAGTGATAAGAGCATTATTAATGGATACTACAACGATTCTATTGGTAGATTCAGTATTGTATCGGATTTTCCTGCTTTTTCGATGGGTAAAATTTTCTTGGAAAATAGCAATATTGGTATAGAAAAGTTTGGTTCGGCTGTTCAAGCTGGTATAAAATCAACTCACATTACCCCTAAAGGTGCCGAAACTGAGTGGGAGATTGAGGCTATTGCACTGAATGATAGTTGTAGCGTTGGTATTAATTGGTACAACACTAAAAACAAAAAAGCTTTTAGTGGAGATTTTGCTTCTACAGCCCACTTTATTTCGAGCGAAGATGGTAATATTATTGATATGGTTATAAAACCATCTTCATTTATTATTAGTGATAGCACCTGGAATATTGCTCCATCAACCATTCACGCCCAAGGTAAAGAGATTGCTATTCATGACTTTGAAATTTTTAGAAGTAATCAGCACCTCAAGGTTGATGGTGAAATTAGCACTGATAAGGAGAAGTTGCTTAATGTAAGCCTTAAAGATATTGATCTCTCGTATATTTTTGATGTTCTTAATAGAAGACATATTGTTTTTGGCGGTAAGGCAACTGGCGATGTTAATATTAGTGATATATATAGCGGCGGAATGCCCATTATGAATACCAAAGATCTGTTTGTGAAAGACTTCTCTTACAACTATTGTATATTTGGAGATTTAGATGTTGAGAGTAAATGGGATGATGTGGAGAAGGCTATATGTTTTGATGGTAATGTATCAAAACCTAATGTTGAAAGGTCAAAAGTTTTTGGTAAAGTTCTTCCTACCCGCGACTCATTGTATTTCCATATTGATGCCCACAAACTGGGAGTAGATTTCATACAACCTTTTACTGAAAATATTATGTCGGGTGTTACTGGTATTGTTAGTGGAGAGGTTGAGTTGTTTGGTAGATTTAAAGCTCTTAATGTTGTTGCTGACGCATATGCTGAAAATTTCAGTTTTGGTATTGACTACCTTAATACAAGATTCTATATTACCGATAGTGTGAAGTTAGACACTAAAGGTGTTTGGGCTAAAAATATTACGATTAGAGATAGTGAAGGCCATACCGGTAAAGTGAATATGGCATTAGAACATACCAACTTCAAAAATATGAAATATGATATTTCAATGTTTGATATGTCGAACTTCTTGGTATTCAACGTTACCGAAAAGATTAATCCTGTTTATTATGGTAAGGTTTTTGGCACTGGAGGAGGTAGAATTTGGGGCAATGCCGATACTACTACCATTGACGTTAATATGATTACCAACCCAAACTCAAATTTTACTTTTGTTCTTAGAGATGAGGAAGAGGCAGGAGATTATAAGTTTATTTCGTTTGTTGACAAAGATGCAATTGTTTTAAAAGATGTTGAGGTTGTAACTGAACGTCCGTGGGAGAGATATAGTAATATTCAAACTCCCGAAAAGAGACATAAACTTATTATAAATCTACAAATTGATGCTACACGCGATGCTCTTATGAGAATGATTATTGACCCCAACACAAACGATCAAATTAATGCTTGGGGTGAAGGTGGCGTGAGAATTGCTTTTGAGACAGGACAAGATCTTAAGATATTTGGTAGTTATACTGCTGAGAAGGGTAGTTATAGTTTAAATCTGCAAGATATTATTTCAAAAGACTTTATTGTTGACAATGGTAGTACTATAACATTTACTGGAGATCCTATGAAAGCAGACTTAAATATTAGTGC
This sequence comes from Bacteroidales bacterium, assembly GCA_015061035.1. Classification (GTDB taxonomy): domain Bacteria; phylum Bacteroidota; class Bacteroidia; order Bacteroidales; family G3-4614; genus Caccoplasma_A. The sequence continues at coordinate 296,521 of SUXK01000002.1, forward strand.
TCACTATAATGTTCAGGCAAACTTGCTTGATTTGGACGAGAGTTTTGCTCACGAAAAGGAACTTAACAGAACTACCGTTCCTGTTCATACGACATTACTCTTAACTGGAAATTTAAAGCAGCCTGAATTTACTTTTGACTTACTATTCCCTACCCTTTCGCAAAATATATCGCGAAGGGTTAAGACCATTATAAACTCTGATGATATGATGAACAGACAAGTTCTTTACCTTCTTGCTTTGAACAAGTTTTATACTCCTGAATATATGAGTGTGAGCGAGAAACGTAGTAACGAATTGGCTGCTGTTGCATCTTCTGCTCTATCATCGCAACTCAATAACATTTTAGGGCAAATTAGCGATAAAGTTAATATTGGTACTAATTTCAGAAGTGATAAAGGCGACTTCTCAGATTTGGAGTTTGACCTAATGTTGTCTTCTCAGTTACTTAACAACAGACTTATTTTCAATGGTAATTTAGGTTATCGCGATAAATCGGTTAGCAACAATAGTTTTATTGGAGACTTTGACTTGGAGTATCTTATAAATAAATCGGGAACTATACGCCTTAAAGCATATAACCATTATAACGACAAGAACTACTATATTAAATCGGCATTAACTACTCAGGGTGTTGGTTTGATGTTTAAAAAGGATTTTGATAACGCTAAGGAGATTTTTAAACGCAACCCAGATGATGTGGCTTACGAAAAAGAGCAACGCGACAAACGTAAAAAACGTAGAGAGGAACGAAAGATTAAAAACACTAAAACCGAAGAAGAGCCGTTAGAGTCTGAGATTTATGAATAATAAAAATGGGGATTATAAGTTTATAATAATCCTAAAAAACAGACTCAGCCTATACAAATTTGAATGGGATTATGATCCAGTTTACGCTTATATTTGAAAACAAGATTCAGATATAATAAAAGTCTCAGAATCCTTTTTTTCTCATTTACACAATCTATTGGACACTGCCTTTTCTCATTTACACAATCTATTGAACACTGCCTTGTATAAATAAATGGGGCTAATCAACATTTTTTCTGTGACAGCCCCATTGTTTTAAATTTATAATAAAGGTATTACTTCAAAGCATCAATGTTTTGTTGGTTATCCAACGTTTTACCTTCGGATGTGTACATATATTTTATACGCTCAGAATAAGCCTTCTCAATCTTACCGCGTACCATCTTCATTGTACTGTTTATCATCTGATTTTGCTCTGTAAATGGTTCTGCTAATACTGCAAAGCATGATGGTAGCCAACGCTCAGGAAATTGTCCTTCAAATTCTCCTCCTTTTTTGAATTTGTTTACTGCTGCCTCAATTCTGCGTAGTGCGGCTTTGCGTCCCTCTTCGGTATCTAATGTTAGTCCATCTTCTGCTATACGGCGTTTTAATTGCTCTTTATTTGGTACTATCAATGCTGTTGTATATGCCGATTGATTGTTATAGAGCATTACTTGATCGATGTATGGAGAGTGTTCTACTAACGACTCCTCTATACCTTCTGGACTATATTTCTCTCCGTCACTTGATATTAACAGACTTTTGAAACGCCCTTTTACGTATAGTAACCCCTCTTTTGTCATATATCCAAGGTCACCTGTGTATAGGTATCCATCGCGTACTGTTTCTGCTGTTGATTCTGGATTTTTCCAATATCCGGCCATAACGTTCTCGCCTTTTACTACTATCTCGCCCATCTCTCCAAGTGGTAACTCTTTTCCCTCGCTATCGCATATCTTCAACTCGATTGGTTGTACAAGTTTTCCTGATGATCCAAAACGGTATAGTTCTGGTCCGTTTGATGAGATTACTGGTGTTGCCTCAGATAGTCCGTATCCTTGGAACATAGGAATTCCTACTCCTATGTAGAATTTTTGCAGGTCTTTATCTAACAATGCTCCACCCCCAATGAAGAAACGAAGACTTCCTCCAAAGTTTGCTCTTACTTTTGAGAAGATTATCTTATCTGCCAACGCTACTAATGGCTTTAACAGATAACGGAATCCTTTGAAATCGAGATTACTATCACCATAGTAGATTTGTGTTACCTTCATTCCATATTTGAAGAGTTTCCATGTTAGGCGTCCTTTTGCTCTGATTCCTTGCTCTATGTTCTTTTTGAATGTTTTTGCCAATGCTGGTACACTCAAAATAAAGTGTGGTTTAACCTCGCGGATGTTTAATGGTATGTTTTTTAATGACTCTAATGGATTGCGACCTACTTGTACTGTTGCTACGGTTGCTCCTTTACTCATCATTATATAGAATCCTACTACATGGGCAAAGCAGTGATCAAGTGGTAATATAATTAGTGTTCGCCATGTTTCATCTATTCCTACCAATGTTAATGCTTGTTCTACATTTGCAGTATAGTTGCGGTGCGTTAACACAACGCCTTTGGGGTCGGCTGTTGTTCCGCTTGTGTAGGTTATTGTTGCGTAATCATCGTTTTCTATTGAATTGGCTACTGTTTTAAACTCTTCAAGAGTGTGCGTTGATAGATATTTATCTCCCATCTCCAAAACCTCTTGCAGGGCTATCTCTTTTTCTTTGTAACTCTCTTGAGCATCAAATACTATTACTTTTTCTACTTGGGGTAGTTGATCTATTATTTGACGTACTTTTTTGAGTTGATTACCAGATACCATGATGTATTTTACATCACCATGTATTAGACGGAATAGCAAATCGTTGCTCTCCTCTAACTTTATTGACAATGGCACATTGATTGCTCCTGCATAAAACATTGCCAACTCTCCAATTATCCACATATTGCGACCTTCGCTCAACAAAGCCATTGTGTCGCCTTTCTTAACACCTAAGGCTTGAAGTCCTGCTCCTAATTGATATACTTGCTCTTTTACTTGTAAATATGTTGTGGGGGCAAACTCTTTTCCTGTTTTCTCTAATAAAAATGTATTGTTCGGGTATAGTTTTACTGACTCCTCAAACAAATCAACTAATGTTCTCTTTATCATCTTTTTTATAAAATTAAAGGGAGGTTATGCCTCCCTATTATATTAGTATTCTATTGTGCTATATATAAACCTTATATCTATATTTTTTGAATCAATCTGTGCAAATTTTGGTGCTTGTAAATATGGATATACTGCTGTTATTTCTCCTTCAGAGTCGGTTGATACCCCCACTGGAACCAAAATCATTTGCGAATCGGTACGATACTCATCCTCCTCTCCATTGTTGGGATTGTTCTTTATTATATTTGTTATATAAGATTGTATGTTACCAAAATCATACGAACGCGTTGCAGAACTATATTTTGCTATAAAGAAGTTTGTTTTGTCGGGTAACATCCTCTCATAAAAAAAGATATTTGGTGTTACATGCTTTGTCTTATTATCTACATATATGTTTCCGTCAACACGCATTAACAACAGATATGGCGGTGGAGTTATCTCGTATGCATTATCTTCGGTAAAATAAACGGGAATATTTAGTGTTACCGCATTCAATAATCCCATTACTCCGGGCTGTGTTGTTGTCTCTTTAAATTTCTTTATTATATCGTTAACTGGCAAAGTTATTCTTACGTTATATCCTAAAGGTGTTGTTAATATGGGATTTGAGTTATTTGCTAATTGTGTTACCTCTTCTGCCCAATCAACACTCATGTGGTTTACAGATTCTACCTCGTTGGTTGATACAAAAATTGGTGTTGTTTTCTTTATCTCCTTTTTTACTCCGTCAACAGAGGCTACTTCGCCATGCACGTTATATACATAACTTCTATGGTATATATCAACTGTTGTTGTATATACTCGTACTATGGCTCCTCCTCCATAATTATTTGTTATATACAAACCTGGAAGGTAGTTTGTTAATTGTTCATCAGAAGGATACTCTTTGAAACTTTTGTATAGTTTAAAGAAATCCTCAGCCCACTCCTTTGAGGTTAGTCCATCACGCGAAATGGGAACTATTACTGTTACTGTATCGGCCGTTACATTTGAGGGAGTTGATGTATATACTTTTTCTCCTAATTTTATTTTAAAGTCACAAAAATCTGCTGGATTTACATTGGTATATACTGTATCTGTTTTTTGCGAACTTAATGTTTTGTTTAACTGATATGCAGCAACTTGCATTGGGGCTCTGTCGTCTCCTGTTGTTTGATTTACCAAAAACTTTATTGTTATGGCCATAGAGTCTAACATCCCTGTCTTTACCAAATTGGTATCAAATGCTGCAATGTATCTTAACTCAGTAAGGTAGTCACTCTTTACCTCTCCAAACTTGGGTATCTTTATATCCCCAAGCATATGGTATTGAGCCCTATTTACTGCATAATTTACAAGGGTTGAATATAAAGAATCCGATTCCGCTGTGAAACGCAACGATGAATCGGAATGTATCTCTACTTCTGTATAGTCTAAAGATGCTCCTATCTCATCGTTATTATCGTAACACGATGTTACAGAAAGAACAATGAGTAACAAAAATAGATATAATATATTTCTCATAATTTATTTTTTAGAGAGAGATTTTTTCATACAAATTGATATACTCCTCTATCATCTCTTCTTTTTGATATGGCAGATAGATTTTATCTAAACTTGCTGCATACTCTCCTATTGAGGCATCTGAATTTTCTGACGCAGATGCTACTGCATCAGAGAATGTTGTAGCTAATTTTAATACCTCTTTATGTGTAAATTCAGTATTTGAGTCAATTCCTAAATCCGAGACATCTATACCATCCATTGAGAGTTTTTCTACCAGACTACTACTCCATGGTGTTGTAAATTCATTGGCATAATCAGAGTAGACTATTTTTGTATCTCGGAATATTGGATCGTCACTATAATTTTTCTTTAGGTATAATGGTGTTAAGGCGGTTAAACTTCCATGACAATGGATTACATCAGGTATCCATCCCATTTTACGGACAGTTTCAATAACTCCTCTTGCCATAAATATTGCTCGTTCATCATTATCAGCATATTCATTACCCTCTTTGTCAGACATTACTCCTCTTTGCAAGAAATAATCTTCATTTACCAAGAAGAATACCTGAATTCGGGTTGAAGGCATTGATGCAACTTTTATTATTAGTGGATGATCTGTATCATCAATTATAATGTTAACTCCTGACAATCGTTGAACTTCGTGTAATTGATTTCTACGTTCATTAACAACCCCATAACGAGGCATAAAAGTACGAGGCTCGCACCCCTTCTCTTGCAACTTTAATAATAAATTGCGAGTTTGTTCTGACATCTCAGACGATGGCAAATAGGGACATACTTCTTGTGCTACGATTAGTACTCTTTTTTTCTCCATTATGCTGCTTATTTTTATATTTTCGGCTCCTTATTTTTTCACGTTGCAAAGATAATACTTTTTTTTGGCGAAATCAGCAAATTTAGGAACGATTTATTTCTAAAATTGTTTAATTTTTTGTCCGATTTAGGGCTTCATTCGCTTTATTAATTATTTTTTTTAGGATTTTGAGAGGTTGTAGTTAATATTTTAGTTGATAAATTATTTTTAATGTTTTTATTTGCTTAATTTTGCACCGATTTTTAATAATGGTTGCAATGAGAGTTATTGCTAAAATAGATGAACTAAAAAAAGTTATTTCGGAATATAGAAATAGTGGTAAAAGTATAGGTCTTGTTCCTACTATGGGAGCCCTTCACGATGGACATATTTCGTTAGTAAAAAGATGCTTACAAGATAATGAGTGTTGTGTCGTTTCTATTTTTGTAAACCCCACTCAGTTTAACGATAAGAATGACTTAAAACACTACCCAAGAACTCCAAAAGAGGATTGCGAACTTCTTGAGAGTGTAGGTTGCTCAATAGTTTTTGCCCCTGAAGTTGAAGAGATGTATCCCGAAGAAGATACTCGCGTGTTTGACTTAGGCAGCGTTGCTAATGTTATGGAGGGTAAATTCCGTCCAGGACACTTTAATGGTGTTGCTCAAATTGTTAGCAAATTGTTTTACGCTGTTGAACCTGATAAAGCATATTTCGGAGAGAAAGATTTTCAACAAATTGCCGTAATTCGTGCAATGGAACGTCAAATTAAAACGGGAGTTGAAATTATTGATGTACCAATTGTCAGGGAGGCTGATGGATTAGCAATGAGTAGCAGGAACAGAAGATTAACAGAAACTCAAAGAAAAAATGCCCCTAAAATATGGGAAACTCTCTCTAAAAGTTATACCTTTGCACAGAATCATAGTGTTGAAGAGACTATCAATTTCGTTGTTGACTCATTAAATAGTATACCTGAATTTAAAGTTGAATACTACGAGATTGTTAATGCTGAAAGCTTACAGCCTATAACTAACTGGGAAAGAAATGTTAGAGCCGTTGGTTGTATTGCTGTTTTTTGTGGAGAGATAAGACTTATTGATAATATCAGTTATTGTATAAAATAGATAGGAATGTTAGTAGAAATTCTTAAATCTAAAATTCATCGTGCTACTGTAACAGAGGCTAATTTAAATTATATTGGTAGCATTACTATTGACGAAGCGTTAATGAACGCTGCCGGAATAATGGAGAACGAGCGAGTTCATATAGTAAACAACAATAATGGTGCAAGATTCTCAACTTACGTTATCAAAGGAGAAAAGAATTCGGGAGTTGTTTGTTTAAATGGTGCTGCCGCTCGTCTTGTTCAACCTGGCGACACAGTTATTATTATGGCTTACGCTATGATGGATGAGAAAGAGGCTTTGGAATTTAAACCTAAAGTTGTTTTTCCTGAGGCAAAAACAAATAAAATATAATATAGTGTAATTGTTTTTTTTACACAAACAGAAAGGGGCAAAACCCTTTTTGTTATTTTATGATTATCAACGATTTACAATTTAACAAATTAATATATGTTTGAAAATTTAAGTGAACGCTTAGAGAGATCTTTTAAGATTTTAAAAGGTGAAGGTAAAATTACCGAAATTAATGTAGCTGAAACATTAAAAGATGTCCGCAAAGCTCTATTAGATGCTGACGTAAACTATAAAGTAGCAAAACAATTTACTGATAAGGTTAAAGAGAAAGCACTTGGTATGAATGTGCTTACTGCTGTTAAACCTGGTCAACTAATGGTTAAGTTGGTTCATGATGAACTTGCCGAACTTATGGGAGGAACAGCAGCAGACTTTAATATATCAGGCAATCCCGCTATTATTCTTATGGCAGGTCTTCAAGGTTCGGGTAAAACAACATTCTCGGGCAAACTTGCCAATATGCTAAAAAACAAAAAAGGGAAAAATCCTCTTTTGGTTGCTTGTGACGTATATCGTCCTGCCGCAATTGACCAACTTAAAGTTTTAGGAGAACAAATTGGAATTCCAGTATATAGCGAAATTGAAAGCAAAAATCCTGTATCTATTGCACAAAATGCTATTGCCCAAGCAAAACGTAACAATAATGATGTTGTTATTGTGGATACCGCAGGTCGTTTGGCTGTTGACGAGGAGATGATGAACGAGATTGAAGCAATAAAAAATGGCATCAATCCTAACGAAATATTGTTTGTTGTTGACTCTATGACAGGACAGGATGCTGTTAATACTGCTAAAGAGTTTAATGATAGACTCGACTTCTCAGGTGTTGTTCTTACAAAACTCGATGGTGATACTCGCGGTGGTGCTGCCCTATCAATAAGAACTGTTGTAAACAAACCTATTAAGTTTGTTGGTACAGGAGAAAAGATGGAGGCCTTAGATATTTTCTACCCAGAACGTATGGCTGACCGTATTTTGGGAATGGGTGATATTGTTTCGTTTGTTGAGAGAGCGCAAGAACAATACGATGAAGAAGAAGCAAGAAGACTTCAAAAGAAAATTGCCAAAAACCAATTTGACTTTAACGACTTCCTTTCTCAAATACAACAAATCAAGAAAATGGGTAATCTTAAAGATCTTGCTTCAATGATACCCGGTGTTGGAAAGGCTATTAAAGATGTTGATATTAATGATGACGCTTTCAAAAGCATAGAAGCTATGATTGGTTCTATGACTCCAAAAGAGAGAAGTAATCCTGATTTAATCAATGGTAGTCGCAGACAAAGAATTGCTAAAGGTAGTGGAGTTCCTATTCAAGAGGTTAATAGAGTTCTTAAACAATTTGAGACTACTCGTAAAATGATGCACAAAATTAGCAAAAACCCAATGCAAGCAATGCGTAACATTAAAAAAAGAAAATAATAATGCAACTTATTGACGGAAAGGCTGTCGCAGCCGAAATAAAGAAAGAGATAGCAAAAGAGGTTGAGGAAATTGTTAATGCTGGCGGAAAAACTCCTCATCTTGCAGCTATTCTTGTTGGACACGATGGTGGTAGCGAAACTTACGTTGCTCACAAAGTAAAGGCTTGTGGAGAGTGTGGATTTAAATCAACTCTTATCCGCTTTGAAGATGATATTACCGAAGAACAACTTTTAAAAGAGGTTGAACGTTTAAATAACGATGACGATGTAGATGGGTTTATTGTTCAACTTCCATTACCTAAACATATTTCAGAACAACGCGTTATTGAAGCTATTGACTATCGCAAAGATGTGGATGGTTTTCATCCAATAAATGTTGGTAGAATGTCAATTGGTCTTCCTTGCTTTGTATCTGCTACTCCAGCAGGTATTATGGAGTTACTAAAAAGATACAACATAAAGACTCAAGGTAAAAACTGCGTAGTTTTAGGCCGTAGTAATATTGTTGGAAAACCAGTAGCAACTCTTATGATGCAAAAAGGCTACCCTGGTGATGCAACTGTTACAGTTTGCCATAGCAGATCTGAAAATCTTAAGGAGATTTGTAAAAATGCAGATATAATAATTGCAGCTCTTGGTTCTCCCGAATTTGTTACTGCCGATATGGTTAAAGAGGGGGCGGTAATTGTTGACGTTGGCACAACACGCGTTCCTTCAGATAAAACTAAATCTGGATTTAAACTTACAGGAGATGTTAAGTTTGATGAAGTTGCAGATAAATGCTCTTATATAACTCCTGTTCCTGGAGGTGTTGGTCCTATGACAATAGTTTCGTTAATGCGAAATACATTACTTGCAGGAAAGAAATGTATATACTAATAGTTTTATAGAATAATATTATGATGAACGTCAAAGTATTCTTTGGCGTTCATTCTTTTTAAGAGTTTTTATTTTGGTAGTTTACTTATATAAACTACCTTTGTTTTTATGAATAGAACCTTATTTTTAATTTACATTCTATTTTTATCTTCAATTACGAGATTGGTTGAGGCTCAAACCATATCAATGCTCTTTGCAGGTGATGCTATGCAACATGAGGCTCAACTCAAAGATGCTATCAATAGTAATGGTTCATTCTTTTATGACAATAACTTTGAACTTATAAAAGATGAGATTACTTCGGCTGATATTGCTGTGGTAAACTTTGAAACTACTCTTGGTGGCTCTCCTTATAAAGGATATCCTGCATTCAGTTCTCCCGATGAGTTTGCCATAGCACTAAAACGTTGTGGATTTGACATTTTTCTAACAGCAAATAACCACTGTTTAGACAAGGGAAGTTTTGGAGTTTTTAGAACAATAAACATTCTTGACTCGCTTAATATTAAACATTTGGGGACATATAAAAGCGAGTACGAACGTAATACCAAATATCCTATGATTATCAGAAAAGGAGACGTAAAAATAGGTATGTTAAACTATACATACGGAACTAATGGTATTACAGCAAAACAAGGTGCTATTGTTGATTATATTGACACAACTCTTATTAAGCGTGATATTGCTTTCTGTAATATTAAAGGAGCGGATATTATTATTGCAAATGTTCACTGGGGAGATGAGTATCAACTTATCCAAAACATCCATCAAAAAAGATTGGCCGAGTGGTTGCATAAGAAAGGAGTTAGAATTATTATTGGCTCACACCCTCACGTTATTCAACCAATAGAGACAGTTACTGATAGTTGTGGTAATATTGAAGCCCTAACTGTTTTCTCATTAGGTAATTTTATCTCAAACATGAGAACAAAAATGACTAAAGGAGCAATAATATTTCGTCTTAATATTGTAAAAGAGAATGATTCTATAAAGATAGTAAATCCGAGATACGCTAAAATATTTACGCAACGCCCCGATATTGTAAAAAAACAGCCTTATAAAATACTACCATGCGATAGTACATATATTAATAGTTGCGTAACAATACCCAAACTTAAAGAGGAGATGATGATATTTAATAAAGAAACGGATAGAGTATTCAAAAAGCATAACAAAGGTGAAATAAACGAATATTTTTTCTTTAAAAATGCGTTAGATTCTTGCATAAACGAAAAATAAGCATTACCTTTGCAACGCAAAACAAATGGTGAGTGTAGCTCAGTTGGTTAGAGCGTCGGATTGTGGTTCCGAAGGTCGTGGGTTCGAGCCCCATTATTCACCCTTAAAGCTGTACGAAAGTACAGCTTTTTTTATTGTAGATGTGGCTCTCTCTGAGAAGTTATCTCACAAACCAGAAAGGTCGGCACACACAAACAAGTTGTGTCACTGCCTCCGTTTGTTTCGATCAATTTTTACTCCGTAAAAAAGTCGAGCCCCATTATTCACCCTTAAAGCTGTACTTTCGTACAGCTTTTTTTTATTGTAGATGTGGCTCTCTCTGAGAAGTTATCTCACAAACCAGAAAGGTCGGCACACACAAACAAGTTGTGTCACTGCCTCCGTTTGTTTCGATCAATTTTTACTCCGTAAAAAAGTCAAGCCCCATTATTCACCCTTAAAGCTGTACGAAAGTACAGCTTTTTTTATATACTAACCTCTACTCCTCTCCAGTAGAGAGGGGCAATATAGTTTTAATTCATTTTATCAATATTATGTTTTATAAAATCTGTTTGACAAATATTATTCTATGTTATATATTTGCAATAGAAAATTAAACAAACATATTATTAACAAAAAAAGATAAAAATTATGGAAACAAAAAATTTGGATAACAGAAATTACATGCCTCGCATAGGTGATATTGCTCCATCGTTTAGTGCGTTAACTACACAAGGAGAGATTAACTTCCCAGAAGACTATAAAGGTAAATGGAAAATACTCTTTAGCCACCCCGCTGATTTTACTCCAGTATGTACTTCGGAGTTTATGACCTTTGCAAGTATGGCAGAGGAGTTTGAAGCTCTCAATACTCAACTTGTAGGACTCTCTGTAGATGGTATACATAGTCATATTGCATGGTTAAGAACTATCAAAGAGAAGATTGATTGGAAAGGGATGAAGGGTATGGAGGTTAAATTTCCTCTTATAGTAGATATCTCAATGAAGGTTGCATCGCTATATGGAATGATTCAACCTGGAGAGAGTGAAACTTCAGCAGTTAGAGCGGTATTCTTTATAGACCCACAAGATAAAATTCGGACAATTATGTACTACCCTCTTGCTCTTGGAAGAAACTTTGATGAGATTAAACGTGTAATAATTGCTCTACAAACTGCTGATAATTTCAGTGTTGCTCTACCCGCTGATTGGCGTCCAGGAGAAGAGGTTATTGTTCCCCCTGCTGGTTCGTGCGGAGTTGCAAAAGAGAGAATGGATGGAGAAGACAACACACTCCATTGTTACGATTGGTTCTTCTGTACAAAGAAAATATCAAAAGAAGAAGTTGAAAGCAAATTAGGAAAGTAGTTGTTAGTACATAAATAACTTATAATCCAAATATTAGTAAAAACCGATAGAGTTAACTCTATCGGTTTAATTATTATAAGTTAATAAAATACTTCTATCATACTTGTGTTACTATTCACAAACTGCTCGCACTGGTTGTCCTACATATCGTGATGATGTATATAAAAAGTAAACTTCTAATTTAGAATAGTTATCTTGATCTCCTCTAATAAAATATGAAAATTGAGGCTCATCTAAATAAAGAGAACTCGACCAATACTCACAAAAATATCCTGCATTCCCCAAATTTCCTAAATAGTGATGACCTGCTGCAGGTAAAAATATAAATTTACCATTCTTTTTACTGGTTATCTTAAATCCATTTACTCCATTTTTAGAAGTCCATGTCCAAGTACAATTTTCCTCATTCATTAATTCTTCTTGCTCTTCTGCAGTGGGCATTCTCCAACTACCTCCCCAATTAACTCTGGCAGCATCATCAGATAAATCAAGAGTAGTCTTATTATCTACAAAAGCAAATTCACCAAAATTTGTTTTTGAACAATATTTAGTCAATGAATTATTTGTTCCATTACAATATTTGTAGTTATCCCAATCATAATATCTTTTAGTAGAAATCTCTCCCCAAGCAAAATAATCGCCATACTCTTCAGGAATTGTGGCTCCAATATTACATGCTGCCCATTTTACTGACAAACCTAAATCAACATACTCATGCCCGTTATTTGTTCCCGGTTTTGATGATGATTCTTTTCTAAAATTTACCCTAAATTGTGTTGATCGGGTAACAACAAATGTATAAGGATTGTCAGTAGAAACCACTTTTTCATTTAGTGTCCAATTAACAAAAGTATATCCTTCCTCAGGTATTGCAGTAAGAGTAACTTCCCAACCAGAGATTACCTCACTATCCGATATTAGGACTCTTCCTCCCTCTCCAGCCAAAACAGAGACGACACATATCTCTTCTTTATCTTTACAACTGGTTGTAAAACCAAATAGAAATAAAAATGCAAAAACTACTAACAGATTAACTGCATGTTTTAATGATTTCATAATAGTTATTATATATGAATATTTAAATAAATTTTATTATTTAATTTTTGCAAAAATAATAAAAATATTTAAAAACGCAATAAATATAATTATAAAATAAAGAGGTTTGTTAGGATTAATAAAGGAAGAGATTACAAAAAAACTATCAAAGAAAATATTGAAAGCAGATTAGGAAAGTAGTTATTAATTTACTAATAACTTATTTAGTATAATAGTAAAATCTTATAAAAGACTTTATTTGTATAAGAAGATAAAAGGTTACTAAAAAAAGAAACAAAAAAAACCTATAATCATAAAAATAATAAAAACTATTAAAGCAATAGATTTAATTTTATCCTTGGAAAAAGATTTATTCTCAACTTGACGAAATAGAGGGGTTATATTTTCCTCCTTGAACTCTTCTCCAAAAGTATTTTTTACCCTTAGAATCGAATCCCAACAAGTATCAATGCATGTATTCACAAGATTAAGATGCTCTATTGCCTCTTTCTGAACTGCACTATCTACATCATTTGTATAAGGCAATAATCTCTTTTTTAATATATATAAATTATTCCTATGCTCTATTATCCAATGCAAATTTTGCTTCATTAGAAAAACATGGAATGGATCTTTTTTTCTTAGATAGTTTGAATGCTCCAAATATATATCACAACTATATTCTAGAGTTTTCAATGAAAGATTATATGCATTCAAACCTATTTCTTTTATCTCTTTAATCTTATCATGATATTTAACCATTCGCTTATCTTTTTATCACTATAAAGATAAAAACATATTTTCAAAAATGCAATATAATTGTAATTATACTCCTAAGGCATAATAATCTGTTGTGAGAGAATATAAAAAAGATGCTACACGAGGATATACGAGAGCAAGCAATAGAGAGTTAGGCTTTAGGAGTATTTCTACAACTTGCTTTTTATAGCAATTTGACTAATTAGACTAATACCTTGTAGGCCTTTTAGGCCTTTTAGTCCTTTTGGGCTTTAATGGCTTTAGATGGCCTTATAGAGTAATAGTTCCCCTCTCTTTGAAAGAGAGGTTAGGGGTGT
>SUXK01000016.1 GCA_015061035.1 Bacteroidales bacterium
CACAAAGAGCTCTATTACAGGCTCAAATATGGAAAATCGCTAACGAGGTGCGTGGTGCGGTTGATGGATGGGACTTTAAGCAGTTCGTCCTTGGTACATTATTCTACCGTTTTATTAGCGAGAATTTTACGAATTACATTGAAGGAGGAGACGAAAGCGTTGATTATGCTAATCTGCCTGATAGCATAATCACTCCCGAAATTAAAGACGATGCGATTAAGACCAAAGGATATTTCATATACCCAAGTCAGTTATTTGTAAATATCGCTAAAACAGCGAACAAGAAACCAAATCTAAACACAGACCTCAAAGCTATATTTACAGCAATTGAGGGTTCTGCGGTTGGTTATGATTCAGAGGGAGACATCAAAGGCCTATTTGCAGACTTTGATACCACAAGTACTCGATTGGGTAATACGGTAGAAGATAAAAACAGTCGCTTGGCAGCAGTTATAAAGGGTGTCGAGGGTTTGGACTTTGGCAACTTTGAGGATAATCATATAGACTTATTCGGTGACGCTTACGAATTTTTGATACATAACTATGCTGCTAATGCAGGAAAATCAGGTGGCGAATTTTTTACGCCTCAATGTGTATCAAAACTCATTGCTCGACTAGCAATGCACAACCAAAGCACAATCAATAAGATTTATGACCCTGCTGCAGGTTCGGGTTCGTTGCTATTACAAGCAAAAAAACAGTTTGATGAGCATATTATTGAAGAAGGTTTCTTTGGTCAAGAGATTAACCATACTACATACAATCTTGCTCGTATGAATATGTTTCTGCATAACATAAACTACGACAAGTTTAACATTGCGCTGGGCAATACTCTGATGGATCCTCAATTTGGCGATGACAAGCCTTTTGATGCGATTGTATCCAATCCTCCGTACTCCGTAAATTGGATTGGTTCTGATGACCCAACACTGATTAACGATGATAGATTTGCTCCTGCAGGTGTGTTAGCCCCTAAGTCAAAAGCGGACTTCGCTTTTGTACTGCACGCATTGAGTTATCTTTCAAGCAAAGGTAGAGCGGCTATTGTGTGCTTCCCCGGTATTTTTTATCGTGGAGGTGCAGAGCAGAAAATCAGGAAATACTTGGTAGATAATAACTTTGTGGAGACAGTTATTGCGTTAGCTCCTAACCTTTTCTATGGAACATCAATCGCTGTGAATATTCTAATTTTATCTAAACATAAATTAGACACAAAGACTCAGTTTATTGATGCTACCAGCAATAAATTCTTTAGAAAAGAGACGAATAATAATGTTCTTGATGAAGAGCATATCAGTGAGATTATAAAAATCTTTGACCAAAAAGAGAATATTAAAGCAATTGCACAATCTATTGACAATAAAGTCATTGCTGATAATGACTACAACCTTTCGGTAAGTAGTTATGTAGAAGCAAAAGAGACCCGAAAAGAAACCAATATTAAGGAACTCAATGAACGTATCCGTAAGATTGTAGCACGAGAGAACGAGTTGCGAAGCGAAATAGATAAAATTATTGCAGAATTGGAGGAAGAGGTATGAGTGAATTAACTAAACTATTGACATCATATTGCCCAAATGGCGTAGAGTACAAAAAAATAGGCGAAATAGGTGTGCTGTTTGGAGGACTAACCGGGAAGTCGAAAGAGGACTTCAAAAATGGCAATGCCAAATTTATAACATATCGCAACATATATTCTAATCCATCTTTAGATTTGAATATACAAGATAAAGTTAAAATATTAGATGATGAGAAACAGCATATTGTTCGATATGGAGATATTTTATTTACAGGATCATCTGAAACTCCTGACGAATGTGGTATGTCGTCAGTCGTCACTGTGCAAACTAATGAGGATTTATATCTTAACTCATTTTGTTTTGGTTTGCGTCTTCACAATTTAGAAGAATACAATCTTCATTTCTTAAAACATTTATTAAGAAGTAATGACGTAAGAGGCCAGATTAAGCAAACTGCTAGTGGTGTTACACGATATAACATCTCTAAAAAGAGGTTTGTTAATATCAGTATACCCGTACCACCTATTGAAGTACAAACAAAGATTGCTGAAATTCTCGACCGCTTTGCGGAATATGCAGCGGAGCTGCAAGCGGAGCTGCAAGCGAGACAAGAACAATACGAATACTACCGAAATAAGTTATTGAATTTCAATGAAATAGGGGGGGGTATTCAAAGCGTAATATGGATGAAAATGAGTGAGATAGGTACATTCATAAGAGGAAATGGTTTGCAAAAGAAGGATTTCACAGAGAGTGGAATTCCATGCATTCATTATGGTCAGATATATACACATTATGGAACATTTGCAACAAAGACAAAATCGTATGTAAGTAGCGAAACGGCTAAGAAGTGCAAAAAGGCCCATTGTGGTGATTTGGTATTCGCAACTGTAAGTGAAAACATTGATGATGTTTGCAAATGTGTAGCTTGGCTTGGAAATGAAGAGATTTGTATTAGCGGTGATAGCTTAGCATTTTCTCACAACCAAAATCCCAAGTATATAGCATATTATTTTCAAACTTATGCATTTGCAAGATACAAAAGAAGTAGAGTTACTGGAACGAAAGTTATTAGATTGCACCAATCGCAATTAGAACAGTTTGAGATTCCTATACCATCTCTATCAGAGCAAGCGCGCATTGTCAATATCCTTGATAAATTTGAAAGATTAGTTAGCGACCTTGTGCAGGGGTTACCCGCAGAGATTGCAGCAGTAAAAGAACAGTACGAATATTATAGAAATAAACTACTATCATTTCCAAAGTATAAATTAAGTGCATGATATGGGAAAGACATTGACTGAAATAGCCCAAACGCTAATAGATACCGACAAGAAGGTTCAGTTGATTTATGCCTTCAATGGAGTTGGAAAAACTCGCCTTTCTCGCGAGTTTAAGGAGTTGGTTGCGCCCAAAACAGAAGGTGAAGAAGCAGAAGAAGAGAAGCCTATAAAAGTTCTTTACTACAATGCTTTCACAGAAGATTTGTTTTATTGGGATAATGAAAACAAGAAATTAATCATACAACCCAATGGGTTTACTGACTGGATATTTAATGACCAAGGGCAAGAGTCTAATATAATTACCCACTTCCAGCATTATACGAATGACAAGTTGACTCCATCATTCAATCAAGAGTATACAAAAAAAGATACTAATAACAAGGATGTTGTAGTAAAGGCTTATTCGGAAATTACATTTTCGTTGGAGCGAGGAGATGAAAATAGGGTAAACGATATTAAAATCTCCAAAGGAGAAGAGAGTTGCTTGATTTGGTGTATATTTTACAGTCTAATGAAGCTAGTAGTAGAAAGTCGAAATATTGAAGATGAGACGGATAAAGATACCCTTATATTCAACAACCTAGAGTATATATTCATTGACGATCCTGTATGCTCATTGGATGAAAACCACCTAATAGAGTTAGCGGTAAATATTGCAGAGTTGATAAGATCAAGTAATTCTAATCTAAAATTCATTATCACGACACATAATCCGTTGTTTTATAATGTGCTATGGAATGAATTAAACAACGCTGATCAAGAAACTAATGATAAAGCAAAGAAATCTCTTAAAAAGCGCTTAGAGAAATTAGATGATGGAACTTTCCTACTTCATGATTCTAATGATTCTCCGTTTTCTTATCATCTGTTTCTTTTGTCTGAACTTGAAAAAGCAATAGAGTCTGGTGATATAAAGAAATATCACTACAATTTTCTACGTCAAATATTAGAGAAAACATCAACATTCCTTGGATACAAGAAATGGAGAGAATTATTGACTTTATTACCAGATGATGCACACGAAGCATATTACAATCGTATTATAAACCTATGTAGCCACGGAAAGCATTCTGGCGAAGAAACTTCTATTGTTGATAATAATGACAAGAGGGTTTTAGGCTATCTTGTACGAGAAATAAAGAATATATATCATTTCAAAGACAATCAACCTCATAATAATAACGCAAATGGCATATTATAACACTATAGCAGAATCAAATAATTTCATAGTACTTGATGACTATGAGAAGTACTCAGTGTTAAATGAGCCTTCTGTTGTGTATCAAACAGAGGCATCGCTTGAATATGAGTTTATCCAAGATTTAAGGAATCAAGGTTATGAGTATTTGCCAGATTTGAATACCCCGGAAGCACTGCTTGCCAATGTGAGAGTACAACTTCAATCAC
>SUXK01000011.1 GCA_015061035.1 Bacteroidales bacterium
CTGTAATTGGATTAGCGATTTACTTTCTAAAATACTACCAATTATGCAATCTGATGACACCCGACGACACGTTATGTCGGTTATGCTGAGGGTATTATTTTTTGTTTTTACTTAGCACTTAGAAAGCTACGAGTAAGCGAGGGCAAAGGGAGTTTGCTTGCTTTGTCGGGCAAAAGTGGATTCGTGAAACAATCGAATGTTTAATGTAAAAATGAAATAGTTATGGAGATTATCAGTATTGAGAAAAAGACCTTTGAGGAACTTGTATTGCGTCTCGGGCAGTTCGTTAAGCGAATGGATAGTATTAACCGCCAGCGTGGTGGCAGGCGTATGAGTGATTGGATGTGTGCTAAGGTGCTTCTGAATTCCGCAGACATCGGCTATCTCCTTCAAGTAGCTGTTCATATTCTGATTGCAAGGAACGGGCAGTAATACGCCACGCTTAATGCAAGTTGGGTGGTTCTCGTACTTTTTGAGAATTGCCAAAGGAATATCCAACAGCGGAATATTACACATATTATTTGTCTTTTGGCGTGTCTTGCGGATCCAATAGTGTCCATTGTTGTCTTGCACGATATGCTCGGCGGCGAGTTGCTGAACATCTATAAATGCCAATCCCGTAAAGGCAGCAAAGATAAATAGATCACGTACCAATGCAAGGCGGGGCAGCGCAAACTCCTTTTGGTATATTGTCATCAGTTCATCCATCGTCAGGAACTCTCGAATGACCTCCTTTTCGTGAAACTTAATACCTGCAAAAGGATTCTTCTCTATCCATTCGTTGGCAAGTGCAAGGTTGATAATCTTCTTCAAGCACTTCATATAGCGGATAACGGTATTCTGCTGACAATTCTTCTCGGTTTTCAAATAGAACTCAAAGGCTCGCACAAGTTCGCCATTTACCTCCGTAATAGGCAAATCCTCTTTATCGTATTTCAGTTTGATAAGTTCGGCAAGATAGCGTGTACAACTTTCGTAGCGTCTTACGGTGATTAGGGCAAAATCTTTACCCACCAACGCTCGACATTGCTCGTTGTGTTCGCGCATAGTGCCAATGATGGTGCGTACTTGCTCCACCTTTTTGTCCACTCCGAAGAACTTTTCCTGCAATATTCGGGCTGTGATAAGTTCCCCATTCTCTTCGAGTTGCGTATAAATTCGGTGGAGTTTGATACGACTCTCCTCGATGTAGTTGTTTAGCTCGGTTGATTTACGGCTTTTGCCCCTCGCACACTCCTTTGCCTGGTTCCACGACACTGGCTCAATGCTTTTGCGGATGTTTGTCTCTACTCTTGCGCCATTGACCGTGATACGCATACATACTGAAGCCTCACCGTTCTTCAGCAGCTTGGTTTTCTTGATAAAGAAAAGCACATTAAATGAATCTCGTCTCATTTTCTCCTACTTTTAAGTTAAACATTAGTTCGACAAATGTAGGAATCCGAACCCGTTTTGACGCTATGCAAAATGTTGTGAATCAGCGAAAAACGCTCTTTCAAGGTGGAGATGTTTGGAACACCTGTTTGCTCCACCTCTTGCTCCACCAAAGGCGGTCGTGAACCGCACTTTTTTGCGTTTTTGGAGAAAATAAAAAATCCCGATTTTCGTTGAAAATCAGGATTTTACGTTGTTTTGCTTTTCTTTGCTGTGGTGCCACCAGGAATCGAACCGGGGACACAAGGATTTTCAGTCCTTTGCTCTACCAACTGAGCTATGGCACCTTGCTGTTTTGCGGTGCAAAGATAGAATGTTTTTTTGATTCTACCTAATTTTTAGCCAACTTTTTTGTTTTTATTTATATTTTAATTCTGTACAGTATTATTAATCAGATACTTATGCTTTAAAAACTATTTGCTTCCTAAATACAAGAAATACATTCCTAATAGTACTAATGCTAAATCGAGGCTCTTTTTGCGAATGTTTTTCTCTTTAAAGAATAATGCCCCTCCTATAAAGGCTACCACTACGCCACTGCGGCGACTCATTGATACTACCGAGATCATTGAATCGGGATATGAGAGGGCATAAAAGTATATGAAATCGGCCGCTATCAAAAATAGTGATACGCAAAGAATCGCGGGAGTCCAACGAAACGGAGTGGTATTTTTACGTGTAGGATACCATAAGAATATTAGGACTATTGCCATTAGTGCCATTTGGTAGTAGGTGTACCACACTTGAACGGTCATGCGGTCAAATCCGTTGCTCATAAGGTATTTATCGTAGAGTCCGCTTGCTGCCCCTGCTATGGTTGCTAATACTATGAAGAGTATCCATTTGTTATGTTTGAAGTTTATGCCTTCACTTTTACCACTCCACGACAGCATTAGAAATGAACTTATGGCAAGTATTACACCTATCCATTGATATAGATTAAGTTGCTCTCCAAATATTAGCATTGCTCCCAATAGGGTTAGTACTGGCTGTGAAGCTTTTATTGGCGAGGCAATTGTTATGGGCAGGTGCTTTATAGCGAAGTATGCCAGTATCCATGATGTTAGCACTATTACGGCCTTTAGTATTACATACAGGTGTTGTTCAAACGGTACTTGTGGTACGTAGAATAATGTTTGTTGCAATGTTTCTGGGGCTAAACGTGATACTATAATGAGCGGAAGAAATAACAGACTGCAAAACAAGGTGTTTAGGAACAATACAGGTATTACTGCATTGTTTTTGAGTGCCGATTTTTTGAATATGTCATATATTCCTAATAGAGCCGCTGAGATGAATGCTAATATTAGCCACATGGTTTATGTTTATATTATGTTTGAAGATGCGAAGTTATATATTTTTTTCATTTTTATTAAGCGATTTATTGTTGCCAACTTACTTTTATTTCATATCTTCGCAAGAGGTTTTTAATTTTATATTGTTTATGAACTTATTTAGGAGATATACTCTAATTGTTCTCTTTGCACTAATATGTTTTGTGTCTCAAGCAAAGCAAAACGAAGATTCTATTGAGAGATTCTTTATTGATATGCCTGATGAGGAGATTGAGTATCTTGATATGTCGTTAAAGCGAGAAATGATTGAACTATATAAAGCGACCTCAACTGTTAAAGTTCGTAATTTAATGGGAGGAGAGTCGTGGATTTCTTATATTGATTCTTCAAGGATTGATATAGTTCTTGCAGCAAATAAGTGCTTTATGACCATAAAGCAGTACAAAAGAAGAAATAGAGTAGTTTATACTATTATTAGAACTTTGCACACTCCAATTGTGGATAGTTATGTCAGCATATATAGTAATGATATAGAGAGTATTGAGGTATCTAAATATCTTAAGTATCCCAAATTTGCCGACTTTTTTGCTAAAACAAAAAATAAGGATTTAAAGAGAAGTATGAGCAAAATATCAATGTTGTTTTATAAAATAGATGTATTACCTAATGGAAATATATCTATCTCCCTTAATGATATGTGGTTAGACGTTTTAGACGATAAACTTAAGCAGCAACTCACAGAGATAAGAGTGAAACATCCTTTATATTACAAATGGAATGGCAAACGATTTAAACAAATTGAGTATTAGGAGATAAAAAAAATTGATTAAATTTTCGTACAATTAGGTTGTTTTTAGTGTTTTATTTGGTTGAAACGATAAAATTGTATATATTTGCATCCCAAATTGGAAAACCATCCAAGAGATTAGACAAGAAATAGTAAAAAAATAAAAAGTTAAAGAAGATGACTAAAGCAGAAATTGTTTCGGAGATCTCAAAATCTACCGGTATAGAGAAAGCGATTGTTCTAACAACTGTAGAGAAATTTATGACTTCAGTAAAAGATTCGTTGGAAAAAGGAGAGAACGTATATTTAAGAGGTTTTGGAAGCTTTATCGTTAAAAAGAGAGCTAAAAAAACAGCACGTAACATCTCAAAAAATACAACAATCATTATACCTGAGCACAATATTCCCAAATTTAAACCAGCTCAATCGTTTGTAAATAAAGTAAAATAAAAACACTTTAAATTTATAATAAGATGCCAAGCGGTAAAAAAAGAAAAGGCCATAAAATGGCTACACACAAACGTAAAAAAAGATTACGTAAGAACAGACACAAGAAGAAATAATAGTCGCTGATTCTTAAATCAGGCAGATTGTTATGTCGCAATAGCGACAGCTTCTTAGGTAAAAAAAATCAAAGGACTTAAATCGGAACGATAATGTTCTTTGATTTTTTTACATATTAGAGATATAGATATTAAGTAGTATCAGTGGATACTATATGCTCTATATCCATTTTGAGATTAACAGAATTACTAACTATAAACCTTTATTAGACGTGGCAACAACAGAATTAGTAATTGACGTGCAGCAAAAAGAGGTTTCAATTGCACTACTTGAAGACAAACGATTAGTAGAGTTGCAAAAGGAGTCGAGTGAAGTGTCGTTTTCGGTAGGCGACATCTATCTTGCACGCGTCAAGAAGACGATGCCGGGTTTAAATGCTGCGTTTATAGATGTAGGATACAGTAAGGAGGCTTTTCTTCACTATCTTGATTTGGGCGAGCAGTACCTTAGCGTTAAAAAGTATCTAAAGCAGATAACTTCGGATCGCAAGAAACAACCAGAATCGCTATCAAAGTTCAGAATGCAACCCGAACTCGCCAAAGAAGGTTCAATAGAGAGTGTATTAAGTGTGGGAGATGAAATATTAGTTCAAATAACAAAAGAGCCAATATCAACAAAAGGTCCACGCTTAACGGCAGAAATCTCTATTCCGGGACGTTTTTTGGTACTTGTTCCATTCAGCGATAAAGTTTCGCTATCGCAGAAAATTAAGTCAAACTCTGAACGCACTCGATTAAAACAGTTGATTCAAAGCATAAAACCGCAAGGATTTGGAGTTATAGTTCGTACCGTTGCCGAAGGCAAAAAAGTAGCAGAACTCGATAACGAACTAAAAACTTTGGTAAAATGCTGGGAAGAGGCAATGCAACGGGTACAACGAGCAAAAATACCATCGTTAGTAAATGCCGAAACATCGCGAACAGTTGCTGTTTTACGAGACCTATACAATCCTTCGTTTGAGAACATCTACGTTAACGACAAGGAGACATTTGCCGAAATTGAGAACTACATAAGTTTGATTGCCCCAGAAAGAAAAGATTTTATAAAACTATACACAGGCGAGTTACCAATATTTGATAACTTTGCCATAACAAAACAGATAAAATCATCTTTCGGGAAAACAATTGCAGTTAAGAATGGGTCCTATCTTGTAATTGAGCATACCGAAGCATTACATGTAATTGACGTAAATAGCGGACCTCGATCAAAGGCAGAGGGGCAAGAGGAGAACGCCGTAGAGGTAAATCTTGCTGCAGCAGAGGAGATAGCACGTCAGTTGCGTTTACGCGATATGGGAGGAATAATTGTTGTTGACTTTATCGATATGGACAATGCCGATAATAGACAATTATTGTACGACCGAATGCGGGAACTTATGTCAAAGGATAGAGCAAAACACAACATCTTGCCATTGACAAAGTTTGGATTAATGCAGATAACACGTCACAGAGTGCGTCCTGTACTCAACATTACTGTAACAGAAAACTGCCCAGTATGCAATGGAAAAGGAAAAATCAACTCATCCATATTGTTTGTTGACAGAATGGAAGAGAAGATTGCTTACCTTGTGAAGAAAATGCGAGTAAGAAGGTTTTCATTACATTTACATCCTTACGTAGCCGCATACGTAAACAGCGGCATATTCTCGCTGAAGATGAAGTGGAGATTAAAATATTCACCATTCTTCAAAATCATACCGAACCAGTCACTCGCTCTGCTTGAGTATAAAATTTATGACAACAAGCGAAACGAAATTGACCTAAAAGATGAGATAGAGGTTAAATTGTAAAACCTCATCATCACTCACAAGCAACGAGTAAAAAGAGTAAACAGGTTGATCCTTAAAAGGATTGACCTGTTTTTTTGTTATTTCCGATATTCATATTTAGCCTTAAACCAAGCCAGCATATTAACTAATAAAATTAACCTTAAAAGTTAAAAAATAAATTTATTTATAGAAAATAGTATAATTTATATAAATTTTATATACTTTTGTATCACCTAGCCAGCCCAGGGGTGGGCATAGCTGGGTATTTTGTTAACAGACGTTACTTGACGTTTATCTTCATCGTTCAAACTTCGCAACTTTGAAACCCAACTGAAGATCCGGCAATGATGACGTCCATGTATGAGGTTATATACATACGTTTTATCTGAACAATAACGTTTAACGTGAGGTTGTATAATCATTCGGCGTGGGCTGGCTACATTGCTTATCCTGTTGGGAGGCAATGCGAAGGCCTGAACGAGGGATGAGCAGAAGTACAACTCCCACGTTTTTTTTTTGCTAAAATTATAAATATACCGTATAGGCGAGTTGAACGGTAACTATAAAGAATATTAATGTTTAACTCAAATAGGATATTTATAATGAAAAAAGCACCTTCAATTGGTTCACTTTCTCGAACCTTGTTTTTACCTTTTACATTCTTAGTAATAATTATATCTGGTACTTTATTCACATCTTGCGAAGGTACTGAATTTGAAATATATAGTTCTATATACGGCAACGTAACAGATTACGAGACAGGTATGTGTCTTGAAAATGTTAGTGTCACACTCTCTCCTACAAACAAAACTTTAAGAACAGAATACGAAGGAACTTTCGTATTTGAAGATCTTGAGCCAGGACAATACACCATAACTGTACAAAAAAGCGGATATCAACCAAACCGAAAAACAGTATATGCCATAAGTGGCGAAACCTCAAGAGTTGATATAACTATGATAAAAATTTCCGAATATTAAATACTTAATAATCTATGATAAAGAATTTAGGATTTATGGTTCTTATGAGCATTGCATTGATAGGATGCTCAAAAGACATTGAAGAGGATCTGACAACCGGCGATATAGTAGGAAGCGTATCGGACGTAACAACAGGAGAACCCGTTGCAACAGTAAATGTAGTATTACAACCCGGTGGTAAATCAACAGTAACAGGTAGTGACGGAGCCTTTGCTTTTAACAATCTTGACGAAGGAGTTTACACTCTTACAATAAATAAAGAGGGATATAAATCAAACAGCACATCTGTTTCGGTTCGTGGAGGAGAAAGCACAAACGCCCATATGCTTATCGAGCGTATCCCTGCCAAAATAACATCTGACAAAGATTTATTGGAATTCGGAGACAGTAGTAAATCGAACGTATTATCATTTACCATAGTAAACACATGGTATTCTCCATTGGCATGGGAGATAGCAAACGATTGTACATGGATAAAAAGTATTACACCTTCATCATCAACACTTGCATATGGTAAAACAGAGACTATCGTTGTAACCATCGATAGAGATTTGTTGACACCCGGAAAAAATGAGACAGTAATTGTTGTAGCAACATCTGATGGTAATACCGAGGTTAAAATAACAGCCATAGGAGAAGCACGTGAAAATATTATATTGAATACTTTAGAAGTTTCAGAACTAAAAGAATCATCGGTAACATTTAATGGAGAGATAGTAAATCCGGGTATTCCAAAATATACCACACGCGGATTTGTATATTCAACATCTTCTATGCCCACATTTGAAACAACAATAGCAAAGTTAACCTACAAAGTAACAGAAGATAAAAAATATGCTTGTAGCGTAACAGGTCTTACAAAAGGTGAAACATACTATGTACGAGCATTTGCTCAAAATTCAAAAGGAGTAGCATATAGTAGCAATGAAGTAAAATTTACTCTTACAGCATCAGCAACCCAAATAACCACACAAGAGGTAAGCAATATAGATATATCAGCGGGTAGAGCAACATTAAATGCATCAGTAATTGCAGGTACGCCTATATATAGCGAAAAAGGTTTTTGTTATTCTACGACACCTGAGCCAACAATAGATGACAATAAACGAGTAGTTGTAGGTTCGGGTAGTGGTTCGTTCTCATGCGATATCGCTGACCTACAACAGCAAACCACATATTATGTAAGAGCCTACGCAATACAAAACGGAGAGGTAATATACGGAAGTGTAAAAATGTTTAATACAAACTATATAAAAACTTCGATCGAAACATCATCGGCAACAAATATAGGATCTACATCGGCCAATTTAAACGGAACAATATACGATGCAGGAAATCCTAACTATACCGAGCGAGGTTTTGTCTATACAACATCAGCATATAGTCAGCCAACCATAAACAGCAATAAGATAGTTGTAAGTGGCACAACAAGCGGCGATTATAGTTATACATTATCATCACTTTTGCACAGAACCACATACTATTATAGAGCCTATGCCATACAAAATGGCGAAGCCGTTTATGGAGTAACCAAAAGTTTTGAAACGTTATTTATTCCCACAGTTGTATCTACATCGGCAGCAACAAAAGTTACTGAAACAGAAGCTCGTTTAAACGGAAGCATCTCTAATTCGGGAACTCCTGCATATACTGAACGAGGTTTTTGTATTTCAACATATCGCAATCCCGATTTGAACGATAAAATAAGTTTAGGGAAAAGCTCAATAAGTTCATTTTCCTATAATGCTGAAAATTTAAGAGAAGGAACAACCTATTATGTAAGAGCCTATGCAATACAAGACGGAGAAGCTGTTTACGGAAATGAAATAAGTTTTACAACATCAAAACTCCCCGTAGTATATACAAACAATGTCAGTGGACTAAAACAAACCGATAGTTATGGATTATCATACACAGTAACACTAAACGCAAGAATAGCAGATGAGGGATTACCCGCATACTCATCAAAAGGATTTGTATATAGTACTAATGGAGATCCTGAAGCAGGTGGAACAAGAAAAACAGTTTCTGGAAAAGGAACCGGATCATATTCACTTACCCTTACAGGATTAATGCCAAATATATATTATGTAAGAGCATTTGTAAAAACATCTTCGGGCAAATATATATATGGCGAAAAAGTAACATTCAATATGTATTGGTAGATTAAACACAAAACAACAATGATAAAGAATTTAGGATTTATGGTTCTTATGAGCATTGCATTGATAGGATGCTCAAAAGACATTGAAGAGGATCTGACAACTGGCGATATAGTAGGAAGCGTATCGGACGTAACAACAGGAGAACCCGTTGCAATAGTAAATGTAGTATTACAACCCAGCGGTAAATCAACAGTAACAGGTAGTGATGGCAGTTTCAGTTTTAACGGAGTTGAGCCCGGGTCATATACCATTGAGATAAATAAAGAGGGATATATCTCTAACAACAAGCAGGTAACAGTAGTAGCAGGCGAAATATCTCCCGTACACATCTTAATTGAGCGTATACCAGCAATAGTTACAGTTGATAGAGATGTATTAGATTTTGGCTACAATTCAAGTTTTAATACTTTATCATTCAGTATAGTAAATCGTAGTTATGAAAATTTGTCTTGGAGTATTGAGGAAAATTGCGATTGGATAACTGAGGTAAAACCTTCAAGCGGTGTACTTAAATACGGAAAAACAGAGACTATTGTCGTGAAAATAAATAGAGAAAGATTAGACAAGTATACAAATAAAACAGTTTTGGTTGTAAGGTCATCAAATGGAAGTTCTCAGATTAATATTAAAGCTGATGGAGGAAGTAAGGAAAAACCATATGAAATAGTATCATCTGCCAACATAATGGTTATGAGATCAGATATTGGTAGTATGCCATGGAGTGAGGCAAAGAGTGCTTGTGATAATCTTGTTTCGGCTGGATATTCAGACTGGAGATTACCAACACGAGCTGAAATAGCACAGATTCACAATGAGGTGGATGATTTCCTTTATTCGAGAAGTTATTGGACTTCAGAACGCTATTCTTCATCCTACTATTACTATTATTATAGAGGAACTATAGATAAAGAGAGTCCGTTAAACGAGAATTACGTTATCCCAGTTCGCACAATAAAAGAGTAGGGGGAAGTATTAACTTAAAAGAAATAGCACATAAATAACACATAAATAACACAATGTTTAATTAAAAATTTACAATTATGAAAAAGATTTTTTTAGTTGCAGCCGTTGCTGCATCGGCAGTTGCCCTTTCATCATGTGGAAGTAGTAAAAATGTAGGGTATTATCCATATCCTTATCCCTCTAATCAACAACAAGTGGCTCAACAACCTTATTATCAGGCACCTCAGCAACAAGTGACTCAACCACAGCAACAACAAGAGGGAAATATCCCATTAAATATATCAAAATCAGTTGAGAATGCGTTTAACAATCAAGATCCTATCTCTGTAGAAATGATAGATTTTGGTTTTGGAAGATCTGGAGACAAAGCTAAAGCAATTAGAGACGCTATCAAGTCAGCTCAGAACAACATAGCTCTAAGACTTTATCGCTCTATATCATCTGTAGATACTGAATTTGCAGAAGATATTACATTAGGCGATAAAATTACAACTAAATCTAAAAAATCTGATATGATAGTTGGTATAGTTGATAGAAAAACTTCAACTATTTCATATACAAAAGCTCCTTCTTTTACTAGAGTCAATGGAATATACGAATGTGATATTGAGGTTAAATTAACACCAGAACTTCTTAGAAGTATTACTAAGGAGATATATGAAAGCCTTTCTCCTGATGATGAAGTAAAAGTTCGTTTTGACGAGCAACAATATTACGAAAACGTTTATAAAAAACAGTTGGATGAATACAGAAATTCTCAAAAATAGAAAATTCTTAGGCAAATTTCTTGTTTTATTACTTTTGTTTAGTTTTACAGATTCTTACGCAAAAGAACCTAATTGGATACATAAGCCACCTCAACCTTTAAATTATACATATACATTTGTTACGATAAATGCAGATGCCCGAAGTTTAAATGAGGGAAGAAAAGAATGTCTTCAAATGTTGTCTCTAGATAGAGGTTTGTTAAATACTCTTACTATGACATATAAGTCAGAAGATAAAATTGTAGGAGAACAACAATACAAAGATGGTATTTTCTCAGAAGATTTGAATGAAGAATCGATAGAAGTAATAACATATGAAGGGAAGCCTATACAGCTGAAGGCTAAAATTGTTGATGAATATTTTAATAATAACAACTTAACAACTCTTTATCAAGTAGCCACTATTCCAAATCCATATTTTGATGAGACTTATGTTACCACCAAATACGGAGGTCATGGAGTATGGCGTTCAGCAATAGTTCCCGGTTGGGGTCAGTTGTATAAAGGTAGCAAACTTAAAGGAGGCTTGATTATGGGAGGAACTGTTGCAACAATCGGCGGCATTATTGTAACAGATTGTGTTCGTTCTGATTACGTTCGTAAAATAAGTAAAACAAAGAGTGTCGAAATTAAACGAGCATATGCCACTAAAGCCGATCATTATGCAATGGGTCGCAACGTATGTATAGGAGCTTTGGCTGCATTATATATTTACAATATTATTGATGCTGCTGTTGCTCCCGGTGCAAGACGTGTGGTTGTTAAAGATCGTAAAGATAGACGTTACTCTTTCTTACCCTCTACAACTGATGATGGAGGACCTGCTTTATCAGCTTTTATGAGATTTTAATTTATTTAAAACTGCGTGAGACAGTATAAATTTAACAATAAAAATTATGAAAAAGATTTTTTTGTTTATTATTATTACTATTACTTTTAGTATATATAATGTGTTTGCTCAAAGTGATAAAGAGCAAAATCCATTAAATTATCCGTATTATATTTATGGTGAGCAAGAGATTACAGGGGCAAAAACATCAAAACTTAACAATATTGATTATAAAGGATTTGCAAGTGAAATTCCTTCAGGAGGTTCGTTAAGTGGCGAACTAGACGAAGAAGAAAAGTTTAAATATATATTTAAAGATGTCACTACTAATCCTAAAATAAATATTGGAAATAATAGACTTCAATATTGGCGTCAGATAGAAGGTACATGGATTACTGATATAGAGTCTGGTAGTGGTATCTCAAGTTATAGAACGGATAACCCTTCAACATTCTTACTTGTTCTTGACTGTAGTAATAGTCTGGGTGATGATTTTCTTAAAGTTAAAGAAGGTGCAAAGACTATTATAAATGGGTTAGCAAGAGCTTCTCTTAACGGAAATATTAAGGTTAACATTATTTGTTTTTCATCTAAGGCAAAAACCCAAATCTTAGGATTTAAACCTTTAACACCTGAGAATAAAGGCATTTTGTTAAATTTTATTGAAAGACAAACAAATGATGTAAATGCTACAACAATGTATAGTGCAATAAATCAGGGAATTGATTTACAAATTAAAACTGCGCAGAACATCAATGCTAAAAACTATGAGGGATCACATATTATCATCTTTACTGATGGATTGGACAATGGCTCACGAATAGAAGAAAAACAATTATATGCTAAAAAAGATGTATATAATTTTGTAAAAGAAAAAATTCATACAACAAAAATTAAGGGAGAAAATCTCAATTCGTGGATGATAGTCATGCAAGGAACGGATATTCAAGATTCTCAGATAGATATGATGAAAGCAGAATTGAAACCATTAGCCAGTAGCTCATCACAATTTATATGGTGCGATGATCCAAGTGAACTGGGAGAGAAGTTCTCTTATGTTGCTAAGCAACTTACTTTAAGATGGGAAAATTTGAACTGTACATCTGCGTTAAATCATGAGGGTCCTGTTTGTTGGACTTATGGAACTCCAAAAATAGAAGCTCCCGCTCCTACTCCTGCTCCTACTCCCGCCCCTACTCCTAAACCTACAATTGACAAGCACTTATTGTTAGGTCTAAATTATGGTCTGGGATTTTGCATACCATTAGGTCATTTCAAAACTGGTATAGGTATTGATTTTGCATATCCTATTAGTAAAAGTTTTGGATTAGGAACATACTTATCGGGAGGATACTCTTTTGTTCAATGGGGACTATTAACAACCATTGGAAATTATCATGATAAAAAAACTGCTTTTGTTGGGGGACTTGGTTTAGATGCTTGCTTTCAAGATGGTATTAGTTTCGATATACGAGGTGGAGTGATGATAAAGAAAGGGTTCTATTTTATGTTAGATTTATCAGCTGGTCAAAATGTTGCTATGACATTTAATGTTGGATACAATTTTGGTTCATTATTTAGCGTGAGATAAAATAAGTATATCTCTTTGTAAATACGAAAATGTCAACGGGGTTGCTTTTATCTTTATGGGTATTGGGCAACCTCGTTTTTCTGGATTATGTAACTATACTAAAAAGTAAAGAATAGTTATTCGCATAAAATAGGGTAATATTTTATCTAAAAATAGCAAATATTTTATTTGTATAAATTTAAGTGCGTTTATAATTCTGTTTTACAATGAAAAAGGTTATTGTATTATTTTCTTTTATTTCATTGATTTTAGTCAATGTATCATCTCAAAATTTTGAAACGCAAGTTAAGTCTCAACGAGAATCTTTTGATGAGTTCCGTAAAAAAACTCAATCAGGGTATAATGCTTTTAAAAATACAACAGAGCAGGAGTTTAAAAATTTTCGCGATAGTATTAATGCTGAGTTTGCTAAGTTTATGGAGCGTACTTGGACTAAATCCTCTACTAAACCTGCAATAAAGGCTACTGATACGCCATTGCCTCCAGTAATTGCTACTCCTGACAAGGAGAAAAGACCTCATTTTGAGCCTAAGCCCCAAAATGAGGTTTCAAAGCCTATTGCAAAGCCTGAGTATAGGAAAAGTGATACTCCGATTGCCACATTAACTCCTTTGCCACAGAAATCCTCTACTAAACCTGCTGTTACTCCCAAACCTATACAAGAGAAGGCTCCTGCGGTGAAAAATTTTAATTTTGAGTTCTATGGTACTCCTTGCAACGTAACTTTGACGTCAAGTCATAAATTTTCACTTTCTGGAATTGATGAAAAGAGTGTTGCTGATGCATGGAGAAAATTATCAGGAAACGATTATATTACAGTTATTGACGATTGCTTAAGGTATAAGGAGAGCCTTAATCTTTGCGATTGGGCTTATCTGCGTTTCGTGGAGATAATGTGTAACGAGTTTTTTGGCAGTAGCAATTTAGATGAGGCACATGTTATGCAGATGTTTATTCTCACTCAGTCGGGATACAAGGTTCGTATTGCACGTGGAGGTGGCAGATTGGTGCTTTTGTTACCGAGTACCGATGAGATTTATGGATACTCATATTTAACTATTGGCAATGCTAATTATTATGTACTTGATAAATCTGTTACTGCCTCATCGTTTGCTATTTTTGACCATGAATTCCCTAAGGAGCAATGGTTTGCCGTAGGAGTTGCTAAGGAGCCACATTTGGCAAAGGAACAAGACGTAATGCGTTATTATAAGTCAAAAGATAATATGTGTACAGTAGGTCTTAAACTTAATAAAAATATTATTGATTTTTATGCTGATTATCCTCGTAATGGTAAGTGGGATGTATATTCTAAGGCTTCACTATCGGCCGATGTTAAGAGTTCGTTGTATCCTCAACTTAGAAAACAGATTGCAGGAAAGAGCAAGACCGATGCAGCTAATATGTTGTTGAACTTTGTTCAAACTGCATTTAAGTACAAGACTGATCCTGAGCAATTCGGAGAAGAGCGTCCATTGTTTGCCGATGAAACTTTATATTATCCTTACTGCGATTGCGAAGACAGGTCAATTCTTTACTCTATTCTTGTTCACGAGTTGTTAGGTTTAGATGTTGTATTGCTTAATTATCCTAATCATATTGCAACAGCAGTTTGCTTTGGTAGTGATGATGTAAAGGGAGATTGTTTCAATATTAAGGGGAAGAGATATGTTGTTTGTGATCCTACTTATATAGGAGCCTCCATTGGGCGCTCAATGCCTAACTTCAAAGGAGTATTGCCAAAGCTCGTTACTATCTGGTAATTGCATGTCATTTTAAAACTTATCACTAAAAAACTAAAGGAACTTAACGAGGTTATCTTCTTCAAAGAGAGATAACCTCGTTTTTTATATACAGAGCATTAATCATTATGCGGATTACTCTTTAGTTTTGTATTAATACAAAACTAAAGAGTATGAATCAATTGACTCATACTCTTTATTCTGAAATATATTAGATAATCTCTCTATTTCTTTTGATATGGTTTTTCGTAAGCAGGAATATCTACCAATTTTATACCGAATATTAGTGCTGAATATGGTGGTATTTTATCTCTGTCTTGTTCGCCATATCCTGCGTAGGCAGGGATAATAATCTCGCAACTATCTCCAACCACCATATTGGTAAGTGCCATTGCAAAACCTTGTACTGTTGCCGATAGTTTTAAAGTTGTGATGCTATCGGTATATGAATAGGTTGAGTCAAAGGGCGTTCCATCGTAAAGAGTTCCTTTGTATATCACATCCACATAACTTGTGTAGAGAGGGTTTTTAGTGCCTGTACCATGTTTGAGCCTTTTCATCAATATAGCACTTCCCTTATCCCAATCAGGAGTTATCTGCTCATAAGCAAATGCAGTTCCTGCAGCATTGAGTTCCTCTGCTTTTGCCTCAATAAAATCGTTATTGGCATTTCGCCAATCTTCATATTTATCCCAATTGTTCTCCTCTTTATTGCACGATGAGAGGGCAATAAGCACTCCCATCGCAATAAATATTATATGTGGTAATCTCTTCATTGGTATTACTCTTGTGCAATCTTTTTAAGTAGCGACTTAAACGATACTTGCTCACTGATAATATCTTTAATATCACTTATGTTTATACGCTCTTGAAGCATTGTGTCGCGATAGCGTACTGTTACTTTATTGTCAACAAGTGTGTCGTGGTCAACTGTTATACAGAAAGGTGTTCCAATTGCATCTTGACGGCGGTATCTCTTTCCGATAGAGTCCTTCTCATCATACATACACTTAAAGTCGAATTTAAGGTCGTTCATTATCTCACGTGCCTTATCGGGTAGCCCGTCTTTCTTAACAAGAGGGAACACTGCAAGTTTAATTGGGGCAAGTGCTGCTGGTAGTTTAAGAACTACGCGACTCTCTCCATTCTCCAATTTCTCTTCGCAATATGCTGCCGACATAACACTTAAGAACATACGGTCAACACCTATTGATGTTTCAATAACATAAGGAACGTATGATTCGTTCAACTCGGGATCAAAATATTGAAGTTTCTTACCTGAATATTTCTCGTGACTACCAAGGTCAAAGTTTGTACGTGAGTGTATTCCCTCAACCTCTTTAAATCCGAAAGGCATCTCAAACTCAATATCTGTTGCTGCGTTTGCGTAGTGAGCCAATTTGTCGTGGTCGTGGAAGCGATATTTGTGATCGCCTAAGCCAAGTGCTTTGTGCCATTTTAAGCGAGTCTCTTTCCATTTCTCAAACCAAGTTAACTCCTCTCCCGGGCGAACAAAGAATTGCATCTCCATTTGCTCAAACTCACGCATACGGAAGATGAATTGACGTGCAACAATCTCGTTACGGAATGCTTTACCAATTTGTGCAATACCAAAAGGTATTCTCATTCTTCCTGTCTTTTGAACGTTAATGTAATTTACAAAAATTCCTTGTGCTGTCTCGGGACGTAGATATACTTTCATTGCTCCGTCAGCAGTTGAGCCCATCTCAGTTGAGAACATCAAGTTAAATTGACGCACGTCTGTCCAGTTTCTTGTTCCGCTTATGGGACAAGTTATTTCGTAGTCAACAATTATTTGACGTAACTCTGCCAAGTCGTTATCGTTCATTGCTTTTGCAAAACGCTCGTGTAACTCATCACGTTTCGCCGCTGTCTCTAATACTCTTGGATTAGTTTGACGGAACATTGCCTCATCAAAAGAGTCGCCAAAACGTTTTGCCGCTTTCTCAACCTCTTTATTTATTTTGTCGTCATATTTTGCCATTTGCTCTTCAATAAGCACATCGGCACGATAACGTTTCTTTGAGTCTTTATTGTCAATTAGAGGATCATTAAATGCATCAACGTGTCCTGATGCTTTCCATATAGTAGGGTGCATAAAAATAGCAGAATCTATACCAACAATATTCTCGTTCAATAGAATCATACTATCCCACCAATATTTTTTAATGTTTTGTTTCAGTTCTACGCCCATTTGACCGTAGTCATACACTGCAGAAAGTCCATCATATATCTCACTTGAAGGAAATACAAAACCATACTCTTTACAGTGCGAAATCAATTTTTTAAAAACCTCTTCTTGT
This sequence comes from Bacteroidales bacterium, assembly GCA_015061035.1. GTDB lineage: Bacteria > Bacteroidota > Bacteroidia > Bacteroidales > G3-4614 > Caccoplasma_A. Next base: position 17,210 of record SUXK01000011.1, read on the forward strand.
GTCATTTCGTTTTAATTGTATAAAATCGTGATACTATTTTTATTTGCTTTGTTACAATAAAAAAGAATACAATCTCACAAAAAACTCTTGCTAAGAACGAATTTTTTCAGACCTATTCTTAATATATGCGTAATAATCTGCAAAGTAAACGATTTTTTTCGATTTAATTTGTATCTTTGCTTGTAAATTTGCTTATTTAGGTTTTATAAATACTTTTTTAACCTATATTTAAGCCTTGTAACCCCATTTTTACCAACTAATAGAGCAAAAGTACACGATAATGGCAGACGAGGATTCTTTAAACCAAGAGAAAGAAGAAAATAACAATCCTGAAGTTACATCAAAAGAGCATCAGTCAAGTTCATCGGGCGAGAAAAAACTACACCTTACTGGTATGTACCAAAGTTGGTTTCTCGACTACGCTTCGTATGTAATACTGGAACGTGCCGTTCCTCATATCGAAGATGGTCTTAAACCAGTTCAACGCCGCATACTTCACTCAATGAACGAACTTGAGGACGGAAGATACAATAAAGTTGCCAATGTTGTTGGTAATACAATGAAGTATCACCCTCATGGAGATGCTTCAATTGGTGATGCTCTTGTTCAATTGGGACAAAAAGAGTTACTTATTGATTGTCAGGGTAACTGGGGAAATATTTTAACTGGCGATGGTGCTGCAGCACCTCGTTACATTGAGGCTCGTCTATCTCACTTTGCATTAGAGATTCTTTTTAATCCTAAAATAACAGAGTGGAAGCCATCTTATGACGGAAGAAATAACGAACCCGTTACGCTTCCTGTAAAATTTCCTTTGTTACTTGCTCAGGGAGTTGAGGGTATTGCCGTTGGTCTATCATCAAAGATATTGCCTCACAACTTTAACGAACTTCTTGATGCCTCTATCTCGTACCTAAGAGGTGAGGATTTTGAGTTGTACCCCGATTTCCAGACAGGAGGATATGTTGATGTATCAAAATATAACGATGGAGAACGAGGTGGAACTATTCGAGTTCGTGCTAAAATAGAGAAAATTGACAATAAGACATTGGCAATTACCGAAATTCCTTTTGGAAAAACCACAACAACACTTATTGAATCGATATTAAAAGCACAAGAGAAAGGTAAAATAAAAATCAGAAAGGTTGATAACAATACTGCCCAAAACGCTGAAATTTTAGTTTACTTACAGCCCGGAACATCATCAGATAAGACAATTGACGCTCTATACGCCTTTACCGATTGTGAGGTAAGCATATCGCCTAACTGCTGTGTTATATGCGACCGTAAACCACAATTCTTAACCGTAAGCGAACTACTTGGCAGAAGTACCGACAGAACAGTAGAACTTTTCAGAAATGAACTCACTATAAAACGTAACGAAATTTCAGAACGTTTACACTTTGCTTCGCTCGAAAGAATATTCATTGAAGAGAGAATATATAAGGATAAAGGATTTGAGCAGAGTAAGAATATGGATGAGGCTGTCAAACATATTGATGGCAGATTAGAGCCATTTAAAAAACTCTTCATAAGAGAGATTACACGCGATGACATTCTCAAACTTATGGAGATTAAAATGGGACGCATCCTAAAATTCAACTCCGATAAGGCAGATGACCAAATTGCCGCATACAAAGATGCAATAGCAAAAATTGATCATAACCTTGCCAACATTATTGACTACACAATAGATTGGTTTGTTCACCTAAAAGAGAAATATGGAGCAGACTATCCTCGCCGCACAGAGGTTAGAGGTTTTGACACTATTGTTGCAACCAAAGTGGTTGAAGCAAACGAAAAACTATATATAAACCGCGAAGAGGGATTCATTGGAACATCACTTAAAAAGGATGAATTTGTATGTACCTGCTCTGATATAGATGATATTATAATCTTCTACAAAGATGGAAAATACAAGATTGTAAAGGTTGCCGACAAAATGTTTGTTGGTAAAAATATCTTATACTTGAATGTATTCAAAAAGAACGATACCAGAACAATTTACAATGTTATCTATCGCGATGGACGCGATGGACTTCAATATATGAAACGTTTTGCAGTAACAGGAGTATCACGCGACAAAGAGTATGACCTTACACAAGGTAAACCCGGTTCAAGAATTACTTGGTTCTCGGCAAACTCAAATGGAGAGGCAGAGGTCTTGAAAATAACATTCAAACCCAAACCTCGTATGAAAGCCCTGTATATTGAAAAGAGTTTCAGCGAAATTGCAATCAAGGGACGTCAATCAATGGGTAACATTGTAACAAAGAACGAGATACATAGAATCAGTCTAAAAGAGAAGGGCGAATCAACTCTCGGAGGATTAAAAGTGTGGTTTGATCGCGATGTCCTTCGCCTAAACTATGACGGCAGAGGAGAGTATGTTGGAGAGTTCTCGGGACACGATTCTATACTTGTAGTTCTTAAGAATGGAGATTTCTACACCTCAAACTTTGATATTACAAACCACTACGAAAACGATATTATAGTATTTGAAAAATACGAAGAGGGCAAAGTGTGGACAGCCGTTCTAAACGATGCTTCGCAACAAGGGTATCCGTATATTAAACGATTCCAGATGGAGAACTCTCGCAAGAAACAAAACTTCTTAGGCGAAAATCCCGATTCAACTTTAATACTACTTACCGATGAGCCATACGCACGAGTTGGAGTAACGTTTGGTGGTGGCGATTCATTCCGCGAAGCAATGGAGGTTGAAGCCGAAGAATTTATAGGAGTAAAATCATTTAAAGCAAAAGGTAAACGCCTTACAACATTTGAAGTAGAAGAGATTAAAGAACTTAAGCCTACAAGACAACCTGAAGAGAAAGAACCTGAGAAGGTTGAGGCAGATAAGAGCAAACAACCATTTGTTGATATAGATGACTCAGATACAGAAGAGACTCCACAAGAAGAGAACTTAACTCCTGATGAAAATGGTCAGATGCACCTCTTCTAAATCGCCCATTAAAATAGAATAACATTTATATAAAACACAAAAGAGACTTCGTTTGAAGTCTCTTTTGATTTGTCAGAGCCAAATTGTATCCATTCTCCATCAAATTCACTTGTTAAGTTCTTGCCTCTATCATCTATCAGTATATCTCCTTTACAAATAAAACCGCACAATTATAAAACAGAGTGAGAACTTAGGGTAACTATCATTTGTCTGAAAGACAATGTTGAGCAAAGCGAAACTACGTAATAGTCGCGGACAAAGTCCGTGGTTATTGATGTTTATTACCCCTCCGACTTACAGCCACCTCCCCTACTTGAGGGGAGGAGTTTAAGAGTACACAACATAAAATGTATTACTGTAATCCATTGGCGGACGTGGCAGACCACGTCCCTACAACATTGGAGGCTCTTCTCTGGCGGACGTGGCAGACCACGTCCCTACTGCTTGGGTGGCTCGTTTCCCGTCTTTCAGACGTGAAAAAATTACTTTAAAATTAAACTAGGGTTACTAGGATGGCTAAGGGGGCTAAGATAACCATGTCTAATTTTATTATTAGACTTATTAGACTAATTAGACTAATTAATATTATTGGGCTTATTAAAAACAAAAATGGTTGTCCTCAAAGGACAACCATTTTTCTATTTTGGCGGACGTGGCAGGCATTTTAAGGTAATTACAAAGTAATTAAAATTAACTAAATGTTAATTTGTACCTTAAAATGGAGAGTGCAGTGCCCTGCACGACGGGGGACACGTCCCTACATTCCTAATTCAACTATTTTACAACCTTAACAGTCTCTTCCGCTACTTTTATGATGATTACTCCTGTGGCAGAAGTCTCAATAGATGTTTCGCTATCTTGTGCTACTGCGTTGGTAATTAACATTCCGTTTGCGGTATAAAGTGATACTTGGTCGCCCTCCTCTGTACCGTACAACTTGATTGTGTTGCCTGCTACTACGGCTTTGATTGTTGCCTCTGCTACACTCTCAGTAATGCCTGTTGGCTCTATCATTGATACTGTGAAGCGATCGGCTATTGTTGAGTATGGTGTTGCTGTGAAGGTGTAATCTTCATCGTTCAGGCATACTGTTTCATCGGTTACTGCATCTTTTAAGAAGATGTTAACCTCTCCATCGTAACGGCTCAACGATATTGTTTGTTGGGCTTTTGCTCCTGCATATACTGTCAATGGCAACTCGGTTGGCTCAGGTTGAACAGAGATTGATGCCTCACTTCCTGCTACATTTACCGACATTGTTGAGAAGACGTTTGCTGTTGGTGCCATATACCACGCATCTTCGTTTACTACAAAGTTCTCTGATGCATCATCTTTTAGCACTATCTTAACGCACTCATCATCGTTTATTGCAAGATTTGCTCTTCCGTAAACTCCGTTTGCAGCATTTGTTTTTGCTCCTATTGACAATGGAGTCATTATAATCTCTTGTTCTGGCAGTCCTCCTAAGTTTGCCTGGAACATTACTGATTGGAATGCTGAGATTGTTGGGCTCTCTGTTTGCTCTACTGATACATATTTGTATCCATCGTGGTAGTATAGTACGTAGTCTATTCCATCGCTATGTGTCAAGTATGGCGATCCAATATGTTGCCAGTCTGCATCTAACGGATGAGGTTCGCCTCTTGAGTTACGATAACGGGTTGCTGTAATTGTTTTTGCACTTCCGTCTTGAGTGTATATAGTCTCGCGTGTTACTGCCAATTGTCCTTGCTGTGCTTGTTCTGCATAGAATGATTTGAAACGTACTTTCATTTTATGTTCTGCATCGCCATAATCACTGTTTCCTACCAATACAAATCCTTGATTAGCATATATCAATCCTCCTGTTCCTTTGAATGTATTCCAAGTTTGATTGTAATATGCTTGTCCATTAGCACGAGTAGCGCTCTTATATGTTAAAACTCGTATATCTTCTTCTAATGTTGCAGGCTCCCAATTACTTGTATTTGGATTATAGAACTCAATATTTACTCCCGGATCAAAGTCGAATGGCATTGACAAGAAGTTGAAATATGTTGGCATCTTACCATCAATTGTGTAAGGTACTTTAATCTCTTTCTCCACCACTACGTTTATTCCCTCTTCTGGGAGAACTGATGCGTGTGACAGAGTAGTTGCACTAAAGTCTGCCAATGATTTAAGTGTTACCTCGCCCAAGTAATCTACATCTGGGAGCAGAACATTTGTTCCTATCTCAAGGACTTCAATATCCATCTTCTCAATTTCTGCTCCTACTACTTGAATATCCATCTCTCCCGCTGCATTCAACGATGCAGGGATAGTCAATGTTTGTGCCGTTGGTAAGTTTTGAGAGTATCCTCCAACCTGCAAGTAACAAGCATCGGTTGTTTTTACTGTAATATTCAAATCTTTAGTTGCTGTTCCTGCCAATTTTGTTATTGAAGATTGAGGTTGTACAGTAAACATAAAATCAACATACTCACCATCGCCATATGACCCCGATGGTGCAAGGGTTTCGGCGTTAAGTCCTCCTGTAACAATAAATCTGTATGCTACATTAGTTCCTTCTCCTAATTCATTTTCTCCATTTTTAATTGTTATTGGTATAGATACTGTATACTGGTCTCCATCTTTTGTAAAGATATAACCTGCGGTTGTTAAATCACTCTCAAACTCGTTTGCATTTACTTCGTTTGCGACAGAACCTAAATAATTGCTTACGATAGAGCGTTGTATTTCTTTTCCTGTGTAATTGATTCTATATATCTTGAATCCATACCATTTCAAATTGAAGGTTACATCTAAATTAAATGTGGCATCCCCAGCAACGGATATTGGGGTTGTTGCTGTTCTTTGACCTTGTACAAAATTATGGTTTATAGTTCCGTTTTCAACTCCTACTCCGTTTGATATTGCCGCTCCAACAATTGTTGTTGTATTGGCATTGTAGGTTGTTATTGGAACTTCTCCTAATGAGTAGTGCGAAAATATATTATATAAAGCCGAATATACTGATGAGCAGAACGAACTTGTTTGGGGGTCGTAGGCTCTTGCTTTGATGGTTACTACTCCTTCGTTAAATGTATTCAAAGCAACCGTACCTCCGTTATCTATAACCGCTGAGTTCTCATCAGGTTCAAATCCATTGGTTGTATAATATATTTTTGAGCCTTCAACTGGATATGACAATGTTATATCAACAGTCTCTCCCATTTTAAAATATGTTCCTCCAGGCGATGTAAAGGTGATGTAATCTTTATTCTCAACAATTTCAATGGCAAAGTCATATACTCTTCCGTTTGTAACAATATTGGCAGATGCTGCCTCTGTGAAATCTCCTCTCCAATCTGTTGTATATGCACCTACTGGCTCATGATATACAACTCTCATTCGGTAAACTCCTGTTTCAATACCCTGAGGAATGGTAATGGTTCGTGTATATCCGTCATTACTTGCAAAAGTGGCATTTGCTTCATCATTACTACTCTTATCATAAGCCTCATTTGCATCAGCAAAATCTTTATCTTTGTTCCAATCAATGAATATTGCTTGTTGGGTCCATTTTAATTGTGGTTCCGCTCCAGATACTGCCACATGACTCATATCACTACTCCATTGCTTAAATGTTAAATCAAGAGTTGTTGTTTCAGATAAAACTTTAATAGTGTTTGCCGTCTTATCTATTAAGGCTCCCATTGTTGTTGGTGTTGCAGTTGAAGATCCGCTATTGCCAAAGGCTGTATATTCGGGATCAATTCGAGGCAATGAAGTTTCGCTATCTGCATTAAATACTGTGGTAGATATATCTCCTGCCTCTACGGTTAATGACTTCAAATATCGGTTTATTTGTGTCTCATTTCCTGTATATTTCAATTTAACAGCAGGATAATCTTTTTCGAATACTGCCTGATAAGCCTCATCTTTAAGGATAGTTGTTTTAAATGGGTTTTGTGTTGAAATAGGCTCATCATTCAATGTCCAATGTATAAATTTACCACCTGTATTAGGTATTGCCGTAAGTGTGATTGTTGTGGCATGATCTACGCTTCCTTCACTGTTTTTACCATCTATTGTTACTGTACCCAATTCTGGATTGTTTGATGTAGCAGTTACACTCCACACTTTTACAAAGTTTGCACGATATGTTGTATCGGCAACTATTGGTTTTGTAAGGTCGGCATTTTCTGAGATTAAATTTCCGTTGTTGTCTGTCCAACTCAAGAAACGGTAACCACCATTTGGTGTTGCCGATAGGCTTACAATACCTGATGCCTCAATTTGAGTTCTATCCTCACCGTTTATTGTTGCACTACCTCCCTCTGAAGGTGCAACAACTACTTTTACAGTGTGTGGAACTGCCTCTCCCTCTATCTCAAATAGGAAGTCAAGGTATCCTCCTTCAGCAATTCCTGTATCGCACGCTGTTGATGGGTTACCTCCTGTTAATGCTCTCACTACATATATATCTCCTATATTTAATGTTGAAGGTATGCTTATTAGATATGTTACTGTTGTTCCGTCCACAGTAAGACCAGCCTCTGTTATTGGTGTTAGAACTGCACTTGTAGATGCTCCTGATACCCAACTTCCCTCAAATGGTCCGTAAAGCATCTCTGAATTCTCCTGTGTCATTCCAAATATTGCCAAATCTCCCCAATGTAGAGTGTAGGTCAAGTTCAAATTGAAAACTGCTCCTGCTTTAGCAGAAATTGGTGCTGTTACACCTTTTTGACCTTGAACTGCCAAATCTCCAATTTCAATTGTTGCATCATCTATATTTACACCCTCCGAAATTGTTGCTGCACGAACAAATGTTGTATTTCCTGCAGTATTTATTCCCGGAGTGCAAATATACTCAGCATATTTATCTGTTGCTGTAAGTGGAGCAAAATGTGCAGTATATGTTTTATTGCCTGATGTTGCATCGGTATATGTTGCATCTGTACTTACTTCAGCATCACCAACTGTCCATTTAACAAATTTGTAGCCTTCGTTTGCTGTTGCCTTAATTGTTACTATTTCAGATGTTGTTATTGTTTTTTCATCAGTTCCTTCAATTGCAACCTCTCCTTTGCCAGTATCATCATCTGATACTGCAACTGCTATTGTGCGTTCATCAATCTCTTGTGGTATAACACTTATTGCAGAAGAGAATGTTCCATTATCATAAGGTTTTTTTGCTCCGTCCCATATTCCTTCTGTAGTTTTAACAACAATTACTCCCTCCTCGGCATCACCTCCATCATTTTTATGTCCTCTTAAAAGAACTGTTAGATATACATTTCCAAACAAATCTTGGTTAGAGACAGTTACATCCGCATTAATATTGTTGTATAACTTGGCAATTGAGAATTTTGTTTTATCACTTGCAACATCCTCTATACCATCGGGGCTTGCATCAGAGTAATTCCCAGTTCCGAATGGTGGGAATGCCATATATTTATTATCTGATGTTTTAAACATATAGTAGTTTCCGTTTACCTCGCAAGTAAATTTTGCTGTTGCGGGTAGCACTGTAGTGCCCTCTGTATATGAAGCAATTGCTAATGTACCATTGTTGTTGTATATGTAATATTTACTATTGCCATGACCTACTATAAATGAGTAAAGATTTCCTGCTGTGGGCATCTCAACGTCTGTTGATGCATAGTAAGCGTCTATTGCATTTTGCAATGCAATTCCGTTTACAGCATTTGAGTTAGCCTTCGCTGCATCAATTGCACTTTGCAATGTTGTGCGAGCAGTTGAGTTTGCTTTTGGATAACCTACTCCTGTTTTGCTTATTAGTGTTTGTGCGTCTGATAACAATTCTTCAGTGGGAACAGATACTATACCTATTTCATATAGGTTACTATATGTTGCTGTATATGCAACTTCGTGTCGTGCCCATCCATCAAATAATCCAGTTGATAACACAATTAAACAACTTGTAGGAGATGTTTGACTTGGACGTCCTGTTGATATATAGTAAGTTCCTGCTACTGTTCCGCTTCCATCTCCTAAAGACCAATCGCAATATGTTGCATCGTATGTTGATAAAGTTCCCTTATTATCGTTTGTACCTTTAGCAGTGGCATCGTTGGGACTATCTTGATTACGATAAATCATATAGTCATTGGTTGCAATGTTTTTGAATGTATATTTGCCATTTGAAAGTTTTTCACATAAGAACTGAGCAGATGTTCCCAAACTCTCGGCTGTTTGACTTGTTGTTCCTAATGATAATACATCGCTACCATTTACATATAATGCTCGTTTATCTCCATTTTGTTGAACGTTTGTGAATGTTACAATTTTACCATCAAATGGATCTTTGTTTAACTCTGCATATATAGCATCAACTTGTGCAGTAGTTGGATTATCGCCCAATGCATTAATTTTTGTAGTTAATTCTGTTTTTGTTGCAGTTGGGAGTGTTGAAGCATTAACCGCTGCATTTAGATATGTTTTTACAAATGTACCTCTGTTTACATCTGTTTTTAGGCTATATGCATTGTTTGTTAATTGCTCAATAGTGTAGGCTCTGTATATATTGTTATATCCCTCAAAGCCGTGTGTTGAACTACCCCAAGGATCTACTCCACTAGGGAATGTTGTTGTTATTGGGTTTTGTACAGTTCCGTCTCTTGTTAATGTCTCTTCATAGATGAATCCTACTTTGCCATCGGCTTGCAAGTCCATTGAACTATATGCCGACTCAGTTGTACTTACTTGATAGAATCCGTTCCATCCTGTTGCGAAATTTGCAACAGTATTCATATCATCAAGGTTAGTAAGTTCTTTATAATAGATACCTACATTTACACGACTATTACCTGTAGGTTGTGATTGTAATGCAAGGTACATCTCTTTGCTGTCGCTGTTACGTTTTACAGGAACAATCAAAATTTCTCCGTTGGTATTGTTGCTACCAGGTGCTTGATTTGAACCGTCAAATGTACTTGTTGCTGAACTACTCCAACTTCCTTCGCCTGTTGTTGTATTTGTATAAGTATATATATTATAGATACGACCATTTCCGTTTGAATTGCGACTTGAAAGTATTACTCTTCCATCGGGTAACTCCTCGCATTTTGGTTCGTTTCCATTTTCTGGTGTGAGTACTGCCGATGCTCCTCCAAGTGCATGCCATGTTTCTCCAAAGTCGTCAGAGTAGATTACTCGGTTTCCATTTGGACGGGCACACATTGCAGCGTATAAACGGTAGTATTGACCTACTTTTACTATACGGCTTTGGAATACTTTACCTCCTGCTATAAATGCCGACTGAATTGTATTGACATTATCATATAATGAGTAGATTTTTTCTGTTATGTTTTTAGGTTCTTCCCAATCCCAATTTCCTGTGGTTTCGTTATATGTTCCGTATATAACTCCAATCATATTGGGATTACTACGAGTTGCCGCAAAATAGTGGGTACATCCTGCAACTACAAATATTGCAACTTTATTGCTTGTGCGGTCTGCAACAATTGCAGGGTCTCCGAATGCAATTTCAAATACGTTTGTATTGGCATTTATAAGAGATGCATCTCCTACTGCTACATCTACCTCATTACCCCAAGTTACTCCGTTATCTTTACTTACACGACATACAACATCTACTTGTCCGTAACCAGGGTCTGTTCCACAAATCAAGTGGGCTGCTACTGCTATCAAATGGTTGTTATATGCTTTTGCAATACCCGGAATACGATATGGATATATTTGGTTGGCTTGACTTATATTCGCTGATGAGAACAAATTTTGCTTTTTCTCGTTTGTGGGTGTTGAGTCTTCGACTTTTATGGTAAAGTCAACAACACACATTCCGTTTCCTTTATCTGAGGTTGCATCGGCGTTTATTTTATCCCACATTACTGTATATCTTGCTCTATATGTTCCATTAGATATAGATTCAGGAATTGTAAATACTTTCATTGTTCCTGGTTTTGGATCAGCATCTGTAATTGTGGATGTTCCAGTATGATCATATCCATTATAGTATGTATATGCTATCAATTCACTATTCTCAGCAGGTATTCCGTTTGCTCCTAAATTGGGGGTAAAGGTTTTATCTCCGTTGAAATCCACATATAAATATCCATGCATCTTCCATCCAGACCAATCTATTGTGGGAGTTACATCTGCTCCTTTTGTAAGAGTAATTACATTACTTGTCTTGTCAAAATAGATTTGAGCACCAGAAGCAGAAGGTTGATTTACCGCAATTGCCGTATTTGTATTGTCAGCATCGTTAAAATTTATAGATACTAATTTTCTGTCATCAAAAGTTCTTGTTGATGTTCCAAAGTCTGTGAAATAATCATTTTTGTACAAATAGAACTCGGCACAATTGGCGTGTAGATTTGCTCCTGCAGTTCCTAATGTAGTTGATGCATACAACAATACATATTGTCCACTTACAGTTGTTCCCAAATCAACCTTATGCTCTTGTGCATTATAGTTGAATGAACCAGATTTTACTTCGGTCATTGTTCCCGAAATATTTGATGTATTTGGTGCTGTATCACTTACATATAGTGTATAGTTGTTAATGTTACCATTACATCCGTTTGGGTCTGCTGTACGAGATACATAATTGAACGCATCAAATGATTGTATGCTTCCTAAATTAAACATAATCCAGTGAGGAACATCTGTATCGGCATTTGCTCCGTTATATTCGTTATGCCACCATGTTCCTAAGCTTCCGTCAATAGCATAACGTGCCATACCTTCTGAAGCATCGTTGGCATGTTCTGAACTTGCTGATGCAGTCCATCCTGAACGATCTAATTGTACCAAACTGGCTTTTGCGTTTTGATACGGGAATAACGCTAATAGCACAAGCGTTAATGCCCAAAGTAGTTTTTTCTTCATACTCATAATTTTTTTTATTAATATTTTTTTTGTTTTCTATTCTAATCCTCTCCCCCAACCCCTCTCCAATAGGGAGTGGTGTAAGGTTAGTTTTCATCTCTAATATTGGGGTTATAGTTATGCTATTCTATTTCACTTTTTTAGCCAACTAATCTATATAGCATACCATTATGTGTACACTTCGCTTTGCAAAGTTAAAACTTTATTTTGTTTATTTATCTTTTTTAATGTTAAATTTTTCTGTTTTAACATTTTAAATAGTTGTTTGATAAGATAACTAAGATTACTAGGGTGGATAGGGTGCTAATTTTTTTATTGGACTAATTGGACTTATTGGACTAATTGGACTAATTAAAAACAAAAAAATGGTTGCCCTCAAAGGACAACCATTTTTCTATTTTGGCGGACGTGGCAGACATTTTAAGGTAATTACAAAGTAATTAAAATTAACTAAATGTTAATTTGAGCCTTAAAATGGAGAGTGCAGTGCCCTGCACGACGGGGTGAAGTCCCTACAACATTGGAGGCTCTCAGTTTATTACCCCTCCGACTTACAGCCACCTCCCCTACTCGAGGGGAGGAGTTTAAGAGTATACAACATAAAATGGATTACTTTAATCCATTGACGGACGTGGCAGACCACGTCCCTACTTGCTTTTGATACTCGTTTTTTTTTGCGGACGTGGCAGACCACGTCCCTACTACTTTTGATACCCGTTTTGCGGACGTGCAAAAGTTACTTTAATATAATACCGCACCATTATAAAACAGAGTGTAATCTCTCGCAGTTTGAAGGAAAGAGAACGAGGACTGTTTGAGCGAAGCGAGTTCCGCAGTTCCCTTCAAACAAGGAGAAAGATGGAACGGCAAATGAGTTTTGACTGAGGGATGTTTTATAAACTCCCGAACAAAAAAACGAATGACTGTTTTATACGGGTGGCGGGAGTTTTTGTAACTTTTTGCGGTCAAAAAGTTTATAAAATAATTAATTACATATAACAAAGGTTTGCATTTCGTGCAAACCTTTGTTGGCGGACAGAGCAGGCATTTTAAGGTAATTACAAAGTAATTAAAATTAACTAAATGTTAATTTGTACCTTAAAATGGAGAGTGCAGTGCCCTGCACGACGGAGGACACGTCCCTACTGCTTTTGATACCCGTTTTGCGGACGTGGCAGACCACGTCCCTACTTGCTTTTGATACACGTTTTCTTTGCGGAAAAGAAAATGAAAACAAAAATGGTTGCCCTCAAAGGACAACCATTTTTATCTGATAACTAACAAATCTGCGAGTAGTCGAGGGCAAAATAAGTTTACTTAAACTTTGCCGAGCGTGAGCAGATTCAACAAGCAAGTGCTTGTTAACTACCCGTAGGGCGGTTGAGTTTGCGAAACCGAAAACTAAAAACTATTTTACAACCTTAATTGTCTCTCCCGCTACTTTTATGATGATTACTCCTGTAACTGAAGTTGGGATAGTTGTTACGCCTTCTTCTGCTACTGTGTTGGTAATTATCATTCCGTTTGCAGTGTAGAGTGATACCTGGTCGCCCTCCTCTGTGCCGTATAACTTGATTGCGTTGCTTAAAACAACTGGTTTGATTGCTCCTTCTGCTCTTGCGACATCAATGATTCCTGTTGGCTCTAACATTGATACTGTAAAGCGATCTGCTATTGTTGTTTTTGCTGTGGAGGTGAAGGTGTAGTCTTCATCGTTCAAGCATACTGTTTCATCGGTTGCGGCATCTTTCAAATATACATTGTAGTTGCCGTCTGTTGCTGTTAGTGATATGCGGT